>JARLHY010000192.1 GCA_031292015.1 Negativicutes bacterium | reverse complement strand
CCGGCGAATTATACGGGAAACAGATTGACTGGGGCTGTTGGGTTGCCATCGTCACGCCGCGGGACATCATGCGGTTCGTGGACGAATTGTACGGCGAAGAATGGGTTCACTGCCAGTCTTCAGGGTTCAACAATTTCGGGAAACGGCTGGACGAGGTCGTTGCGGTTGTTAAGAACCTGGATCCGCTGGAAAAATACGCTTTGGTCGGATACGAATTCTACTAAGCCGCCGGTGGATCGGTCGGCAGGGGGGATGTTGATGGATCTTCAATTCTGGGCTTTGATTTTCGGGGCACTGGTGGCGGTGGCGGTGGTCTATTCTGCCGTGCAAAAATGGAAGTATCGCCGATACTGGCGGCTGCAGACGCTGCGACAGATCAGGAACAAACCTTATGTGCTGAAAAGTGTGTGGGGTATGAACCGCAGGGGGACGCGCTGAGTAACGGCGGTGGCGATAGCTCCGCTGCTGGATGGATTCAGGTTTGACGACTGTGGGACATATCGCTATAATGAGAAATGGAACTAGAAATTGCTGTTTCTTTATAAGCGGAGGTCACCATGAGTCCTGATGAAGTGGTCACGGCGCTCAAGTCTTTGGGCGTGAACATTACCAGACGAACCTTACTGAATTACGAAAAATGGCGGCTGATTCCCGAACCCAGGCGCGGCGGCGGGGGAAAAGGCGGACGCTGGACCAATTATCCCGAGGATGTCCTGGAAGAAGCCTACGCATCCTGGACCCTGCTGCACGGAAAGTATATCGTGAATGCGACGATTACCGAACTCTTCGGCGATATTCCCGCTGTCAATCCCAAGGGCATCTTTCTTGCGAGGATGGTGCATTACTGCGCGGCCTACGAAGAACTGATGCAGGAGACTCCTGTGACAGACAGGGAAAAGAAGGCCCACGCCGACCAGTTGGCATTTTTGACGCAAGAAACGAAGTATTTTCGCGAAACGGTGATGGCCGGAGCCCAGATGGGGCCGTTGGCGTTCATCGACGCCATCGACGCCATCGGCGAGCAGTATGGATCGTCCATCGTCCGCGGCTTCGTCGAGGCCTTTTGCTCGCTGTGGGAGCACGAGGTTGACACCGCGTTGGGGAAGATAGGCATCGAGAGCTGAGGAACCAGCGGGACGTTTTGTATCGAAACAATGTTTTCGAGTCGTGTGATGGCGCCTGCTGCCAGGGAAAGTTCGATGGATTGAATGCGAAGCATACCAGGTCGGGGCTTTGTTCGAAAGAGCAGGGCTCCGGTTTTTTTCGGCAGCCGGCTTGATGGGTGCTGACGCCCGGGAAGTCGACCCGGCGGCGACGAACCGTAGAATGGATGGTTTGGTCGGCACCGGAAAAAATTATCGCGAGAAAAGGAGCTGGCGGAGCGGCAGACGAAATATTCCTAAGGAGCTTGTCAAGTGGCGGAAGGAGATGGACAAGGCATGACGCTTTTGCGAAAAACAATCCGGGAGTTGGCACCTCTCATTCAAGGCAGAGCGCTGTCCCCGGTGGAATTGGTGCGGGACTGCCTGCGGCAGATTGAAAAAACCGAACCTGCGCTGAACGCCTATATCACCGTTTTGGCGGATGAGGCCCTGCAGGCGGCGGCTCAGGCCGAAAAGGAAATCATGCAGGGGCGGTACCGGGGTGTTCTCCACGGTATTCCGTATTCAGCCAAAGACTTGTATTTCACCAAAGGAATCCGTACCACCGCCGGTTCGGAAATACTGTCAGAACATATACCGGATCAAAACGCGGCGGTTATCGACCGGTTGAACCAGGCCGGAGCGATATTGGTGGGGAAGAACAACCTGCATGAATTTGCCTACGGGACAACGAACGAAAATGACCGGTTCGGGCCGTGCCGAAATCCCTGGGACACCGCCATGATCCCCGGCGGGTCGAGCGGCGGCTCGGCCGCTTCGGTGGCGGCTTTCAGCTCGCTGTTTTCGCTGGGCACCGATACCGGAGGCTCGATAAGGATACCTGCGGCCTTGTGCGGGGTGACAGGCATAAAACCGACCTATGGGCGAGTGAGCACCCGGGGGGTGATTCCGCTCAGCTGGTCGCTGGATCACGCCGGACCGCTGGCAAAATCGGTGTGGGACACCGCCGCCGTCCTGGCGGCAATCGCCGGTTATGACCCTGCTGATCCGACCTCCAGCGGCTTCGCTGTGCCGGATTATCCGGAATATGTGGCTACAGCCGGTCCGGCGGCGCTGCAAGGGACGACAGTGGGGCTTTGCCCGGATTATTACAGTGGCCTATTGGATCCGGAAGTCGAGCAGGCTTTTCGGCGGGTGGTCCGGTGGTTTGCAGAAAGTGGGGCCCGGATCAAAGAATTGCCTTTTCCGTCCCGGGAAACCTTCGCGGTCCGTAGCACTATGCTGATGGCTGAGGCGTTTACTTATCATGCGTCTTATCTGGCAACCTGCCCTGGCAAGTACGGCCCCAGTGTGCTGCAAAGGCTGGAAAGAGGCAGGAATATCCCGGCCAGCTCTTATATCGAGGCCCAGCGCCTGCGCGAGGAGGATAAGCGGCAATGGGCGGCAATCTACCGGGAGATCGACTTCTTCCTCGCCCCCACTACGGTTCTGCCGGCTTTTCCGGTTGGCGAGAGCACCATTTCCGTCGGAGGAGAGGTGCTCGATCCGCGGGTAAAGGTCATCCTGACGCTGATAACCTCACTGAGCAATTTCAACGGCTGTCCGGCCATCTCGCTGCCCTGCGGCTTTACGGCCGGCGGACTCCCCATCGGCTTTCAGATTCAGGGGAGGCCGTTCGGCGAGGGACGGGTGTTCGCCGCCGCGCATCTGTACGAACAAGCCCACAGCTACAGTACGGCCGCTCCGCCTCTGACAGTTGAAAAATAGGTCCGTAAATAGAGAAAAGGCTCCGAATATTGGACAGGGTTTAGTCCAATATTCGGAGCCTTTTTGTCGCATTCCGGGTCAGCCGGCGGTCAGACTTTGAACCGCTGCACCGCGGTCCGCATATCCTTGGCCATTTGCGCCAACGCTTCACTGGAGGCGGCTATCTCCTCCATAGAAGCCGACTGCTGCTCGGTGACCGCTGACACGGTTTGAGTCTGGCCGGCGGTTTCCTTGCTGATGGCGTCGATTTCCCGCACGGCGGAAACGATCTCCTGGCTGCCGCCGGATACCTGCTGGATAGCGGCGGTGATGTTCTTCACCTGGCGCGAGACCTCGTCTACCAGGGAAACGATCCGGGCAAAATCCCGCCCGGCGGAGTTGAATACCTCGGCGCCGATCTTCACTTCCTGGCTGCCTTCGTTCATGGCGATTACGGCGCTGTCTGTGTCGCCCTGGATTTCGGCAATGAGGTCGGCGATTTGCTTGGCGGCTTCCTGAGACTGTTCAGCCAGTTTGCGGACTTCTTCCGCCACCACGGCAAAGCCGCGGCCCTGTTCGCCGGCGCGCGCGGCCTCAATGGCTGCGTTCAGGGCGAGGAGGTTGGTCTGGCCGGCGATACCGGACATGGTGTCGACGATCTGACCGATTTCTTTCGAACGTTCCCCCAGTTTGGCGACAACTTCGGCCGAACTCATTACCTTGGCTTCGACGCTGTTCATCTTGGTTATCGCTGCTTCCACGGCTGTACTGCCGTCCTTGGCGGCGCCGGCGGCCTTATCGGCGGCAATTGCCACGTTGTCGACGTTGGCTGCCGCCTGCTTGATCTCGGCGGAAATCCGTTCGACAACGCCGGCGGTTTTCCGCACCGCGGCCGTTTGTTTCTCAGTGCCGGCGGCAACCTCGGTGATGGATGCCGCGACCTGGCCGGCACCCTCGGCCGACTGCTCAGCGCCTGTGGTCAGCTGCTGGGAGGATGAGGCCACCTGTTCGGCCGATGAAGCGACCTGCCGGATGACGGCGCTGAGGTTTTCGGCCATGGCGTTCAGCGCCCTTTCCAGCTGCCCGATCTCATCGGCGGCGGCGACGGTGGCGGCCGCCGACCTCAGGTCGCCGTTAGCCACCCGGGTGACCTTCTGGACCAGCGCCGTAAGGCGGTGGGCGATCCTGCGGGCGAAATACCAGGTGAAAAGAATAACCACAAGGATTGTTACCGTCAGGATTGCCAGCATTTTATAGCGGTTGGCGGTTACTTCGGCGTATACTTCCCTTTCCGGCACCATGGCGGTGATAATCCAGTTGGTTGAGGGGACAATGGCGGTGGCGCCGATCATGTCGGTGCCGTTTAGGCCCTTGAAGCTCATCAGCTGCTTTTGTCCGCCCATGGTCGCCCGGACGATGATGTTGGACGCCACATCCTTTTGTTCTTTGACAAGATTTTTATCAGGGTGGGCGATCATGATCGATTTTCCGTTGACGTTGGTGCTGATGCCGGCATAGCCTGTCTCGCCGAGTTTGATCTTGGCCCGCAACGCTTCCACGGCATCCAGCTTGACGACCTGGCTGACGATGCCGGCGAAAGCGCCTGAGCCGTCCTTGATCGGGGTGGCAATCAAAATGACCGGGCTGCCGGAGTCTTTAGAAATAAGGACATCACTGATGACCGTTTTGCCTGTCTGCATGGCCTCCTTGAAATATTGCCGGTCGGCCACGGAAACGCCGATCATTTTGGCGGCGCCGGCGGCGGGAGCGAAGTAAGTCAGCCGCCCTGCACTGTCGGCGATGTTGACAGCCTCGTAGGAGACGGAGTCGTTTTTCTGGACCGCGCTTAGCAGTTCGTTCGTTCCCACCGGGTCGCTGCCGATGACATGGCTGTGGCTGGCGATCATCTGTCCTGTTTTGATTTTATCTTGCAGCATATTTTCGATGCTGTCGGCCAAAGCGCCGACCTGGCCCTGTACCTCACGGTTGATGGCGCCTTTCAGACTTGTTTCCATGCCACTCAGCAGGACCAGACCGGTGATGCCTGTCGCGGCAATCGTCAGAACCAGAACCAGGACAACCATTTGGGCAAAAAAATTTAGACGCATACAGTTACCTCCATCACTTTGTCGACAACGATCCTAAAATTTCGATATATTTCCGTATTGCTCCTTCCCGCTTTTAACAGTATTTTCTGGAAAAGGGAAATTTACTTGGAGGGTTCACAGCCGATCCCAGATTGAGGTATAATTTCGTTGTCAGGGTGAAGAGGCCCGCGGATGACAGTAAGGAGAGCTATCGGCATGATCATCAGGGGGATTTCTTTGCTTTGGGGGCTTTGCCTTTTCGGACTTGGCATTGTGATGACCGTCAAAAGCAATTTGGGGACAGGTCCATGGGACGCCTTTCATTTGGGTCTTATCAACTATATACCTTTGACCTTCGGGCAAGTGAGCCAGCTGACAGGGGTGGCGGTCATCGCTCTCAGCGCGTTACTGGGGATCAAGCCCGGCTGGGGCACCATCGCCAACATGTATTTCATCGGGGTATTTATCGACTTGTTCATGGCCAGTTCCTGGCTTCCGGTTCCGGGCCGGTGGTTCACCCAGTTGGCAATGCTGCTGGGTGGGGTTCTTGTTATCGGCTGGGGCAGCTTTTTTTATCTGTCGGCGGCCTTTGGCGCCGGCCCCAGGGACAGTTTCATGGTGGGAGCCATCCTCAAGACCGGCTGGCCGGTGTGGCTGGTGAGGACATTGCTGGAAACAGGCGTGGCTGTCGCCGGTTATCTGCTGGGGGGGCCGATAGGAATCGGAACGGTGATCGTCGCTTTCACGCTGGGGCCAGCGATCCAGCTGGCTTTTACCATCATGGGAAAGAGGGTTCAGGATATCCGCCATGAGCCGCTATATTCCAAAAGAAAACAATCAGCCTAGTTTAGCGGCTGATGCTGCGCTCCCGGTTAACGCCGGGAGCGTTTTCGTATCCCGGCGGCTTTGGGATTCACCGCGGGCACGGCTGTCAGGCAGTGGCGCCGGATGCTTCGCCGCGGCTGAGGGCGACCACCTCTTCTGGCTTGAAAACTTTGACGATGAATTTAGTCAGCTCTTTGGTCAGGTCGATGATATGATCCTGGCCAGGCAACTGCTGACCGAACTTGTCCAGTATCACTTTTACCACAGGCCGGGCCTGCAGACCGGGATGAACCGCGGTGACCACTCCGGTCTCCCCGCTGTCCAGAAGAACCATGGTTCCTATCGGGAAGAGGGCCACATTTTCCAGGAAGAGGTCGGTTATCGCCGGATCCAGCTTTACGCCGCGGGAGCCCAGAACCACTTCGTAGGCCTCGTGAGGGAGCATGGCCGGCCGGTAGGGCCGGTCGGAGGTGATGGCGTCATATAGGTCGGCGATGGCGGCAATGCGGGCGTAGAGGTGGATGTCCTCTCCGGCAAGGCCACGCGGATAGCCGCTTCCGTCATAATTTTCATGGTGCTGGAAGGCCACATGGGCCGACATCAGCGGGATGGATCCCTGCTGTCTGAGCACCTCGAAACCGCTGGTCGCGTGCTCCTCGATCCGTCGCCGTTCCTCTGGCAGGAGCGGCTCTTTTTTATTTAACAATTCTTTGGGAAGAAGCGTCTTGCCGAGATCGTGAAGGATGACTCCGAGAGCCAGTTCTTTCAGCTGGTGCTCTTTGAGACGCATTTTTACGCCAATCATGGCGGAGAGGATACAGGTGTTGATCGAATGGCCGAAAGTATAATCGTCATGAGTGCGGATATCGGTAAGCTGAATCAGGACCTGGCGGTTATCGGTGACATCCTCCACCAGCATTTTGATCACCCGCTGCAGGTCGCCCAGGTTGATTGTGCCGCGCTGGCGGTAGGTTTCAAAAGCGTTATGGGTCAGCTTGGTTGTGGTGATGCGGGTTTTTTCACTGATTACTTCCGTCGGCTCACCGGCGAAATAGGGGTTTTTTACGTACACCGAATCAACGCCCATGGTGGCCAGTCTGGCAATGAGGCGGTTATCCAGTTCAACGCCCTGTCCGAGAAGAAGGGTGCCGTTGGCGTGATGAATGCTGCGGGCAACGACCAACCCGGGTCGAACATATCTGAGCGATAATCGAAACATGATTGCCTCCCTTGATATAACTTTTAGTGAAACAATACATACGAAACAGAAGCGGATATGATTATCGCCGTATTTCTCCTGTGCTTGTTTGTCGCTGGAGGCGGGACGATATTTTGCAGGGGAGGCGAACATTATGATACCAAACATACGCAATATATTGACTACAAATTGTCGAAATCCTGCAAGAAGATCACAAAAGTTTTATAAATTGTTTATGTATCCTTATTTTTACATTTGGTCAGCCCCAACATCCCGGTAAACAGCCGATGAAGCAGGGATATACTAGCTCTAGGGAACAACGGGTAAAAAGGGTGATGCTGCGATGACCATCAGGACCGGGCGCGGTGACGATCATACTACTGTGGTGGTAAATACCACGAAATGCAACCGCTGCGGCTTGTGTGTCAGGGTCTGCAAGGCTGGTGTGCTCAAACGGGAACACGGTGCCATTACGATAAGCCACGGAAAAAATTTCGGCTGCATAGGCTGTGCCCACTGCGCCGCAGTGTGTCCCCACGGCTGTCTACGGCTCAGGGGGCGAAGGCTGGCTGAGGACAGTCTCATTGACTTGCCGGAAACAGAAAAACCGTCTTTTGACGCTCTGCACGCCCTGGCCTTGAGCCGGAGAAGCGTCCACGATTATCAGGAAAAAGAGGTACCGGCCGAAACCATTGAAAAGATTTTGACCTTCACCGCCACCGCTCCGGTACAGGTACCGCCGTCCAATGTCGAACTTCTGATCTTTGCCGGCCGGGATAAGGTGAGGGAGTTCGCCTGGGATGTTATTGACGGTATGGACAGGGCCCGCTGGATGTTTTCGTCGCCGGTGCGCCATTTTCTGCGGCCGCTTCTGACCAGGAACGAATACGACGCTCTCGCCAGCTATCTGTTGCCGTTCATCCTGAACCTGAAAGAAAAAAAGTCGTTGGGCGAAGACTGGCTCACCTATTCCGCCCCGCTGGCCATCTTTTTCTACAGCGTGCCGGTCGCCGACCCTGTCGACTGTCAGGTTGCCGCGACCTACGCGATGCTGGCCGGTGAAACGCTGGGGCTGGGGACCTGCCTCGTCGGAAGCATCGCCCCGTTTATCCGTTATACCGGGTCGCTGCGGAGGAAATACGGTATCCCTGATGACCACATCCCAGGAGTCCTTGTACTATTCGGCTACCCGGCAGTGTCTTATCCCCGGGGGATTAAAAGGCAGCTGGGCGATGTGCGCTATCGCTGAGGAGCTTTATCGGTCATAAAACCCGCAGCAGGAGTTTTTGAACAGCCTGAAAGACAGGTTTGCCAACAAGTTCGGCCGCTGTTTGGCAAAGACGCATTATTTTCCGCTATTATCAGGTATCAATCCCTGTCTGCGGGAAAAAATATAGATATGGTTTAAAAAATACCAGGCGAAGGAGGGTGCGAATATGCCAAAGGCCAAGGTGTCCAAAGCGCTCGCCATCAGCGGGTCGGAAGCCGAAATCGCGACTGTTTCCGCAACCATGCCGGCGACCAGATCCAGGGGGGTCAGGAAAAAAGTCAATAAAGACTACCAAGATAAGGGTGTATTGTTAAGCAGGGAGGTTTCCACCGTTTATGAGCCGGTGAAGATCACTTATGACGGCCTGCTGGCCCAGAACGGAGCGACCGAGCTATATGCCCATGCCGGTATCGGGTCGGACTGGGAGAATGTTCAGGAAGTGAAAATGGCCAAAACCAAGGCAGGCGGATTCGAGGCCACGATGCTTGCAGCCGAAAAGTCAACTCTTAATGTCTGTTTTCGCGACGCTGCCTACAACTGGGACAACAACTCCAGCGAGAATTACGTGTTCAGTGTGACCCAATAAGCGGATACCCCCGCCAGGCTTTACTGTAAGCGAGGGGCCAGGAATTTCTTCCTGGCCCCTCGCATGAGTAACCGGCTTTTCGATTAACCTGATTTGCTTTTGCCGGATAAGGGTCAGGGCATCAGACAGAAGCCGCCCTGGCACAGATTAAGCTCAATGTCGGGGTCCTGTTTCATGGGCAGGTTCACTCTGGTGGTAAATTCTCCGGAAGGGCGCCAGTAGCGGATTTCGTGGAGGACAAAGCGATAGATGATCAGGCTGTTGAGGTCCTGCTCACTGAAGAAGTTCTTCATCTCCGGGATCTCGGCGAACATCATGTCCCTGAGTGCCCGGAAAGTGGGACTGCCGTGCTTGGTGTCATCCTTTACCCGGCCGTACAAGGTCAAAACTTCCTGCTCCTGTCCGACGAAGCACAGTTCAACCCGGGGGTTATTTTCCAGTTCGGCTACTTTCCGGGTGTCGAAGCGGCTGAACAGCCAGATATGACCCTCCCGGTCGATATATGGCTTCATCGGCCGAACTCTCGGCCGGTTCCCGTCGACGGTCCCCATGTAAGCAAGGTTCGCTTTCACCAGTTGAAGGACTTCTTGTTCGTACATAATAGCACTCCTTAAAGATTATTTCTTAATTAAATGAATTTGACCTTATTACCGGACTTTCCTGCAGTATTTTGTTTCACATCCTGGAAAGTCAGCGATAATCAGCCTTTTTTTTGGTCTTGGGGCAGGAATTGCCAGTCAAAACACGAAAACATCCAATTATCCCGATATTCGTGGACGCATGCCCAGTTCTGCAGCGACCGGGACTGCCCAGACAACTCAGGCACGGCCTGCTGGTTCTTCAAAGCCAGGCTTCGGTTCCAGCTGCGTTTCGCGCCGATAAATAAGAATATTCTGCAATCGTCTGGGTGGCCCGTTAATGGCGATGAATCAGTTCAACTGATTCTCAATAAAAAAGGGGAGGTCCGCTATGAAGAGCAAGGTTGTGTTCGGAAGAAACCTAATGGTAAGGCTGGTTTTGCTGCTTTGTCTGGTGTTTGTTTCTCAGGCAACCGTCTACGCCGCGAATAAGATCGTTCTTGGTAAATACCCTGACATTAAAATCGGTTTCACTACCGCCAATTTTTTGAAGTTCTGCCCTCCCAGCGTGCCTAATATTAAGAAACTGCTCGATTTCGCCGGCGATCAGGGATTTGTCTTCATCGAAATTCGTGACCCCAATGCGTCCCTGACGGTGAACGAATGTAAGGAGATCGCGGCTTATGCCCGTCACGCCGGTGTCGAGGTCGTCTATGCGATGAATCCCGGCGCGACGGACCCGAATTACTGGGAAGTGTTCGCCCGCGGGATCGCCAACGCTCAGGTTTTTGACGGGCCGAAGGTAGTCCGCATCGGGGCCAATGGCGGAGAGATGATGGTCAGTGATACCAAAACCCACTGGACCGCTGAAGACTTCGCCAAAATAGTCCAAAACACCAACATGGCCGCTAATTACGCCAAAATGTTCGGGCTGCAGTTCCTGACCGAGAACGCCCGGGAATCACTGCAGGGCGACGGGGTCACCACCTTCGGCACCACCGAGCTTTTCGGCCCCAAGGGAGTAAACTCCAATGTCGGCTTGCAGCTGGATGTGGCCAATTTCTTCTGCACGGCGAGGATTCCGGCAGATCCGGCCGCTGTTAAGGCATTTGTCGCCGCCAATGTCAGCAAGATCGGCTATACCCACCTGAAGACCTCCAAGAACCATGTGCCGCAGCAGGTGCTGGACGGCAATGAGCTGCCCTTTGACGCTTATTTCAGCCTTCTGCAGAAGAACGGTAAAAACTATGTGGCCATTGAACTGGACGCGGCGGCCACCCTTGACGACGCTTTCGCAAACCATATCAAGAGTGTCCAGTACCTGATGAAAAACTATTAAGGCAAAGGCATTTATCAGCCAGCCAGTCAGTAGCCGAAAGAAACGATAAAAAACGCCATCGAACCTGTCGGGCGACAGGCAAGGTAGTGGGAGGCTGCCGCCGGGTCGGATCCGCGACCCGGCGGCAGCTCCTATTCGTCTAAAGTCGCTGTCTCACTGCCGGTTGATCCTGCATAGAACACTATATTACGAGTTGGAGGAAGCCATGATGAAGAAACCAAACGTCTATGTTACCCGCCCGTTGCCTGAAGAAGCCCTGGTATTGCTCAAACAGCATTGTGACGTGGAGATGAATCCCGAGTTCCGGGTTTTACCAAAGGACGAACTATTGGAAAAACTGAAAGGACGGGACGCGGTGGTGGTGGTATCGACCCCGATCGACGAGGATATCTGCCAGGCCATCAAGTCCCACTGCAAGCTCCTGGCCAACCATGGCGTGGGCTACAACAATATTGATGTCGACGCCGCCACTAAACACGGCCTCTGGGTCACCAACACCCCCGAAGTCGTCACCGATGCCACGGCCGACCTGGCCTGGACATTGCTGCTGTCCACCGCCCGGCGGGTCGTGGAGTGCGACCGGTTCGTGCGGTCAGGCAGCAAAGACTGGGGCCCAACCAACCTGATTGGCACCCAGGTCAGCGGCAAAACCCTGGGCATCGTCGGCGGCGGCCGGATCGGAGCCGCGGTAGGTGCGCGCGGAACAGGCTTCAAGATGAGAATCATCTATACCGACGTGAAGCCGAACCCCGCCTTCGAGGCGGCCACCGGCGGCAGGTTCGTCGACAAGGCGACGCTGCTGAAAGAAGCCGACTTCATTTCCTGTCATGTGCCGCTCTTGCCTGGAACCCGCCACTATTTCGGCAGCGAGGAATTCAAGCTGATGAAACGGTCGGCCATTATAGTCAACACTTCCCGCGGCCCGGTAATCGACGAAAAGGCGATGGTGGCGGCGCTTTCCTCCGGTGTGATCGCCGGGGCGGGGCTGGATGTGTTTGAAGCCGAGCCCAAGCTTGAACCCGGGCTGGCTGAACTGAAAAATGTTGTGCTGACGCCGCATATCGGCACATCGACCATGGATACAAGAATTGAGATGGGCGAGCTGTGCGCCCGCAATATTTTTGCCGCCCTGGACGGCCAAGTTCCGCCCACCTGCCTGAATCCCGAGGCGGCAAAAAAACGCTGAGGGCTGATCTTCCACCGACGGTTCACCGATCAATAAGAGGAGGATGATGATGGGGGAAGTGAAGAAGAATTACCGCTGGTGGGTTATTACCATGCTTTTTGCCGGTACGTTTGTAAATGCCGTGGACCGTGGCAGTATGGGGGTCGCGGCTCCCTCGATGATGAAGGAACTGGGGCTGGATCCGGCGATGATGGGGGTTATCCTGTCGGCCTTCTTCTGGTCCTATTTCGCCGGCAATATCCCCTCAGGGGCGCTGGCCGACAAGTTTGGCGCCAAGGCGACTCTCGGCTGGGCGGCATTCATCTGGTCGTTTCTGTCGGCGCTGACCGGGGCAGCACAAAACTTTGTACAGCTTATCGCCTGCCGGATCGGGGTGGGAGCCGGCGAGTCGGCTCTTCAGCCGTGCAACGTCAAGGTGGTCAAGAGCGTCTTTCCCACCGAGGAAAGGGCCACGGCCATCGGCATCTTCAACGCCGGGATCCGTCTCGGGCTGGCGGTGGTGCCGATCCTGATGGCTTATCTCATTACCGCCTGGAACTGGCGGATCGCCTTCTATGTGACCGGCATCGGCAGCCTGATATGGGTTGCGATCTGGTTTTACTTCTACAAAGAGGCCAAGGCCGACGATAAAACCGAAAGCGCCTCCCAGGAGAAAGTGCCCTGGCTGAAACTGCTCAAACACCGCTCAATCATCGGGGTCATGTTGTGCAAGTTTTTCCAGGAATATCTTTATAATATGTTCATCACCTGGCTGCCGGCCTACCTGGTGATGGAGCGTGGGTTTACCGTTCTGAAAATGGGCTGGTACGCGTCACTGCCTTGGATTGTCACTTTTTTGGCCCTGCCGCTGATCGGTCTCTTATCCGATACTCTGATCAAGCGCGGCATGAGTGTCACTGCTTCCCGCAAGGGGATGATCGTCATCGGCCAGCTTATCGCGGCGTCAATCGTCTTCGCGGTATATGCCGACAGTCCGGCGGTGGCCATGGCCTTCCTGGTGGTCGCTCTGGTCTGCGAGTCCGGGGCCAGCACCGTTTTGTGGTCGGTGTGCGCTGAAATCGCTCCCCGCAACACGTCGGCTTCGGTAGCCGGGATCATGAACACGGCCGGGGCGCTGGCCGGCATTGTATCGCCCATCGTGACCGGGGTTCTGCTGAAACTGACCGGCAATTTTCAGCAGGCGTTTCTTGTCGCCAGTCTGATGATCGTCTTTGCGGCGCTGTCGATGTGGTTCGTTGTCGGCAAAGTCGAGCAGATCGAGCTGGATTAGCGATGTGGCCTCGCAGCTCGCCCTTTTTGAACAGTCTAGGTATTTTATAAAATTAAAGAAGAGAAGGCACCGGAATTCCGGTGCCTTCTTGCATTCAGCGGATGTAGTTGACGATACCCTCTTTGCGGGGCGGGGCGGCGGCGGTGTCGGCCTTTTTGTAGCCCAGGGCCACCGAGCAATAGGGTTTGTAGCCGGCGGGAAGGCCCAGCTGTTTGATGTGTTTTTCGCCGCCGGGGCTGTTGAACAGCAGCATGACGAAGTTGATCCAGCAGGAGCCGAGGCCGACGGAATGGGCTGCCAGCAGCATGTTTTGATTGGCGGCGGCGCAATCGAAGTCGATGACCATGGCTTTTTCGTCGCCGGAGACGACGATCAGGGTCGGGGCGCCGTAGAAAATATTAAAGTTCTCATTGCTCGCCGCCTGCCGGATGTACTCGTTGTCCAACTGCAGGGCGGCTTTTTTGGTTTCCTGGTTCAAGGCGGTGAGCACCTGCTTGTCCTGGATTACCGTGAAGTGCCAGGCTTGCTGGTTTCTGGCGCTGGGGGCCCAGGTCCCCGCCTCGATCACGGCCTGCAGTTCGTCATCCTTGATCTGTTCGTCTTTAAAGGCCCTGGTGCTGCGTCGCTGTTTGATGGCTATCAGGGTTTCGTTGGTTAACATCCCTATCCCTCCTCGTTCGTCTTAGCAATAATTATATACCGGTTTTGGCACCTTTATCCAATGAAAGTCAGGCCGCTGATAAGGCAGCCGTTTGCGTGAAAAAGATAATTTTCTTGACCTAGCGGCCATTCGTTGTACAATTTAGATAGTAATTGTGATCTTTTCGCACGGGGGGACGGTTTTGGGGGAAAAACTATTTTATCAGCGGGCGCCCTATATCTTTATTCTTGCCGGAATTGTTTTCTGCGCCATCGGCTTTACGTTGGACAGATACCTGCAAAGCCTGGGTTATGATCCCGGCTGGATTATATGGCCGGTGATCACCGCGCTCATGTCCTTCATCGGGTTTACTCTCGGCGGTTTGCTGCAGAAACTTGAGGTACTGGCGACCATCGATCAGCTCACCGGCCTGTCCAACCGCCGGCATTTTTATTCTATCCTGGAGTACGAACTGAAGCGGCAGCACCGCATGCAATCGACGCTGTGCCTGGCGATGATCGATGTGGACGACTTCAAATCGGTGAACGACCGGTTCGGTCATCAGGCGGGGGATCGGGTGCTGCGGGAATTGGCGGAAATTTGCCGGAGCAATGTCCGTTTGATGGATACCATCGGCCGGTGGGGCGGCGACGAGTTTGCCGTCCTGTTTCCGGAAACGGCCGGGGATCGGGCGCTCCAGGCCGCGGAACGGGTCAAAAAAGCGGTGGCGGAGGCCCGGACGCTTCTGTGCGGCTCGACCATCAGCATCGGTGTGATCTCGGTTTCGGCGAATATGGGTCTTGACGGCATTTTGGCTTTCGCTGACGCGGCGATGTACGAAGCAAAAAAAGTAAAAAATACGGTGTTTCTGCAGGAACAGGACTCTTGCGTACCGCCGGAATGACCAAAAAAATTAGGCAGGATAAAAAGGTCGGGGAGGATTAACAGATGAGGATTGCGTTTATTCTGTATGACGGAATGACAGCCCTGGATTTCGTCGGTGCCTATGATCCCATTTCCCGTATGAAGACCTTGAATCTTTTGCCTGAGCTGGAGCTTGACGTCTGCTCCCTGAGCGAAACCGTCACCGATTCCACCGGGTTGGTCCTGAAAGCAGGCAAAGTGGCGCCTTCGCTGGCAGGCTATGATATGATCGTCGTGGCCGGCGGACCGGGTTCCAGGAAGATGATGGTTGATGAAGTGTTTCTGGACTGGGTTCGCAGCGCCGCGCCCTGCAGATACAAAGCCGCGGCTTGTACCGGGTCTTTGATCCTGGGCGCGGCCGGGTTTCTCGAAGGACACACCGCCGGCACCCGTCGTGACGCCCAGGATCTCTTAAAGCAGTACTGCAGTGTGGCGGATGACCGGGTCGTAGTGTCTGACGGGGTGATAACCTCCCGGGGCTGCGCGACGTCGCTGGACCTTGGTGTTTACTTGTGCGAAATGCTGGTTGGCAGCAAGGCCAGAGCGCTCATTTGCGAAAAGATGGACTATCAGCCGACGGGAGGCTGATTCTCGGAAGGTCAGCCTGTCAGCTGGGCCGGCAGGTCCGGTGAGGCGGAGGTTTGGTTCCGTAAAACGGGGCACAGATGATCTGGGAGGACGGAAAGCAGCCTGGCGAGTAACCGCCGGATGCGGATGCCGGGAAGCAAAAGGGGCCGCAGGACGGGAAGCAGGGAGCAGGAGCCGGCGGCCGTTGATCGTTCCAGAGGACGAGCTCGGGCCGGCCCCACCCGCGGCTTCGCTGTCGGCGAGGCATAGGATTAACCTCCTTGCAATAAGTTGATAACCATTTACATTACATAATATGCCGATACATTCTGAACGTTGTCAATTCGTATGTTATTGGCGGTGCTCACGGTAACATAAAAAAGCCAAAGGATTTTCTCCTTTGGCCTTTTTGTAGGTCAAGACGGGCCGGCGGCTTTGGTGATGGCGAAATCGATGAATGCCTGGGCCGCTTTGGAGGTGTAGCGTCCCTTTTTCCAGGCAAGACCGATGTGGACGGACAGGGGTTCGCGCAGGGGCAGGGAGACGAGGGTCGGATCGTGTTTGACCACCATTTCCATGAAAAAGGCGATGCCGACGTTTTTTGCCACCAGGGATTTGATGGTCTGAAGCTGGTTGGAGGAGAAAATGACATTAGGGGTGAAGCCGTGCCTGCGGCACTGCTCAAGCACGATGTTGCGGTGAAAGGAATCGGTTTTCCTCAGAATGAATTTTTCGTCCCGCAGTTCGGAGAAGTCGACTACATCGCGACCGTTGAAGGGATGCCGGGGCGACAGGCAAAGCAGGATGGGTTCTTGCCGGAGATGATGGATATTCAGTTCGTGAGCAGTTTCGGGCAGGACAATGATGCCTACGTCAAGCTCGCCCTTTTCCAGGAGGTCCAGCGTCGCTACCGAGCCTTCCTCGAAAACGCTCAGATTGATGTTGGGGTAAAGGGCGCCGAATTCCATGAAGAGGTCGGGAAAAAGATTGGCGCCGATCTGCGGCGGTATGCCGAGTTTGAGGGAGCCTCGGCTCAAGGTATCAAAATCGCGCATTTCCTGGACGATTTCTTCGGCCATGCAAAGCAGCGCGGTTATCCGTTCGAGGAACACCTGACCTTCGGGGGTTATGGTCACGGTTTTGTTGGTACGGTGGAATAACTGGACGCCGAGTTCGGATTCCAGCTTGCGAACGGCGTTGGTCACCGAAGGCTGGGCCACGTAAAGATTGACCGCCGCCCGGGTGAAACTGCCTGTCCGGCACACCTCCCGGAAGTATTCTAATTCCCGCAGTTCCATTGAGGGGCCTCCTGATTTATCCAACGATATGTATTTGTTATTATACCATATTTACTGAATATTTCAGTTATTTTTCAGTTAGTGTTACGGTAGTAGTATATTTACCAGTACAATCAGTATTACAGGAGGAGCAGATATGGGAAATTATCGGCTTGGAATTTTGGAGGGTGACGACATCGGTCTGGAAATCGTGCCGGTGGCTGTCAAGATCATGCAAGAGGCACTGAAGAAATACCCGCAGGTAAATGTGGAGTGGGTGCCGCTGCCGGTGGGAGCCCCGGCTTACAAAAGCCTGGGTGAGACGCTGCCGGAGCAGACACTCAGTACGCTGCTGGAACTGGATGGATGGATACTGGGGCCGATCGGCCACATGGCTTATCCCAAGAATGACCCTAAGGCAATCAACCCCCACCCGATCATCCGGCGCACTTTCGACCTTGTGAGCAATGTCCGGCCGGCGAAGTCGCATCCGCGCCTGCCGTCGATTCATCAAAACGTCGATCTTGTGATCATCCGGGAAAACAACGAAGGCTTTCAGCCGGACCGGAATATGTACAAAGGCAGCGGTGAATTCATGCCAACCCCGGATATCGCCATGTCGGTGCGGGTGATCACTCGCCGCAACTCCGAGATGGCGGCCAGGGCGGCTTTTGAGCTTGCCCGCCTGCGGGGCGGCAAAAAACGGGTGACCGCCATCCATAAGAATACCGTCTTTAAGCTGGGCTGCGGCCTGTTCATCGACTCCTGCCGGGATGTCAGCAAAGAATTTCCTGATATCACCTTTGACACCGCGGTGGTCGACACTTTCGCGATGCAACTGGTCATGAAACCGCAGAACTTTGATGTGGTGGTGTCCACCAGCATGTTCGGCGACATTCTTACTGACGAAGCGGCCGGCCTGGTGGGGGGCCTGGGGATGGCCCCGGGGCTCTGCGTCGGACCGCGCTACGTCATGGCTCAGGCGACCCACGGTTCGGCGCCGGATATCGCCGGCAGGCATATCGCCAACCCCTACGCGATGATCATGTCAGGCCAGATGATGCTCCAGTGGCTGGGGATGCGTCAGGGCGACGAGCAGATGGTGGCCTGCGCCCGGGATATCGAGGCGGCTATAGGCAAGGTGCTTGACGAACTGACTGATGTAACACCGGACCTTGGCGGGACGGCGACCACCGAGCAGATGGGCGATGCCGTCTGCCGCAAGCTGGCCGAGGTTTAGGGGGGGATCAGTGTGGGTTTGACGGTAGTGCAAAAGATTCTCGGAGCCAAGGCTGGCCAGGCTGACCCGGTGCCGGGGCAGATCCTCGATGTGCCGGTGGACCTGGCGGTGATTCATGACAATAACGGCCCGATTATGATTGAAGAATTCGCGAAATTGCCTGTTGACGGCATTTGGGCTCCGGACAGGGTGTGGTTTGTCCTTGATCATCATTCGCCGGCCACCACGTTCCGGGCGGCCGAGCACCACCGGGCTCTGCGCCGCTTCGCGGCCCGCCAAGGCGCCCGGGTGTTTCCGCCGGGACGCGGGGTTATGCACCCGGTGGTGGTGGAAGAGGGGCTGGCCCGTCCCGGCAGCGTAGTAGTGGGCACTGACTCCCACACCGTCGGTCAGGGGGTCTGCGGCTGCTTCGCCAGCGGGATCGGCTCGACGGAGATGGCCGGGGTGCTGGCTACCGGCAAGGTTTGGCTCATGGTACCGGAAACGGTCAAGGTCACCCTCACCGGGGAGCTTCGCCCGCAGGTGGCTGCCAAGGATATCGCCCTGTTTCTGCTAAATGAGTTCGGGCCGCAGGGGCTGAATTACCTGGCCCTGGAACTGGGCGGTCCGCTGGTGGAGTCGCTCGGGGTGGACGAGCGGATGGCGGTGGCGGTCATGGGGCTGGAGATGGGCGCCAAGAACGTTTTCGTGGCGGCTGACGCCAAAACACTGGAAAAATTGGGTGGTGCGCGGGAGGGGGATTGGTTTGTGACTCCTGACGCTGATGCAATATATAAAGAAGAAAGAAGCTACGACCTGTCGAAGCTTGAGCCGGTCGTAGCTCCGCCGAGCCTGCCGACTAACGGCAGGCCTGTGCAACAGGCCGCCGGTACGCGGATCGATCAGGCGACTCTCGGGTCTTGCTCGGGCGCTTTTTACCACGATCTGGCCCAGGCGGCCGCGGTTCTGGAAAATCGGCGGGTTCACCCTGATGTACGGTTCGTCATTGTGCCCAATACGTCGCAGGTGGTGGAGAAAGCGGCCCGCGACGGTCTTATCGAAAAGCTTACCAAGGCCGGGGCGGTTATCAGTTCGCCGGCCTGCGGCACCTGCGCCGGCTACGAGGTTGGCTGCCTGGCGCCGGGGGAAGTATGCATCTCGACCACGACCCGCAATATGGAAGGCCGGATGGGCCAGGGCGGCCAGATTTATCTGGCCAGCGCTTTGACGGTGGCGGCGTCGGCCGTAACCGGCGTGATCACCGATCCGCGGGAACTGATGGGAGGGCGAGGCAAATGAGTCTGAAAGTGATCCTGCTCAAAGGCAAGGTATGGAAATTTGGCGACAATCTCAGCACCGACCATATCCTGCCGTCCCGTTTCATGACCCAGACCAGGCCGGAGGAACTGGCAGCCCACTGCATGGCTGGCGCGGACCCGGAATTCGCCGGTCAGGTTCAGCCCGGGGACATCGTGACAGCCGGCGTCAACCTAGGCTACGGTTCCAGCCGGGAGCAGGCGCCCCAGGCGCTGAAACACGCCGGGGTCAGCGCGGTGGTGGCGGCTTCCTTCGCCCGGATCTTCTACCGCAACTGCTATAATCTCGGCATACCGGCCATTATCTGTTCCGCGTTTGCGGCCGAGGCAAACGGCGGCGACTGTGCCGCCATCAATCTGGAAGACGGTGTGATTACAAACCTGACTACAGGCAAAGCGTACTCTTTCGTGAAACCACCGGCTTTTTTGCTGGAGTACATCCGCCTGGGCGGCCTGGTGCCGTATCTTACCCACGTGCTGCCAGCCGGCAGAACGGAAAATTAGCTAAGGAGGAAAGCTGAATGGCTCAAGTGAATCAGGACAAGTGTATTGGCTGTAAAATCTGTATGACCTACTGCACGGTGGATGCCATCCACTTCGGGGACAAGAAATGCCATATCGATCAGGACGAGTGTGTGGAGTGCTATGTTTGTCTCCGCCAGAAGGTATGTCCCAAGGACGCCATCGAACCGTCGCCGCTGGATACCTTTTACAAGGAGTTCAAGCACATGATGAGCGACCCGGTGGAGAACCACCCGGTGACCGGCGTGACCGGCCGGGGCACGGAAGAAGTCAAGACCAACGACGTATCCGGCCGGGTAAGGCGCGGCCAGGTGGGCTTCGCGATTGATATGGGGCGCCCGGGGCTGGGAGTTCACCTGCGGGACGCCGAAAAAGTAGCGATGGCGCTGTGCAGCGCCGGGGTGGAGCTGGCTCAGCCGGATCAGTCGCCACTGATGGGGCTCATGCCGGATATCACCACAGGCAAGCTGAAGGAAGATTGCCTTGATACCCGGATGCTGTCAGTCATCATCGAAGGACACTGTCGGGAAGACCAGCTGAAGGACGCTCTCGCGGCCCTGCAAAAGGTGGAGAAGGAAATCGACACCGTGTTTTCCCTGGGGCTGATCCTCAGGGTGGACGAAGAAGGCCACAATGCCACGCTAAGCTGCCTGGACGAGCTGGGCATCGCGCAGCCGCACCGGGGAAAAGTCAACGTCGGCCTGGGCCGGCCGCTTGTGACGGATTAAGGAGGGAGACAACCATGACGCATTCATTGCATCGTTCAGGTGACATCGAGTCCCAGAAAAAGGACTTCAACTGGTTCATGTATCAGACCAAGGGCGTCAACGACGTGGGGATCAGACCGAAAGCGCTGGCGTACATCGAAGCCGCCGAGGCGGTGGGTTCGGAAAACTGGGGCGACGTGAAAACCGGCCCGGTGACCCGCTTCAGTTCGGAGGAAATCAAAGCTAAAATCTCCGACAAGTCGCGGCTGCGGGGGGTATTCACCCGGAAAGAGCAGGTAGTGGGTTTCCTGAAGCGGATCAAGGAGCAGGAGCTGGGGATGTCGGCGGTGATCACCGGCGTATTGCCGGAAGTGCTGGAAGCCTGCAAAGAGGCCGGGGTGACGCCGCATTCAGTCAACTACTCTCTGGGAGTGTGGGGACGCAAGGACAAGCTGCCGGACGAGGTCACCCTGTCGGTGACGACGATGTGCGGCCATCATATGATACCGCCCAAATTCGTCAGCCATATCATGAAACAGGTGGAGTCAGGCAAGATGACACCGGAGCAGGGGGCTATCCGCCTCAGCGACTTCTGCTATTGCGGCATCTTCAACCAGGTGCGCTGCGCCGAGATTATCCGCGAGAACGTGTAAACTAGAGAGAATTTGGTTGTCGACAGAGCGATGATCAAAGATTTTTATGCGGCTGCGCCGGACAGGCCGACAAGGCTTGCCGGCGAGCCGGCAGGCGCAGTTTGCTTGAGTAGGGGCAGCTATTAGAGTAATAGTATGCAGAGGAGGGTGTCTAGTGAATAATTCTGTGGTCCGGGGTCTGGGTGTCGTTGCCTTGTGCGCCGTCATCTGGTTCATACCTGTACCGACCGGTCTCAAGCCAGAGGCGTGGCATTTGTTCGCTATATTTGTCGCTACTATTGTCGGATTTATCGTAAAACCGCTGCCGATCGGGGCGGTCGCTCTCATCAGCATAACCTTCGCCGCTTTTGTCAATGTCCTGAAGCCGGCTGAGGCTCTTTCCGGCTTCAGCAACACCACCATCTGGCTGATCGTGGCCGCCTTCGTGTTTTCGGTGGCCTTCAAGAAAACCGGGCTGGGGCGGCGCGTCGCCTATACGGTAATGCGGGCCATCGGCGGCAGTGCGCTCCGCCTGGGCTACGCCGTGGTCATCGCCGACCTGATCATCTCACCGGCGACCGCGTCCAACGCCGCCCGGGCCGGAGGCATCATGTTCCCGATCGTCCGCAGCCTGGCCTCGGCCTTTGGTTCCGAACCGGGTCCGACGGCGCGGAAGATCGGCGCCTATCTGCTGAAGGTCAGTTATCAGGGGGACGGCATCTGTTCATCCATGTTCATGACCGCTTCAGCCGCGAATACCCTCGCCGCGGCGCTGGCCATCAACACGCTGCACGCCAACATCACCTGGGGCTTGTGGGCGCTGGGAGCCGTGGTGCCTGGCATCGTGTCCCTCCTGGTTATTCCGTATTTCATCTACCGGGTTTACCCGCCGGAACTCAAGGACACCCCTGAAGCCAAGCAAATAGCGGCCGATGAACTGAAGAAAATGGGGTCGATGTCGCGGGGCGAGAAAATTACCACCGCCGTGTTTCTCGGTATGCTGGCCCTCTGGAGCACCAGTACCATCAACAAGATCGACCCGGCGATCGTCGCCCTGGCCGGGGTGTCGGTGACGATCATCTTTGGGGTGGTCGACTGGAAAGACGTTCTCAAGGAAGAACACTCCTGGGATACAATGATCTGGATGGGCAGCCTGCTCAGTCTGGCCGATCATCTCTCCAAACTGGGCTTTATCCCCTGGTTTGCCAAAGCGGTGGCCGCCAGCCTGGTGGGCGTTCCCTGGACAACTGCTTTCGTGGTCCTTGTTCTGGTTTACCTGTATGCCCACTATGGCTTCGCCAGTGTCGCCGCCCACGTCACAGCCATGTTCGTCGCCTTCGCCACGGTGGCGGTGGCCGCCGGCGCGCCGCTGATGCTGACGGTGCTGATTCTGGCTTATGCCTCCCATCTGGGTATGTCGCTGACCCACTACGCGGCCGGCCCGGCGCCGATTTATTTCGGGGCAGGTTATATCGAGCAGGGCACGTGGTGGAAAATCGGTTTTATGATTTCGCTGATTAACCTGGTAATATGGCTTGGCCTTGGCTCCATCTGGTGGAAGATATTAGGCCTGTGGTAACCATATAGTTCAAATAATTAACCTTTGCTGTAGGCAAAGGTTAATTATTTGTTTGGGCGGTTACAGGACTTTTTCGCTATTTTGGCTAACTATTACAATATATTTCCAGGATCCGGCGGACAAGTCCGGAAGGGGAAAAGATGGTCTGGGGGGATTTGCTGAATGACACAGGGTATAACGGTGAAGGTCTTTCGCTTTACACCGGGAACGGACAGCCAGGGCCGGTTCCAGGAGTTCATGATCGAAACCGATGAGGCGCTGTCGGTGATGGCGCTGCTGGCCAAGGTTCACGAGCTGGACCCGGGGTTCGCCTGCCGAACGTCAACCTGTTTCAAGGGGTTTTGCGGCTCCTGCCTGGTCAGGGCCAACGGCAAGGATGTATTCGGCTGTACGACGCTGGTGAGTCCCGGCGAGGCGGTCACGGTGGAACCGCATTCCAGGTTCAAAATCATCCGGGACGTGGTGGTTGACTTTTCTCAGCCGCTGGATTCCGCGCAGGACGGGGTGTGAGCATATGAAGATCGCCAGAGAACTTAGGACAGACGTGCTGATTATCGGGGCCGGCGGAGCGGGACTCAGGGCGGCACTGGCCGCGGCGGAGGCCGGCTCCCGGGTGCTGCTGACCAACAAGGGGCCGCTGGCCCGCTCGGGGATTTCACTGACTGCGGCGGGCGGCCTGCAGGCTCCGTTTCACCCGGAGGACAGCCAGGAACTTTTTTTCCGCGATACACTGGCCGCCGGTTATGGTCTGGGGGATGAAAACCTTGCCCGGGTCCTGGCCGAGGAGGCTTGCGAACGGTCGCTGGACCTGGAGAAATACGGAGCGAAGATTATCCGTGACGAGGACGGAAACTGCACTCTTCGCCAGTTCCCCGGCCAGTCCAAGCCGCGGGGCATTTTCATCAGCGGTGGCGGAATCGGCATTGTGGCGGCGCTGGCCAAGGCCTGCCGGCGTCACGCCAACATTACGCTGCTTGATGACTTTTTCGTCAGCGGACTGCTGCAGGCCGGGCAGGCGGTCTGCGGGGCCGTCGGGCTGAGCCTGCGGGACGGGGAACTGCTGAAAATTAACGCCAAGGCCGTGGTGATGGCTACCGGCGGCTGCCAGTGGCTATGGAAGGTGAACGACTGTCCCACCGACGCCGTCGGCGATGGTGTGGTTTACGCCTACCGGGCCGGAGCGGAGCTTGTCGATATGGAGATGGTGCTGTTTTATCCCTCGGTGCTTGTCTGGCCGCCGTCGCTGCAGGGGGCGTTCGTTCACTACGAATTCCTGACGCCGACAGCCCTGGGTGGCAATGTCTATGATAAAAACGGGACTCCGGTTCTGCCCACGCCCCTGCCGGTGAGGGATGAGGCGATGCGGCTGATGGCCGGGGCGATAGATGGCGGGCGCGGCACGGCCCGGGGCGGACTGCTCTGGTATGTGGGGGATTCCCCCAAACCGCCGGAGACGGTGAAGAGCATCCTGAGTACCGCTCAGTACAATTATATCAGGCAACATGGCGTCGAGCCGGCTACCGACCGGATCGAAGTGGCTCCCGGAGCCCATTACCTGCTGGGGGGGATTCACATTGACAGCCAGTGCCGGACAACGCTGCAGGGCCTGTACGCCACCCCCGAATGCGCCGGCAACTTTGACGGGGCCAACCGCCTGACCGGCAGCGGTCTCACGGCAACCCAGGTCTTCGGGGCCAGGGCGGGGCTGTACGCCCATGAGTGGGCCAAAGCCGGCCAGCAGCTTGAAGCCGACCCGGTTTGGCTGGCCGGCGAAGTCGAGCGGGTCGCCGCGAAAGTGGCGGTGGGGCCGGCCGGCGGAGCAGACATCAAGGTTCTCCGGTCTGAGCTGCGTTCGGCTGTTCAGCGTCACGCCGGGGTTCACCGGGACGCGGCAGGGCTGCGGAAGCTGGCTGAGGTGGCGGCGACGGTGCGGTCAGAGGCGCAGCGGCTGAGGGTGCCGGCTGTTTCCAGCTATAATCAGCAGCTGGTGGACGCGCTGCAGCTTGAGATCATGGGCGAGGCAGCCGGACTGATTGCCGGCGCGGCCCTGCTGCGCCAGGAATCGCGGGGCCATCATTTCCGGCGCGATTTCCCGGCAAGCGACGACGACAGCTGGCTAAAGCACACGCTGGCGGTCAAAGGGGCGGACGGGCCCCGCTTTGCCACAAAACCGGTCGTCAGGCTGTGAGAAAGAAAAGGGCTGAAGTCGGCGATTAAAGACCCCGGTCCAGCTGTGACCGGTGCAAGAACGGTTGAGAAGCCAGGAGAAAAATAAAATATCGGGAGGCTGTTATATCAAAGAACCCTGTGCAGGGTTCTTTTGTTTAATACAGAGCCTGGGGAGCTTGAGAAATTTGCTGACAGAACGGTGCTATTTTCAGATTGATTTGTCTTGGGCGTGTCGGAAGGTTACCTGTTTTTGCCGCCCACATCTACAAACTTTTCAGAGGCAACCTGCTATTATATGAACTACGACCCAGCTGTAGAACTATTGATACAGGAGCCGGTAAGATGATTATTCAGACTTTGTTCATCAAGGCCCGCGGCGAACACGCCCTTACGGTGGCGGAAGTCGAATCGGCGATCCGCGGCCAGTTGAAGGTGATACGCGTGGCGGGCGAATATGGTTTTTCCCGCACCGAACTGCTGCCGCTGCGGCTTAATGCGAAGGAGCAGGCGGCTTTTTCGACAGGTAAGGACCGCGGTTTTCTGATGCTCACCAGGCGGGAAAAGCGGCTGTTCGATGTCTGGCGCCGCTATTGCCAGGCGGCGCGGCAGCCGCTGGTTTACGCCCTTTACGAGGACGGCAGGCCGCTGGCTACGGTGGGGCTGGATATGGCGACAACCCGGGGAAAGCTGCTGACCGATGAGGGGATCAAAAAGATCAGCAGCATGTTTCGGGCCCGCCGAGGTCTGAAGGAGCGGCATTCGCGCTTTTTTCTGCCCGACCTCGGCCCGGTGGCGTGCGAGGACAGGTATGTCCCGGTTGAACAGGCCGCAGACCTGGCCCGGAGTCTTCTCGGCGTGGCCACCTCCCAAGGGGTGTGGCTGGGGCCGCCGGAGTAGACGGGGAGGCTGGAGCGGCAAGAGAATATAGGGGACTGCTTGCGGTGGACAGGGAGATTTTTCCAGCACGTAAAGCTAAAATATTGTCGGAACCACCTGGGCCAATGGCAGGATTTGCCCAGCTTTGGGAAGAATTCTATAAATTGAAAAAACGGTGCGGAATCCCGCAGCGCGTAAATTTGGGGGGGAGTTTTAATTTTGAGGACAAAACAATGGGTCGCTTTGCTGCTGATCGTTATGTTCGCCCTGACGATGGCAGGCTGCGGCGGCGGCGACAAGAAGGACACGGCCAAGGACCCGAAGAAACCGTATGCCGGACAGACCATCCGGGTTCTGTTTGCCAACCATCCCTGGGCCGAGGGTATGAAGCCCCTGATCGCCGATTTTGAGAAAGAGACCGGGATTACTGTCAAACTGGAAAGTTATTCGGAAAAGAATCTGTCCGACAAGCTGACGGTGGAGCTGGCCACCGGATCTTCCACCATCGATGTTTTTATGAGCCGCCCTCTCCAGGAAGCCAAACTGTTTGCCAAAAACAAGTGGTCTACCGACCTGAAGACGTTCATCAATGATCCTAACAAGACCCCGGC
The DNA here is from genome assembly GCA_031292015.1 of Negativicutes bacterium. Next base: position 21,389 of record JARLHY010000192.1, on the reverse strand, counting down.
CGACTGGGACTATAACGACTTCAAGAAGTCGACTCTTGACGCTGTGACAGTAGACGGCGTGGTCGTAGCTTCCCCTATCGTGAGTGAATGGACCACCCTGTTCTACCGGAAAGACCTGTTTGAGAAAGCCGGCCTGAAGCCTCCCACCACCTTGGAGGAGATGGAAGCAGCGGCGAAAAAACTCAATGATCCGGCCAACGGCGTGGCGGGCATTGTTGCCCGCGGCAACCGCGGCGCGGCTGTGACCCAGTTCTCGGCGTATCTTTACTCCTTTGGCGGCGATTTCATCAAGGATGGCAAGGCCATCTTCGATTCGCCGGCGGCGCTGGAAGCCTTCAAGTACTACGGCCGCATCCTGAAAAATTACGGCCCGCCCGGCGTGACCAACATGAGCTGGGAGCAGGCCATTGTCGTGTTCTCCAGCGGCAAGGCCGCCATGTGGACCGATGCCAGTACCTTCGTCGGCCAGATTACCGACAAGACCAAGTCGCAGGTAGCCGATCAGGTGGGTTATGTGACCTTCCCGGCCGGACCGAACGGTTCCAAGCCGTATGACGCCGTGGCGTGGTGTCTGGGGATTCCCGCGTCCTCCAAGAACAAAGACGCTGCCTGGGAATTCGTGAAGTGGGCCAATTCCAAGGAGAATATGAAGAAGATGCTGGCCGCCGGCGTCACTGTCACAAGGAATTCGGCCTGGGCTGACAAGGAAGCGACCGCCAAATTCCCGGCCGGCTTTGCCGAAGTTGCTCAAAAGAGCGGTGCCACCGCTGTTCCCTATGATCGCCCGGTTATGACGGCGGTGGGCGAAGCCCGCGACGCCATCGGTACAGTGATCGTCAAGGCCATCGAGACCGGCGGCGAAGCAGATCTGACGCCGCTGATCAAAGAACAGGCCCAAATCGTCACCGATCTCCTCAGCAAGGAAAAATAAGTCAACTGTTGGAATGACTGGCATGGTCGCTCGACCGTGCCAGTTCTTCCGTAGGAGTACATATGAAGTCATATATAGAAAATAATGTCCGCTGGCTTTTCCCGCTGCCGGCCGCGCTCTTTATTTGTGCCATGATGGTTTTTCCTGTGCTGTACACTTTCTGGGTCAGTATGACCGACTGGTCGCTGGCCAGCGGCGGCGAAGCCCACTTCATCGGACTGAAGAATTACGAGGTTCTCTTGCTGGAGCCCCGTTTCTACAACGCCTTGAAACTGACGGTTTATTTCACGGTGCTGGCGGTAGGGGTCGAAACCGTCCTCGGGGTGGCCATCGCCTTGCTGCTCAACCGTGAGTTCCGCGGCAAGAATACGTTAAAAACCATTATGCTGCTGCCGATGGTGGCGACACCGGTGGCCATCGGCCTGGCCTGGACTCTTTTCTATGAGCCGACGGTCGGCATGGCCAATTATACGATGCACCTGTTGGGTCTTCCGGCCTCCAAATGGCTGGCCGATCCGAACACGGTCATTCCGTCCCTGGCGTTGGTGGATATCTGGGAGTGGACGCCGATGATCGCCCTGATCGTCCTGGCCGGCCTGGCGTCCCTGCCGTCCGAGCCTTTCGAAGCCGCCCGGGTGGATGGGGCGACGCCGCTGCAGGTGTTCCGCCATGTGACGCTGCCGCTTTTGGCGCCAACTATCATGGTGGCTGTTGTGCTGCGCGGCATCGACGCCTTCAAGACCTTCGACATTATCTACACCATGACCGGCGGCGGGCCGGGGTTTGCATCAGAGACCATGAATATTTTCGCCTATACGCTTGGCTTCCAGTATTTCCGCTTCGGCGCCGCGTCTTCGGCTCTGGTGGCTCTGCTGGCCCTGGTTCTGGGCTCCAGCCTGGTGGTGCTTTACTTCCGCCGGCGCTGGGAAGTGTAGGAGGATGAGCTGATGAAAATGCCGAAATTGTCGTCAATACTCTTTTATATCCTTGTACTGTTTGTCGCCCTGCCGTTTTTGTTCCCGCTGGTGTGGATTGCGCTGGCCTCGGTGAAGACCCAGGTCCAGATCGTCGCTGTCCCGCCGGTGTGGATTTTTGAACCTACGCTGGAAAATTACCGGCGGGTCTTTGTGGAACAGGAATTTGGCCGTTTTCTTTTCAACAGTACCGTCATCGCTGTGGGCTCGACCGTGTTGTCGCTGGTGCTCGGCCTGCCGGCAGCCTACACCATTTCCCGCTACCGGCAGCAGGCTTTGGGTGTCCTCATTTTGCTGGCCCGGCTGATGCCCGGTATTTCTTACCTGATTCCCTGGTTTATTCTGTTCACGAAGCTCCATATGGTCGACACTTACGGGGCCATGATCGCCAGCCACATGCTGGTGGGGATGCCGCTCATCGTCTGGATCATGGTCAATTACTTCGACGGTCTGCCCCGTGAGCTGGAAGAAGCCGCCCAGGTAGACGGGTGCACGCTGCAGCAGACCTTCCTGCGGGTTGTGCTGCCCCTGTCGGGTCCCGGGATTATCACCGCCAGCACGCTGTCTTTCCTTTTTTCCTGGAACAATTTCATGTTTGCCCTGGTGCTGAGCGCCGACCGCACCAAGCCTCTGCCTATCGCCATCTACAGCTTCGTGTCCTATGCCGAGGTGAGCTGGGGCAGCGTCATGGCAGCGGCGGTGGTAATCATCGCTCCGGCAATAATTCTGACAATGTTCTTCCAGCGCTACGTCATCAAGGGATTGACGATGGGCGCGGTCAAAGGCTAGGAGGTCGCTTATGGGTAGAGTGGTATTTGAGAATATAACCAAACAGTTCGGTTCGGTCACGGCTGTCAACGATTTCAGTCTTGATATCGCCGACAACGAATTTATCGTGGTGGTCGGCCCTTCCGGCTGCGGCAAGTCTACCGTCCTGCGGATGGTGGCCGGACTTGAGACGCAAACCTCCGGCAATATTTATATCGCCGGCGAGCTGGTGAACGACAAACCGCCCCGCGATCGCAACATCGCCATGGTTTTTCAGAACTATGCCCTGTATCCGCATATGAATGTTTATGAGAACATGGCTTTTGGGCTCACCTTGCGGGGTGTTCCCAAAGCGGAAATCGAACGGAAAGTGAAAGAGGCGGCTGACATACTGGACATCGGCCAGTATCTCAGCCGCAAGCCGAAGGAGCTGTCGGGAGGGCAACGGCAGCGGGTAGCCCTAGGCCGGGCTATTGTCCGCGAGCCTGAAGTCTTTCTCATGGATGAGCCGCTGTCCAACCTGGACGCCAAGCTTCGCGTGCAGACGCGGGCCGAGATCGCCAAACTTCAGGCCCGACTTGGTGTCACTACCCTGTATGTTACTCATGATCAGACCGAGGCCATGACTATGGCCGACCGGATCGTCGTTATCAAGGATGGGGTCATCCAACAGATCGATGATCCCCAGACGCTGTACGATAAACCGGCTAACCGTTTTGTAGCAGGGTTTATCGGCACACCGCCCATGAATTTCTTCTCCTGCCGGGTGGAGAATAGGGAAGGCGGACTGATCCTGGTTGCTCCAGACCTTGAAGTTCCGGTGCCGGACGAGTGGCGGCGGACAGTGGAGCCGCTGACCGGCGGGGAGATCACCCTTGGACTTCGTCCGGAGGTGGTGCAGCCCGGGGAGGGCGAAGCAGGCCGGCTGCAGGCGGTTATTGACGTGGTCGAACCGATGGGGTCGGAGACTTATCTTAATCTGCGGATCGGCGAGCAAAAGGCCATAATCCGGGTTGCACCGGAGCTTAAGCTGGTCCCCGGCCAGACCCTGCCGCTGACGCCCGAGGCAGGGAAAATCCATCTGTTTGACGCTGCAGGCGGGCTGGCACTGGCCCGCTGACCGGGCAGTGCACAACGATTAAGCCCGGAGTTTGTCTACATGTTTAAACCGGCGTGGCCTTAGGCCACGCCGGTTTTTTGCCGCCTGATTGTCTGAGGAAACATTCGCCAGGTTTCGGCCGGAACCAGCCGCAGGGCCGAACGGCGACGCAAGGTCGCCGGAATCGCTGCCACGGCAAAATAAAATTTCCGGCTTAGGCAAAACTATAAACAGACGCAAAGCTAGAGAAGGAAGGGGAGTTTGAGAAAATGACGGGTAATGAAATAGGCATGGTGCGGCGGATGGACGAACTCGGCAGGGTCGTCATACCAAAGGAGGTCAGGAAATCGTTCCATATAGGCAAAAATGAGCCGTTAGAGATTTTTGTCGACGGTAATGACACCATTGTTTTGCGCAAGTACCACTCCCAGCCCAACATGGAAGCGTTGGCCCAGGAGTACGCCGAAACGCTTTATAAGACTTTCAACCAGGCGGTAATTGTCGACGACTCCCGCAATATCATCGCTGTGGCGGGGCTGCCGAAACGGGAATATTTAAACAAGCCGATTCCTGACGAATTGCAGCTGTCAGGAAAGAGCGGACTGGTGGATATTGAACCGGACGAGGGGCTGCCGTACAGCCAGGCGATCGTGGAAGAGGTGGCTATTCCCGGCGGCATTAAGGGCCGGTTTATCATGCTGGCCAAAAATCGCGGCGACCTCGGGGCGGCGGAAAGCAAAACCGTGCAAACTGCAACACAGTTTCTTGGCCGGTGGCTGGAAAAGAACGCAGCCAAATAACCGGGCTTATAACACCGGTAATCTGGCTGTCACAATGTAGTGTGAGCCCCCCGGCTTGACCGGGGATTTTTTTTGTCGTTAGCGGGTCTGGAGAGCCGAGTTGAGGTACTCTTGCATTTTCGCCTTGATTTCGGCCAGCGGCGGCGACGCCGGGATGGCGTCGAAGAGCTTTTCGATGTACCCGCGCCGGACAATCTGATCCAGGGTCCAGGGAAAATTTATATCGTATATCCAGCTGAGCATCATCAGTTTTCGGTCGTCCCGGGTTTTCATGTTCCGGTAATCGAGCATCTGGCCGGACAGCATCGCGGCGATGAAGCCGGGGGAGCAGCCGGATTCGCTGGGCTGGGGCGGCAAGACTCTGTATATGTCAAGCTTGTCGGCGTCCCGGATTATTTTGGCAAAGACCAGCGGCCTTGCGGCCGGGTGACCGGGAATGGCCTTGGCGTTATGGCAGGAAACGGCAAAAGCCAGGGTTTTCCATTCCTCCGACGCCAGTCGGCGATCAATGCCTTCGGCTTTCAGTTCGCTGATTCCCAGCAGTCCGTGGTTCACGGATAGGGGATCCTGAAAGGTGCGATACAAAGTGGCCTGTTTGAACCGGCCGACGTCATGACACAGGCCGACCGCTTCCGCCAGCCGCACGTCCTCAGCCGGAAGCTTTAGCGACAGGGCCAGTTCCCGGCAGTACCGGGCCACGAAATGGGTATGTTCTTCCTTGGTGTTGATCATGGATTGAATCTGTTCATCGGCGGTAGCATAGGTTTTCACATAGTCGGTAAACCAGCAGCTCAGATCTTTGAGCACCGAGATATCCAAACGAAAGCAGCTCCTTGTAACGGCTTGAGTTTATCAGTGATAGGAACAGCAGTAATCGACAACACTGCTGACTTTGAGCTTAAAACGCGAGTCGGCCGGAACGGCGAAACTATGGCCGGCGGTGAAGGTCTGCCAGTCGCTTGACCCTGGCAACAGCACACTTAGTTCACCGGCCAGGATCTCCATCGTTTCGGCTGCGGCGGTACCGAATTCGTAGTCTCCCGGCAGCATGATTCCCAGGGTTTTTTTGCTGCCGTCAGGGAATTTTACCGTCCGGCTGGTTACCCGGCCGTCGAAATAAATATTTGCCGCTTTGATGACAGTCACATTGGTAAATTCAGACATCGTTAATTCCTCCTGCCGCCGTTTGAGCGGATGATTGCTTTGGACCAATCAGTGGATGAGCCGTTTCAACTGGTCGGTCACGGCCTTTTCCAATATAGCGCGCGGGTTTACCGGGGCGTCAAGCTGTCGTAGGCGCACGACGTTTCCGTCGGAATAACCGTCGGCGTGAAAGGTGCCGGCCAGTGTATGGACGGTGATGTTGCTGAAGCTGACCTTTTCGCCCTGTTTGACAAAATTTCCATTTAGCGACGAGAAGGGGATACCGGAGAAGCTGCCCTCACCCATGTTGAAACTGCCTTCAGCGTTCCCGCCGGTGGTCCCCTGTCCGGATATGTAAGCCGCGAAATTCACTCGCCCCTTGATGTCCTTTTCGGTCAGCAGGGAGCTGTCCACGCCACTGCCGTCCACCGTCATCTTATAGCGCTTCGTCGCGGGAACGATATCGCCGCTGGCTGCCAGCGTTCCGTCCCAGGCGTTGCCGCGGGTGTCGCTGAGGGTCAGCACGCCGCCGCTATACGCGAAGTTGCCGCTGACGTTGGTGAAGGACACGGCGGCGAAAGCTCCTTGGGGGATGGAAAACTGTCCTTTGGCCAGCGGTGTGATTGCCGGTCCTTCGATGTTCGCGTTGAAAGCGATGGGGCCCTGGAAGGAGTCCCCGACGATGGCCGCCGGATCAAAATGGGACGAAGAGGCATTGAGGACGATGTTGAAACCGGTTTTGGCCATGCTGATGGTTCCGTCGACAGCCACGCTCTGGCCGTTGACCAGCACCGCCATGTCATGAAGCCCGATCTGGGTATCGGTCAGGTCGAATTTGCCTGTTCCTTCGCTTAAGGAAAAGCCGGCGATGGTGGCGGCGAGCTTCTCGAAGGTTCCGCTGCCGGCGAAAGAGAGCTTGCCGGCCTGCTGAATGACTGTGACGACCGCGCCTTTTACCAGGCCCCCGTCTAAAGTAAAGTCGGCCTGGGTGAACTCATCCAGGGGAAGATCGCCGAGGGAAAGCTGATCGGTTTTGATCTCCAGTTTGCCGTCTCCGTCGAAAGCCCACAGGCCTTTGGCCGTGAGCGGCGAGTTGCCACGTTTGGCGGTCAGGTCGAGGGCCAGCGAGGGGTACTGGGCGAAGTCAATGGTGCCGGTCAGCGAGCTCAGCTTGCGGTTGTCGAGGGAGCCGGTCGCGACCGACCCCTGGTTGATTTCCACCCGGCCCCGATACTTGAGGGGCTGGTCGGACTCCGATCTGAACAGATCTTCCCAGTTCCAGCGACCTTCCTTATTATCAACCAGGATCACCGGATTATCCAGGGTGATGCTCTGCAGGGACTGGGGATCGAGATTGCCGGACAAGAGGTCCCAGAGTCCGAAGCGGACAACCATTTGGTCGCAGGTACCGATGACGGCGTTGGCACGGTCATAGACTGTGATCTGGCGAGCGGTCATGCTGCCGGAAAAGGAAAAGTCGATGCTGCCGACGCTGAGTTTTCCGTTGATATTTTCGTTGGCCTTTGCCAGTACCTGGGTCTGGGCGACGCTGACTGCCTTGGACATGAGAGAATTCCAAAGAAGGCCGCCGCCGAGAAGGACCAGCAGCAGAGCCGCCAGCAGGATTTTATAGCGCTTTGCCAATTGCTTTGCCTCCTAATGTTGTAAACCCTATGTATAATACTTACACAAAGAGGCCGTTTCTTCCTGTTGCCGGACTCTGGCAATAAATGAAAGACGGGAAAAAAAGAAAAGCGTCTGTGTTTACACACAGACAATAGTGGGAAAAGAAAATTGATATGGCTTACATGAATTGTATTATACCAAGAGATAGCTGTCAATAGTTTCTAGTACAAATTGTTGAAAGCAAAAAGAAACTGCCTGTGACGACACAGGCAACGCGGCTGGCTGAGCAGTTATCAGGCCGATGTAAGGCCGAACCGGAACGGGACAGGCTAGTCGGGCTCCTGATAAACGGTTATCGCCGGCCTGATGGAAAGCTGCTCGAGCCGGCGGATCTTTTCCAGCCGTTCATCATTTTCATAGGGATTCGTATCAGGATAGTCTGTACTCATTTCGTGGTAAACTTTTTCATCCATACCAGTCACCTCCTGAACCGGCCGCGCCTGTCGACCGCGGCCCGGCTTTTAGAAAAACGCGGGGGCTGGAGGTCCGGCGTGCCGTGTCCAAACGTGCACCCCAGGCTACAGGACGAAAGGCGCGCATACTTTCGCCCCCGGCCAACCCCTCGGAACTATTTTGCGCTGTTTGCCGGATCTTAATCAAAAGCGGGGGACGCCAAATTCATCCAGTTAAGGGGCGGGGCGGCGGGAGATGCCAGCCTCTTCCGGGAGAATTGCGCCGAACAGGTCTTCTTGTTTGGCGTAAACGTCCTGCTCAAGGGGGATTTCATCGTCAGGGAAAGGGCGGGGCGCCGCGCGACTGCCGGAACCGTCCATGCCGTATCACCTCCTGGCTATAGTGTGTCCGGGGCCGGCGGGGTTTACATCCGACCGGCAGATGGGATATGATGCAAGAAGGAGGGAGGTGGCGCGGTTGGCAGGTAAGGAACCATTTCGTTCGTTGCCTTTTCTGGAGGATTTGATCGTACGCCTGGAGGCTGATCAGGGGAGACCTTTCGACCCCAGGCAGGCTGCCGCCGGACTGCGGCAACTGCTGGAGGAGTTCCGGCAGGCCAGGGATTTTGACTTCCGCGAAATCGGGGATCATCTCTATGACGGTATCTATATCGCCGACGGAGCCGGAAAAACTCTTTATGTCAATAAGGCTTACGCCCGTATCACCGGCATCCGTCCGGAAGAAATCGTCGGCAGGTATGTGAAGGACATTGAAGACGAGGGCCTGTACAAAAACGCCGTTACTCCCATGGTCATCAAGGACAAGAAACAGGTCAACGCCATGGGCGAGAGCTCACGCAACGGCATCAAGATGCTGATTACCGGAAACCCGATTTTTGACGAAGCCGGCAATGTGAAAAAAGTGGTTGTCATCGATCGGGAGATCACCGATCTGTTGGGGATGAAAGCCGAACTTGAGGCATCCCAGCAAAAAATGCAGGCAGTCGAGCAGGACAAGAACAAAAATAAGCTGGAAATCGAGCATCTGAGACGACTGCATCTGAGTAAGAACCTCATCGGGAACAGCCCGGAAATTCAGCAGATCGTCAAGATGATTCAGCAGGTGGCCGACCTTGACATCACCGTCCTGATCACCGGGGAGACCGGTTCAGGCAAAGAGGTCGTGGCCAACGAAATATATACGAACAGCAGCCGCAACAGCGGACCGTTCATCAAAGTCAACTGTGCGGCCATTCCCACCACACTGCTGGAGGCCGAGCTTTTCGGCTACGAAAAGGGCGCCTATACCGGCGCGGCCAGCACCGGAAAACTGGGTATGTTTGAACTGGCGGACAAGGGGACGCTGCTATTGGATGAAATCGGCGAGATGCCGCTGGAACTGCAGTCAAAGCTGCTCAGGGTCATTCAGCACAAGGAAATCATCCGGGTCGGCGGCAGAAAACCCATCAAGCTGGATGTAAGGATTTTGTCGTCAACCAACTGCGATTTGCGGGAGCTTGTCCGGCAGGGAAGATTCCGGGAGGACCTATTCTACCGGCTCAATGTCTTTCCTATTCATATTCCGCCGCTAAGGCTGCGGGCGACCGACATCGAAGTGCTGACAAAATATTTTCTTGCCGCCTACAACACCAAGTACGGCAAACAAACCAGGATTGAATCGCCCGGGGTAGAAATACTCAAACGTTATCTCTGGCCAGGCAACATCAGAGAACTGCAGAATATTATCGAGCGGCTGGTGATTGTTGCCGAGCAGAGCACGGTGATCAGCGCCGAACAGATCGGCAATTTGCTCAACATTGATCCCTACTATACCGAGCTTTTGAATCAGGAGCTGGGGCTCAAAGAAATCGTGGAAAATATCGAGAAGAAAACGATTGAAAAAGTGCTGGCGCTGTGTGGCAGCACCAGAAAGGCCGCAAAAATACTGCGGATCGATCAATCAACAGTGGTAAAAAAAGCGAAAAAGCTTGGAATTGTAGTGGGTGATGAAAAAAGGCATCAATAGTGATGCCTTTTTTCATCGGCGCTAGACGCGGTGTTTGTCCAGAATATTTCCTCTTTTTAATCGGACCGATGATTATTTTCATCGGTCCCTAATTTTTTTTTGCGGTAATCCGCGGTTTTAGGCCCTCCAGAGGTTGGCATGTTATTTGCAATAAATATAGTAGAAATAAAATGAGAGGTGATTCTTATGGGTAAAGTGATTATTACGGCTGCTACTACCGGGGCGTTTCCGACCAAGAAGAACAACCCCAACGTCCCCCTGACTCCCAGGGAGATAGCCGATGACGTCTACGCCTGCTGGCAGGCGGGGGCGGCGGTGGCGCATCTTCATATGCGCGACGACGAAGGTCTGGGCACGATGAATAAGGAGAAGTTCCGGGAAACGGTAGAACTGATCCGCGGCAAGTGCGACATCATCCTGAATCTCACGACCTCGGGGGATCTTAACGCCACCGATGAAACGCGGATGGCCCATCTTATCGAACTGAAACCGGAAATGGCTTCCTATGACGCCGGGACGATGAACTGGGGCCACACCGGCGTATTTATGAATACTCCGCCGTTTCTGGAAAAACTGGGCACGGTAATGCAGGAACTCAATGTGAAGCCGGAGATCGAGATTTTTGACGCCGGTATGGTCTACAATTCCCTGTACTATCTGAAAAAGAACGTTCTGAAGGCGCCGCTGCATTTCCAGTTCGTGCTGGGAGCTCCCGGCGGCACGGCGGCGACGGTGGAGAATCTGGTGTATCTGAAGAGCCTGATTCCTCAGGATTCAACCTGGTCGGCATTCGGCATCGGGGCCGGCCATCTGCCGATCCTTTTCGCGACGCTGGGGCTGGGGGGGCATGTCCGGGTTGGTATGGAGGACAATGTGATGTATGCCAAAAACAGGTTGGCTGCCTCCAACGCCGAGTTTGTCGAGCGGGCGGCCAGACTGATCAAGGAAGCGAACCAAGAGGTAGCTTCGCCGGATGAAGCAAGACAGATCCTGAGTCTGAAGAAGTAAGGCAGCAACGGGAGGAGAAACTGAAATGATCCGTAATATAGCGGTTTTGGGTTCAGGTACTATGGGGCATGGCATCGCCGAGTCTTTTGCCATGTACGGATATGACGTCAATCTGTATGACACCGATGAGCAGCGGCTGACTGTGGCCAAACAGGAGATCAAACAGGAACTGGAAATGATGGCGGAGGAGGCGTTTATCGGCAAGGAACTGATCGGACCGACCCTCGACCGGATCAAGCTGTGCACCGACCTGAAGGCGGCGGTGGCCGACCGGGACTATGTTATCGAGGCGGTGCCGGAGATTATTGACCTCAAACAAAAATTGTTCCGGCAACTGGACGAATATTGTCCGGCGCATACCATTCTGGCCAGCAACACATCCAGTTTGAAGCTGAACGAAATGATGGCCCTGGTTCCACAGGAGCGCAAGCAGCGGATGATGGTGAATCACTGGTACAACCCGGCCCACCTGATGCCGATTGTCGAACTGTCCTATTTCGGCAACATGCCTGAGCCGATTTTCGCCGAAGTGGTTCAGCTGTTCGCCACCATCAAAAAGCAGACAGTGAAGGTACTGAAAGACGTTCCTGGCCTTGTGGCCAACAGAATCCAGCAGGGGGTGGCCCGGGAGGCGTTTTCGATCATCCAGCAGGGTATCGCCGCTCCCGAGGATGTCGACAAGGCGCTCAAATTCGGCCCGGCTTTCCGTTACGCCACCACCGGGCAACTGGAGGTCGCCGATTTCGGCGGACTGGATATCTGGTGCGTGGTGGGTGACAATCTGCTGAAAGAGATGGATAATTCCCGCGGGGCCAATCCCCTGCTGCATGCCAAGGTAAAGGAGGGAAAACTGGGAGTCAAGTCCGGGGAGGGGTTCTATAAGTACCCGGCTGAAGAGATTCCGGCCATCAAGAAACGGTTTATGCAAAAACTCATCCATCAGCTGAAGGCTTCGGAATACTACGTCTGAGCCGGCAAGGGCCGGTCGGCATCGATGCCGCTGAAACGTGACAATCAGGCAATAGGTGTTTAGCAGACAATGGTCAAGATAGGCGCAGGAAGCTCCCGCCTCTCAGGTGGTGAGCAGTTCACAAGATGTACCAGACTGGTGCCAGTCGCATTCGCCAGGGTGTCGCCAGAGAAGTATTTGCGACTGGAAGCAGCTGACTTTGGCGGCACCGACGTCTGGTGCATTGTCGGTGATTGAACTAAATTTCGTGAAGAAGGATGGTGACCTTAATGGTCAATAAACTGGTACTGTTTTTTGTCAATCTTATGCAAAAATACCTGCCTAACCCGTTCACTATTGCATGGATCATTACCCTGGTCGTGTTCGTGCTTGCTTTTGCCATTACTGGCACAAACCCATTAAAAACCGTCCAGTTTTGGGGCAATGATTTCTTCGGTATTTTATCCTTCGCTATGCAGATGACATTATTGATTGTCAGCGGATATGCCTTTGCGGTCGCCAAACCAATGGGCCGTTTCTTGCGGCGTATTGCCCGTATTCCTAACACGCCGAAACAGACTATCTTGTTCGTTGCTTTTGTCTCCATGATTTTGTATTGGTTTAACTGGGGACTTGGTTTGATTGCCGGGGCCCTGCTGGCCCGCGAAATCGCAAAAATTCGCCAGGATGTTGACTTTCGCGCTGTTGTTGCCGCTGCCTGGTCCGGTATCATCATTACGCATGGCGGATTGTCGGCTTCCGTACCCTTGCTCTCTGCAACGCCAGGCCATTTCCTGGAAAAAGAGATAGGCGTTGTTCCTTTGTCCCTTACCATGTTCAATCATCAAACTCTGTTTATTACGATTGTGTTAGCGATCATCATTCCGTTTATTTGTCTCTACCTCATTCCTAAGAAAGAAAATATGGTTATCGTCGATCCGGCTGTTTTTAAAGACGACGAAGAAATAATTGCACCGCCGCCGGCCAATCCTACATTAGCCGACAGTATCGATAAAAGCAAGATTTTAAAATACAGTCTGGCGATTATTGGTACCGTCTACATTGGCTACTTTTTTGCCACCAAAGGTTTCGAGCTCAATATGAATATTTTGATTTTTATCTTTGTCATCCTTGGTGTCTGGCTGCATGACGATTTAACTTCTTATTCCGACGCTATGACCAAAGGCGCTACCAGTGCCGGGGGAATTATTCTCCAGTATCCTTTCTATGCCGCTATCATGGGTCTCATGAAAGGAAGCGGTCTTGTTTATGTCATATCCGATGGCTTATTGCACCTGGCAACATATAATACTTTTGAATTCTACTGCTACCTCTCCTCGCTGATTATCAGCATATTCGTTCCTTCCGCAGGCGGACACTGGGTTGTCCAGGCTCCATTCATGCTGCCGGCGGCTCATACCCTGGGCGTCGAACCTTGGAAAGTCATCATGGGTGTTGCCTGGGGCGAAAGTATCTGGAACGTGGTTTGTCCTTTCTGGGCGCTGCCACTCCTGGCCATCGCCAACATCAGCATCAGAGACTTAATCGGTTTCACCATGTTGCTGTTCCTGGTGGGTAATGTTGTCGCGATTGCCGGTATCTTCTTATTCCCCTGATCTTTTGAACCAGCCTTGGGGTATTCGCATGAAGCCGGAAAAAGGCGAAAAGCCTTTTCCGGCTTTTTCTATGCCTGCGCAAACCCGCGAGTGAGGGTGTCCGGCGAGAGTGGATAATCGGTGAATTTCTGGTATAATAGATACTAGACTCTATAAAAAGGAGGTTGACTAAAGGAAGAAACTAGCAGATAGACAGACAAAAGAAAAAGTTTTTTCAACGATATTGATCATTAGACGGAGGTGCTTTATTTTGAAAGGATGGATTATCGCCGGAGTAGTTGTTGTACTCCTGGCAGTGATGGGTATCAGCGGCTATAACAGCCTGGTATCCCTTAACGAAAATGTCAACGGCAAATGGGCTCAGGTGGAAAACCAGCTGCAGCGCCGGGCCGACCTGATTCCCAATCTTGTCTCAACAGTGCAAGGTGTGGCCGCGCAGGAGCGGGCCGTGATCCAGTCGGTTACCGACGCCAGGGCCAAACTGGCCGGGGCCCAGGGACCGGCCGCCAAAGCTGAAGCGAACGACCAGCTGAGCGGAGCGCTCTCAAGGCTGCTGGTGGTTGTGGAGAATTATCCCCAAATTAAGTCAGACAAAAATTTCCGGGCGCTGCAGGACGAGCTGGCCGGTACGGAAAATCGGCTGGCGGTAGCACGGCAGGATTACAACAACGCCGTTCAGATCTTCAACGCCAAGATTCAGTCCTTCCCGTCGGTTCTGTACGCCAGGATGTTCGGCTTCGCACCGAAAGAGTATTTCAAAGCGGCAGAGGGCGCCAAACAGGTTCCCCAGGTCAAGTTCTAACTGTCGGGTAAAGCGAGGAATGTAGCATGAGAAGATGGCTGGCTTGCCTGGTACTGGGAGTATATTTGGCCATCGGCGCAGTTGCCTGGGCCCAGCCGCAAGTCCCGCCGGCGCCAACGACCGGCAGCGTCTTTGTTCAAGACTACGCCGGGGTGCTGAGCGGCGATACGAAAAACCGGATCGACAACCTGAGCAGCCAGCTGCGGTCCAGAACCAAAGCTCATGTGACGGTGGTGACAGTAAAAACCCTGGATGGGGCTCCGATCTCGGATTATTCGTTGGCTCTCCTGCGCCAGTGGGGTATCGGTGATAAAACCTTAAATAACGGGGTTCTTCTGCTGGTGGCGGTGGACGACCGGCAATCGAGGATCGAGGTCGGCTACGGCCTGGAGGGACGGCTGCCTGACGCCAAGACCGGGCGCATCCAGGACGACTATATGCTGCCTTATTTCCAGCAGGGCGACTATGACAAGGGCATTCTCAACGGCTATCTGGCTGTTGCCACCGAGGTGGCCAAAGAGTACAATCTGGAGCTGAAGACCGACGCCAAACCGGTCCAGCGGGCCAAACCGGCCACCAGCCACTCTTTGTGGGACAGCATGCCCTGGTGGCTGCATATCGCGGTCATCGCTGGGCTGCTGCTGTTGTTCGTTGTCGACTGGCTGTTTTTTGGCGGCACGATCACCTTTTTGCTGCTGTCGCTGTTCCGCGGCGGCGGAGGAGGCGGTGGCGGCGGTGGCGGCGGCTTCGGCGGCGGATCCGGCGGCGGCGGCGGCAGCGAACGAAGATGGTGACGGCAAGGAGGCGAAGAAGTGGAACTTCAGGCGATCATCGCTAAAGCCGAGCAGACCCATCAGCTGGAAAAGAGCGAGATTGTCGCGCTGCTGGCGTCGGATGAGTATAATGAGGAGTTATTCGCAGCCGCTGACAGGGTCCGTCATCGTTATGTCGGTGACGAGGTCCATCTCAGGGGGCTGATTGAGTTTTCGAATATCTGCAAGCAAAACTGCCTGTACTGCGGCCTGCGGCGGGACAACACGAATCTGGACCGGTACCGCTTGGAGCCGGAGGTTGTCGTGGAGTTCGCCCGCAAGGCCCGGGAGTACGGCTACCGGACGGTAGTCCTGCAGTCGGGTGAGGATCCCTGCTACACGGCAGAGGAGATGGCGGATATCATCCGCAAAATCAAGGAACTGGATGTTGCCGTCACGCTCAGCATCGGCGAAAAAAGCAGAGCGGAATACCTGGCTTATAAGGAAGCGGGGGCCGACAGGTACTTGCTGAGGATCGAGACTACTGACAAGGCCTTGTATGAGGCGATGGATCCCGGGATGAGCTTCGAGAACCGGATGCGGTGCCTAAAAGATCTGGGAGAACTGGGTTTCGAGGTAGGCAGCGGCTGTCTGGTCGGCCTGCCGGGGCAGACGCTTCAGTCGCTGGCTGAGGATATTCTGTTTTTCAAGGCCATTGACGCCGACATGATCGGGGTCGGGCCCTTTATCCCGAATCCGGATACGCCGCTGAAGGACGCCGAAGGCGGCACGTTTACGCTGGCCCTGAAGGTGATGGCGATTATCAGGCTGCTGCTGCCGGATATCAACATACCGGCAACAACGGCGATGGAGTCGCTGCACCCGGAAGGCCGGGTCGTCGCGCTGAAGAGCGGCGCCAACGTGGTCATGCCTAACGTGACCGAAGGCGATTATCGCAGGCTGTACGCGCTTTATCCGGGGAAAATCTGCATCAACGACACGCCGGCTCACTGCCGGGTGTGCATCGGCGGAAAAATCAGCGGCATTGGCCGAAAAGTGGGGCAAGGCTACGGTTTTCGCCAAAAAACTTCATAGGTCCAGGACCGGGCCGCTCTGCAACCCCATCTGCTTTGTGTCGTCGTGCATCGGGAGGTTTCGCAAGCACCTGGGGTCTATCGTTACCTAAAAGGGGCTGTCTCAAAATAGGTTTTAGAAACCTGTTTGAGGCAGCTCCTCCAGTTTGTAGACAGACTAGGGGAAGGGGGGATCATTTGCTTTGTATCGGCTTTTAGGCCCGCGCAGAAGGGCGCCGGAAGCCGGCCGGGGCCTTCGGATGAACGCGCCATAAATTTGCACCGACAGCGCCGCACCGTCTCCCCTGCGTCGTCCGTGACGCAGGGGAGACCGGCGGAACCATCCAAGGTTCCGCCTGCTGGGCTGTTGCCGTCCGCTGCATTAACGGCGAGTACATCCTTCGGGAAATTGGCCTGCTCCCAGCGCGCCCACCTCCGCTCATCGCTACTTTTAGCCCAAAAGCGAAGGCAAAATTATTTTCCCAGTGCATTTTGCTGATCGACTGGGGGTTGTCTCAAAACCCTTTTTGAGACAACCCCCCTTTTTCACTTTATTGGGAATCGACACGGATCGACGATTTCCCGGGAAATTGGGCCGGGCCGGCAGCGACGGAGCCTGATGGCGAGCCGGGCCGCGGCTGCGCCTGCCGGTGAAAAACGACAAAACGCGGGTGCGATAAACGTTTAATCGTGAGGAAGGGTATGGTATAATCTAAGCATAAAGAGAAGTTTCGTGGGTTAGGCTTGCCGGCTGGAGGCTGAGGTTGGCTGGTAGAGCGTGATTCTGCGGCAAGATGGATTGGGAGGGGTTAGGATGAAAGAAAAGGTATTCGAATT
This sequence comes from Negativicutes bacterium, assembly GCA_031292015.1. The sequence continues at coordinate 4,533 of JARLHY010000192.1, read as the reverse complement.
TGGCTTTGGGGACGGGAAATTCAAGCTGGCTCTGCCGGAGGAGCAAATTATCCATGAGATCGATGGCCGGCCGTTTGCGCCGGTTACTGATATTCCTGCGGCGGTCCGGGAAGCGCTGAACAATCCCGTCGGCTCCCCGCCACTGAGGGAAGTCGTCAAAGCCGGTGACAAGGTGGCCATCATTGTCAGTGATGTTACCCGGGCCTGGGCCAAGTTCGACCACTTTCTGCCGACGCTGCTTGACGAACTGAACGCCAGCGGTATACCGGACAGCGATATGTTTATCGTCATCGGTCTGGGGGCTCACCGGGCCCATACTCCGGAAGAGGACGTACTGGTCTGCGGCCGGAATGTCTGCCATCGGGTGCCGGTATATCAGCACGACTGCCATGACAAGGAGAACCTTACTTATACCGGGACCACCAGCGGCGGAGTCAAATGCTATGTTAACAAGCGGGTTGCGGACGCTGACAAAGTCATTCTCACCGGCGGGATCGTGTATCATCTGATGGCCGGATTCGGCGGCGGGCGCAAGGCCATCATGCCGGGAGTCAGCGGCTTTACCAGCATTCAGGGCAACCATCTTTTCTGCATGAACAAGGAAGTGGGCAAGGGGCTCAACCCGAACTGTATCTCCGGCAAACTGGAAGGCAATGAGATGCATGCGGACATGAGCGAAATTGCGGCGCTGGCCAAACCCGATTTTCTGCTGAACGCTGTTTTCACGCCGGAAGGCAAGTTCGCCAAATTCGTGGCCGGACACTGGTATAAGGCCTGGGAGGCCGGCACCAAGCTGGTGGAGGAAATCTACGGCATTCCGATTCAGGCTCAGGCCGACCTGGTCATTGCCTCGGCCGGCGGATTCCCCAAAGACATCAACCTTTATCAGGGCTCTAAAACTATCGACAACGCTTATATGGCCGTCAAGCCGGGCGGAGTGATCATTTGCTTCCTGGAGTGCCGCGACATTTACGAGCCGAAGGAATTCAGCGACTGGTTCAAGCACAAGGATATGCTGGAATTTGAGATGGCGATCCGGGAGTACTTCACCATTCCGGGCTTCATTGCCTATAAATGCGCCTATATCGCCAGGGAAAATCCCCTGATCGTGGTCACCAAACCCGAGAACATGGAATTTATCAAAAAGACAGGGATGATCCCGGTTACTACGGCGGAAGAAGCTTACGCCCTGGCAAAACAGAAACTCGGCCGGGACGACTATTCTATCACCGTCATGCCCCATGCGGCCAACACGGTGCCGCTGCTGCAGGGAAAATAAATTTCCAGTATTTACATTGTTGACATAGTGTGTCCAGATAGATATAATATACAAGTGGACGTTGGCCACAATGACTCCGTAGCTCAGCTGGATAGAGCGTTTGACTACGAATCAAAAGGTCGCAGGTTCGAATCCTGCCGGGGTCGCCAGTAATATCAAGGCTTCCGAGGTTTTTACTCGGAGGCTTTTTTGTTTTTGATGCCAAAACCGATGCCAAAACCCTTATTACCATGTGCGAAGGCAATCCGTTTAGCACTAATCTAAAGGGGTTGCGCCGCATTCGAACCTCAGCGCTGCCAATAGGAAAATCAAGGACTTTATAGAAATGGTCTCGGTTTCCGCGATCCTCTTTATTGAAAATGGTACCCGGTATAATAGTATTTAGGAATCCCTATCAGGAGTTGAAGATGATGACCTTACACGCCGCAAGTAACCGCAAACCGCAGCAGAAACAGATTTCATCGCTACCCGTAGGTAATCCGAAATTGTCTGTCGAGCAGCACCGCTCAATACAATATCTTCTTGCCGGCCGGACCGTAAACGAGACCGCAGCAATGATTGGAAGATCTCGTGACACAGTATCTCGGTGGAGGAACGAAAACCCACATTTTATCGCAGAATTCAACCGGCAACACGGCGAAATCTGTGATGGCGTGAAGCTGCGACTACAGGGCTTAGCGGTCAAGGCGACTGAGGTACTGGAAGATCACCTTAATAAGGGAAGCCTTAAAGCTGCCACGGAGGTATTAAAAATTATTGATATGTATGGCAAGATCCCAGCACCTGCGTCCCAAACCGATACTGAACTAATCGTCAAGGAATACGCTGAAAGAATGGCAACCGCAGAAATGAAGAAAACACCGTTTTCAGGTGCCAATAAAACCGATGTGTTCACAAAAGAGCTGGCTAATGATATCGCAGCCATGCTAAAAGCAAAGTATGACGTTACCAGCAGTATCCAGGAATTTACGGAGAAACAAGACTGAATTACGGATTGGAGTGAAATAGAATGCCGAAAAAATATAATAATAGAGCTTGTAGTGATCTTCATTATGCTGCCGAAAAAGGCGACCTGGAATCCGTTAAACAGTCCCTTGCAGGTGGCGGTAATCCCAACTATCAAGAAGGGAAGTATACTGTGCTCCAAATCGCCGTGATCAACAATCATTTGTCTGTCGTCGAGTATCTGCTCAAAAATGGTGCTAAACCAAATATGAAATCCAAGGAACAATTAACTCCACTTATGCAGGCCTCCACCGATGACATGGTTAAGCTTTTGGCACGATACAAGGCTGATCCGTATATCACCGACGGCAGGCGAAACAATGCGTTGATCTATTTTGCCTTGTACGGTAACTTGGAAGCCGTAAAAGCCTGGATGGATCTCGAATGGTTGTTGCCCAGGAACTTCAACAGGCTGTGTAACAAGTTGTTGGCTGCTTGTAGGTTTGAAATGCTGGAAGCGATAACCGGATTCAGGTTTACGACGCAGACATCGTTCGCTCGGATAGCTGAGTTCAAACTCCGTTATAAGCGTGATATCAAAACGGATGTCCGAGTATCCTAGCGCCTAGCATGCTCTTCAAAACCATTCGTGCGGCGCTAACACGTCGTAGCTGAGCTTGATTCCTAGACGCTCCCGCCACAGTAATGATAAGGCTTCTAGCCATTTGAGGTTAGAAGCTTATTTGTTTTTCTAATGCGAATTTCGAGAGAGGGGGGCAATCTGGGGGGCAAAAGACGTAAAAGACTGCCTGGGCAGAGAAGAACTTGAGTAGAGACAATAGACAAACGTTTATTGCTATTCTTTTCTCCATTTTTTTATAATGTCTGCGAAGGTAACGTCTTTCCAGTCATATTGCCACTCAGTATAAAATTGCACAGTTTGTGAACTGGGTTCAGGGCAAGGTTTTTCCAATTTCACGATGGCAGGCATTAAAACGGCGTCTCCTACTATAATGCATTCTCCCTGTCCTAAGTTAGGTAGTATATCCGCGATTGCGTTAGTATTATCCGGCATTAGCTTTTTAATATAGTTTTGGTCATCGTTATTTGTGAGACGTAAAGAGATAAAATTATTGCATTGCGCAAATATTGTTTCAGAAACCTCCGAAGGTCTCTGGCTTACGACCATTAAGCTTAGTCCGTATTTTCGCCCTTCCTTTGCTATACGTTCTAAAGATTTTTTGGAAGAATTATATTCTGCGCCACCAGTTCGGGGCACATAATTATGAGCTTCTTCGCAAACAATCATGACTGGGATATCATTTAGCAAGTCTTCAGTGTGCTTTAATTTGGAATAGTGGAAACAAAAATCAAAAACTAGACGCGACATTAGGCTCACCGTGATACTTAGAACTTCGAAGGGGATGCCGCTTAGATCAATTATAGTAACATTCGATTTGTCCAGGTACCCTAGAAACTGTTTCATGATATATTCAAAATCGTCAGTTTGATAAGGGTTACCACCAGAAGTTTTGGGTTCAATAAGAAATTTAAGGCGTTTATCATGCAGCTTGGTATCAAGTCTAAGCAAAAATCTATCGAAATCCCCATTGAGTGGCCCTTTTGAAGCTTTCGTGTCTTTCGCTGTACTCGGCTCGGTAAATTCAAATGTTTTTTCGAAGTAAACTGTTCTGTCTTTTATAAGAGTGCCATCTTTCAGCTTTGGTAAGTTTTCATCTTCTTTTTTTCCAATTACTTCATTATTTAGATTATCGATATAGTAGTAGACTTCTTTAATATCAAAATATATGGGGGTATCATAAGTTACATCTTTTACGGTAGGATTGTGTTTCTCTTTATTTAGAATGACGGCTTGCTTAAATTGCGATATTTGGTTGTGTGAATTACTTTCATTGCTTTCAATAAACATACCTTCTAGCTCTTCAGCGTTCATAAGCCAATATGGTAACTTTAGATTGTCAATGCTTAGAAGATTTAAAGTAAAATTTTGTTCATTATCTAATTTGAATGCAGATTGATATTCCGAATGTATGTCAAAGATAATAATATGCGAATTCTTTTGACTTTCTTTATGAAGATTTTTAGAGTTCATAATTCCAATAACATTGTGCAAAATTTTTGTAACTGCGCATGATTTGCCGGAACCCGTAGATCCAACGATAGCAATATGTTTCCCAAAGAATTTATCCCCGTCAATTCTCAATTCGACATTGCTGTTTTGGACAAGCCAGCCAAAAGGAAGTTTGTGGTTTTTACTTAGGAAAACAGAAATTAATGTATTTTGATCT
>JARLHY010000191.1 GCA_031292015.1 Negativicutes bacterium | reverse complement strand
CGCGGCCAGTTCGGCGGCCATTTCCCGGGTAGCGGTAGGTTCCAGGCTGGAACAGTCCACCAGCAACTGACCGGACTTTCCGCCACAGGCAATCCCCTGCTCGCCAAACACCACTTCACGGACGACAGCCGTATTGGCCAGGCACAGTAGGACAATGTCAGCCTGTTCGCAAAGCTGTGCCGGATGGTTCACCTGCCGGGCGCCAGCGGCTACCAGCTCAATGCATTTTTCCGGGCTGCGGTTCCACACGGTTACCGGGTAACCGGCCGCCAGCAGCCGATGACACATCGGCAGCCCCATCAAACCGATCCCGGCAAACCCCAGGGAAGGCAGCGTGGCACTCATCAACTTCTCCTCATGACTCAAGAAAAGACCGCCCGGCGAGCGGTCTTTTACGTTGCACCAAAAAAGTTCATCCAGTCAGGGCTGTGCCCTTTCCTGGATCATCACCCAAGGCGAGACCACCGTCGCCCACAACTCGGGATCACGTTCCAGCAGATCCAGCGCCCGCGATTCAGACACCTTGCCAAGCGTGCCACTGGCCATCCATTGCGCGACTTTGGCTTCGTCGTTCAAGGCCATGGCTTCGGCGGCAGCGATCAGATCCAGCCCGGGCTCGACCCACAACAGGGCACCCCGGGCAAAAAATGGTTGCAGTTCTTGCCATGCAATAACAGCGGTTTCGCCGAGCAGCTTGGCATAGAGGGTGCTAGGTTGATCAGTCATGGGTTCCACCGAAAAATAATTCAGCGCCATGATAGCGCCTGAATATTCCCGGAAAAACCCAGTTTCAAATAAGTGATTGATAGCCAAGTCCGGAAAAGCCAAGGATGACAACCTGCAGCACAGGTTAAAGCCGCCGTTATTCTGTAACTTTCTTTCAATAAAGCGACATTCCTGTGATTTGCCCTCCGGCGCCAGCTTTTCAAGCGATCAAGCGGCGCTCTACACTGTACCGGTACAGTTGTTGGGGGCCGATCGGGAGGTTTTTCGTTCGCGCGGGACGTCATGGAGATACACGACGCTCGCACTGAAATGACCCGGTCCTGCAGCTTTCGCCGCAAGACTATAAAAAATACAACATAAGAGTGGAGCACTATGAATAAGGCTACTAAACAGATCTCGAAACTGTTTGCCGCGATGGTACTGGCCGGGGTTGCCAGCCATTCGTTCGCAGCGGACACCATCAAGATCGGTATCGCAGGCCCTAAAACCGGTCCTGTTGCTCAATACGGCGACATGCAGTTCAGCGGCGCCAAAATGGCCATCGAGCAAATCAACGCCAAGGGTGGCGTCGACGGCAAGAAGCTCGAAGCCGTCGAATACGATGATGCCTGCGACCCTAAACAAGCCGTGGCCGTAGCCAACAAAGTGGTCAACGACGGCGTCAAGTTCGT
>JARLHY010000190.1 GCA_031292015.1 Negativicutes bacterium | reverse complement strand
GATGTTTACGGCAAGAGGAATTCATTTTACCGTCTGCGAAGTAAAAGGTATAGGCATATTGCTTATGCTTTTTTCTTTTCGCTCTTTGGGCATGAGGTGATAAGAGGAGTATCGGCGCAGTGCCGATGCTTTCTCTGTATATACTATTAGCAAGTCCGTCATGTAGTGTAACTGATTCTAGGAGGTGCTTTCATGGGCAAGAGTCCTAACCGCCTGATAAAAGAGAAGTATCCCTACCTTCTTGTGAAGAAAGCATTTTTAGCTTTGACTTTAATATGCGTAAAAGACTGAGTTGTTAGGGGTATTGGCGTAATGCCGATACTTTTTTGTACATACTAAATATGAACATGTCTTGTAGTGTAACTGAAATTCAGGGGTGATTTTGTGGACAAAAAAACCAATCGGTTGATAGACGAGAAGTCACCTTACCTCCTCCAGCACGCTCATAATCCGGTCGATTGGTATCCCTGGGGCGAGGAGGCGCTCGCCAGGGCCAAGGCGGAGGATAAGCCGGTGTTCCTCAGCATCGGCTATAGCACCTGCCACTGGTGGCAAGATTGTGAATAACGCTAAATCCGAAGACCAGACATACCCACCTTCTTAGGCCAATAGTGCAAAACTCCGGCACTCTGTGTTCAGAGTTTTTTATAAGTAATTATAGAGTGTTTACATCAATTTCATACTCTATTTTACGGGCGACTTCCTGTGAAATACTTGACCCAAATAATTCTTTTAGTAAATAAAAACCTAACTCTAGTCCTGAACTTACCCCGCCAGAGGTGATAATGTTCCCGTCCTGAACTACTTTCGATGAAATGACTTGGACAGAATAAGATTCTAATTCGGGAAATGCAGTGTGGTAAGTGGTTGCTTTTTTCCCTGTAAGTAAACCCGCCTCCGCCAGTAAAAAGGCTCCGGTACATACGGAAGTAACGTATTTAGCAGTTTTTATTCGTTTTTGAATGAAATTTATAATTGCGACACTTTTCATTGCTGCTAATCTGCCTTTGCCACCCGGAGTTAATACAATGTCTAGCGGAGGGCAATCTTTGAGAGTCACATCTGGGATTATTCTCATTCCATTAAAGGCGCGTATTGGATCGATGGTTTCTGCTACCAGCAGAATATTGGTACTATCAGGCTGTATTTTATTCACATAATTTAAAACTTCAAACGGTCCCACAAAATCTAGCTCCTCGACCTGAGGAAATATGAGTATACCTATAGTTATCATTCTTACCACTCCTTCAATAAATTTTGATGCTGTATAATTTAATTAAACATGATAAAATGCTATTCTAATAGAGCCAGTTTGTAAGTGCTTTATAGCTCCAGATAAGGGGTTGGTAAGAGTGCTATTGATAGATACAAAGATCGGACGTCCAATTTATGAGCAACTCTACGGGCAAATCAGGGAGAAAATTATGTCCGGGGAGTGGGCGTTCAACATGAAACTTCCATCTAGCCGTCAGTTGGCGAGCGATCTCCAGATTAGTCGCAATACTGTGGAACAAGCGTATCAGCAATTATACGCTGAAGGCTATTTGCATAGCAAATCCCGTAGCGGATATTTCGTGGAAAGGTTAGATGCAACATTTATTAGTCAATGCTCCTCCATTACAATGGACAATAATATTCCGCGTTTCAATGTAATTGACCAATACCAATATGATTTTCGCTATGGAAAACTTAACTATAAACATGTTCCCTCTAAGGTGTGGAAGAATCTAATGATTCAATGCTTCGAAGAAGAAGTGGATCGGAATGTTTCATATGGTGAACCTCAGGGAGAAATAGGGCTACGTGAACAAATAATGAAATACGTTGGAGAGTATCGAGGCGTCAAATGTCAGCCGGAACAGATTGTCGTGGGGGCCGGAACATTACACTGCTTAGGATTGTTATGCAATATACTTAGACAGTTTACCTCTGCTGTTGGTTTTGAGGACCCAGGTTACGGGAAGACAAGAGCTGTATTGAAGAATTCTGGATTTCAGGTCATCCCTGTCAATGTGGGAAAAGATGGGATTAATGTTCAGGAACTAGATAATAGTGGAGCTAAGGCAGTTTATGTAACACCTTCCCATCAATTTCCTACCGGCGCTATCATGTCTATTTCTAAAAGGTTGCAGCTACTTGAGTGGGCGGTTCGCAATCAAGCGATCATTATAGAAGATGATTACTCCTGCCACTTTCGATACAATGTTAGGCCGATACCCTCGCTCCAAGGGATTAGCCAGATGGCTAACGTTGTTTATTTTGGCAACTTTTCAAAGCCTTTACTACCCTCATTAAGAATTGCATTTATGATTTTGCCGCTTTCTCTTTTACATATCTATAAAACTATTTATCAAACTTACAATACTTCGGTGCCATATCTGTACCAAAGAACGTTAGAGCGGTTTATGGGAGAGGGGCATTGGAATAGACATTTGCGTAGGGTATTACAAGTATATAAGAAGAAACATGATTGTCTGATGCAGTCCCTAAATGAGCAATTCGGTGGACGGATAGAGATAGGCGGAAGAAATGCTGGATTATTCGTAACGATTAAAGTTAATAACGACCTTTTTGAAACAGACCTTATTCAACGTGCTGCTGAACTTGGAGTTCGGGTCTATCCAGTATCTGATCACTGGGAAAGAATACAGCAGTACGATGGAAAGACGGTCTTGCTGGGTTATAGTAGTTTAGATTTTGACGAGATTGAGCAGGGAGTGCGCTTGCTTCGTCAAGCGTGGTTTGTCTAAGAGACATCAGCGAGGATGCCATTTCTTGAAGTGATACAAAATGAGCTGGTAATTGAATCGTATCGTGTACTGCTGATGCTTTTTGGTACATACTAAAGGCGGAAGTTGCCACGTCATGTAACCGAATTTGGGAGGCGCTTTTGTGGATAAAAAGCCCAATCGCCTGATAGACGAAAAGTCCCCATACCTGCTCCAGCACGCCCATAACCCGGTGGAATGGTACCCCTGGGGCGAGGAGGCGTTCGCCAGGGCCAGGGCGGAGGATAAGCCGGTGTTCCTCAGCATCGGCTATAGCACCTGTCACTGGTGCCATGTGATGGAGCGGGAGTCGTTCGAGGACCGGGAGGTGGCCGACTTCCTGAACGACAACTATGTGGCCGTCAAAGTCGACCGCGAGGAGCGGCCTGATGTCGATCATATCTACATGTCGGTCTGCCAGGCCATGACCGGCAGCGGTGGCTGGCCGCTCACCGTCATCCTGTCCGCCGACAAGAAACCTTTTTTCGCCGGGACCTATTTTCCCAAGACCAGCCGGTGGGGGCGGCCGGGGCTGATGGAAATCCTGGCGGCGGTCCGCAATAAATGGGTTGAAGACAAAGCTGACATCCTGCAGCACACCGAACGGATCATGCAACTGTTCGACAGGCAGGCCGGGGAAGTCTCGGCAGGGAGGCTGACAGGCACGGTGCTGGCCGAGGGGTACTCCCAGCTGGAGCGGGACTTCGACCGGCGCTGCGGCGGGTTCGGGCAGGCTCCCAAGTTCCCGACGCCGCACAACCTGCTGTTCCTGCTGCGCCACTGGCGTTTCGCCGGTGAAAAGAAGGCGCTGGCAATGGTCGAAAGAACGCTTGACGCCATGCGTCGGGGCGGCATATACGATCACCTGGGGGGCGGCTTCGCCCGCTATTCCACCGACGAGAAATGGCTGGTGCCGCACTTCGAGAAGATGGCCTACGACAACGCCCTGCTCTGCTATACGTACCTTGAAGCCTACCAGTGTACAGGGAACAAAGATTTTGCCCGGGTGGCCGAAGAAATCGCCGCCTATGTCCTGCGGGACATGACCGGGCCGGAAGGGGAGTTCTATTCCGCCGAAGACGCCGATTCCGAAGGCGTCGAAGGTAAGTTTTACGTCTGGACGAAACAGGAAATCATGGGTCTGCTTGGTGCCGAGGACGGGGCTGCCTTCTGCGAGTATTACGATGTCACCGACGGCGGAAATTTTGAGGACGCCAATATTCTCAACACCATTCATAAGGACGCCGCGCCGTTCGCCGCCAGGCAGGCAGTGGAGTCAGAAACGCTGGAGCTGCTTCTGGCCCGCAGCCGGAGAAAACTGTTCGATCACCGGGAAAAAAGGGTTCACCCTTTAAAGGACGACAAGGTGCTCACCGCCTGGAACGCCCTGATGATAGCGGCCATCGCCAAGGCAGCCCGGGTGCTGGAGCGGGAGGACTATGCCGCCGCGGCCCGCAGGGCCCTCGATTTTGTCCTGGGCAGGCTCATCCGCCCGGCTGACGGCAGGCTCCTGGCCCGTTACCGGGAGGGTGAGGCCGCTTATCCCGCCTATATCGACGACTACGCCTTCCTGCTGTGGGCGATGGTCGAGCTGTTCGAGACGACCCAGCAGCCCTGGCTGCTGAAAAAGGCGGCCGCGCTGGCCGCCGACATGATCAGGCTCTTCTGGGATGAAGACAGGTACGGCTTTTTCTTCTGCGGCGCCGACAGCGAAGACCTGATCGCCCGGCCGAAGGAATTGTACGACGGCGCGATGCCGTCCGGCAACTCGGTAGCGGCCTACGCCCTGCTCCGGCTGGCCAGGCTGACCGATGATCGGGAAATGGAAGGGATTGTTGCCAAAATGGTTTCGGCCTTCGCCGGTGAAGTGAACCGCCATCCCAGGGCCCACACCTTCTTTTTGATGGCCCTGCAGGGCTTTTTGGCCCCGCCCCGGCACCTGGTCATCGCCGGCGACCGTGATGATCCTCTGGCCAGACAGCTGTGGCGGGAAGCCTCCCATAGCTTTATTCCGGATACGCTTGTTGTCTTTTGCAGTCCGGCCGAGTCCGGTGAACTGGCGGAGGTCGTCCCGGTGGCCAGGGGCAAGACGGCTGCTCCCGGCAAAGCCGCGGCCTATCTCTGCGAGAATTTCGCCTGTCAGCTGCCTGTCACTGATGTGGGGGAACTTCGCGAAAAACTGTCCGGGCCACTGTCTTGACCGCAAAGTGGGCGAGGGTCTCACGCTAAGCAGATAGCCAAACCGAACCTGATTCGGCAGCTACCCGGGCAGCGTTTTCAGCGTCGGCCCGGGGGCTTTTTTGTTTTGGCAGGGGAGGGCTTCCTTATCGTAGGAGATAGCAGAATCGGTGTCGAATTATGTTTTATATAGCATGATTCCGGGATAAAGCAAGAATAAAGCGTAGGGAGTTGAATCATGAGGACGCAGCCTTTGCAGCGCCAATTCGGGTTATGGACGGTTCTGCTGCTGGTGGTCCCCAGTCTGCTGATCATGGGCATCTACACCGTGGGTCAGCTTGACACCAGCCGGCAGCAGAGCCTGGAGATGATCAGCCAGCAGGTGGATTCCCAGAAACGGCTGGTTGAGTATTGGCTGGCCGAGCGGATTGGTGACGTGCGCGATCTCAGCCATGCCGACGCCTTCCGGACCCTAAACGAGCGGCAGATGAGGCTGGCGCTGGATGTGAGGCAGCAGGACCTTCGGGATTTCGATTCCCTTTCCTATATCGACAAAGACGGGTTTTTCCGGATGTCTACCTTGAGCGGCGGCATCCAGTTCCCGTCCGCCGTTGGCCGGCCCTATTTTGAAGCAGCGCGGGCCGGCAGGGAGTATATTTCCGAGGTGGTTGTCGGCCGCAACAGTGGTGCGCCGATTGTTAATTTTTCCACCCCGGTTTACGACTACGCCGGGAATTTCCAGGGGGTAATTCTCGGGTCGGTGAAGACGACCACCCTGGAAACCTTAATGCAGGGGAGCCGGGTCGGCCGGACTGGCGAAGTGTTGCTGGTAAACAGTGAGGGACTGATGCTGACCGAGCCCCGTTTCATCGAGGTGCTGAGAGCCAGGGGTGTTGTAGACGGCAGCGCCATCCTGAAACTGAAAATGGCTGACGACGCTCTGCGTAGCATCCGTTTCGGCGAGTCCGGCACGGCTTCCTGGACCGACTACCTGGGCGACCGGGTCCTGGGGGCTTACCAGGGTATTCCGGAGAGAGGCTGGACCCTTATCGGCAAGATCAACGAAGCTGAAATTCTTGCTCCCGTTTACACCCGGCTGAAGCAAATGGCCGCCGGCACCCTTGTATTGTTGCTGCTGCTGCTGCCTTTGGCCTCGCGGCTGACCAACCGGGTGAAGCAGCCCATTGATTGGCTGATCGGACAGTCCGGGCGAGTGGCGACAGAAGACTACGCGGCGGTAAGCAAGGCCGAGTGTCCGGCAAGGCTGCCCCGCGAACTGGACACTCTCTGTCAGACCTTTATCGCTATGAGCCGTAAAATCGAGCAGACCGTTGGTCTGCTTAAGGAAAATGAAGTCGCACTGCAAGGAAAAGTGGTTGAGATCCAGGAAATCAACTGCGCCTTGGAGGAAGAGATCGGTGAGCGCCAGGCGGCGCAGGAAGCACTTCAGCGGATGAATGTCCATCTGCAGGAGCTGAATACCACCCTGGAAGAGGAGATCAGCGTACGGCAGGCGGCGGAAGACGCCCTCCAACGTCTGAATGTCGAACTGGAAGACAAGGTCCGCGACCGGACACGTCAGCTGGAGGAAATCAACTGTGCCCTGGAAGAAGAGATCTCAGAGCGCCAGGCCGCCCAGGAGAAGCTTCGCGGGACCAACGAAGCTCTTACGGTAAGCGAGGCCCGCTACCGGGGCCTGTTCGAGCATATGCACAGTGCCTTCAATATCCGCAAGGTCATTACCGACGACAGCGGCCGGCCGGTCGACCTTGTCTACATCGAAGTCAACCCCGGTTTTGAAAAGCTGTACGGTCTGTCGGCCGCCGAGGTGGAGGGCCGGCGGGTGACCGAGGTTTTCCCGGGGATCGAAAAGGAGTTTTTTGATTGGATCCAGATGCTGGGTAACGTGGCCCTGACCGGTGAACCTTCGGTCTCCGAGCAGTATTTCGCCAGCGCCGGGAAATGGCTCCGGCTGGATATTTACAGTCCCGCCCAAGACTATGTGGCGACAGTCATGCAGGATATCACCGAAAGCAAGCAGAGCCAGGAACGACTCAAGCACTACGCCGCCGATCTGGAAGAAGCCAACAAGGAGCTGAAATCCTTCGCCAGCATCGTGGCCCACGATTTCCGCACCCCGATGGTCAACCTGAAGGGCTTTTCCCAGGAACTGCGCTATTCCCTCGATGAGTTGAAAGAGATCATTGAAGCCGAGTCCGCGAGCCTGTTGCCGGCAGCCCGGGAGCGGCTGGATGCGCTTTTCAAAGGAGACTTGCCGGACGCTCTGCGGTTTATCGACTCCTCCGTCGACCGGCTGGACAGGATGGTCAACGTGCTGTTGAATCTTGCTCGGGAAGGCCGGCGGGAAATGATCTACCGGAAGGTTGATGTCGGTGAGCTTGTCGCCGGGCTGCTGCGGTCTTTCGACCATCAACTGGCCCGAAACGGGATTGAAGTCCAGATTGAGCCGCTGCCTTTCATCGATACCGACCAGGCGGCCATGGAGCAGATTATCGGTAATCTGCTGGATAACGCCATCAAGTATTTGGAGCCCGGCCGCCCAGGCAAGATAGCCGTGTCCTGCCGCGTCAGCGGCGACGAGTACCTGTTCAGCATCCAGGACAACGGGCGGGGTATCGCCACCGAGGATCTGGAGAAGGTTTTTGAAATTTTCCGCCGGGCCGGCAGGCAGGATGTGCCGGGGGATGGCTTGGGCCTGGCCTTTGTGCGGACTCTGGTCCGCCGGATGGGCGGAAGGATCTGGTGCCAGTCCCAGCTGGGAGTCGGAACGGTCATGCACTTTACGGTGCCGAAGCTCTGATTCGGGCACCTGGGTAAAGAGCATCGCTGCAACAATATAAAAAAGGCCCGCCGGCTTTTGTTCAAGCCTGCGGGCCTTTTGCCGCCTATTATGCTATTGGGCTTTCCTGCACAGGGGTTTGAGGCCGAGCCCGGTTACAGTGGAGAGGTCGTCCGCCGCGCCCCGCCCCGCGGTGGTCAGATAGTTGCCCATAAGCATCCCGTTTACACCGGACAAAAAGCCCAGCGGCACCAGCTCGCCGAGGCTGTGTTCCCGGCCGCCGGCATAGCGGATGATTTTTGTCGGCAGGATCAGCCGGAACAGGGCGAAGGTCTGCAGGATCTCCAGCGGTTTCAGCCGGTGCTGGCCTTCCAGGGCAGTGCCGGCCACAGGCTTCAGGACATTGACCGGGACGGAGTCGACATCCAGTTCTTTCAGGGCAAATGCCAGCTCCACCCGCTGACGCCAGGTCTCGCCCATGCCGATGATGCCGCCTGAGCAGACCTGGAGGCCTGCCGATTTGATCCGTTTTATCGTCCTGATCCGGTCCTGGTAGGAATGAGTGGAGCAGATATGGGGAAAGAAGCTTTCGCTGGCTTCGAGGTTGTGGTGGTAGCGGGTAATGCCGGCGGCTTTCAGCGCCGCGACATTTTCGTCGGTCAGAAGGCCCAGGGAACAGCAGCGGTTCAGGCCGGTCTCCCGGCCGATTCTTTCGATGGCGGCGGTGATCCGACCAAAGTCGGTATCCCCTTCCATGCCGCAGCCGGCGGTGACGATGCAGAAACGGTAAGCGCCGTCGGTTTCCGCCTTTTTCGCCGCCTGCAGGATCTCGTCCTCGCTCATCAGCGGATAGACGTCGAGCTGGACCTCGTGATGGGCCGACTGGGCGCAGAACTTGCAGTCCTCCGAACAGTTGCCGGAGCGGGCGTTTACGATTTCGCAGGTATCGACGTTGTTGCCGGTGAAAGTCTGGCGGACCTTGTTGGCGACTCCGAGCAGGATGGGGATGTCCGAATCGTCGAGGGCGGTGAGGGCCAGGGCTTCATCGAAAGAAATGTTTTCTCCGGCCAAAACTTTTTTGCCTACAGAAAAAATCAGGTCATAACTCATGAAAATTCCTCCATAAATATGGTTCAGGAATCTGAAACCGGCTTCAGGCCGGCGTCCCGTACCATGCGGAAATCGGCGGCGGCGTCGCGGCCGCTGAAGGTAAGGTAGTTGCCGATGATCAGGCCGTTGGCGCCCGCCAGCATCAGCGAACCCTGCATATCCCGCAGGTTAATTTCGCGGCCGCCGGCCGGTCGGATGATCTTGTCAGGCAGAATAAAGCGGAAGATGGCGAAAGTCTTGATGATTTCAAGCGGCGGCGGCGGCTGAAGATCCTCGAAAACAGTGCCCTTGATGGGATTGAGGATATTGATCGGTACCGATACAGGGTCGATGTCGCGCAGGGCCAGAGCCAGGTCCACCCGGTCCTGCCAGGTCTCTCCCAGTCCGATGATGCCGCCGGTACACAGTTCGAGCCCCGCCGCTTTGGCTGCCCTCACCGTCGCCAGACGCTCCTCGTAGGGGTGGGTGGTGCAGACGTCGGGGTAGTGGCGCCGGCTGGTCTCCAGGTTGTGGGCGTAGCGCTTCACACCTGCCTCAGCCAGGGCTTTGGCCTGCGCGGGGCTGATGGTTCCGAGGTTGGCGCACACTTTTAGGCCGGTGGCGGCAATGACGGCCTGAATGGCGGCCAGGATGACCGGGAAGTCGGGGTCATTTTCCATGCCTTTGCCGCTGGTCACCAGACTGAGCCGCCCGGCCCCTGCAGCCTGAGCCTGCCGTGCCGCGGCGATGAGCCGGCCGGCATCCAGCAGGGGATAAACCGGAGCTGAAGTGGAGTGATGCACCGATTGGGCGCAGAACCTGCAGTCCTCGGAGCAAAGGCCTGAGCGGGCGCTCACTATGCCGCACATATCCACGCCTTCGCCGGCGCAGTGATGCCTGATCTTGTTGGCGTAGGCCGCCAGGACGGGAATGTCCGGCGCAGCCACCCCGGTCAGGGCGACTGCGTCCTCGCCGGTAAGCCGGTAACCGTCCAATACTTTTTCCCCGAGGGAAACGATTTGTCGGCAGTCCAAGCAAAGCCCTCCCAACGTTAACGGGAAACGAATTTGAAGTTAACGATGATCACAAAAAGAATGTTAACCAAGATAAAATTGTCGGTTAACAAGACCATTATACTATGCCGTCTGGAAGATGTAAACCCGTTTGCCGCATCCTTGCCTGACGGGAGGTACCCGCTGCTTCGGCAGCGAAGTTGTTAACTATGGAAATGATCTCCTGGGGAGTAAGGAGGTTTAGCGCATGGAGAATAAAACCGCGCCTGCGCGGGATGGAATCCGGCCAGGCCTGACACCGGTGTCCGCCCCGCTGGAGAATCTTGAGTCGCCGATCCAGGTGATGAATAGCTGGGTGACACCCAATGAATTGTTTTATGTCCGCAATCATCTGCCCTATCCCGAAATTACGCTGAATTCCTGGAAATTGTCGGTGGATGGTCTGGTAGGGGAGTCCTTCACCCTGGGCTACGAGGATCTGCGGGTATTGCCGCAGGTTTCCCGCTATGTTACTTTTGAATGTGCCGGCAACAGGCGGGGCGGACTGCCGGTGCCCGCTCCCGGGCCGCAGTGGAATAACGGGGCTGTGGGCAACGCCAAATGGACCGGAGTGCCGCTGCTTGCCGTCCTCGACAGAGCAGGTATCCTTCCGGCGGCAGCCGAGATTGTTTTCACCGGGGCCGACACCGGCTCAAGAGCCGACGTCAGCGGCCAGTTCAGCTACATAAGGAGTCTGCCGAATGACCGGGGTCTGCTAAAGGAGTGTCTGTTGGCCCTCGCGATGAACGACGAGCCGTTGCCGCTCCAGCACGGGTTCCCCCTCCGGCTGATTGTCCCGGGTTGGTACGGCATGGCTCATGTGAAATGGTTGACCGGTATTACCGCCACCGACGTTCCTTTCCGGGGCCCCTGGCAGGCCTTCGACTATGTGTATGTGACTGATGAGGACGACTATGCCAGCGCCATACCGGTCACCGAAATGAAAGTCAACTCAATCATCACCTGGCCCTTTACCGGCCAGCTTGTCAAACAGGGTTCCCATACCGTGACAGGAGTCGCCTGGAGCGGGAGCGGATCTATCGCCGGTATCCAGGTGAGCGTCGACGGAGGAGTCACCTGGCAGGACGCCCGGCTTACAAGTCAGGAGCACACCGCTGCCACCTGGACTTTCTGGCGGTACCCCTGGGCAGTCGAAAAACCCGGTCGTTATACCGTCATGGCCAGAGCCGAAGATTCGGGCGGAAACCGGCAGCCGCTTCAGTCGCGATGGAACGCCAAAGGCTACGGAAACAACGGAATCCACACCATCCAGCTGACTGTTCCCAAACCGGAATAAACATCTGTACAGCGGTACAAAAATAAGCAAAAAAGTTGAGAGATAAACTCTCAACTTTTTGTTTTTCAACACCCTGATTCAGCGGATACGTTTTAGGGCCGTCTGGGAGGCAAACCAGAGAAACTCAGTGGCGACGCACTCCTGGGGATTCACGATAAAGGACGCAGCCGAGTATTTGTGCAGGATCAGTTTCAGCCCCATCAACTGATCGGACCAAAGGCCGAGATAAGGGTTTTCGCCAACAATGATGACGCATTTTTCTTTGGCCTGGCTGCTCAGCATTTTCAGGACTGCTCCCATGTCCTGCTGCCCGATGGCGCTGACGATTTTGGCTTTGACATCGAGTTCGTCGGCGATAATCTGAGCGCTTTGGGCCAGGTGCGGCACAAGGTTCGACCAGACTTCCACCTTCGTCTTTTTCGGCCGCAGGCGATAAATCGATTCAGCCGCGGTTGCAGTCAATTTTTCGGCCCGCCGGGTCAGAAGGTTGACCTGGTTGCCGCTTTTATCGGATTTTTCCTTGCAGTCCCCGGCATGAAAAAAGATTACTTCCATTCCAATCCCTCCTTTGACCTTAGTTTGACATTTCTGCCGAACCTTCCTGTAGGCGCAGGCCCAAACCGGCTCATTTAACACAATCTTAACACAATCTTAACATTGGGTCGGAGAGTGAACTGTTCCGGGGGAAGTCTTAAGATTGTGTTAAGTCAATGTTAAGCTTTGTCAAAACACCTTCAGTGCCTGGGGCTAATTATGGTAGCATCGAAGAGGAGAGAGAAACTGACACCGGGATAACAGCAGAGATAGGGAGGATTGAAGCCTAGTGGCTACGAAAGTTCTGATCGTGGAAGACGAGGCCAACATTCGCGAACTTGTCCGGTTTAATCTACTGAAAGAGGGGTTTATTGTCATAGAAGCGGAAGACGGTGCTTCCGCCCTGAACCTGGTGCGGCGGGAAAAGCCGGAGCTGGTTTTGCTGGATTTAATGCTGCCGGGCCAGGATGGCCTGGATGTGTGCCGGACGCTGAAAAACCACAAAGACACCGCCGGCATCGCCATCATCATGCTGACCGCCAGGGCCGAGGAGATCGACAAGGTTCTCGGTCTGGAAATGGGGGCTGACGATTATCTCACTAAGCCGTTCAGTCCGCGGGAGCTGATTGCCCGGGTCAAGGCCGTGTTGCGGCGCAGCCAGAAAGACGCTTCTCTTGCCGGGGAACTGGTTATCGGTAAGCTGAGGATGAATTTTGGCCGTTATGAGATTTACAGCGGCGCTGAAAAACTGGAGCTTACTCCCAAGGAATTCGAACTGCTGAAGCTATTTGTCACCAACGTGGGCAAAGCTTTTACCCGCGAACAGCTGCTGGAAAAAATATGGGGCTACGAGTACTTCGGCGATACCCGTACCGTGGATGTTCATATCCGCCATCTTCGGATCAAGCTTGGCGGCGAGACGGGAATGAGTGAGGCGATTGAAACCGTAAGGGGTGTGGGCTACCGGTTCAGTGACGGCTGAAGCCGAACAGGAGGCGTTTCCCCTGAAGAGCCGCCATAGCGAATGTGGCGTCTTTTTATTTTGCCCGCGTTGCTCGATCAGGGCTGACGGTATAGGACTTTTGGCCTGACCGAACATAGGACTTTTGACGGATTAATTTCTGTGTCGTTAATGGTTAAAATAGTAAGGACAGGCTTTTTATAGAAAATAATTTTAAGCGGATAGCATTTGTCTGAGGATTCCGGGGTGAGGTGGAGTAATTTGGCTACGAAAATGATGGCGGTGAAGGATCTGGCGCCCGGCGGGGTATTGGCCGACGCGGTTCTTTCCGTCAACGGGAAAGTACTTCTTGGCAAAGACGTCGTTTTGACATCAAGACATATTTCCCTACTGAATACCTGGGATGTCCAGGGCGTTTTTATCCACATAGATGAAGAAGCACCGGCCGCCGAACCGGAACCGCCGGCCGTGACTAACAATGATTCTGCGGAATATATGGAATTCGTCCAAAACTATGATTCCATCGTCACCAATACGGTTCAGTCTTTCGACTTCATCCGCAGGCAGAATGTCGTTCCCGTGCCACGGCTTAAAGATACCGCCGGAACTATTCACACGGCGATTGGCGGTAACGGCTTGGCGGCCATGAACTGTCTGCTTGTCAGCGACTACAAGCTGGCGGATTTTGTTTCCCGCCATTCGGTGATGGTGGCTTTTTTTGCCGGGATTATCGCCCGGCAGATGAAGTGGAGTGAGGCTGATATCCAGGGCGTGGCCCTTGCCGGCCTTCTGCATGATATGGGGAGTCTGGTTGGCGGCAAGAGCCTGGACAATCAAAACAAGGCCCATATTGCCGAGGCCGCCGGGCTGCTCCGGGAGACCAAGGGGCTGTCGAACGAGGTTATTTTGGGGATTATCCAGCATCGTGAATGCATGGATGGAAGCGGCTACCCTTCGGGGGTTAACGGCCTGAAGATACACCCCTACGCCAAGATCATCGCCGTAGCCGATACCTTCCATGCCCGGGCCTATACCGACGAATACGCCAACCCGTTTCCGGTGCTGGACATGCTTTCCAATGAAATGTTCGGCAAACTCGATCCCGGCGTGTGCCACACCTTCATCAGCCGAGTCCGGGACAGTCTGCTCAACAGCAAGATGCTGCTCTCCAGCGGCCAGGAAGCGGAAATCATTTATTTCCACCCCAACGGGTCAAGCCTGCCGGTGGTCCGCATGGCGGACGCCCAGATTCTCGATCTGTCGCAGCACAGCGGTTCGACCATCAGCCGGATCATCCCGGTCAAGGGTTCGGTCAATATCGCCCAGTCTGTCGGTCTCCGGACCACGGCTGAATCGTAGGCCGGTGCCGGTTCGATGACGGCTGAGGCCTGTAAAAAGAATGATTTTAAAGGGTAAAGAGCCGTCACGTTGCAGAGCGTGACGGCCCTTTTGCGCCTGGGCAGCCTACGGGTGGCTGAAGCCGCGTCGCTGCTGGATTAGCCTGCGGCAGCGCTTATTGCTCGATATTACCAATTGTTTATCAGGTATGAATCAATTAAACTGAACAAAAGGGGTGATAACGTGCGAAAATCGCTCGTGACGTTTTTGACCGGCATGATTGTTGCGGCATCGATGGCGGGTGGTTATCATCCGCCGGCGATATCTCAGGGCGTTGACGGAACTCAGCCGGTTCGGTGGACAGATTCGATCAAGAATTATCAGGACAGCGACAGCCCCCGGCTTTTCACAATCATCACCGATATCGAAAAGTATCTCACCGATAGAAAAATTGGTGTTAATATCGTCGGCGACAGGTATGAACTGCTCTATAAGCGAATCTATTAGTAGGATCGTGAAACAGGGAGGAATTGTTCTGGTTAAGCAGTGCAGGTTCCTGCTGACAGGAATTTTAGCGGTTTGGCTGCTCAGCAGCGCTTCGCCGGGCGGGCTGCGGCAGGAGGGTTTGCTTCAACCTGGCTTGCTTCCCAGGGCCGAGGCATCGGCAGCGAGAATGACACCGCTGGTTGTGGCCGCCCAGGAAGTGGGCCCTGCCATCGTAGGTATCAGCAACAAGGCCAAGGTCAAGGATCAGTTCAATCGGGACGTGCTGGTGGAAGGGGTAGGCTCGGGCGTTATTTTTGACGCCAGAGGCTACATTGTGACCAACAATCATGTTGTCGACAACGCCTCGGAGCTGATGGTGTATTTCGCTGACGGAAAAACGGCGAAAGGGATACTTATCGGCAAGGATCCGGCGACCGATCTTGCGGTGGTCAAGGTCGATCGGACCGACCTCAAGGTAGCTCAGTTTGGGGATTCGGATTCACTGATGGTCGCCGAACCGGTGATCGCCATCGGCAACCCGCTGGGGCTGGAGTTTCAGGGAAGTGTCACCGCCGGGGTGATAAGCGCGCTGAACAGAACACTGGAACTGGAAGACCGCAGGTACAAGCTGATTCAGACCGATGCCGCCATCAATCCGGGAAATTCGGGCGGCGCGCTGGTTAACGCCGATGGGCAGGTCATTGGCATCAACAGCGCCAAAATAGCCGATACCGACGTCCAGGGGCTGGGGTTTGCCATTCCGATCAATACTGTCAAACCCATCCTTCAGATTCTGATCGAGAAAGGGAAAATCGAACGGGCTTTTCTCGGCGTGAACCTGGTCGACCAGGCCACCGCCGCTGCTAACGGTTACAACCTCAACATCAAGCAGGGCATTTACATCGGTGGCGTAATCAAGGGAGGCCCTGCCGACAAGGCCGGTCTGAAAAAGGGTGACATCCTGCTGGCGATCGACGGAAAAACCCTGGCGTCGATAGCCGATCTTCATGAGTACCTTGACGACCAGCCTGCCGGCAAAAGCGCGGTGGTGACGATAGAACGCCGCGGCAAGACCAGCGGCATAACAGTGAAACTGGAAGCGGCTCCGAACAGCTGATTCCGGGATAAATAGGCCTGACACACAGGTCGCTGCTTTATCAATAATAGACTCAATGAAAGAGCCTGCTCTTTTATTGGGTCTATTTTGCTGAGCGTGGCCGATGATTCCAACGAATTTCAAATACTGCGGTCCGATAAAATTAGATGGAATATTTTTTTGACAAGTATAAAAAGCGAGGTACTCACTCTATGGAAGACCAGGATATTTTCTCCAGGATTCAGGAGCTGCAGACTGATATCTTTGACGCCCGAATCGACGTCTTGCCCGGCAAATTTGCCTCGCTGTCGACCGGCCTGGCGGCAAGCTGCCGGTCCATCCCCAGCCGGAGCGAGCCGTATTTCAGGCAAATTCTGCTGGCACTGCTGCGAGCCTATGAAAGCCGGGATTTTTTGCTTTTGGCCGATGTCCTGGAATTTGAACTGAAGCCGCTGTTAGTTGATGCGATGGGTGGAGATGATCGACATGGAAATTTATGAGCAAAATATGGCCTTTATTAAAGCCCGGCTGGCTGCGGTTTACGACGCCCTGACCGGGCCGAAACATCTCGATACCGAAGTCATCCGGCTGCCGGAAGACGATAATTTTATGTTGGCGGCAACCGGCTTTCGCGTCTTCATGCATAGCAGATACAGCCAAGAGCGGGAACTTGGCTGTCTTTTCGTCAATGTCCAAGACGATGTCGAGACGATGATCCTGTTCGGCTTCGGCAACGGCAAAGCGATTGACAAAATCAGAGAAAAGTTCCCGGATCTTAAGCGGTTAATCATCGTCGATCCCAACCCCGAACCCCTCCTGGCCTTTTTGCAGCGACGAGGAATCAACGATATCCTTAAGTGTGCTCAGAATATCTCTTTCATTATCAACAAAACGGTCGAAGAGATGGAAAATTTGCTGAGCCGGCTGATTCAGGGCCATAACAAGGTGACGGTTATCCCCCATCTGTCCTATCGGTTCATCTATCCCGATTACCATGACGCTTTATGGCAGCGGGTCTATGACATCATCCGGCTTGTGGCGGTGAACACTATAACCGGCGAAGCGCACCGGGCCAAATGGGTGACCAATGTCTGGCGGAATCTGCAGTATGACGCTGCCGACCTGGAGTCTCTTGCCGAAATGTGCCAAGGTATTCCGGCTATCCTGATTTCCGGGGGGCCGTCCCTGAGCAAAAATATTCATCTGCTCAAGCAGGCCAAGGACCGGGCTCTGCTGATAGCCGTCGGCAGCACGATGACCATCCTAAGCTCCCATGGCATCGTACCTCATTTCCGAATGGCCATCGATGCGGACGAGGCGAATTTAAAAATCTTCGCCAAGGTGGATACCGCACAGTGCCCGCTCCTTTATGGAAACCGCCTGTTTCACGGCATTCTCCCCCTGTATAAGGCTTCCCGCGTTCATATGGCCTTTGGGGATGACGATCTTTTAGAAAAATATATCTTCGAAAAGGCAGAAATCGCCCGCATGGCTGTGGCGAGCGGCTTTTCGGTTGCCAACACCGCCCTGGATATGCTGATCAAACTTGGTTGCACGAAAATCATCTTTATCGGCCAGGACCTTTGCTACACCGGCGGCAGACTTCACGCCAGCGGGGCGTGGGACGAAAATGCCGAGAACCTTCAGAACACGGACAGGGCGGTGGATATATTCGGCAATCAAGTGGAAACAAGCAAACCGTTCCTGGGAATGAAAGACCTTTTTGAAATCTTGATCGCCAGGGCCGAAGGGACGCAGTTCATCAACGCCACGGAAGGCGGCCTGGCTATTAAAGGCGCTCCGAACAAGACTTTGGCCGAGGTGCTGGAGCAGGATCTGACTTTGCAGTACAGCTTCACCGCGGAAATAGACCGGATTTTGGGGCAGCAGGAAGACGCGATGAGGGAAAAAAGGCGCAAAATCAGCGCCGCGGTAGACGGCGTCCAGGCGGCCATGGGTGAGCTGCTGGAACGAAACAGGCGTCTGCTGGCCAAACTGGCGAAGGTCGAGCAGCAGGCGAGCAGGGGAATCCCCCGGCGGAAACTGGCAACCGAGCTGAACCAGATCAACGTTTTGGCCAAAAAGCAGATGAAGAAAGATTTTTTCAGCGAAGTCATATATCCGACTTTTCTGAGCAAGTTCGTTATTCGCGGCAACAAGCTGCTGAGCAGGGAAAAAGATTC
>JARLHY010000189.1 GCA_031292015.1 Negativicutes bacterium | reverse complement strand
GGCAGCACGTGGCCGCAGACCTTGCCCGTGGCAAGATAGTCTTGCCAACCGGACCCGGTGATATGCCCGCGTACGATGCATTCCAGGGGCAGGGGCCTGGCTTTTCTGGCCAGCACGAACCGCCCTTCCAACTCGTCGGCGTAAGGCGCGAGATTGGCGGGCAGGTCCTTGGCGTCGGCGGAAATAATGTGGTTGGCAACCACATCCCGGAACTTTTCCATCCAGAACAGGGTTATCTGGTTGAGCACCACACCCTTGTACGGGATGGGCCTGCCCATGATCACGTCAAAGGCCGACATACGGTCCGTGGTCACCAACAGCAGCGTTTCCGCGTCGATTTCATAAATGTCCCGCACCTTGCCCCTGGCGACTAGGGGATATTCCCTGATGTCCGTCGAATCGATTACTTTCATTGTTTACCCCCATTCAAACTTAGTATCGCCATTTTTCTTAAGAGTAATCTCCGAGATTTCCTTAAGGTTAAAATGGTCCCGTTCCTGTTCCCTAAAATCATCCTCAAACAAAGATTTCGACAACGTTTCCCTTTTCCCTACGACTACCAAAGTATATTTTTACTCAAAACCTTAATTCTTAAAATTATGCTATTTTGCTCCGTCTTAATAAGTCTCCGGAAGTCAATTGTCTCACTGTCTTATCACCGCATGGTATGTGGCAAGATAAAAATGAAACATCCACGAATACCAGATTGTTTTGTCATAATCTGTTTTTTGTTTTGGATTGTGATGACGGATAGAAAAATTATTTATTATACAGTGATTTTTGCGGGATCGCACGTTGCCGTCAGAGTTTAATCATAAAAATACTCGGCCCGGCGACTTAGTGTTCTCCCCACATCTAGGGGAACATAGACAATTCCTTACAACCGCCCGCAAAACCAAAACACACCTGATCTCATCAGGTGTGTTTTCTTTCCAGCCTTACTACACACTCAATGTGCATGGAGGAGTGAAAAAGGGTGAAAAGAAAACGCCGGCTGCCCATAAGTCTGATGCTGTTTTCCGCACACTGGGGCGATTGCGCCTGTACATTGGGGACGCCGCACAAGTTCACATATGAAGTATGTTAGCATCCCAAAATAATGGATTATGGTAGCTACCTCCCCGTGATAGCAAGGAAGCGGCCACCCCATGGTTCAAGCAGTCAGTCCTGCTACACGCTACGGTTGGCATATGGCACCTCCCCAGATTAGGACCACCAAAAAAAGACAGTCACCTGAGTTCATACACCTTACCTCCCTAGTAAAAATAAAAGAGCCCAAGGCCCTAATTATGAATTTATATTAAATTTCCCACCGTTGATTTGAAAACGCTTCCAAAAAGTGGTACTATATATGAAATCAACTCCGAAAGGGTGAAAGGAAATGAGTTTTCTCGAATTAGCAAAGAAACGTTATTCTGTGCGTCAGTATCGGGCAAATCAGATTGAAGAAGAAAAGCTTTTAAAAATTCTCGAGGCCGCAAGAGTGGCTCCGTCCGGACACAATAATCAGCCGGTAAAATTGATTGTCGTTAAGGAGAAAGCAGGACTAGATAAACTCAAAAAAGGGGCAAATGTCTATGGGGCACCCTTAGCCATCATTACCTGCAGCAACAGCAAAGCAGCCTGGGTAAGACCATATGATAGTAAAAACATTCTGGATATTGATGCCAGCATAGCCACTGACCATATGATGCTACAAGCAACGGACCTTGGACTCGGAACTGTCTGGGTGTGCAATTTTGATCCCAAAGTAATCAAACAAGAATTCAATTTACCAGCTAATGTCGAGCCAATTAACATATTGGCCGTAGGATATGCTGCAGGCGACACGACAGCACCTGATCGGCATGATAAAACCCGCAAACCTTTGAAGGACTTAGTATCCTACGAAACTTATTAATTGCTAACGGCCAGATGGCCGTTTTTTTTTTGTAAATATTGGGGTTTTATCTCATGCGCTTGAAACAGAGTTGCAATAAAAAACTAGCCGCCCTTAATCGGGCGGCCTCACGTATTTCGTTGGTACTGTCTAGCAAACGCCTACCGCAGCGCCCGCGAGATGCGTGCCACACAGGGCACAGGCTCATGGACCAGTGCCGCCTTATTGTTAGACCTTGTCCTCAATGGCGCAGCGTTCCCGCTGCTGTAGCCAATGAACGCAGCTGGGACAGTGGTATTTTTGCTCCGTCTTAATGACACTCAGGCAGTCAATAGTTTCACTTCAATTGGGGGCAGGATAAAAGAAAACCCCGGCTAAGGCTGGTTAATCTTAGCCGGTGATAGCTGGACAGGGGTTAGGCTCGCTGAGCCGTGACCCTACAAATCCACCTTTTTTTTCCGTCCCTAATTCTATGAATATTGAGTCAGGGGACGGTTCCTTGACTCATGCGATATATATTTGCAAATCTGATGTATGCCTCCTCCACAAGCAACAAGAACCTTCATACCCGCGGGTTCCCAGGTATTCCGGATTTGGCTGGTGGCGACGAAGGAAATTGAACTCCCGTCCCACAAATCCATGAATTAACCTACTCAAAAAACGGACGGTGCTTTCTCCCCACGTCTGGGGGAATATATACAATTCCTTACAAACGCCCACAAACCCATAACACACCTGACTTCATCAGGTGTGTTTTCTTTGCAGCCTTACCACGCACTCGACATGATGGGTGTGGGGGAACATGTCCACAGGCTGGATTTCCCGGGGCTGGTAGCCGGACTCCGCCAGCAGGGCCAGGTCTCTGGCCAGCGAGGCCGGATTGCAGGAGACGTAGACGATGCGCTCCGGCTGCATGCGGACGAAGGTTTCCAGGACCTGCGGCTCACACCCGGCCCGGGGCGGGTCGACCACCACGGCGTGAGGGCGTATCCCCTGACGGTAAAGCTGGGGCATGACCTGGACCGCGTCGCCGACGACGAACTCCACATTACCCACGCCGTTGGCCCGGGCGTTCTGCCTGGCGTCCTCCACCGCGGCGGCTACTACCTCGATGCCGTATACCCTGGCAGCCGACCGGGCCAGGAACAGGGTAATGGTACCTGTACCGCAGTAGGCGTCGATCACCGTCTCTTTGCCGGAGAGCCCGGCATACTCCACCGCTTTGTCGTAAAGCACCCTGGCCTGGGCGGTGTTGACCTGAAAAAAGGAGTGAGGCGAGATCCGGAAAACAAATTCACCCAGCCGGTCGGTGATGGTATCCCGGCCCCACAGCGTCCTGGTCCGTTCCCCTAGAATGATGTTGGTTCTCTTGAGATTGACGTTGTGGACAATGCTGACAAGCCCCTTGATCCGCTGACGCAGGCGGGCAACGATCCGCTCCTCCTGTGGCAGGCCGGCGGTGGCCGTGACCAGGATCACCATCACCTCGCCGGTGGCTGTGCCGACCCGCCCCAGCACATGGCGAATGACCCCCTGACCGTCACGTTCGTTGTAGGCGCGGATGCCAAGTTCGGTCAGCAGCGCCCGGACCTCGCCGGCGATGGCGTTGTTCAGGTCATGCTGGATGAAGCAGCGGTCAGTGTCGATAATGTCGTGGGTACCCTGGGCGAAGCAGCCCACAGCTACCCGTCCGCCGGCCTCGCCCACCGGGAACTGCATTTTATTGCGGTAAAACCAGGAGTCTTCGGTCCCGATCACGGGATGGACCGGTATTTCCGGCAGCTTGCCGATGCGGGTCACGGCGTCGACAACGGCCTGGCGCTTGGCGGCAAGCTGGCCGGGATAGTCCAGATGCTGCAGCTGACAGCCGCCGCAGCGCTCAAAAATACTGCACCGGGGTTTGGTCCGGTGCGGTGCGGGCTCGATTACCTCTTCAAGCTGCCCTCTGGCGTAATTTTTTTTGACCTCGGTAATCCTGGCCCGGATGCGTTCGCCCGGCAGGGCCAGGGGTACGAAGACCGTGAAGTCCTCGACCCTGCCCACGCCCTCGCCGCTATGCCCGAGCCCGGCGATGTCGATGGTATACTTTTCACCTTTTTTAACCGGTACTGCAGTGTTCATGGATTCCCCTTGCGTTTCGTCGTATTGGCCCGGCCCCTGCTCACACCTTCGGCGCAGCGCCGTGCTGTTCGCCTTCGGCGGCTTTGCCCAGCTCGATCAGGGTGTCGGTGTATTCTTTGAGTTTGCGGCCCACCAACTGGTGAATCGTCCCTGCGGGATAGCTCCCGTCGGGTCCTGGTTCCCCGGCCGGTATGCCGGTCAGGATCTCGATGCCTTCATCAATGGTTTTGACAGGGTAGATATGGAACTTGCCCTCAGCCACAGCCGCGACGACCTCGTCGTTTAGCGTCAGGTTGTTCACATTCTGGTGGGGGATCATCACCCCCTGTTTGCCTGTCAGGCCCTTGATCTTGCAGACCGCGAAGAACCCTTCGATCTTCTCGGTGGCGCCGCCGATGGGCTGGACCTCGCCTTTTTGATTGACCGAGCCGGTGACGGCGATATACTGCCTGATCGGCACTCCGGACAGGCTGGACAAAATGGCGTAAAGCTCGGTGCTGGATGCGCTGTCGCCGTCGACACCGTCGTAGAGCTGTTCGAAGGTCAGGCTGGCGGTCAGGGTCAGCGGATTCTGCTGGGCGTATTTCTGGCCCAGGTAGCCGCTCAGGATGAGAACGCCTTTGCTGTGACTGGTGCCGCTCATCTTGGTTTCGCGCTCGATGTTGATAACCCCGCTCCGGCCGAGGTATGTATTGGCGGTGATCCGGGAGGGCTTGCCGAACATGTACTCGCCCACCGACAGCACGGCCAGGCCGTTGACCTGCCCCACCGTCTCGGCGTCGGTATCCACCAGCAGCTTGCCTTCAGCGAACATTTCCTGCAGCCGCTCTTCGTACTTATTATAGCGATTGCGTTTTTCGGTAATCGCTGTCTTGATATGTTCGGCCTGCACCACCGGGCTGTTCGCCAGCGTCGCCCAGGTATCGGCCTCGCAGAGCAGTTCCACGATATCGTTGAACTGGGTGGTCAGCTTGTTCTGACTGCCGGACAGCCGAGTGGCGTACTCCACCACTTTGGCTACCGCCGGCCGGTCGAAATGCTTCAGATGTTCCCGCTGGATGGTGGAGGCGACGAATCCGGCCAGCTTCCCGATATTCACCGGGTTATTGTCCATCTGGGTGTCAAAGTCGGCAAAGACTTTGAACAGCTTGCGGAAGTCTTCGTCGTAGTTGAAGGCCAGGTGATAGAGCTGGGCGTTGCCGACCAGAACGACTTTCACGTTGATCGGTATCGGCTGGGGTTTGAGTGAAGCCATCGCCAGCATGCCATACTGTTCACCAAGGTTTTCAATGACGATTTTGCGGGTCTTCAGCACCCGTTTGAGGGCTTCCCAGGCGCCGATATTGGCCAGAACATCCCTCATATTGAGAATGAGATAGCCGCCGTTGGCGCGGTGGAGCGCTCCGGCTTTGATCATCGAAAAATCGGTATTCACGACTCCCATCCGGGCTTCGTATTCCACTCGGCCGATGAGGTTGTGATAAGTGGGGTTGATTTCGACGACCACCGGCGCGCCCTTGACCTCCCGGTGATCAACGAAAAGATTGACCTGGTACTTGTCTTTCACAGCCTCTTGCATGCTTTTGCGGAACATCAGAAATGGGTTATTATCGTCTTCGCCGCTGCCTGGCTTGAAATCGCCGATGTTTTTGACAACGTCCTGCTTGACGGCTTCCAGGTAGGCGACTACCGGCTCGTGCTCCCGGTATTTTGTCTTGAACTCGTCGATAAGATGCCCGACGGCAAATAGGCCGATCTTTGTATCCAGGCCCTTGAGCTGCTCCCGGGTTTCGCGCTCGATCTGCTGGACCTGCCGGACCGCTTCCAGCGCCTTCTCATGAACAGCCAGCATTTTCTTTTCGATTTCCTCCCGCTTCTCGCGGTCGAATTGCTGGAACTCTTCCGGAGTCACAGGCTTGCCGTTCTCCAAAGGAAGGCCGGCGAACCCGGTGGTCGTCCACTGCGGCATGATACCGACCTGTTCGGCTCTCTGGTTGAAAGCGTCCATGATGACGCTCCGCTGGTCCTGGAACTTCTTGACGATCGAGGTTTTGGCCTGTTCGTAGTCATCGCTGCTGAACACCTTGGGAATGTTGTTTTTCAGGTCGTCGACCAGTTCCTGCATATCCTGACGGAATGCATAGCCGACACCGGCCGGCAACGAGAGGGCAATCGGCTGACTCGGGTTTTCAAAGTTGTTAACATAGCACCAGTCCAGCGGGGTGGACTCGTCGCAGGCAACCTTTTTCACCGCCGCTTTGGCGTAAGTCATTTTGCCTGTCCCCACCAAACCGGAAACATAAATGTTGTAGCCGGAGTTCTTGGTGAACAGTCCGAATTCCATCGCTTTGACCGCCCGTTCCTGGCCGACCATCACCGCCAGCGGCGACACCGTCGCGGTGGTGTCAAAGGCCAACAGGCCGTCCCGACAGGTGAACCTCAGCTCGTCGGCCGCTAATTCCCGCCCTTTGGGCATACTATCCCTCCCTAAAACATCCTTTAAATAAACCTTCTATTTCCTGTTAAGATTTCCCTCTTTGCCTACTACCCCCTGTCGTCCCACTCGATATCCTGGCTGCCGCAGCTTAAGCATACGTCGAAATATTCGCGGGGCTGAGCGGTTGCCGCCCTCACGGCGGATTTATCGGCTCCCAGGCGGGTAATACTGGTGATGTTTCCCGCCGGATCGAAATCGGCGTTCAGGCCGGAAATAGGGCCGTTGGCAGTGGGAGCGACCGGGGCGACCCTGCTTGTGCCAAACAGGCGGGAATTGCCGCAAATCTTGCATCGGGGCATACTTATCACCTCTTCTAGATTACTGACAGATTGAGAAACAGCAGGATGATTTTAGTCGAATTGATGACTGAGTGGGCAACCACCGCACTGAGCAGCGATCCGGTAACATGATACAGCAGCGCCAGCCCGGTGCCGACTACCATCAGTTCGGCCAACCAGTAGATATTGAAATGGAACAGGGCAAAGACGGCCGCGCTGCCCAGCGCGCCGCCCCATAAGCCGTAGCGGACCTTCAGGGCGGAAAAGGTGAACAGACGGTAGAGGATTTCTTCCGCCACCGGCGCTGCCAGACCTGCGAGAAAGAGCGGCAGGGCAAGCTCCCGCCAGGAAGATGCTCCGGCGACCTGAGCCAGCAGGGGATGCTGAGAAGGAGTCAGATAGAAAACGGTAGTGTAAATCCGCTCGCTGAATATGCTGACAGCCAGCAGAACCAGTCCGGCTCCGAGCCCCGCAGCGCAGCCGAAGACAAGACGCCGGCCCGGCAACCCCCAGTTGCCCAAATGCCCGCCGTGCCTGTGCACAATCAGCCAGACCAGGCCGATCATCACCAGCCTGTCGGTGATTTCCACCACAGTCTGGGTTGCAAACCAGCCGGGATAGACAGTCCGGACCAAAAACGCCCCGACCAGCAGCCGCAGCAGGTGCACCGCCAGTACTTCCCGCAGATTCCACGGCACCGGCGACTGTTGCATTTTGCTCCTCCTTTCGGCGCATCAGTACCATTATGCGCCCTCGTCCCGCCTTTCATGCAATCGTTTTGCCGCCGGCAAAACCCAGCGGCTCTGCATAAAAAAACAAAGGAGCATAAAATGCTCCTTTGTCTACAAGTCTGGAAAAAATTCGAACAATTGACGCGTCAGGCTTCCACGCGGTTGCGGCCCTTTTCTTTGGCCCGATAGAGCGCTTTGTCGGCCACAAGGACAAGGTCCTGCGGATCACTCCCCTGTCCGGGCATGGCCATCGCCACCCCGACACTGATAGTGACGGCGCCTTTTTCGCTGCGCCAGTGCTCGATTTGCAGGGCTTCCACCGCCGCCCGGAGTTTTTCGGCGACATTTAACGCCCCCGGCAGATCGGTGAACGGCAGGATAACGGCGAATTCCTCCCCGCCATAGCGGGCAACGAAATCCGCGGCCCGGCCCACCTGGTCCTTCAGCGCCCCAGCCACCTGTCGCAGGCAGTCGTCGCCTGCCTGGTGGCCGTAACGGTCGTTGAAAAGCTTGAAAAAATCAATGTCGGCAATCAGCAGCGAAATCGGTTCCCCGTCCCGGGCGGCCTGCCGCCACATCCGTTCCATGAACTCGTCGAAAAAGCGCCGGTTGGCTATCCCGGTCAGCCAGTCCTGATGAGACAGCCGCTGTAGTTCAGCGTTGGCTGCCGCCAGATATTTCTGCTCCCGCTCGATGGCCCGGGCGGCTGGACGGAAAATGAACAGCGCCTCCAGAAGCAACACCAGCAGGGTAAGCAGCACCACATAGGTCTCCAGCCTTTCCAGCTTCTTGACCCGGACCTCGCTTTCCCGCTGAAGCTGGTCAACCGCCGCGCCCT
This sequence comes from Negativicutes bacterium, assembly GCA_031292015.1. The sequence goes on along the minus strand of JARLHY010000189.1, from coordinate 9,190 downwards.
GAGCCGCGATTAATTCGTCGGCCGCCGCAACGACCACCGACAGCTGGGGAATATAAATTGTATAATCATTGTCGGCGAGTTCCACCAGCGCCGACAGGGCGTTAAAATAGCGCAACAGTTTCAGATCCAGCGCCACCGGTGGCTCGAACAGCATCTGCCGCATCTCGGCCGAAAGAGCTCCGGACACGCCGAATTCGGGACTGCCATAAATGATGGCATGATGAGCGTCCTGCATTGACCGTATCAGCGTCGTCAGGTCGGCCCGCAAACGGACCCGCTGGGCCGGGTCGACGCTGACTGCCAGTTGAAAACTCAGCAGCACGCCTTTTTGAGTCAGCATCCGCTGCCGGCCGCTGACATTGATGATCGCAGCACTGGCCTGCTCACCGACGATCAACTGGCGCAGCGTGACAAACGCTGTCAGCGCCAGGATGGCGATAAGACTCAGGGCCACGATATATTTCGCTGTCAGGGACCGGACCGGCGAACGCTTCATCAGATTCACAACAGGCTACATCCGTTCCCGGAGCAGCTTGTTGACAAGCTCAGGATTGGCCCGGCCCTTGGTCTGTTTCATCACCTGTCCGACCAGAAAGCCGATAGCCCGGTCCTTGCCGGCCTGAACATCGGCCACCGACTGCGGGTTGGCGGCGATAACCGCCTCCACCACGGCGATAATTTCGCCTTCATCCGAGATCTGCACCAGCCCCTGCTCTTTGACGATCGCTGCAGCGTCCTTGCCGCTGGTCCACATCGCCTCAAACACCGTTTTGGCGATCTTGCCGGAAATTGTGCCCTTATCCAGGAGCGAAATCAGTCCAGCCAGTTTTTCCGGCGCCACCGGGCTGTCTTCGATGGACTGCCCGGCAGAGTTGAGATGCTTCGACACCTCGCCCATCAGCCAGTTGGCCACAGCCTTGGCGTCGGCGCCGGCAGCGACGGTGGCGTCGAAATAATCGGCCATCGCCTTGCTGGCGGTGATTACTCCGGCGTCATAGACCGACAGGCCGTGCTCCTTCGTCAGACGGGCCTGGCGGGCGTCAGGCAGTTCCGGCAGACCGCGGCGGATGGTCTCGACCCACTCGGGATCCGCGACAATCGGCACTAGGTCAGGCTCAGGGAAATAGCGGTAGTCATGAGCCTGCTCCTTGTTGCGCAAGGAGAGGGTCACCCCTCTGGCGTCATCCCAGGAACGGGTCTCCTGGACAATTTTACCGCCTTCGTCCAGGACTTCGGCCTGGCGCTCGGCTTCGTACTCCAGCCCTTTATGCACGGCTTTGAAAGAATTGAGGTTTTTGATCTCGGCCTTGGTGCCAAAGGGAATGGTCCCCGCCGGCCGGAGCGAGATGTTGGCGTCGCAGCGCAGGCTGCCTTCCTCCATCTTGCAGTCGGATACATCGATATACTGCAAAATGGCCTTGAGTTTCTCCAGATAGGCCTTGGCTTCCTCGGCTGAGCGGATATCCGGCTCGGACACGATTTCCAACAGCGGCACGCCGGTGCGGTTGTAGTCCACCAAAGCGTAATCCGACTTGGTAATGGTGCCGGAGTGGATCAGCTTGCCGGCGTCTTCTTCCATATGGACCCTGGTGATGCCGATCCTCTTGGTCTGCCCGTCCACCTCGATATCGAGGTAGCCGTCCACGGCGATGGGCAGGTCGTACTGCGAGGTCTGGAAATTCTTCGGCAGATCGGGGTAATAGTAGTTTTTGCGATCGAATTTGGAAAAAGGCAGAATCCGGCAGTTCAGAGCAAGACCGGTACGCACCGCGAATTCCAGTACCCGGGCGTTCAGCACCGGCAACACGCCGGGCAGTCCCAGGCAGACCGGGCAGACATTGGTGTTCTGCTCCGACCCGAACTTCGTGCTGCAGCCGCAGAAAATTTTCGATTCGGTTTTCAGCTCGGTGTGGACTTCCAGACCGATGACGATTTCGTAAGCCATGGTTTATGCCCCCCCCAGCGGCGCAAGGCGCTCATGGTAGTCGTTGTTCTGCTCGAAGGCATAAGCCGCGCGCAGGACGGTTTCCTCACCCAGCGGCCGGCCGATGATCTGGAGGCCGATGGGCAGATTGCCTTTGAAGCCGCAAGGCAGGGAAATGGCCGGCACCCCGGCCAGGTTGACAGGCACGGTGCAGACATCCTCCAGGTACATGGCCAGCGGATCGTTGACTTTCTCGCCGATCCGGAAGGCCGGTGTCGGAGCGATGGGGGTGATGAGAACATCGACCTGTTCGAAAGCCTTGTCAAAATCCTGCTTGATCAGGGTCCGGACCTTGAGAGCCTTCAGGTAGTAAGCGTCATAATAGCCTGAGCTCAAAGCGTAGGTGCCCAGCATGATCCGGCGCCGTACTTCCTCGCCGAAGCCCTCGGTACGTGACCTTTTATACATGGCGATGATGTCCCCGCCTTCGCCGCGGTGGCCGAAGCCGACGCCGTCGTAGCGGGCCAGGTTGGAGCTGGCCTCGGCGGTGGCGACAAGGTAGTAGGCCGCCAGGGCGTATTCGGTATGAGGCATCGACACCTCCCGGTAGTCGGCGCCCATGGCTTTCAGCTGTTCGATGGCCTGGTAAACGGCCTTCTCCACCGCCGGATCCATACCAGCGACGAAATATTCTTTCGGCAGGCCGATTTTAAGGCCCTTGATATCGGTGCAAAGCGCCTTGGTGTAATCAGGCACCGGCGCGTCGATGGAGGTGGAATCGCGGTGGTCGTGGCCGCTGATGGCGTTCATCACCAGGGCGGCGTCGGTGACGTCGCGGGTGATGGGGCCGATCTGGTCGAGGGAGGAGGCGTAGGCCACCAGGCCGTAGCGCGATACCCGGCCGTAGGTCGGCTTCAGGCCGACCACGCCGCAGTAGGCCGCCGGCTGGCGGATCGAACCGCCGGTATCCGAACCCAGCGCCCATATGGCTTCGGCCGCAGCCACCGCAGCGGCGGAACCGCCGCTCGACCCGCCGGGAACGGTGGTCGTGTCCCAGGGGTTGCGGGAGACGAAATAAGCCGAGTTTTCGGTGGATGAGCCCATGGCGAATTCGTCCATATTGGCCTTGCCGACGATGACCGTGTCCTGGGCAGCCAGTTTGGTTGTAACAGCGGCGTCGTAGGGCGGGACAAACCCGGCCAGAATCTTCGAGCCGCAGGTGGTCTTGACCCCTTTGACGCACAAATTGTCCTTGAGAGCGCCGGGAATACCGGCCAGCGGGGCAATGGCCTCGCCCCGCCCGATCTTTTCGTCGACCCGGCGGGCCTGATCGAGGGCCGCCTCCCTGGTCAGGGTGATGTAGGCCCGCACCTCGTCTTCAATAGCGGCGATGCGGTTATAAACAGCCTCGGTGATTTCCACGGCCGAGACTTCCTTGGCCTTCAGTTTGCTATGCAGTTGATGCGCCTTCAGCTTATGCAGCTCCATATCGTGACCCTACCCTTCCATAACTTTCGGCACCTTGAAGTAGCCGTCTTCCTGTTCCGGGGCGTTGGCGAGCGCCTCGTCCCGGGTCAAGGAAGGCTTTACTGCGTCAGGGCGCATCACGTTTTTCAGAGGCAGGACATGGGCGGTCGGCTGGACCCCGTCGGTGTTCACCTTGTCCAGCATGTCGACATACTCGAGAATGGCGTTCAGTTGGCCGGTAAACTTGACAATATCGCTCTCGCCGAGTTCCAGCCGCGACAGCAGGGCTACATTTTCCACGTCTTTACGGGTTATCTTCATGTCTTTCACCACCATAAACCAAAATAGGAATTGATATCATAGCCTATATTATACCACGTCTGTCCCAATTTTCGCCAACTCGGCAAATTCGGTCTCGTCCAGCACCCTTATCCCCAGCTGCCGGGCCTTGTCCAGCTTGCTGCCGGCCTCGGTTCCGGCCAGGATGTAGTCGGTCTTCTTGCTCACCGATCCTGTCACCTTGCCGCCCAGCCGCTCGATCAGCTCGCCGGCTTCGCTGCGGGTCATGCCGGTCAGGGTGCCTGTCAGAACAAAGGTTTTGCCGCTAAAAGGACCTTCACCGGTCTCTTCCGTCCGGTCCTCGGTCAGCTTCACCCCAGCGGTGCGCAGTTTTTCGACAAGAGCCAGGTTTTCCGGCGCGGCGAAATAGGCCACCACGCTTTCAGCGATTTTCGGCCCGATCTCGTCGACCACTGTCAGTTCTTCGACCCCGGCCGCGGCGACGGCCTCGATATCGCCGAAACGCCTGGCCAGCAACCCGGCCGCCTTGACGCCCACATGGCGGATGCCCAGGCCGAACAGCAGCCGGCCCAGCCCGGCCTGTTTGCTGTTTTCGATGGCCTCCAGCAGATTCTGGGCCGACTTCGGCCCAATCCGCTCCAGCCCGAGCAATTTATCGGCAGTCAGCCGGTACAGGTCGGCGGCGTCGTCGATCAGCCCGGCGTCAAGCAGGGCGGTAAGCACAGCAGGCCCCAGGCCGTCGATATCCATGGCGTCGCGGGAGACGAAATGAAACAAGCCCTCCCGCCGCAGGGCCGGACAATGGGGATTGGTACACTTCCAGGCCGCCTCGCCGGCCAGCCTGCTGATCGGGCTGTCGCACACCGGACAGCGGTCCGGCATGACGAATACCTTCTCTTGCCCGCTGCGCTTTTCGGGAATCACCTCGATGATCTCAGGGATAATTTCGCCGGCTTTGTGAATTTTTACCGTGTCGCCGATACGGATGTCTTTCTTGAGGATATAGTCTTCGTTATGCAGCGCCGCCCGGGCCACGGTGGTTCCGCCCAGTTGAACAGGCTCCAGGTCGGCGGTCAGCGAAATGATCCCGGTCCGGCCGACGCCGGCAACGATGTGCAAAACCTTGGTAACGGCCTCCTCGGCCGGAAATTTGAAGGCGATGGCCCAGCGCGGGTCCTTGCTGGTACTGCCCAGAGCCTCCTGACCGGCTATGTCGTTGAGTTTGATCACCAGTCCGTCGATGTTGTACGGCAGCCCGGCCCGCTGGGTGTCCCAGCTTTCGCAGTAAGCGATCACCGCCTCGATGCCGTCGAAAACCCGGTAGTTGGGGTTGACCTTCAGCCCGGCCCTGGCCAAAAACTCCAGGGTCGCCGCATGAGTCGCCAGTTCCACCCCCTCGCGGACCCCCAGGCCATAGACGAAAATATCCAGCGCCCGCTCGGCAGTTACTCGCGGGTCGAGCTGGCGGAGCGAGCCGGCGGCGGCGTTGCGGGGATTGGCGAACAGCGCCTCACCGGCGGCCTCACGTTTCAGGTTGATCCGGTCGAATTCCCGGCGGGCCAGATAGACCTCACCCCGGATTTCGAGCCGGCGGGGCATAGGCCCAATCGCCGGCGAGAGCGTCAGCGGCACCGCCCGGATGGTACGGACGTTGGCGGTCACATCCTCCCCGAACTGACCGTCGCCCCGGGTAGCGGCCCGGATCAGGCGACCCTCCTCATAAAGCAGGTTTATGGCCAAACCGTCGATTTTCAGTTCCACGACATATTCGACCCTGTCGGTTCCCAGGCCGCCGCGAACCCGGCTGTCAAAGGAGCGCAACTCTTCGGCGGAAAAAGCGTTGCCCAGACTGCGCATAGCCGACGGGTGGGCCACCCGGCCGAAGCCCTCGCTGGTTGCCCCGCCCACTCGCTGGGTCGGGGAATCCGGCGTGACCAGGGATGGGTAAGCAGTCTCAATGTCCTTAAGCTGCCTGAGAAGCACGTCGAATTCGGCGTCGGAGACCTCCGGGGCGTCAAGCACGTAGTAGCGGTGATTATGATGATCGATCTGCTGCCGGAGGTCCGCCGCGACGCGGGAAGCCTCCTCCAGGCCGGACGGCAGGGGGGTACTAAGCATGACAGTCACTCCCAACCTTGTATAGTTATACCCTTGTCAGAGGGGCGAATTTCACCATCAGCTGCCTGATGCCCAGTCCGGGAAAGGCTACTTTGACTTCCTGGCTGTCGCCGCTGCCCCGGACTTCCACCACTGTGCCGGTGCCCCATTTGGTGTGCTCCACCTTGTCGCCGGCCTTCCAGTCGGCGGACGGCTTTGGTGCGGGCCGCTGCGGCAGGGGGGGCATCGGTATCACGGTGGAAGGCATCGGCATCCGCCCCTGACTGCTGGGCTCGCGCCGGACGGCGGGCCTGTCCACCAGTTCTTCAGGTATCTCCTTCAAAAACCGCGAAGGCGGGTACATGACACTGTTGCCGTAGATGGTCCGCAGCCTGGCGTTAGTGACGTATAGCTTGCGCTGGGCGCGGGTAATGCCTACATAGCAGAGGCGGCGCTCTTCCTCCACCTCTGTCTCGTTCATGAGGGTCCGGGCGTGAGGGAAGATCCCTTCCTCAAGGCCGGCCAGAAAAACGATGGGGAATTCCAGGCCCTTGGCAGAATGGAGCGTCATCAGGGTCACCCGGTCCCCCGACGTGTCGGCGGTGTCGATGTCCGATACCAGCGCCACATGGCTGAGAAAGTTCTCCAATGTATCTTCCATATCGCCGGCGGCGAATTCCTTGGCCACACTAAGCAATTCCTTCAGGTTTTCGATGCGGGCTTCGGACTGAGGCGTCTGCTCGCTTTCCAGTTCGGCCAGGTAGCCGGAATCACGCATGACGGCTTCGATGAGCTTGGTCACCGGCACTTTTTCCAGCTTGGCGATCAGGTTAAAAAGCAGGGTCGCCAAATCACCCAGTTGGCGCCGGGCTTTGTTCATCAGGCCGGTCACCGCGTCGGGATTGGATATGGCGTCAAACAGGCTCAGGCCGTTGACATTGGCGTATTCGGTCAGGCGGGCAATACTGGTGTCGCCGACGCCCCGGCGGGGAACGTTGATGATCCGCAGCAGGCTGACGGTGTCGGCTGGATTAAAGATTACCCGCAGATAGGCCAAAATATCCCTGATTTCCTTGCGCTCGTAAAACTTGACGCCGCCGACGATGGTGTAGGGAATACCGCCGCGCATGAACGCTTCCTCCACGACCCGGGACTGGGCGTTGGTGCGGTAGAGCACCGCCATGTCCCGGTAGGAGACGCGGTAAATGGTATTCTGTTTGATGATATTGTCGGTAACGTAGCGGGCCTCGTCCCGCTCGTCCATAGCCAGGTAGTGGGTGATGCGGTCGCCGGTCGGATTTTCGGTCCAAAGCGACTTGGGCTTGCGGTCCAGGTTGTTTTCGATAACCGTGTTGGCGGCCTCGAGAATGTTCTGGGTCGAGCGGTAGTTCTGCTCCAGCTTGATCACCCGGGCGTCGGGGTAATCGGCTTCAAAGTCGAGGATGTTGCGGATGTCCGCCCCCCGCCAGGCGTAGATGCTCTGATCGATGTCGCCCACCACGAATATGTTGCGATGTTTGGCGGCCAGCAGACGGGCCAGGAGATATTGGGCCCGGTTGGTGTCCTGATACTCGTCGATCAGGATATAGCGAAACTTTTCCTGGTATTTGGCCAGGACTTCCGGGCTGTCCTGCAGCAGGCAGACACTGAGCATCAGCAGATCGTCAAAATCCAGGGCGTTGTTGAGCCGCAGCCGCTGCTGATAGAGGGCATAGATTTCCGCCACCTTCTGCTGGTGGAAATTGTCGGCGGTCCCGGCAAGGGTGCGGGGGTCTTCCATGACGTTCTTGGCGTTGGATATGGCCGCCTGGACTCCGTTCGGGGGATAATGCTTGTCATCCAGGTTGAGTTCTTTCAGGCACTGCTTGATCAGGGCGGTGCTGTCGCCGGAGTCGTAAATGACGAAATTTCGGCTGTAGCCGGTCAGATGATCGATCTCCTGGCGTAAAAACCGGGCGCAGAAGGCGTGGAAGGTGCTGAGCCAGATGTCCCTGGCCCGGTCGCCGACCATGGAGTACACCCTGTCCTTCATTTCGGCGGCAGCTTTGTTGGTAAAGGTGATTGCCAGGATATTGTAAGGCGGGACGCCTTGCTGCAGCAGGTTGGCGATCCGGCTGGTCAGCACCCGGGTCTTGCCTGATCCGGCGCCGGCGACAACCAGCAGCGGGCCGTTGATGTGATTGACTGCTTCCATTTGAGCCGGATTGAGTTTGTCGAATATGTTCCGCATCTTTTCCTCCAGTGCCATCATTAAACATAAGTATTTTCTCCACCTTGACGCTATTTCCTGTCGCCGGATGAAAAATAGAGAACTCCGCCAGTCCGGCGAAGCCTTTTTGGGGGGTCCCGATTTCCGGTTTTATTTTAGCGGCAGTCGATACCGCAGCGATTGTCGCTCGCCGCCGCCGGGCCGAATATGAATACAGTAGAAATATTTTTCAGAAAGGGACCCTGCCATGACTGATGAATGGAGCTGCCCACCTGGCCTGAAAACTCACGGCTGTTTCCCGGGCGGGAAAACGGCGCTGGATTTCCTGGCCCTGGATGCGTATATCTACGGTTATCCTTTGATGCTGACCGAAGCGACAAAAAAAACGATGCTGGCAAACGGCGCCCGCATCAACCAATTCCTCCACGAACGGAGTTTCCCGGACCCCGGCTATACCACCATCGTCAGGCCCAATGTCGATACCCTCTATTCCATGGCCTGGCTGGACCTAGCCCCGGAGCCGGTGGTCCTGTGGCTTCCGGAAACTTATGGCCGCTATTACCTTATGGAACTTCTCGATCCCTGGACCAACGTGTTCGCTTCGCTGGGAGCCCGAACCACCGGAACAGGGCAGGGCGCGTACGCCATTACCGGCCCGGGCTGGAACGGACGCCTGCCGGAAGGCATGGCACGGATCGACTCCCCCGGCGACACAGTCTGGATCATCGGCCGGACCCAGACCAACGGGCCGGCAGACTATCCGCCGGTTCACGCCATCCAGAACGGTTACATCCTGGTGCCGATCAGCCGCTGGGGGGAATTTTTCACCGCGCGGGACAGTGGGCAAGACAGCAAATCCATGAACGAGAACCCCGCGGATTGGGTTGCCGCCCTGGACGGCGCGATCTTCTTCCAACTCATGATGACGGCCATGGGTCAGAACCCGCCCTGGATCAAAGACCCGCGGATGAAGGAAAAACTTGCGGTGCTGGGCCTGGAGCCGGGCAGTTTTGCTTTTAGCAGCCTCAGTCCGCCGGTCAAAGCGGCGCTGGAGCTGGGCGGGGGGGGGGGGGGCCCCGGGGGGGGGGGGGGCCCCCCCCCCCCCCCCACCGGCGCCCCCCCCAACGGGGCGGGGGGGTTTTTTGGGGCAAACAACGCTTTTTTATGACCCCAAAAAAAAAATGGGGTAGTGT
>JARLHY010000188.1 GCA_031292015.1 Negativicutes bacterium | reverse complement strand
TTGAGATCTACCAGGCGGGTGACGGAACACTCTATGGCGCTTACCTCTATGAATCGCCCTTTGCCGGAAGATATTACGGTGCCGGAAAGGACAGAACAGACATAACCTGGAAAAATTTCCGAAAAGTCGGCGACAACAGCTGGCTGGCGGATACATACCTTTATAGCACCCGCTACCCTTCTCAGGTTTCAGTTCAAGCTGACGGAATCACTCTTGATATTTTTGATTTAGGAAGCTACTTTTATAAAAAGGTTAAGTGACCCGCAAAGCGCCTGTTGCCGGTGAAGCCGGTAACGGCTGTTCAGCAGTCGTGGAGAGAAAGGAAGTAGTCGCTATGTATTCCAAATTGTTTGATCTTACCGGTCAAGTGGCCATCATAACCGGGGCCAGCCGGGGGCTGGGGCAGTATTACGCGCGGGCGTTGGCCGGTGCTGGGGCGGATCTTGTAATCACAAGCCGCACCAAGGATTCGTTAAAGGAAATGGCGGCCGAAGTGTCGGCAACAGGACGAAAAGTATTGCCGCTGGAACTGGATGTGCGCGATCATGCCAGCATCCAGAAGATGGTCGAAGATGCGTTTTCGGTTTACGGGAAAATTGACATCCTTGTCAATAACGCCGGCTGCAATATTCGCAAACCGGCGGTCGATATAACCTGGGACGATTGGAATACCGTGCTTGATACCAACCTGCGGGGCAGCTTTTTTGTCGCCCAGGCGGTTGCAAAAAAAATGATCCCTCGCCAGTATGGCCGGATCATCAACATCGGCTCGGTCACCACCGTGTTCGGTTATGCCGGCATCACCCCTTATTGCGCCAGCCGCGGCGGCGTCAAGCAAATGACGATGAGTCTGGCCGACGACCTTGGCAAATATGGAATTACCGTCAATTGCCTGGCCCCCGGCTGGTTCAAAACAGAGCAAAACAAGGTTTTGTATGGGAATAAAGAATGGCTGGACTACCTGAATGACCGTATCCCCCTGAAGCGGCCGGGGCGACCGGACGATCTTGACGGACCGATCATTTTTCTGGCCTCCGAGTCCTGCCGCTATATGACCGGACAGACAATCCTGGTTGACGGCGGTATTTCCACCGGGGCCACAAAAGCGACCCTTGAAAATGCGTAAAATCGGCTCAAGCATGCGGCAGATAAAAGGTAGATCAGTTCCGTGGGGGAATTGGTCTACCTTATTTTTTGCGCCGTTTCCATAATTGGCGGCCTCAATGCGGTATGATTTCAGCAACAGGATATGGAATGTTTCTATACCTTTTGACATAGTGTCGCGCCCCGCCGAAAGCGGCGGCAATCCCTTATCGTTCTTGCCTGTGCAGGCACGCAGAAACTATCGGGGACTTATAACTTATGGCGGATGAAAGGAAATGGAGAACGATTTATTATAAAAGTAAGCGATGCGCGTTCCCCTAAAAGCGGTCGGAATTCTTGGATGAAGTAATGGAGGCAGAAAGCCATGGATCCTATTTATTGTACAGAATGTGAAAAATTATGCGTAGACAATCCCAGCAAGTTATGCCGGGATTGCCTAAATGAACTTTTAGAAGCTGAGATAACTGTTGCCGACTATTTACGGGCAAACGAGAATCAAACAGTGGATGAAGTGCATCAGGGGACGAAGGTAAAAAAACATATTATTTTTAAAATGATTCGGGAAGGACGAATTATCGAAGGAAAATTGTCGTATTCCTGCGAAACATGTAGTACGTCGATTACTGCAGGGCGATACTGTCTAAACTGTTTGGACGAAGCCTTTGCTTCCGAAACAGAAAATGAGAACAGTGACGAAAACAAAACAGCCGAGGATTCCATTGAGGCCAAGGGTATGCATATTACCCGATCTTTTTGATCGACCCTGCCGGACGCAAAGCCCTCCTGCTACGAATGAGTCTGGTTGGTGATCAATCCGTCTGGAGGTAACCTATGAAAAGTGTTTTTGCGGCAGTGGCATCGCAATATTCCTGCTTGGAGAAGACGACCTACAGTAAACCGGCCATGCTGGCGATATCTCATGCCTTAGAGGATGTAGTCCTGAATTTTGGTCTGAACGCCGATTTATTCGTCAGCTTTCAAAAATTCGAATTTTTTCTGTACGAAAAAGACCGCTACTTGCAGTTGGACAAAATCTGTCGCAGGATATTTATCTTCGCCCAAGGCGTTGACCCAGATCAAATAACTGAATTCAACAACACCGTTTTTGTCGAAATCGATCCCGATTGCCAACTTGTTGACGAATGGTCGGTTATCATTAATCACCCTGTTCATCCCATCCTTCTCTCAACAACCGAACAATACCGTCCCCGAACAGTTCCCGGGGATGATTTTCGCTACTTCCATGGCTTTTTGAGTTTTGATCCTGATGTAGTGAGGCTCGCTGTAAACCAAACCCTCCTAAACCTCAGAACTGTAGGCAGAGAATACATGCCGCTGCACATTTCTAAAGGTCCGGCGACGGCAGCGGAAAAAGAGACGAATCGTAAAATATCGCTGTTTGTCAACAGACTCCTTAATAAAGTTGAAACAAAAGTTACTGAAATGCTGGATAAGAACATCGCACTCCAGGGCGCACTGCAAGAAACCAGGCGGATTTCCTTTGAAATGGTTCAGCGGTTATGTTACGCCGCCGAATTCAGAGACAGCGATGCCAATGGCCACCTATCCCGTATTTCAGACTATTCTGCCCTGTTATTTTCAATGGTGGGAAAAAACAACGGCGACACTGAAAATATCCGTTACGCGTCATTAATGCACGATATCGGCAAGATCGGCATTCCGGATTCCATTTTGCTCAAACCAGGCAAACTAACTGCAGGCGAATTCGAGGTTATAAAACAGCACACCGTGATCGGCGGCCAGATATTACGCGACTCGCCGCTGGAGCTGCTTCGTATGGGCTATGACATAGCACTCAGCCATCACGAAAAATGGGATGGATCGGGATATCCATATGGACTGAAGGGTGAGGAAATTCCCCTTGTGGCGCGAGTAGTTGCCATCGTCGACGTATTTGACGCCCTGACAACCAAAAGAGTTTATAAAGAAGCATTTTCCATAGAACGGTCGCTGAGCATCATTCACGCCGAGCGCAATCGGCACTTCGAAGGCAAATTGATAGATCTGTTTGTAAATAACATCGACAGCTTTCTCGAATTACGCCGGCGAGTTACCGCAGCAGGCAGATCATAATGGAGCTGTCGGTGGTGACGCTTCCTGGCCCGCTGTGCCCGGCAACACCTTTTGTTATTTCAGTATGGTGATATTTTAGCGACAATCGCAACAAAGAAACATAGAACGCAGGCCATTTTATGGCCTGCGTTTTTGTCGTTTATCATCAGGTAAATATAACAGAATACCATTAAAGCGAATTACTTATTTTTCCATTTAACTGTGAATATATATGTTATTGAAATAAATATTTTGGGATATCGAATCCGACAGTTCGGGACCTGTTCAGCAAAACCGGCACCGTATCTGCCGGTGTCGGACAAGGATCGTGGAATAAATCCCGGTAAAGGAGGTGGTCATAGTGCAGGACCAACGTCACCAGGATGGCCTGAAACTGCTGGAAAGACTTTATGGTGAGTCCGCCGGAGTCTTTCTCGAATCTCTGTCGCAAATCGCTCCGTCTGTTGCCGGTTACTCCGTCGATTTTGTTTTTGGCGATATCTACAGCCGAGCAACTTTGGACTTAAAGCAAAGGCAACTCCTTACTGTCGCGGTACTGGCCGCGCTTGGCGGCTGCGAGCCCCAACTGAAAGTACACATCGGCGCTGCTTTGAATCTGGGCTTATCGCCCAACGAGATCGTCGAAACAATCATTCATTGCATTCCCTTTGTCGGCTTCCCCCGGTCATTGAATGCGATTGCCGCGGCCCGGAGCATCTTCGAAGACAGAAAAGTAAGGCCTGAATGGTAGCTTTGGTAAGGCGGCGGATGCAAATGAATTCCTGGGGCCTTTCCGCGCTTTGAGTCGAGGCAAAAAGAAAGGGGCGACAACTGCAATGAGCGTTCAATTTTTTCATCCCGGCAGCCTGCAGGAAGCGCTGAATATGATTGCAGGTAATGAGCATTATACCCTTCTGGCCGGAGGCACCGACGTTATCCCGCAGATGAACATCCGGCGAAGACGCGACTTGGGAACCATCGTTTACCTTGGCGATATCGCTGAAATGCGGACCATAACCATGCAGCAAAACCGGCTTTTTATCGGAGCGGCAGTGACTCACGCCCAGATAGGCGGATCGGAGCTTGTAAAGCAGAAAGCCGGGAACGTCTGGCAGTCGAGCTACAGCCTGGGGACCCCGGCCATCCGCAATGCAGGTACCCTCGGCGGTAATCTGGTCAATGCCTCGCCCTCCGGTGACAGCTGTGTCGCGCTTTTGGCGGCAGGGGCTGAAGCCGTTATCCGCTCCGTTGAGCAAAACCGGGTGATTGATCTGGCCGATTTCTTTTTAGGCAAGGGACAGACCGCCATCTCGGCAGGCGAAATATTATGTGGTGTCAACATACCGCTGGCTGACGCCGCGGTCACAAAAACCTTTTCCCTGCAGCGAATCGGCTTATCGAAAGGCGCTTCGACGGCAGTCCTGAATGTTGCAGCAGAAATGGAAACAGATAAGACCGGCAGATGCGTGGCCTGCCGCGTCGCTGGCGGTGCCGTCGCGCCGGTACCGCTGCGGTTCGGTGAGATCGAAAGGGAATTGACCGGAACCAAGGTCACCGCCGAACTGATCGAGCGGTCGGTCCGGACGATCGGCGGGTTCATCGCCCCGATTGACGACTCCTATGCGACCGCGGCGTACCGGAGACAGGTCGCCCCGATACTTGTCAGACGTGCGCTGCTTGAGGCAAGCGGTCTAAACGAAGGAGGGGATGACAGTCAATGAGACTCGATTTTTTGTTGAATGGAGTGGCTGTGAGTACTGAGATTGCGGCAACGGACCTGCTGACAGACGTCCTGCGGGACAAACTCCGGGTGACGAGTGTGAAAAAAGGCTGTGAAACAGGAGATTGCGGAGCGTGTTCGGTCTTAATCAACGGGGCGTTATTCAAATCCTGCGTGACCCTTGCAGCCACCATCGCCGGCAAGAGTGTCGCAACAGTCGAGGGGTTGATGGCGAACGGCGAACTGAGCGCCATCCAGAAGAAGCTTGCCGAAAACCACGGGACACAGTGCGGCTTCTGCACTCCCGGCATGGTTTTGGCGATCAAGGCGCTGCTTGATGAAAATCCGAAACCGACAGAGGAAGAAATCAGGCGGGGCCTTGCCGGTAATCTTTGCCGCTGTACAGGTTATCAAAAAATCATCGATACAGTTAAAATTCTGACTGCATAGGGAGGGAAACCGATGGGTAAGGCTATCGGCCAAAGAGTCATGCTGAAAGACGCGTATCGCCACACGGCTGGACAGACCTGCTTTGCGGATGACTACAATGTGCCCGGGATGCTTCATGTGAAGACCGCTCATCTGGCGATACCCCATGCCAAAATCCTCAATATCGACGTGGCGGCGGCTGCGCGTTTGCCCGGGGTGGCGGGGGTGATCACCCACAGGGACGTTCCCGGCAACTACTGGGGAGCTTTCGTGCAAGACCAGCCGGTACTGGCTGACAAGTTCGTCCGCTTTCTCCGTCAGCCGGTGGCGGCGATTGCCGCCGTTGACGAAGACACCGCTTATGAGGCAGCCGCCAAAGTGAAGATAGAATACGAAGAACTGCCTGCGGTATTTGACCCCGAAGAAGCGATGAAACCGGGTGCCCCCGAGGTGCATGACGGGGGGAATATAGCGAAGTTCGCCGAGCGCGACGCCATCGTTGTCCGGTTGGGTGATGTGGAACAAGGTTTTGCCGAGTCGGATTTCGTCTTTGAAAACAGGGGTTTTTGCGGCATGAGAGAGCATGCCTTCCTCGAACCGCACTGCAGTCTCGTGATACCGGATGCCAACGGCTGTCTGACAATTCACTCCGCGTCCCAGACTACTTCCTGGCATCAGTTTTTACTGTCCTCCATCCTGGCCCTGCCTCTCAACAAGATCAGGATGATCGCCTCGCCCACCGGCGGGGGGTTCGGCGGCAAGTCCAACCCTTCCACTGAGCCTATCTGCGCCGTACTGGCCCTGAAAACAGGCCGTCCTGTAAAATGGCGCTGGACGCGGGAAGAGGAGTTTTATATCTCCACAGTCAGCAGCGCAGACACCTTTTACGTTAAGACCGGCTATAAAAAAGACGGCACCCTGGTTGCCCGCCAAGTCAGGTATATTCGCGACAATGGCGCCTACAACGATTTTGGCACCTACGGCATGCTGAAACTGACCGCGCTTTTCAACGGGCCTTATCGGATCGCCAACTTCTGGTTCGACGGCTATGTGGTATACACCAACAAACAAGTGACAGGCCCGCTGCGTGGTTACAGTGTTACCCAGTCGATTCACGCCATCGAAAATCACATGGATATGGCCGCTGCCGCCGCCGGCCTTGATCCGGTGGAGGTACGGCGAAAAAACCTGGTTCAGGACACAGACCGGCTGGTGATCCAGCAGCCGCTGGAGGCGGTCGGGGCGGAAAAAGCGCTGGATGCGGTACTCAAGGCCGCCCGCTGGTACGGCGAGTAAATAGGAGGGATTGCGATGAAAAGACGAGGCAAAGGGCTGTGTGTGACAATCCATTCCTCCGGTCTTACCGGCGGGAACGATCCGAGTGAAGCCGTCATTCGCATGTATGCCGACGGATCGCTCACCCTGGTCATCGGCTCGGTGGATTTAGGCCAGGGAGTATCCACCGTCATGGGGCAGATCGCCGCGGAAGTACTGGATGTGGAGTCGTGCAAGATCAAGGTACTGTCAGGGGACTCCGACGGCGATGTCATTTGTACCGGACAGTTTGCCAGCCGGACGACCTTCATCTGCGGCAACGCGGTCAAAAAAGCGGCCGAGGCTTTGAAACAGCAGCTGCTTGTTTACGCCGCCGCAAAGCTTGACGCCCCGGTCGAAAAACTGTGCTGGAAAAATTTCGCCATAACCTCCGCCGCCGATGCGTCCAAGACCATAAAAGTCGGCGATTTGGCGGCCGAGGCTTACTGGGTGTCCAAGGACGCCCTGATCGGGGTTGGTCGCCATGTGCCGACTTTTCCCCTCCGCGACAACGAGACAGGCAAGGCCGATTTTTTTGACGCCCTGCAATACGCAGCCTGTGTGGCCGAAGTTGCCGTCGATGACGAAACCGGTATTGTCGAAGTGGAAAAAATGGTAACCGCCCTGGAAATGGGCACTGCGATCAATCCCCTGCTGCTGGAGGGGCAGATTGAAGGAGGGGCTTCTTTCGGTGTGGGCTTGGCGTTGACCGAGGATATGCTGCCATACTACCCATCCATCGATCATATCCGTACAAGTTACCGCGAAAATCGGATACCCACCGCTCTCGACATGCCGCCGGTGGAGAGTATCCTTATCGAAGAACCGAGTCCGAAAGGCGCTTTCGGTGCCAAAGGCTGCGGCGAAATTGTCGGCAACTGCGGTGCCCCCGCGATTGCCAGTGCCGTCGGCAACGCCCTCGGCGGCATCCGGTTCTTTGAACTGCCGCTGACACCCGAGAGAATTCTCAAAGCGATAGCTGAGCAGAAAAATTAACAGGAGGTACAGATTATGGACAGAAGTGAGCTTTGTACTTTCAGGTTCGGCGGCACAACCAACTGCGAACTGGCAAAAATCCGGATTCCTTACGAAACCGCCGAAGAGCGGGGTGTGTTTCTCGACCTGGAACTCGACAGCCGTAACCTTGCCGCCTCTTTTATCCCAGCGGAACTGCCGGCCCTTAGGGATGTCCGCGCCGCCGTGGCCCAAGCGGTGGAAAATCCCGTTGCCGGCAAAAGGCTGTCGGAAATTCTTCTGGGCGCCAGGAACGTCGCAATCATTACCGAAAATCAATTCCGCCAGGCCCCTCTAAAAGAAATCATTCCCTACCTCTTGCAACAGATCGACGCCGCGGGGGCCACCGCCAGAATTGTAATTGGCTGCGGCAAGGTTCCCGCCCTGTCGCCGGAGGAGATCGCCGAGAAATTTGGTGCCGAAGTGGCGAATACTGTTGAGATCCACTGCAACGATGTCACAAAGCCGGAAAACTATGTTTATAAAGGCATCACCAAGGCTGGCGTGGCTGTATCGGTGCACAGGGTGGTAGCGGAAGCTGACGTGATTCTGACGGTCGCCACCACCCAGGCCACCCTTTGGGGCTATGGCGGATCCGGCATGGTAATCCCGGCGGTGGCCGGCAACGACACCATTGAATACAATCATGTCATGGCGCTTGCGCCTGACTGCGTTCCCGGCAATAACGACTGCCGCATGCAGCTTGATAAATACGAAGCCGCCGCTATCGTCGGGCTTGACATGGGCATCAACCTGATCGTCAATAACCGTTTCGAGGTAACCTACATTAACGCAGGCGGCTTTGAAGCCGCCCATAAAGAAGCGGTCAAGGTTTACGACCAAGTATACCGTTTTGACGCCTCTGCCTTTAAAACCGACAAGGCCGATATCGTATTAACCGGTTCCTCCGCCCCGACCAACCACCTGTTTTTCCACACCGGCTGGGCGGCCATGAACTGCCTGCCTATCGTCAAAAAAGGCGGCACGATCATCTTTGCCTCCCCGTGCCCGGGTTATCATGGCTGGCCCGGCTTTGCCCTGATGGACCTGCTGAAGCCGTTTATGCCGGCGACAGCGGAAAATCACGAAAAGGTCCTGGCGGCCTTCTACGACAAAAAAAACGAGCTGTGGGCCGGCTGCATATGGTACAAAGTTTACGCAGCCATGCTTCATGCCGAACTGTACGTAGTGACGCTGCCCGAAAACTTCGCAATGGCCAGGGATATAGGCCTGAAGGTGTTCGCCGGGGTGGAAGAAGCCTATCAGGCCGCCCTGCGCAAACAAGGCCCGAACGCGCGGGTCGCCTTTGTTCCCTATGGCCGCTACACCATCCTCGATGTCTGAGCAGGCCGATCCTCCTTCGAACGATGTCCTGAGCGGTTTGCCTGCCAAGTTTTGTCCCGTCAAGGGGCATATCTGAAGTAGCCAAGCATATAGTATAGTGGTTGACCAACAACCAGGAAAAGGAGGCGATAGCAATGGCGATCATTGACGCCCACGTGCATCTTGGACCCTGCCGGGTTTTCGGCTGGGAATGTACCGAGCAGCAGATCATCACCTCGATGGACAGTAACGGCGTGGATGCGTCCATAGTCCAGCCGTTTCCCGGAGCGCCCGACCCGGTGGCTATCCATGATGAAATTGCCAGAATGGCGGAAAAATACCCGGGGCGAATTTTCGGACTGGCCAGCATAAACCCGCACCAGGATGAAGGCAAAGTCTACCGGGAACTGGTAAGATGCGTAAAAGAACTGGGGTTCGTCGGCATCAAATGCCACACCCTCGGTCACGCCCTTTTGCCGGTAGCCAAAGACGCCGACGTGCTGTTTGAAACCGCGAATGAACTAAAGGTGCCAATGATGGTGCATAACGCTGCCTTCGGGATTCCCTTTACTTTGCCAGCGCTTTTGATTCCCCGCGCCAAGCAGTATCCGGAGCTTCCGATCATCATCGGCCATTCCGGCGCCATGGTTCTCACCCCGGAAGCCATTATCATCGCCGGTGAATATCAGAACCTGTATCTGGAGACATCGTGGACGATGGTTCCGGATATCAAATGGGCTATCAGCGCGGTTGGCGCCGACCGGGTCATGATGGGATCGGATTCGCCGGAGAACCTGGCGGTGGAAATGGCAAAATACCGGGTTGTCGACATCACTGAGGAGGAACGCCGCAAAGCCTTGGGCGGAACGGCCCGGCGCCTGTTCAAGCTGCCTGTGGATTAACAGGGCGGGTACGGACACTTATGCAATAAAATAAGGGGGAGAAAAACATGCCGTTCATCAATGTCAAATTCTTTGCCGGGCACTCCCGGGAAAAGAAAGCCAGAATGGCTGAAAAAATTACCGCGGTGGTAAGCGAGGAGACCGGTGTCCCCAATGAGTATATCTGGGTCGTTTTCCAGGATGTTGATAAGGCAGACTGGTCGGTAGGCGGCACCCTTTGTGACAACTGGTCGCCAAAGAGCGATCAATAACCAGGAGCAATCCCCCCGGACAAAAAACAAAACGCAGGTCCATCAGGCCTGCGTTTTTAAATTAGATTTTTGCCGGTTCATCGGCTCAGTTCGGTCACTGCTCGTATAGAACCAGATAGCGGATAGGATCCACAGCAACGCCGTTCACCCGCACCTCGTAGTGAACATGCGGGCCGGTACTTATCCCGGTGTTGCCTGAATAACAAATGATCTGACCTTTTTTCACCTGTTGACCGGTACTGACCGCTATTTGGGAATTATGGCCATAAATGGTTGCAACGCCGCCGCCGTGGTCGATCTGCACCATATTGCCATAGCCTTCCTGCCAGCCGCTCTGCACCACCGTGCCATCGGCAGTTGCTACCACCGGTGTACCTATATTGCTGGCGATATCAATGCCTGGATGCATTTCGTTGCCGCCGCCCCAAGGCGAAGCACGCCAGCCGAAACCGGAGGTGACCGACCCGTCGGTCGGCCAGATGGACGGTGTCACCGCCAGGTGAGCAAGGCTTGCTAGTTTGACGTTTTTCTGATTCTGCCTGATCTCTTTCTGCTGGGCAGCAGGTGCCGTTTCAGTAACTGCAATAGCGCTGGCGCTGCTTTCGTGCCGGTTCAGGACGACGGCTGTCGAAACGAAGGCTAAACAGATCAGCAGAACAGTCCATCGCCGGAAAAGAACCGGCTTGGAATGCGTGTCCGCTGCGTTTTGATTGTTGTCCCTATTGGGCCTGATATTCATATGCTGGCTCCTCTTGTGATCCGATAAATATAGAAACCTCGAACCATGCTCCA
Source organism: Negativicutes bacterium (assembly GCA_031292015.1). Next base: position 12,286 of record JARLHY010000188.1, on the reverse strand, counting down.
AGCATATGGTAATAGAATCATGTCCAACCGTCAAGGTGTTATCGTGATTTACAAGAGCTGCAGGCAGGACAAAGGTTGTTATTTTTGTCGTCCGGCTCTCGGTTTTTCCTCATATTCCCAAAAGGGAAACAATAAAGTTACATAACACCATGCTGCTTTTTTGCATACGATATAGCAGGGACCTACAAAGAAAAACAGGAGGTGTTTGAATGTACGGTTACGGCCCCTGGCATCACTGTATGCCAAAATGCGAAACCAAATGCGTCGGGGAAATGGTCAAGAAATATAAATTGTACAAAACCTGTTGCTTCAATATGATCGAAGTCTGTTCCTATTGTGGCTTAGAGTATGAACACGGGTATCCCGGCTGCCCGCGCTGCGGCTTGGGTGGCGGTCACTTGTTTTTCGGCGGTTACCGGTAGCCGCTGGTGTCTTAACAGGATAGTGAAAACAGGAAAAGGGCAGGAATCCTGCTCTTTTCCTGTTTCAGCCCCTGCCTCAGCCTGGACACGCCCCACAGCCGGGCACATTTTGTTCTAAAATAGGCAATATCTCTCGGGAGTTGCCGGGTCAGCATCGGGAAACCTAACTTCGGGAGGTGTTGTTATGTTTTTTGATATGCGTTGTCATCATCGTGATCGCGGCATGATGGGTTCCACCCTTTTCAAAGTGATGGCCATCGGGGCGATAGTTTATCTCGGCGCCAAAGCAATGCATATGGCTGATGATTGACACCTCTCTTAAAGTCTGGGCAGTTGCCCAGACTTTTTGCTGTTTGTGCACCGCCAACTCGTGCCGACCCCGGTGATGACCCAAATAATTCTTGGCATGAACTCCTCTCAACCCTCTCACACTATTGTCAGAGGCGATTTTGCCACCAACCTGGCTGTAATCAGTCGGGGCCGCTGGTAAAGGAGGTAATCGTATCGCCGGCAGCAGATGGAAGATTATCGTGGGTACGTTGCTGTTCATTCTTGAAATTGCTTCTCCGTCCCTGGCCCTGAAAATCAGAAGGAAGATCAAATAAGACCGCGATAACGTTAAATCAGGGGAGCCGGTCTTGTTTGCGTACCTGCCTAGCCATGATAAGGGGGGGCTGCAATTGACCATCATTGATCAGGTTGATGCATTGACGCGTAAAATAGTGCAGGCGGTTGTCGACAAGGAACCGATAGGTTATTTGGAGGCGGCCGGTTTATATGGGCTGATCCTCCAGGCGCGGCACAATATCTCGCTGCTCAGCAGCTTTTACAACCAGGCTGAAGACGCCGAACTCAGAGCGTTGATCAAGGAGGCTATTTACGAACAAACTCTTCCGGCGATTGAAGAATGTGAAAAACTGATGCGCGCTGGAGACGCTCAGGCGCCGGATATACACTTTCCTCCTCATCCCCTCTACGAGACTGTGGATTATCCCCGTGGCGTCCGGTTGACAGACCTGGAAATCGTCATAGCTCTCGGAAACCTGGCGAGAAACTTCCAACTAACTCTTTTTCTGACGCTGCAGCAATGTTATCAGCTTGAGATTGCCGCCGCGGTGAACAAACTGTTAAGCAGCGGGCTGCAGTGGGATTACCGCCTGCTGAAACTGGCTATCCATAAGGGCTGGCTGCCCGGAGTACCCAAGGTAGAACACTGATTTCGGCTTAGTTTCTGTTTTCCAATACCTGTCCTGCGACCCTCAGCCCGGAAGGATACTGTCCGGGTTTTTTGTTGTTGCCGGACCTGGGGCTTCCGCCAAACCGTGTCTGGGCGGGAAAAGTGTTGGCACCACTTGCGGAGGACTTAAAGGGTTTTGTGAAGATTTGCGGAATTTACAATTATAGCCAACTTTCGCCGGCAAAAGAGCGGTTGGACCGCCTGCCGCCCATGACAAAATCGATCTGCCATCTTGGCAAAAGGAAGGTGTAAGTATGAGAAAAAAATGGATGACCATCATTCTGGCTGTTGTTTATCTCGTTGCCTTGAGCGGCAGCGCCTTCGCCTGGACTTCGGAAATCGAGGATCGGCCTTCCCGGTATGGCGGGGCTCCGGGTTATTACGTATGGATGGACGGTTACGGCTTCCATCTTTGGGCGGTGCCTGCCGGCGGCAGTTATACCTTCAGCGGGACAATCCGCACCGACGGAAGATTTTACGACATACGGGGCCATCGTCTCGACGGCGGGGAATCGTTTCAGACCTATCCCGACATTCAGAGCCGGTTCTGGTTTGAAAGTCTGAATCCGACCAGCGAAGCCAGGTTTGTTTTCGCCGGACTGGAAGCAGAGTGCGGACCTCACAAGATCTTCTTCAAACTCAGCGCCTCCGAAGGCTCCGAAGGGATTCATTTCGGCCTTGCCGGCGCCAGCTATGTCTCCTTCGACCTGCTCATGAACGGAACGGCCGTCAGCCGCAAGCAAATCTGGTACGGCGGCAGCAGCTGGCATCCGGACACCAATGTTTTCCGGTTTGAAAATAAATAGCCTGCCTGTTGCTGTTGACAAGACCTGTCGAAGATCCGGATAGCATCCGGATCTTTCTGTTTCGTTTAGGTGCAGCACCAACGGCAGAGTTGCGGAACCGCTTGTGCTGAGGAAAAATGGTTGGGATAATTTGTCGATATGTAGAGGAATTTGTCGTTGGAGCGTCTAATCTTCTTGAAAAGGCAAAGATGTATTCTTGTGACGGCAATGAGCATCACGCCAATTCGGCCTGCCGTCGGTCGCCTCGGTGAAAACAGATGAGGAGTTCTGAAGATGACGAATATGCCCCTTAAACGGCAGTTCAGACTATGGACGGTTCTGCTTGTGGTCGTTCCCAGCCTGCTGATCATGGCTATTTATACCGCCGGACAAATCAAGGCAGCTAAGCAGGAAAGCCTGGAAATCATTCGCCAGCAGGTCGGGTTTGAAAAGCGGCTGATCGAATACTGGCTGGAGGAACGGATCCAGAATATCCGTGAAATCAGCGCCAGCGAGGCTTTGCGGACCGAAGACGAGGCCTTGATAAGGCGGGAACTGTTTCAGAAGCTGAAGCATGACAGCACCTTCGACTCCTTTTCCTTCATTGATAAAGAAGGCATTTTCAAAGTATCCACCCTGAGCAGTGGCATAAAATTTTCGGTTGCGGTTGGCAGGCCCTACTACGAAGCGGCAAAAGCCGGCAGCGAGTATATTTCCGATGTTGTCATCGGCCGCAACAGCGGCCATGTCATCATCAATTTGGCTGTTCCGGTCTATGATCGGGCCGGGCAGTTTTCCGGGCTGATTCTCGGCTCGATCAGGACGGTCACGATGGAGAAGCTCATCCATGAAAACTGGATCGGCCAGACCGGACAGATATTCCTTGTCAATCGCCAGGGAGTGCTGATCACCGAGCCGCGCAACAGCGCCCGGCTGGCTGAAAAGGGCCTTGTCAGCGGCCAGGTGAGAATGAACCTGAAGCTGTCCGCAGACGCTTCCCGCAACATCATTCTCGGCGAATCCGGCACTGCCGAATGGACCGATTATTTGGGCAACAGGGTTCTGGGAGCCTATCTCGACGCGCCTGAACGGAACTGGACAATCATCGGCAGGATCGACGAGGCCGAAATCCTTGGCCCGATTTATGCCCAACTGGCCATGATGGCTGGTGGCACCTTTGTTCTGCTGCTGCTGATATTGCCGCTGGCTGCGCTGCTGACCGACCGGATCAAGCGGCCCATCGACTGGCTGATCGGTCAGTCCAACCTTGTGGCGGCGGAAAACTACGCCCAGGTCGGCCGGGATGAACGGCTGAATAAGATGCCCCGCGAACTGGGCCTCTTGTGCGATACTTTTGTTGCCATGAACAGCAAAATCGGTGCCACCATCGGCCTGCTCAAAGAAAATGAAGTCAAACTGGCGGGTAAGGTCGCGGAGATCCAGGACATAAACGCCGCCCTGGCGGCGGAAATCACCGAACGGCAGGCGGCTCAGGCCGCTCTGACCGAACTGAACGCCGAACTGGAAACCAAGGTAGCTGAACGGACCAGCGAGCTGCAGGATATCAACACCGCACTGGAAAAAGAGGTCGAAGAACGACAGGCGGCCGAGAAAACCCTCCGCCAGCACCGGGACGAACTGGCTGTAAGCGAAGAGCGCTACCGCTCGTTGTTCGAGAACATGTTCCATGGATTCGCTTATCACCGGATGATTTTCGACGACGAGGAGCCTCAGGACTATGTTTTTCTGATGGTCAACAATGCTTTTGGCCAGCTGACCGGGCTCATGGACGTCGTCGGCCGTAAAATGACCGAAGTGGTTCCGGAAATCAAAAAAGCCAATCCGGAACTGTTCGAAATCTTTGGCCGGGTTGCCCGGACCGGCAGGCCGGAAACTCTGGAATTTTACGCCGAGCCGCTGAATGGGTGGTATTTGGTCTCCGCATACAGCACCAGCCCAGGCTATTTCGTCACTGTCTTCGACAATATCACCGACCGCAAGCGGGCTGAGGAGGATATCCGCTACATGGCCTACTGCGACGCCCTGACCGGGTTGCCTAACAGGGCCCATCTCAACGAGCGGCTTGAGGCAGAGATGGAGAAAGCCCGCCTGGACGCCGGCGCCGGCGCCGTACTGTTTATCGACATGGACGACGTGAAGATGGTAAACGACTCTTTCGGGCATGCCTATGGCGATGCTCTTATCATCAACGCCGGTAACCGCATCGCCGAGGAAGCCGGGGACGCCGCTTTCGTCGGACGGATTGGCGGTGATGAATTTATGGTGATGTTGCCGGGTCAGCACGACCGGAGAAGAGTGTCCGCTATCGCCGACCGCATCATCGACGCCTTCCAGCAGGACTTCCACGCCCACGGTATTCGTTTCCCCATCTCGGCCAGCGCCGGGATCGCCCTCTACCCTGACGACGGCGACAGCGCCGGCGAGATATTTAAAAATGCCGATAACGCCATGTACGCAGCCAAAAAAGCCGGCAAAAACTGCTGGCGGTTCTACGAGCCTTCCATGCAGACCGAAGCCTATGACAAGATACTGCTTACCAATAGCCTGCGCTATGCCGTGGAGCGAGGTGAACTCACCCTGCATTATCAGCCCCAGGTGGGCCTTGCTGACGGCATCACCGTCGGGTTCGAAGCCCTGCTGCGCTGGAATAGTCCGGACCATGGTCCAATCCCGCCGGCCCGGTTTATTCCGCTGGCTGAGCAGAGCGGCCTCATTCAGCATATTGGACGCTGGGTGCTTCGCGAGGCCTGCCAATTCGTCCGGCGGCTCGGCGAGCAGGGCTGGGACAATATCCATGTCGCTGTCAACATATCACCGCACCAGTTGTGCGCCGACGGTTTCGTCGACACCGTCGGCAAAGTTCTCCGGGACAGCGGCATTGAGCCGGACCGGCTTGAACTTGAGATTACCGAGAACGCACTGATTGCCTCGATGGAGGAAAGCACCCGCAAGCTCGGTGAACTGCGGGAGATGGGAGTAAGGTTATCGCTTGATGACTTCGGCAAAGGTTATTCCTCCCTGACCTATCTCCAGCGGCTGCCGGTCAAGACCTTGAAAATAGACAAAGCCTTCATCGACATGATTCTGACCGACGGCGTTCAAAAGGCCATCATCGGCAGTATTGTCGATATGGCGCATGTCATGGAGATGACGGTGGTGGCCGAGGGGGTTGAGACCCGGCAGCAGATCGAATACCTGACCAAGTGCCGCTGCGACCTCCTCCAGGGCTATATCATCAGCCGGCCGGTACCCGAGGCTGATGCCGTCCGTTTCCTGTCTGCCCGGTGACTAACGAACCCCAAAAGACTCTCTTTGCGAGAGTCTTTTTTTGTGGTGATAGCGCAGCAGGGCACCTCGCTTGCGGGGTGCCGCAAAATAACCATATTTTACAAATAAGAAATTACAAGGAATTTACGCCAGAATATTACAAAAAACACGATAAAAACACAATAAAATCCAAAGAAAAATGGTAAAGTATGTCGAAAAGTGTTGACAGGCAATCGAAAATTATCTACGATAAAAGAAAAGCGAGCGAGTGATCGCTCCGGGGGCGGAAACTATGGCGATAACGCTGCTGAACCGTAAGGAAAGCGTCATACTGACAGCGATCGAGATCATCGACGGGCGTGGTATCCAGGGGTTGTCGACCCGGGAGATTGCCCGCCGTCAAGGCATATCCGAAGGTACACTGTTCAGGCACTTCAGAACCAAGAATGATATCATTCTGGCGGTACTGGACTACTTTTCCCAGTATGACTCGGATATTTTTCATTCCGTCGAGCTGAAAGGCCTGCCAGCCCGAGAGGCGATACTTTTTTTCGTTGACAGCTACGTAACCTACTATGAAAACTATCCGGCCATCACCGCCATGACCCAGATTTTCGATGTCTTGTCCCGCGAATCTGATTTTGCGGCAAAAGTTTCCGGAATATTGGCCGACCGCCTGAACTTTCTTCGCCGGACTATTTCGGCCGGACAAAAGACAGGTGAGATAAGTCCCGCCGTAGACAGCGAGGCTCTTGCGGACATGATCACAGGCACCTGTACGGCTATTTGCCTGCGGTGGCGGATGAATAACTGCGGCTTCGCCCTGAGAGAAAAAACCCTGTCGGCACTGCGGATGATCCTCAAAGCATTCGGCCCGCAAGGGGCCAAAGAGGAGGGAGAATAGCCATGAAAAAGGTCTTAATTGTCGACGACGCCGCTTTTATGCGAATGACGCTGCGAATGATGCTGGAAAAGAACGGCTTCTCAGTAGTAGGTGAAGCTGAAAACGGCCTTGTAGGCATCAGGAAGTACCAGGAATGTCAACCCGATATTGTAACTATGGATATCACCATGCCGGAAATGGACGGGATAACGGCTCTCAAAGCGATAACCAAACACGACCCGAAAGCCAAGGTCGTCATGGTGTCGGCCATGGGCCAGGAATCGATCATCAAAGAGGCAATCATGAGTGGCGCCAGATACTTTCTGGTGAAACCCTTCAAGGAACATCAGGTTCTGGAGACTCTAAACAAAATCGCGGTCACGTGATAGAAGGAGTCGATTATTTTGGCGGATCGTCATGAAACAGAACCCATGCTGGATATGTACATATTTGAAACCACCCAGATGAGCGAACAACTGGAACAGGCTGTCATCCTCAGCGAAAAGTCCGGTGGTTTCAATTCGGCGGCCATCAACGATATTTTCCGAATCATGCATACCATCAAAGGCTCTTCGGCAATGATGCTGTTTGACAATATCGCCGCCTTGGCTCATGCGGTTGAGGATGTATTCTTTTATCTGCGCGAAGCCAAGCCGACCAGCTCCGACTGTTCGAAACTGTCCGATCTGATCCTGGCCAGCCTCGATTTCATCCGAACCGAACTGGAACAGATCAAGGGCGGTGGCGGGGCGCAAGGCGATTCCTCCTGCTTGATTCAGGATCTCAAAGACTATCTTCAGGTCTTAAAACAGGACAATCCCAGTACCGTTGCCGTAAAGGACCGGCAAGACACCGCCGCAAAGCAGCAGTATTACATAAGCCAGGACAAAAGCGCAACCTCCGGCAAAAAGAACTTTTTCCAGGCAACCATATTTTTCGAAGACGGCTGTGAGATGGAAAACGTCCGGGCCTATACCGTCATTCACAGTTTAAAGGACATTGCCGACGACATTTTTCACGTCCCGGAAAACATTATGGAGGACGACTCTACCGCTGAGATCATCCGTCAGGAAGGATTTCAGATCTTCTTCGCCAGTGACCGCGGTTTCGACGAAATCAACAAGTTTTTTGACAATACCATTTTTCTGAAGGAACTGAAGCTTGCCGAGATTGATAACCAAGCCCTGCAGGAGCGTCCTGCGCGCAAGCGTCAGATCGTTCTGGAAGACCAGCCGGCTCAAGGACCTGATGATAAAGAGCAGCTCCTGCCTGACAAAGAGAAAGAAGTTCACTCGTCAGGGCACCAGAGCATCATCAGCGTCAATGTCGACAAGCTCGACCGGCTCATGGATTTGGTCGGCGAATTGGTGATTTCCGAGGCGATGGTGACCCAAAACCCGGACCTAAGGGGACTGACTCTCGACAACTTCAGCAAATCGGCGCGACAGTTGGAGAAGATTACCGGTGAACTGCAGGACATGGTGATGTCCATCAGGATGGTGCCCCTCAAAACCACTTTTCACAAGATGCATCGAATTGTCCGCGATATGTGCAAAAAACTGGGCAAGGAAGTCCAGCTCGAGCTGATCGGGGAAGACACGGAAGTGGACAAGAACATCATCGAACATATCTCGGATCCCCTGATGCATCTTATTCGCAACTCCCTTGACCATGGTATCGAGCCTGGCGATGAGCGGCTGGCTGTAGGCAAAACGGCGATCGGAAAAATAACGCTGGAGGCCAGAAACGCCGGCAGTGATGTCGTCATCATGATCAAAGACGACGGCCGTGGGCTGAACCGGGACAAGATCTTGGCGCGTGCCAGGGATAACGGTCTGCTCAATAAGCCGGAGAACGAACTGACCGACAAGGAGATTTACGCCTTTATCTTTACTCCCGGCTTCTCCACCAAAGACAAAGTCACCGAGTTTTCCGGCCGGGGCGTGGGGATGGATGTTGTCACCAAGAACATTTATAGCGTCGGCGGCATGGTTTTGATCGACAGTGCCGCGGGGTTGGGGTCGACCATCTCCCTGAAAATTCCGCTGACCCTTGCGATTATCGACGGCATGACCGTCGGTGTAGGCGGCGCCCGCTATACCATCCCGATCACCGCGGTAAAAGAATCCTTCCGGCCGCGGCAACAGGATCTGATCCAGGATCCTGACGGCAACGAAATGATTATGGTGCGGGGCCGGTGCTACCCGATCCTGCGGATTCACCGGGCCTTTAAAGTAGCCACCAGCGTCACTGAACTGATCGACGGCATTATCATCATGGTGGAAAACGAAAATGACACCCTCTGCCTGTTCGCCGATGAACTGATTGGCCAGCAGCAGGTAGTGGTCAAAGCTTTGCCTGCTTACATAAAAGGCCTGCGCAAAGTAGCGGGCCTGGCCGGATGCACACTGCTGGGAGACGGCAGCATCAGCCTGATCCTCGATATTGGAGGGATGACCAGTATTGGCTATTCTTCTTAGAAATCTTAGCAAGACGACACGGCAGTAAACAGGTGAAAGGAGATGAGCACATGAAGGTTGCGTTGAATCAGGAACTGATGGAACAGGAAGAAGATACCCAGAAAGGCAAGTTTCTCACCTTTTCCCTGGGAAACGAATTTTACGGTCTCGAAATTTGCTATGTCACCGAAATCATCGGAATCCAGCCTATCACCGAGGTTCCCGAGCTGCCCCAGTACGTCCGGGGGATCATCAACCTGCGCGGTAAAATCATCCCGGTCATGGATGTCAGATTGCGGTTTAAAAAGCCGTTCCGCGAATATAACGACCGGACCTGCGTGGTTGTAGTCGACATCAGGGATGTTTCGGTCGGACTGATCGTGGACAGCGTCTCGGAAGTGCTGTCCATCAAAGATGAAGACATCGTCCCGCCCCAGGAACTCAAGGCGGCCCAGAACAGATACATAAAAGGCATCGGCAAGGTGGGCACCGATATCAAATTGCTGCTGGACTGCGACCGGCTGCTGAGCGACGACGAAATCGACACCCTGGCAGAAGCCATATAAGATTGACTGGCCATTTTAACGGTTAGATCCGTGATCGAAAGAAGGAAGACCATGGCTTTCACATACTTTTTTCGAGATTTTCATACCCTGCAGCTTATTGCCAAGCATCTGGTTCCCGCAGTTGCCGGTCGTGCGTCAGTACGTGTTTGGGACGCAGGCTGCGCTTCCGGACAGGAGCCTTATACACTGGCCATCATTCTCGCCGAAGCCATGGGACGGTTCTCGTTCCGCAACCTTCATATAGAAGCGACCGATATCGATGGCAGCAATCTGTTCGGAGACATCATCACCAAAGGGATTTATCCCAGGGAAGATCTGGAGCGGATTCCGGCAGACATCTTCGAAAAATACTTTCATAAGCTGGGGGAGGGAACTCACTTTCAGATCGATGAACAAATCCGGAGTCGGCTGCATTTTAAAAAACATGACTTATTGTCCTTGAAGCCGATGGGAGCCGATTTCTCGCTGATACTTTGTAAAAATGTCCTGCTGCACTTTCAGCCTGCCCAGCGGGTAGCAGTCATTAAAATGTTCCACGAGGCATTGGCGCCGGGCGGATTGTTCGCCACCGAACAGACCCAGATGATGCCTGAAGAGGCGGTCGACCTGTTTGAGCAAATCGCCGACAGTGCACAGCTTTTTCGAAAGATCGGGTAATCATTATGAAGGTAGTCTGTCTGAAAGCGAATCTGGATCAGTATTCCTGCAGCTCCTATCTGATTCTGGGCGACTGGAATCGGCTTGAAGACGTTAATACCTTGATAGACGCCGGAGTGGACGGATTTGTCCTTGCCGAAATCGCGGGACTGTCGACCGGGGTCGGTAAGAGACCTGTGGAGCAGTTGATCCTTACCCACGGCCATTTCGACCACTGTGCCGGTGCCAAGTTTATAAAAAGAAAATACTCCTGCCTGACGCTGGGATTTTCATCGCAGAAACCGGTCGACCAAACCGTCCGGGACGGGCAGATTCTCCGCTGTGGTGACCATGACTTTGAGGTGATTCACACTCCGGGCCACTCCGGCGATTCCATCTGTTTATACTGCGAAAAAGAAGCGGTCCTTTTCTCCGGCGACACTCAGCTTGTGATCAGAACCCCGGGGGGCTGTTACACCGAGGAGTTCGTGGAATCTTTGGAAAGGCTGGGACGACGCCGCATCATAGCGGTTTACCCCGGACACGGGACGCCGCTGCGGGGGAACGTGGGAGCAATGATCGCCGACACGCTGCGAAATGTGCACAAGAGCCAGATTAATTCCGCGCAATGAAAGAGGAGGAAGAAAAGATGCAGTGGTTTTATAACCTGAAAATCATGCCGAGGTTGCTGGCCGGGTTCGTTTTGGTAGCCTTACTGACGGCGGTCGTCGGTTATATCGGGATAACCAACATTCGCGCCATGGATGAAAGCAGTACCACATTGTACGAAATAAACACTGTGCCCATTTCCCTGTTGCAGGATATAACCGAATCCTTTCAACGGGCCCGCTACAATGTTCTGGAGCTGGCGCTGGCGGATACTCCGGAAAGGCGCGCCGAAGTGATGAAAAAGCTCGCCGATCGCCGCAATGAGATTGAAAAAGCTTCCCAGGAATTAGAGAAACGGAATGTAGCGCCGGAAATGAAGCAGGCTTTCAGCGAATTCTTGCTCCAGAGGAAGAATTTTGTGACCGTGGTGCAAGATCCTGTTGCTGCCCTTTCCGCCGCCGGGCGCAACGCCGAAGCACTGCAATTAATCAACGGTGACGGCGAGAAAGCCAGAATGTCCTACCAGGATTCAATTGAGAAAATGGTCGACATAAAGGTGGCAGCAGCAAAAAAACGCTCGGAGGACAATACGGCCCAGGCCGGCGCGGCCTCCCGTAATATGCTCATCGTCATCGGAATAGCTTTCGCCCTGGCTATCTTTTTGGGCTGGTTCATCGCCCGCAGCGTCTCAAGGCCGGTGGGTAAAATGGTCGCAGCCGCCGAGAGGCTGGCTGTCGGCGATGTCACCGTCGCGGTCGAGGCTAAGACCCGCGATGAGATCGGCGAACTCGCAAGGGCCTTGCAGGCTATGATCGCCAATATTCGCGCCGCCGCCGACGCTTCCGAAAAAATTGCCAAAGGCGATCTGACCGTCCGCGTAATCGAACAGTCGGATAAAGACGTCCTTAGCAAGAGCCTGAATCTGTGCATCGACAACATCAAGGCCTTGGTAGCCGACGCCGAACGGTTGGCTCAGGCGGCGGTGGAAGGCCGCCTGGATACCCGGGCCGATGCTTCCATGCACCAAGGCGACTACCGGAAGATCGTAGAAGGTGTCAATCATACCCTGGATGCGCTAGTCGGGCCAATCAACGTGACCGCCGAATATGTGGACCGGATCTCCAAAGGCGATATCCCGCCCAAGATCACCGATGTCTACAACGGCGACTTCAACGAAATCAAGAACAACCTGAACAACTGCATCGACGTCATGAGCGGGCTGCTGAAAGAAACCGAAGGTCTTATCCAGGCTACCAAAGACGGGCAACTGGACCGGCGGGGCAACGAAGCGGCGTTCGCCGGCGGCTGGGGCCAACTGGTGGGCGGAGTCAACCAGCTCATCAACGCCTTCGTCGGGCCGATCAACGTAACCGCCGAGTATGTGGACCGGATCTCTAAAGG
>JARLHY010000187.1 GCA_031292015.1 Negativicutes bacterium | reverse complement strand
GGGCGGTGTTTCCATTCTCGGTGAGGTGACAGAGTTTATCGGGGCGGAACACATCCTGGCCCGGCACGCCGCGAACCAGGAGGTGGCTGACGGCATCTTCAAGCTGGTGGACCGGATGGAGAAACGGGCCATGGCGGTAGGCGAGGACATTCGCGGCGGCCAGCCCACCGGCGGCAATATCAAGGGCGGGCTGACAACCATCGAGGAGAAGTCGCTGGGAGCCATCGCCAAGGCCGGCACGTCGCCGATTCAGGCGGTGTATGAGTACGGTGAGCGGCCAACGGTAAAAGGGTTGGTTGTGATGGACTCCCCTGGCCGCGAGCCGGAGATCCTGACCGGCCTGGCAGCCGCAGGAGCCAATGTCATTGTGTTTGCCACCGGCCGGGGCGCGCCCCAGGGCTTCCCCTTCGTACCGGTGCTCAAGGTCACCGGCAGCCGCACCGCGGCCGAGAAGATGAGCGATCATATCGATATGAACCTCAGCGCGGTGATCGACGGCGGGGACACGATCCCCGACGCCGGGCAGCGGATCCTGGAGGAACTGGCCCGGATCGGCTCCGGGGCCATGACCAAAGGCGAAATTTCCGGCTATGTCAATTCGATGGATATCTATGTGCTGGGACCGGTGATCTAGCGGGATCGCAGGCCAGCCGGACAAAGGATTTTTATAGAGAAAATTCTAGCCAGGGTTCTTTTGAGAACCCTGGCTAGGTGCGTTTAAGAACTGCCGCACGGTTTGGTTAAGGGTATCCGGTTCAGTTTAGAATAAGACGTTGAGGGCGACCCGCGTGTAGTGATAATTGTTGGACGGTGTGGTGTTGCCGTAGTCATGCAGCTTCACATAGTGGGCCTCGAAATTGAAGTTCTTGCTGAACGCGTACCAGTAGCCAAAATCAAGATCGGTGAAGTATGTGGTTGTCGCGGTGGCGTCGAAGTTGGTCAGGCCGGCGCTGTTGTTGGCGCCTTCGTTGCTCAGGCCGAGGGAGTTGGCGCCGGCCCGGTAGAAGAAGATCTGATATTTTTGCTGGCCGGGTTTGTTCAGGGCCAAGTCGCCGAAGCGCAGGAAGACGTCAAAGGCGGAGTTGTTGCCGTGGGCCCTGGCATATTCCGCGCCGTTTCTGGTATACTCCGCCGCGAGCTGGGCGTTGGGCCCCATGTTGTAGATGGTGTAGAGATACCAGTTTTGCAGGGCGTACCGGCCGAAGCTGTAAGAGTCGGCCGCATAGCTGACGGCGTTGTTGGGTATGAGGGCTGCGTAGGCTTGTCCGTGCCACTTGGTGTCTTTCATTTCGAAGTAACCGGTGCCCAGTTTGAGATTAGGCGTAATGGGTTTGGAGAATTCCACCACTGTATTGACCCAGGTGTTATTGGAAGTATTCAAAAACCGGCCGTATTCGACGAAAGAATCGACCCCGGCGATGTTGCCGGCTACTTTTATGCCGTCGAAGCTGTAGTAATTGGCGTCGGCAATCAGCAGGTTATCGCCGTTGGTCATGGCTTGGCGGCCCATCGTGGCGGTTATGCCGTCGGCGAATTTGGTGACGATGTTGACACGGTCAATCTGAAGGTTGGGATATTGGCCCTTGAAGTTGGTTGAGCCGTTGGTGTTTGTGCCGCTGCCGAGGTTGACCATGTTGTTGTTGGGCGGCAGGCCATAAGCGCCGACAGTCTGGGCGTAAGGACTATTGGTGACGATGCGGAAGTTGGCGGTGGTGTTGTCGTCAACTTTGGCCGCTGAGTCCAGGCGGAGCCGGTATTGACTGGGATTGACCCCAGCCGGCTTGTCGACATGGTCGTCGTAGGTGGTGGTGGTGTCGAGCCTAAGGAGCAGGGAGCCCTTGAAGGTCAGGTTCGGCTGATTGGCTTCCAGTTTGGCCACCCGAACGCCGAGACTGGTGAGTTCCGCGGCAAATTCATCGGACAGTTTGTTAATCAGGGCTTTGTTCTGAGCGTCGGCTTTGTCGGAACGCTCCATAGCCCGGGCGACAATTTGGGCCATTTCATAACGGGTCATGGTTTTGTCGCCCTGGTACCGGCCCTGGTCACCCTGGATAATGCCGGCGCTTGCCAGTTTGGCTATTGCATCGTAGGACCAATGGTTGGCGGGAACGTCGCTGAAGGGTCCTGCCAAAGCCGTACCGGCGACGCACAGTACGAGCAGGATTGTCAAGGCAAGGATTAATCGCGTTTTCATTAGTGGCCTCCTTAATCTTTTTGAAGTAACAGAGATCATCGAGTTGACCGTTTTTTCCTCAATAATTCACTGTAAGGGCTCGCATCTGTTGCCGATGTTGAGAAACCGTTATGACGCAAATCAGGCGGCACCTCCTCTCCGGCGTCTTCAGTTTCCTGGCGGCAAAGAGTACCTGTTGAAATTTGCTTGCGGCCAGCACGGCGGAAAAACTTGTGCGGAAGGTTTCGCCAAGAATTTGCCGTGCCATCCGGTCAGCTGCGGCGATGTCTGTCCTCCGGTGGGAGGAGCCGCTCCGCCTTTCGTTGATGTACCTCCTTCATATATCGCTTTAGCTGTCAGACAGCTTGAGTATAGCAAATGAATGTTAAAGCAATACGATGATTTTGGTTAAAATTGTGTTAAAAAATTCCATTAACCCAATAAAAAAAGAGCGATTCCGTCAGAGGAAAATCGCCACTAAAGCTTGATTCTGCTGAAGTTGTAAGGAATATTGCCTGTGTGGGAATCGGTGGAGTTCAACCGATGGCTGGGACGCTGTCAACGGACAGATGCAATGTTTACAAAAAGTTAACAAAAAGACAACAGTGTTAAGCTGAATGGTTGCTATAATTAAGATGTCAGACAGCTAGCGCTTATAGAGAGAAGGTAAGGAAAATCGAAAAAAAATTATTGTACATGCAAATTAAAGAGGATCTGGAAAGCAAGATCAACGACGGCGATTTAAAACCGGGCGATAAGCTTCCTTCCGAACCGGAACTGGCCAGGGCCTTCGATGTCAGCCGTCCCACTCTGCGGGAAGCTTTAAAAATGCTGCAAAGAGAGGGAATGCTCATAAGCAAAAACGGAGTAGGCACCTACATCAACAATAAAACGCCGCTTATCGAAAATTCCCTGAACAGACTCCGAAGCCTGGGAGAAATGATCAATAACGCCGGGTATCAGGAAAGTGAGCTGGATGTAAAGATTTACACCAGTGACGCCGAGCAGGAATGGAAAGACCAACTGCTGATCGACGAGAAAGTCGTGGTCATTGAAAGAATAAGGACGGCTAACGGCGAACCTATCGCCTTTTATTACAATATCTTCCCCCAAAGTATTGCCGGGACAAACTTCCGGGAGCATTTCTCTGGTGCCATATTCAAGTTTCTCGAGAGCGGGATGAGTATCAAAATAAAATACTCCATCACGGAAATCTGCGCTGTGAGCGACGCGCGGGACCGGGACAGACGCGCCGTGGAAATACTCGGACCGGAGATCGTGTTGCTAAAGCAATTGCACTTTGCGGAAGATAACAGTCCTGTTTTTTATTCGTTGGACTACCTGCGCAGCGATGTCATTAAATTAGTCCTCAGAAGAGAAAGGGAGATATATTGATGAAACACAAGTTTATCAGTATTTTGTCGGTGATTGCGATCCTGACCGCACTGCTGGCAGGGTGCGGCGGGGCGGACAAGGCCGGCGGAACACCGGAGCCGCAGTCCAAGAAACTGGTGGTGTACGCCGCTCTCAATGAAAGTGATATGGTGGAAATCCAGAAGAAGTTCAAAGCCGATACCGGCATTGATATTGAATACGTGAGATTTGGGGCCGGTGATGCCGTGGCTAAAATCAGAGCGGAAAAAGACGCCCCGGTGGCGGACGTGTTTATCGGCGGTTCAGTGGAGATGCACGACCCGTTGGCAAAAGACGGGCTTCTGCTCCAGTATTCTTCGCCCCGGGACAAAGAAGTGGACGCCAAGTTCGTCGATAAAAACGGTTACTGGCATGGCTGGTACATGGGGGTGCTGGGGTATGTCATTCATAAAGACCGGTTCGAGAAAGAACTGAAGCCTAAAGGCCTTGCCTATCCCCGGACCTGGGATGATGTTCTGGATCCTGCCTACAAAGGAAATTATGTTCATTCCAACGCCGCCACCGCGGGCGGGGCTTACATCTTTCTGGCCGACCAAATCTTCCGGCTGGGGGAGGAAAAAGCCTGGCAGTATATGGACAGACTCAATGCCAATGTTCATCATTATACCCCCGGTGCGCTCACTCCCATTCAATTGGTGGCTTCGGGCGAGTTCATCATCGGGATGTCGTGGGGACATGACATCCTGGCTGCCAAAAAGCAGGGATATCCGATCGATTTGGTGATTCCCGCCGATACGGCCTTTGAAATAGGCGGCCTGTCCATTCTCAAAGGCGGCAAGAACCTGGAAAATGCCAAAAAGTTTGTGGACTGGACGATGAGCCGGGAAGTGGGGGAAATGAACACCAAGATTTCCAACCGCTATTCAACCCGTGCCGATGTGGCCCCGCCTGCAGGGATGCCGAAAATCGGCGACGTCAAACTGGTCAGCTATGACCGGGACTGGGCTTTGGCCAACAGGGACAGGGTAGTGAAACAATTCAGCACTTTGATCGGGCAGTAGGCGCTTCGTTTTAACCGCCGGCCTGAAGGGCTCAATAAAACACAGAAGCGGCCGGTCGGTCGGTCCGCTTCTGTGTTTTGCGGGATTCAACAGCCGATTTTCGGATTAGAGGCATGGTGACAAATGGTAATAACAGATGTTCCGGCTATCCGCCGCCAGGTGGCGAGAATCATCAGCGAGCCGTTGCTGTTTTTGACGGTGACCGGCATTGTAATCATTGTGGCGATATTTATCGTCTATCCTGTCCTGAAAGTAGCCTCATATCCAGGTTTGGAGGATTTTGCCGCCGCCTTTGCCAATTCCCGCTGGCAAAAAGCGGTGGTCAACAGCGCCTTTATCACTTTTGTTTCCACGCTGTCGGCCACCCTCGTCGGCTTTGTCTTTGCCTTTACTTTGGCGTATGTTGATACCGGCTGGCGACGGCTGTTCAAATTCGTGGCCATTCTCCCCATCGTGTCGCCGTCGTTTATCCTTGGTCTGGCTTATATTCTGCTGTTCGGCCGCTCCGGCATCATCACCCAGAAGGTGCTTGGGCTGAGTCTGGATATGTACGGCTGGCAGGGAATCTGGTTTGTGCAGACCATTACCTATTTTCCCTATGCCTATGTCGTGTTGAAAGGCGTACTGCGCGGAGTGACACCGAGTCTCGAATACGCCGGCCACAATCTTGGCGCCGGGCATTGGCGCACATTTAAGGATATCGTCTGGCCACTGGCCCTGCCGGGAACCTGCGGTGCGGCCCTGGTGGTGGGGATGATGGTACTGGCCGATTTCGGCAATCCGCTGTTGATCGGCGGTAATTTTGTCATGCTGCCGACAGAAGCGTACATGCAGATTATCGGCTGGTACAACTTGTCTGCCGCCACTGTTTTGGCCCTGACGCTGCTGGTGCCGGCACTGGTCTTCTTTTTGGCCCAGCACTACTGGTTAAGCCGGGGTTCGTATATCACCACGACCGGTAAGGAAAGCTCGCTGCAGCGGATGCTGCTGCCCCCGCCCGTTCAAAAGGCGCTGGAGTTTTTTTGCCTCGCCGTTTCGGCTGTTGTTCTGCTGGTGTACGGGGTGCTGTTTTTGGGGGCCTTTTGTAAGGTGTGGGGCTATGACTGGAGCCTGACTCTGGCCAATATGGAATATGTCTGGGGCCGAAAAACCGAAATCATCAACAGTCTCCACTATTCTTTCCTGGCGTCCCTGCTTGCCGCCGGGTTTTCGCTGATTATGGCTTATACCGTCCAGCGCAAGCAGACCGGGATTAACCGGGGGCTTGATTTTATAGCTGTTCTGCCGGGGGCTTTGCCTGGCATGTTCATGGGGATCGGCTACCTGATGGCTTTCAACAAAGGGCTTTTGAAGCTGACCGGATCGGAATGGGTTATTATTCTGGCGCTGGCTTTCTGGAATCTCCCCACCGGTTATGCCGCAGCCACCGCCGGTCTGCAGCAGATCAGCAAGTCGCTGGAGGAGGCGGCCGCCAACCTTGGGTCAAATTCTTTCCGGACGTTCAGAGATATTATCTTGCCGCTGCTGTTTCTGCCGGCGGCATCAGGCTTTGTCGTAGCCTTTTTGCGCAGCCTGACCTGCTTGAGTGTAGTGGTATTTTTGGTTACGCCGAGGACGGTGGTCGGCACAATCTCCATTTTGGGACTGGTGGGTGACGGGCGGTGGTCAAGCGCCGCGGCCTTCACCGTTGTTTTGATATCCCTGGCTTTTTCGGTGCTGTATGCCGCCGAGTATATCCTGGGCAAACAAGGGAAATCGCTTGACTTATAATTAGCAGCCAATATGGTTTAGATGGTGGAGTGAATGGGCAATGAACAGCAATGTGGCTATCCAATTTCAGAATGTTACCAAGCGGTTTGACAGTACCCCGGTGGTGGACAACATCACCCTGCAGATCAGCCGCGGCAGTTTCACCACGCTGCTGGGACCCAGCGGCTGCGGCAAGACAACGCTGATGCGGCTGGCAGCGGGATTCTATGAAGCCGATGGCGGCGAGATTTTCATCGACGGCCGACCGATGAACGGCGTACCGCCCCATAAGCGCAATACGCCGCTGGTCTTTCAGGATTATGCCCTCTTTCCCCATATGACGGTCTACCGGAATATCGCTTATGGTCTGGAACTGCTCAGCCAGGACAGCCAGGAGATTGCCTCCAGGGTGTCCGTCATGGTGAACATGCTGGGCCTGGCCGGCCTGGAGAGCCGCTTTCCCAAACAGCTGAGCGGCGGTCAGCAACAACGGGTGGCTCTGGCCCGGGCGCTGGCTGTCAATTCCGGGTTGGTGCTGCTGGATGAACCGCTGAGCAATCTGGATGCCAAACTGAGGGTAGAGGTCCGGGTCGAACTGAGGCGATTGCAGCAAGAACTGGGTATAACGAATATTTACGTAACCCACGATCAGGACGAGGCTTTGTCGATGTCGGATGTCATTGTCGTCATGCGCAAAGGGAAAATTGAGCAAATCGGGTCGCCGCAGGAAATCTATTTTCGTCCCTGCAATCAATTTGTGGCCGACTTCGTGGGGACCGCCAACTTCATCACCGCTACGGTAACCGGCAGGACCGACTCGAAAATCAGACTGAAGAATGAACAAACCGACATTGTGGTCGAAAATCACGGATATTCCGTTGATACCGGCGAAACCGTTCATCTTGTGATCAGGCCGGAGGCCATAAGCCTGAACGGTAAAGCCGCGGAAGAAAACGAAAACGTCATCAGGGGACAGATCAAAATGAGCAGTTTCCTGGGAGCAAAGACACGGTACTGGATCGGGGACGGTCTCAGGGAATATGTGGTAGACGATTACGACCTGAAAGAAACTTTGCCGGCAGGTTCGGAAGCGATCCTGCGGCTTGACGGGAGCAAAGTCCATCTCTTGCAGGCTGGGCAGATGGAAGGGGGCGGCGGCAGTGAATAATGTATGGCGGCTGTACTTTCTCAATGTCGGCGACGGTGACTGCGTGTACCTGGAAAACGGCAGCAGATCGTTTAATCTGGTCATCGACGGCGGGAGAAGCGGCAACGCGCTGATCGGTTTTCTCCGGGAGCGACAGGTGGACCGCATCGATCTCGTGATATCCACGCATTGTCACCAAGACCATGCCAGTGGGCTGCTGGCAATGGCAAACCTGGTGTCGGTGGGGGAATTTTGGACTCCCTATCCGCTGGCAGGCGATATGTTCCGGACTACCATTATGCCCCGGGAGGATTGGCCCCGGGAAGCCAAACTGGGGCTCCTGGCCATGGCCGATTACCAGCTGCTCCTGGAGCGGTTGGCTGATAAGCAGATACCCTGCCGGACGGTGAACGCCGGCCAGGTGAAAAGTCATGACGATTTGTTGATCAGGATTGCATATCCCCCGCCGCAGGCTGTCGACGATTTTTGCCGGGACGCCCGCTGGGCGGCCGAATATCCGGGAGCCGAAAGCTATGGACAGCTGATGGGCAAGATGAATGCCGCCAGCCTGTTTATTACTCTGAAGGTCGGTCAGACGGTGGTTCACCTTCCCTCCGATCCGCCGGTGGAACAGATATCGCTCAGCGGCCTGGAAGTCTGTCAGCTGCTGAAACTGGCCCACCATGGCTGTATTGACGGGGTCAGTGAAGCCCTGCTTACCTCGCTTCAGCCCCGCGCGGTGGTCATTTCAGCAGCCCGGGACAGCGGTGAATTTCCCAGTCCCGAGACGCTGGCGCTGCTTGACAGGAAACGTCGGCGCGAGGGCGGGGACTTTGCCGTGTTTTTCACTGATACAGCGGCGGAATTACCGTACTTGTTGTTCGAGATCTTTCCTGACGGTCATATTCAAAAACAATAGCACCCGCTTCTGGCGGGAAGATAGGTTGGAGGGCTTTATTTGGCCGAGTTTGTTGGGATGATCGCCGGTGTGCTGACAACCCTGGCTTTTTTTCCTCAGGTCGTCAGAACGCTGCGGACAAAATCTACCGCCGATTTGTCGGCGTCCTGGCTGATTATGATGAGTGCCGGCGTATTTTTGTGGATTGTCTACGGCAGCTTTCTTGGCAGCATGCCAATCATCGCCGCCAATATTATCACTTTCGGCTGCCTGGTCCTACTGGCGTGGGCCAAATTTTTCAGGTCATGACACATAGTGGCCGAAATGCCGCGGCGGAGAGTGGCAAATTCGTTCTCGTGAACAGGTTGGAATCTGGTGCCTTGTTTGAAAAACTGAAGGAGTGACAGATGATTAATCTTTTGGAAGTTATGGAGAGTGTGAAGGAGATCGCCCAGGAAACAGGGCGACTGCAGCGGGAAAATCTCGGCAGAACGGATTTGCAGATCGCTACCAAAAAAACGGACATTGACCTGGTGACAGAGATAGATAGAAAATCGGAACAGCTGATTGTGGCGTTTATAACAAAACATTATCCCGAGCATGGCATTCTGGCGGAGGAATCGGGCCGGAACGCAAAAGAGTCGGATTTCTTGTGGATCATCGATCCGCTTGACGGTACCGGCAATTACATCCAGGGACTGCCGATATTCGCCGTTTCCATCGCCCTTCAATATAAAGGGGAAACGTTACTTGGCGCTGTTTACGCGCCGATGACCGCCCAGCTTTTCACGGCAATCAGGGGGCAGGGAGCCTATCTGGATAACAGAAGAATCTTCGTATCAACCAAGACAAAATTGATCGAGAGTGTGCTGGCAACCGGATTTCCCTGTGATATCGCCGAAAATCCGGTAAATAACTTAAGTTATTTCTGTGAATTTGCGTTGAAAACCAGAGCCATCCGGCGGCTGGGAGCCGCCTCTTATGACCTGGCATGCGTCGCCGCCGGGCAATTTGACGGATACTGGGAGTTGAATCTGTCTCCCTGGGATGTTGCGGCCGCAAGCCTGCTGGTCGAAGAAGCCGGTGGAAGAATCGTAAACTTTCGCGAGGATCGCGGAATTTCAATCATCGCCGGCAATGACGTTATCTGCCGATGCCTGCATGAAGGCATCCAGAAAATCGACAGAGAAGCATGATAAGAAAAAGAAGCGGCGGAGACTAACTCTATAAAACGGACACCGAAAAAAGACAGTAGTGAAAACTGCTGTCTTTTGTTTTAATAAGATTGGGGGTGATAATATGGGAAAACACACTAAGAGGACAATAGATGAAAAGAACCAGATAGTAGAAGCGT
>JARLHY010000186.1 GCA_031292015.1 Negativicutes bacterium | reverse complement strand
TTGCCGACCTCGCTCAGCGGAAAAACGTGGGAGACGATCTTGTCAAGGTCGATGGTACCGGTCAGGCCGAGAGCGGTGGGGAAATCCCAGCAATAGCCCTGGGAGCCCTGAACAGTGATTTCCTGGGCGACGAAAATCGTCGCCGGAATCTGGATGGTAGGCTGTTCGAAGATGCCGAGCATCGTGGCCAGACCGCCTTTACACAGGCAGGCCATGGCCTGGATGAAGGTTTCCTCGCGGCCGACGCATTCGAAGGACTTGGCGATGCCGCGCCCGCCGGTCATCTGGCGGATGACATCCGGCACCTGCTCCTGCCGGGAATTGATCGTCCGGGTTGCTCCCATCTTTGCCGCCGTCTCCAGCCGCACATCGGCGATATCGGCGACAATGATCTCCTTCGCCCCTGCTGCCCGGCACACCGCGGTCACCAGCAGGCCGATCGGACCGGCGCCGATGATCACCACTTCATCCCCCAGGCCGACCTTGGCCCGTTTGGCGGCATGCACCGCCACCGCCAGCGGCTCGATCAGCGAACCGGCCTCATAGGACAAATGACTCGGCAGGCTGTAAACATACCGCTCATCGACAACAAAATAGTCGGCCAACGCTCCCTGACCCTTCCGGTAGTGATAGCTCAGGTTGTCACAATACCCGTAAACTCCGCTCCGGCAGGGCGGACATTCGCCACAGGCGATGACCGGCTCCACCGTCACCCGGTCACCGAGCCGCACCGACTTGACTTTACCGCCAACCTCGACCACCTCGCCGGCCAGTTCGTGGCCCAGCGCCATCGGCAGGGGCGCCGAGGGATGTTTTCCTTTGTAGATATGAAGGTCGCCGCCGCAAATGCTGCAGGCCTTTATCGCGATAATCACCTGAGTGTCCGTTGGTTTCGGCACCTGGCGTTCCACCAGTTCGGCCAGCCCCGGCGACTGCACCATCGCCATCCTGTTCTTCATGGTTCTTCCTCCCTTGTCAAGCCCCTGGTCAAAAATCGCCCAAGTAGGCCTTTTTTACCGCCGGGTCGCAGAGCAGTTCCTTCCCCAGCCCCTGCATCACGATGTTGCCATTTTCCAGAACATAGGCATAGTCGCACAGCGCCAAGGCCTTCTTGGCGTTTTGCTCCACAAGCACCACCGTAATCCCGTGCTCCCGGATCTGCCTGACGAGCGCAAAGACGCCGTTGACGATGAGCGGAGCCAATCCCAGCGACGGTTCGTCCAGCAGGATCAGTTTAGGCTCGGACATCAGCCCCCGACAGATCGCCAGCATCTGCTGCTCGCCGCCGCTCAGCGTCCCGGCGTGCTGATTTTGGCGCTCCCGCAGGATAGGGTATAAATCGAACATCTTCTCGATTCGCTCCGCCAGCTTCCGGCTATCATCGACGATGTAGCCGCCGGCCATCAGATTCTCCCGCACCGAAAGCCCGGAGAACACCTTGCGGCCCTCCGGCACCTGCACGACCCCCAGCCTGACCACCTTGTGAGCCAGCCGGCTCAGTTCCTGGCCCTGGAAGCGGATCGTCCCGCTCTTTTGCCGGACAAGGCCGCAGATGGTGTTAAGCAGCGTGGTCTTGCCGGCTCCGTTGGAGCCGATAATGCTGATGATTTTGCCTTGGGGCACCTCCAGGCTGACCCCCTGGAGAGCCTGGACCGGTCCGTACGCGACCTGCAGTTTTTCTATACTGAGCACGCCGTGTCCTCCTCTCCCAGGTAAGCCTCGGTGACCGCCCGGTTGCTGACGACTTCCGCAGGAGTCCCGCTGGCCAGCAGCTTACCGAAATTCAGCACGAAGATTTTCGAGGACAGCGACATGATCACTTCCAGGCGATGCTCGATAATGATGATAGAAAACTCGAACTGGCTGTGGATAGTCCTGATCAGCTCGATGAAGGCCCGGACCTCGCTGGGGTTCAGGCCTGCCGCCGGTTCGTCCAGCAGCAGCACTTTCGGATTCGTCGCCAGGGCTCTGGCCAGCTCCAGTTTCCGCTGCAGCCCGTACGGCAGGCTTTCCGGCTTTTCCTGTTCATAGCCCTCCAGGCCGACGATCTTCAGATAGTTCTTGCTCGACTCCCGCACCGCCTGTTCACGGTCGCGCTTGCGGCGGCTGAAGAAGCATATATCAAACAAATTGTAGCCGGAATAAGGATCAGCGGCGGTCATCACATTTTCCAGCACATTCAGCCCTCGGAACACCCGGATGTTCTGAAAAGTCCGGCCCATCCCGGCCCGGGCGATCTCGTGCTGCGGCAGGCCGGTAAGTTCTTTCCCGTCCAGGAAAACCTTGCCGGCGTCAAGGGGATACACCCCGGTGAGCAGGTTGAAGGCTGTCGTCTTGCCGGCTCCGTTGGGGCCGATAATCCCGACGATGGCGTGGCGGTCCACTTCGAAAGAAAAGTCGTCGATCGCTTTTACGCCGCCAAACGCTTTGGAAATACCTTTGACTTCTAACAAACTCATACTGCCTAGGCTCCTTTGCCGAGAAGTTGTCTGATCGACCTTAGCGAAATCTCGTATTGGCCAAAAAGGCCGCTTGGACGGAAGTTGAGAATCAAGAGGACGATAACGCAGTAAATGGCGATCCTCCACTCGGACGCAAACCGCAGCAACTCCGGCAGCCCGGTCAGGAGGACCGTGGCCGCCACCGCCCCGGTCAGGCTGTTGATACCGCCGACGAAGACAATGATCGTCCATTCCGCCGAAACCACCCAGCCGAAAGCCCCCGGCTCGACATACGTGGTGTAAAAAACGAACAGAACCCCGGCAAAGCTGGTCATAACGCTGGCGATCAAAAAGGTCGTCAGCTTCAGCCGCTCCACATTGATACCCATCGCCTTCGCCGCCAGTTCATCGCTGCGCAGCGCCAGGCACTGCCGTCCGTACTTGGAATTCTTATAACTGATGACAATCGCCAGGCAGACGGCGACACTGGCCAGCACCAGCGGAAAATTGGTGAGCTGGGGCACTCCCGACAGGCCGGTGGCGCCGCCGGTGATGCTGGTGGAATTGTTGAGAACGGCGATGATGGCCTCGCCGAAGCCGAAGGTCACCAGTGAAATATAGTCCCGGCGCAGACGGACAGTGGGAACCCCCACAATCAGCCCGGCAACCAGCCCGGTGGCCATCGCCGCCACCGCCGCCAGCGGCAGCGGCAGGCCAAAGCTTTTGAACAACACAGCCGAAACATAGGCCCCCACCGCCAAAAAAGCGGCCTGCCCAAAAGAAAACAGTCCGGTCAGCCCGGTGACCAGGTACACCCCGAGGACGCCGATCAGGCTTATTCCGGTGAATGTGAGTGTCGAAACAAGATATTCCATAGACGCCCCCCTCTACGCTTTTTCCTGCACTACCACGCCCGAAATGCCGCGCGGACGGAGCAGCAAAAACACCAGCATAATCACAAAAACGAATACAGGAGCCCAGCCTGCCCCGACCAGGCCGATCAGGAATATCTCCACAACCCCCAGAAGAACGGCACCGATCAGCGCCCCGGAGATGCTGCCGAGGCCGCCGATAACCGAAGCCACGAATCCTTTGACAATCAGCTGGCCCAGTTGAGGATACAGCGTATAGTTGATCCCCAGAAACACGCCGCTGATACCGCCCAGCACGCCGGCCACAAAAAAGGTGGTGGCCACCACGGCGTTCGGGTCCATGCCCATGAGCCTGGCGGTATTGACATCAAAAGAAGTCGTTCTGATAGCCAGGCCGATTTTTGTCCGGTAAAGAACAAACAGTAAAATCCCCAGCGCGCCGGTGGAAAAGCAGAGCATTAAAAGATCGGGAATGGCGAAACTCAGATTGGCGAAATTGAAAGCCGCTGACGGCAGGAAGGGCGGATAAGAGTAAAAGTTGCTGGAAGCAAAAATCGTGATGAAGTTTTCCATCAGAATACCCATGGTAATCGAGGAAATAAAGTAGTAAATAACCGAGCTGTTGCTGTTGCGCAGCCGCCGGAAGGCAACCCGCTCAAGAATGAGGCCGAGCACCCCGCCGCCCAGCGCCGCCGCCACCAGCGTGGCCACGAACAAAGGCAGGGAAGAGATGTAATTTCGCAGGAAAAGGGAGGCGACATAGCCGATATAGGCGGTGACCGTCATCAGGCCGCCGTGCGCGAAATTGGAGAATTTGAGAATATTGAAGACCAGCGCAAAGCCGACGGCGATCAGCGCATACACCGAGCCCAGCGATATTCCGTTGACAAGCAATTGTATGGTCACTTTTGGCTACCCTCCTCGTTGCCGTCTAACTGTCGGTTGTTGATACTTTGCAGGAACGCCGGTACTCACGGCGTTCCTGCAGGCAACAGTCTTTACTGGTTCTTATGTTTTTCCGGGATATAGCGGCCAAGGTCGATGTATTTGCCCTGCTCGATTTTATACATGACCATCGACAGTCCCACCGGCTGGTGATTCTGCGGGGAAATCGTCAGAACCCCGGTCGAGCCCTGCACACCTTTGACCTTGTTCAGACCCTCGATGATCTTGTCCGGAGTGGCAGCGCCGCCCAGCTTGATGGCTTCGGCGATGACCAGCATTTTGTCGTAGCCGAGATAGACCTTGTTGATGGGATCTTCATTGTACTTGGCCTTGTAAGCGTTTCTCACCTCAGCCAGCTGCGGTTCGCTGTCGGAATAATTGTTGGCAAAGAAGATATTGTTGGCGGCATCCGGGTCGTTGACCAGCGAAGCGAAAGGCGCGGCGTAGTCCAGCGCCCCGAAGAAGGGCATTGTCAGGCCGAGCTGACGGCTCTGCTTGGCGGTGATGATCAGTTCCTGCATATAGTTGGGGGCGAATACCACGTCAGCACCCGAATCCTTGATCTTGGACAGCTGGGTTCTGAAGTCTTTGTCCCCTCTGCTGTATACCTCTTCATCCACAATCGTGGCCCCTACGCCCTGGGCGTACTTTTTGAAGGGAGCAACCAGCGAAACGGCATAGGCGTTGGACTGATCATAAAGGATGGCGATTTTCTTCAGACCCAGTTTTTCCACCGCGTAGCTGGCCATAATCTCGCCGTATTGCACTGTGCTGGGCTGCAGCAGGAACATCGACGGATGAACCTTGCCGTCTTCGCCCACCGTGGCCCGGGGATCGGCGAAGCTTCCCACGAACGCCACCTTCTTGGCGTCGGCGATCGACGCCAGGCCGATGCCGATATTACTGACCGGCGGCCCCACAACCACGACGGCTTTCTCTTGGTCCACCAGGCGATTGAAAGCTTTGATCGCTTCCTGGACGTCCCCCTTGGTGTCCAGCGTGATAAGCTTGATTTTGCTGCCGTTAATGCCCCCCTGGCTGTTCATCTTGTCAATAGCCAGTTCCACCCCGCGGGTTACGGCATTACCCAAAACCGACGTCGGGCCGCTCAGGTCCTGCAGGTTGCCGATGACGATTTCCTTGGCGGCGGAGCCTCCTCCAGCTGAACCGCAGCCTGCAAGAACCGCCGTGGCGGCCACCAATAGACCAATCAGGACCCATATGCTAACCTTTTTCATGTCGATCCTCCTCCTGTGTTGTGACAAACCGCGATTCATCCGGCTCCGGCCGCGTCTCGCGGCCAGGCTGAAACCTAAATCCCCCTTTCTTCCTGTATTGAATTCCTTCTTCACCGGCCCAAGGCCGCTGTCTGATCTCTATTTAGCCTGAAGTCGGCACGCTGTGGCCATACCTCAGGGGTTTACAGATGCTCCGCTACCCGGTCGCTCTCGGCCGCGGCTTTTCCTGCCCGCCCTTTTTGATAGATTGGCCCATACACCGCAGCGTCCCTGGGCACACAGCCGGTGCAGCCCCCGTCGCGCATGATTACCGTGCACTTGCTGCAGGCCAGGCAGGTCTTGGCCTGGTCGAAAGCTCCCTTTTTCAGCAGATCGCCGGCAAACCCGGGATAGGCGAAGGCCTGGCGGCCGAACCCGGCCAGATTGAACCAGCCCTGTTCGATGCAGCCGGCGGCGACGTACGGCGCCAGATGGCGCAGCCAGCTAAGGCCCACTCCCATGAACGCCGCTCCGGGTACCGCAGCCTGGAGTGTCCTCACCGCCCCCAGCATCAGCTCCACGCCTTCCAGCGGATGCTTCGGCGGCAGGTACGGCCCGACGTCGTAGGGCCTGGTCAGGTGTGGGTTGTAATAAGGGCTGCCCATGCTGATATTGAATAATTCCACACCTTTTTCCCTGAGCAGCGTCAATAATCTGGCCGGTTCACTGAAATCCGGCTTGTAATGGTCTTGTCTGTCAACACCCCAGCCATATGGGTACGGGAGTTGGTCGTACACCCCCAGCCGGACGGCGATGCTCAATCTGTCCCCCAGCTTGCTCTTGATTTTATCGACGATATTGCTCACCATCCGGGTACGGTTTTCAAAACTGCCGCCATAGCGGCCTTCCCGGGTATGGGCCGAAAGCAGCTCAGCCAGGAGATAACCGTGGCAGCTCTTGACGTCCACCGCGTCGAAGCCGGCGTCGGCCGCCATCAC
Organism: Negativicutes bacterium; assembly: GCA_031292015.1. Next base: position 6,890 of record JARLHY010000186.1, on the reverse strand, counting down.
CGCCGCGGCGACATAACGGTCTTCCAGGCGCTCCAGATCTTCATCAGTCATGACATATACGCTGGAAAACCGGCCGTCCAGATAGGGATTGGCGGCAGCGACCCTCGGCGCCGGACCGCCGCCGGGATTGCTGTATCGGCCGGAATGGGTAAGCTGTAAAACCGTGTAGGGTCGGTCGCAGCCCGCTTCCTTGGCGGCAGCCAGCGATTCGGCCAGCATGGCGGCCAAATCGCCCGCGGTCCCGCTATTGATCGACAGCTGGCGCGGGTTGGCCCGACCTTCGTCCACCACCGCGGTGGCCTCATACCATAGCAGGCCTGCCCCGCCTTCGGCGAATCGCCGGTAGCGGCGCCGGGTAAGTTCGCCGGGCCGGCCGTCGGCCGTGCCGTCACACCCCTCCATGGGATTGATCGCCAAACGGTTGGGAACAGTGTTCTTGCCAATGTTTATCGGCTTGCCAAGAACCTCGATATTCGCTGAAACCGGGACATTAACCCCCAGTCTGGCGATATCGGCCTTCAATTCATCCAGACCGGCGTAACGGAAACGAGCATGCTGTGCCATAATAACCCTCCATTTTGGTAAATTGATTTTAATTGAAGGACTCCTCTACTTTACCGACCCACGGACCACCAGCTTGGCCGGGAAAACGTCAATCTTCGGCTTCGGCCGGCGTTTTCCTTCAATGACCTTTATCAGTTGCTCGCAAGCCTTGGCCCCCATTTTGTAGAAAGGCTGCGCCACCGTCGTGAGCGGTGGGTCCAGCAGCGGCGCTATATCACTGTCATCGAAACCCATTACCGAGATATCCCCAGGGATCGACAGGCCAAAATCCTTTACAGCCCGCATCACGCCTGCCGCCTTGGGGTCATTGGTGGCAAAAAAGGCGTCCACCTTCGTTCCGGCGCTTAGCAGCCCCATCGTTTCACGGTAGGCGTCTTCCCATCCGTATATCCCTTGCAGGACTGCGCCGTCAGGCAATGGCAGCCATGCTTCGTCCATCGCCTGCTTGTAGCCGTGGAATCTTTCCTGGTACAACTGGATATCAAGCGAGCCATTGATGAGGGCGATCCGTTTCAACCCGCGGGCAATAAGATGCTGTGTCGCCTGATAAGCCCCGTCAAAGTTATCCACCACCACGGCATGGGCCTGGCTTCCCATCTGCCGGAGGAGCAGCACCAGCGGGAACCCTTCTTCCTCCAGGGCTTTGATATTCTGATAATCCGGCCTGGCTGTGGAAAAAATGAATCCGTCCACCAGGCGGCTCCGCAGCCCTTCAATATAAGCTTTTTCCTGCTCCTGATCCTCGTCGGTGTTGCAAAGCACGACAATATAGCCGTGTTTCATCGCCACATCCTCAATCCCTCTGATCGCCGCAGGAAAGACCAGGCTGCGGACATTGGGAATGATCAGGCCGATGCTCCTGAACCGGCCCCCTTTCAGACTCTGGGCCACCATATTCGGGCGATAATTCAGTTCGGCAATGGCAGCCAATACTTTGTTTTTGGTTTCCTCGGCCACAGGGACCTTCCCCCCCAGGACGCGGGAAACGGTGCTTGGCGACACATTGGCCATTTTGGCAACTTCCCTGATATCTCCCATCCTGCGGCCTCCATCTCAGTTTGAAACCCGTCGTGTCTCATTAATGCAAACGTTTTCACGACAATAGTTTTTCGCTCATTACCCGGAAAAACCTTCTTTATTCTGAAAATTATTCACAATAATCCTTCCCGGCCGGAAGGATTTGGCAGATCAAAAGATAATTGATTACCTAAACAAACAGCGGAGGGATATATCATGGGAAAAACCTTTACCACTGCGGACGGGGCCCAAATTTACTATGAGGAAGCCGGCAGCGGCCAGCCTCTCATTCTGGTCCACGGCTGGACCTGCTCTTCCAAGTTCTGGCGGAACAACGTCCCTGAACTGGCGAAAAATTTCCGGGTCATCGCCATGGATATGCGCGGTCACGGCAACTCCTCAAAAATACTCACCGGCCATACCATACCTGAATACGCCCGGGACATCAGAGCCCTTATCGAATACCTCGGTCTTAAAGATGTCGCCCTCTTCGGCTGGTCGCTGGCCGGGCCGGTGGTTCTGTCCTATTGGCAGCAGTACGCCCACGACAGCCGCCTGAAAGCCGTCGGCCTTGTTGACATCAACCCGGCGCCGTTCAGTCAGGAGGCCTGGAACTGCCATATGCTGAAAGACACCACCTTCGACGGCATGAACAGTCTCAACATTTTCCAGACCAGTGACACCAAGGCCTTTGCCGGCGTCTTTGCCGGAAAGTTCCGCGACACCACGCCGGCCGAGGAAGAGTTAGAATGGATGGTGGCCGAACTTTTAAAAACTCCGGCCTGGATCGCCATCGCGGTTCACGCCGACTTTCTGATCCGCGACTTTACACCGGTATTGCCGACCATCACCGTTCCAACGATTGTTTTCGCCGCCGACTCCCACGTTTTTCCCCGCGGCATCGCCCAGGGAAAATACCTGGCAGACCAGATACCGGCTGCCCGCTTTGTCCCCTTTGACGCCGGCGGCCATCTCCTGTTCTACGACCAGGCGGAAAAATTCAATCAGGCCACTGCCGACTTTCTCCGGACTGTCTGACCGAATTCCGCAGGTCAAACGAAACAAGCCAATATTTCCCGGCCTGAAAAAACCCCCGCAACAAAGCTTGTCGCGGGGTTTTTTGCTGGTCCGTTATTTATTTCTTCCTTAATTCCCGGGCCTCTTCCGCGACCGCCGCGACCGCGGCCAGGTCTGCCCCTATCGACGCCTGGACCACCGCGGCGACAGCACCCTCCACCACTGGAGCGTCAGCGATCCTGACCCGGAGCCTCAGCTCCTCTTCCAGCAGTTCCAGCGCTGTCTCGGCACTAAGCACGGCGCTGCCCAGGTCGACAAGAACTACGACCCCGTCACCGACATCTGCCGCCCTGATGGCTTCGCTGATTTTCACGGCGTCGGTGCCGATCGCCTCGTCGGCCGCGCCACCGGCGGCGATGATTTTCTGCCCCGGCCCGGCCATCTGGACCGCCGTCTCCACAATTCCCTCCGCCGTTTTGGCGCTATGGGTAACAATCACGATACCAACCACTCAGCTGACCTCCAAACCGTTCTGCCGGCAGTAATCGGCCAGGGCTTTGAGCATGATGTAGGACGAAGTGGCGCCGGGATCCTGATGCCCCAGGCTCCGCTCTCCGAGGTAGCTGGCCCTCCCCTTGGTCGCAATAATTGTCTTGGTGTAGTCGATACCCTGCTGTGCCGCCTCACAGGCCGCGTCCAGACAAACCGCCAGGGATTTGTGCTCGCCGGCGGCAGTGGCAAAAGCGTCATAAGCCGGCTCCAGGGCATCCAGCATCGTTTTTTCGCCGCGGACAGCCTTGCCCCGCTCTTTGATGCCGTTGATCGCCGCCGCAAAAAGGCCCAGAGCCGCGGCCCTGTCGATGGTGTTCCTGCCCTGAACGCTGGCCGCTCCTCGCAGGAAGGCGGTGCCGTACAGCGGGCCCGCGGCCCCTCCCACCGTGGAGATCAGTGTCATCGCTGTGGTTTTCAGCACCGTCCCGACATCGGTTTCCGGCGGGAGAGCCTGCAGTTTTCCGGTGACAGCGGTGAAGCCCCTGGCCATGTTAATGCCGTGGTCGGCGTCACCGATGGCTGCGTCAAGATCAGTAAGATAATCCTTGTTCTGTATGATTGCTGCTGAGATGGCTTCCACCACCGCAACTGTCGTATTGCTCAAAGCCATTACCTCCAGTTAGAACTGAACGAACGCCGGGGTGTCAGCCGGGGCGCTGAGCAGCTGTTTGAGTTCTTCATCCAGTTTAAGCACCGTTATCGAAAATCCGGCCATTTCCAGTGAAGTCATGTAATTGCCGACATAGGTTTTTGCGGTGACGACCCCTTTGGCCCCAAGGATTTCGGCCACTTTGCGGTAGATGATGTACAATTCCATCTGCGGCGTTCCGCCGAGCCCGTTCACCATCACTGCCACCTCGTCCCCCGCTGCCACCAGACCCTCGGCCAGAATTTTGTCCATCAGGTGCGCAACTGTCTCGTCGGCCGGGCGGAGTGCTTCCCGGTGGGTACCGGGTTCGCCGTGAATTCCCATTCCGATTTCGACTTCGTCCTCGCCAAGGACGAAACTGGGTTTGCCGGCCGCCGGAACGATACAGGGCGACAGAGCCATACCCATCGACCGCACGTTGGCAATGACCTTTTCCGCAACCCGGGTGACCTCTTCCAGGCTTGCTCCGGTCTCGGCCTTGGCGCCGGTAATCTTATGCACAAGCACCGTTCCGGCGATGCCCCGCCGGCCGGTGGTCCAGGTGCTATTTTCCACCGCCACGTCGTCGTTGACCACAACCCGCGCCACTTTTATGCCTTCCGCTTCGGCCAATTCGCTCGCCATCTCGAAATTGAGGAGGTCGCCGGTATAATTCTTGATGATCAGGAGTACCCCCTGGCCGCCGTTGACAGCTTTGACCGCTTCAAACACCTGGTCCGGCGTCGGGGAAGTGAAGACCGCTCCGGCTACCGCCCCGTCCAGCATGCCGCGCCCGACGAAGCCGCCGTGCGATGGTTCATGGCCACTGCCGCCGCCGCTCACCAGCGCCACCTTTTTCGTCGGCCCGTCCGCTCTCACCAGAACATTGAACCCTTCCAGCCGCCGCAAGTATCGCGGATGGGCGAGCACCGCCCCCTGAAGCATCTCCTCAACCACTTCTTCCGGCCTGTTGATGATCTTTTTCATTCGTTTCCCCTCCGTCTCTGTATTTCGTGGTACAGCCTATTCAGAGCAGGGCACTTTTAGGACAACATCCGCAAAGTCCGGCCAGGCCGGCATCTGCGCCACTCCCGGCAGTATTCTTCCCGGCCTTGTCTATCACCTAAATCATACCATAATCATCCGAAAAAACCAGCAGAAAAGGACAGCTCGCAGCAAGGTGGCAGCAGCTTAGACACTTCACCCGGTTATTGCGCCGTATAAACAAAAATAGTCCAAGGACTGTTTGCAGCGTGTTTAGACTCAGATCTTCTCAGGCCGTTCAGAAACCCCCAGATGCGCGACGGACCCACGAACCCAGCAGCAACGCGTACTGGGAAGTACGCTAGCAATGGGTTGTGGGTCCAAGTGCGCAGTTCTTGCGCTTCGGCGCATAGAAATGCGGCCTGCCCTTTACGGGTGCAAAGCAGATGGGGGTTGTAGAGCGGCCTGAGAACAGCTCAAGGGCTGTTTTTGCTTATACCGTCGTCATCTCCCGGCTGTTTTCAGCCTGCCCGGCCAGGTCTTTCAGCTCATCCACCGTCTTGTACAAGTAGCCGTGCTCCCAGTTCAGACCGATAGCTTTTTCCAGATCGGCGACCGCTCTCGCGGCATCCTCGCGGTTTCCGCCGGTCCGGGCCCTGCGGGCATAGGCCAGGCCCCTGGCGGTATAGGCGTCGTCGTATTCGGGATTCAGGGCGATCGCCTTGCTGTAATCGTCGACTGCCGCCCGGAATCCCCTGGCCGCTTGATCATCCTTGCCCGACTTCTTGGTATCGCGGGCCTCGATTTCGAACTTCAGGGCTATTTCATCGTAAAGCGAGCCCCGCGCGAAATAGCCGACCGGATTATCAGGCTCCAGAGCGATGGCCTTGGAGTAATCCGCCGCAGCTTCATCCCCCATCCGCAAAACCCGCTGGTAGCATCTGCCGCGCTCCAGATAAGCCCGCCAGTCGTCAGACTTCGCACCAATCGCCCGTGAGAAATCCTCCACTGCCTCCAGCGGGCGCCCCAGCCCGACCTGGAGCCGGCCCCGCTCCAGCAGTGCGTTATAGTTGTCCGGGTTAGCTTCCAATACCTTTGTGAAGGCCCGGCAGGCTTTGACAAAATCCCGCTGCCCCAGCAGCGCCATCGCGAACCGGTAGTCGCGGTCCTCCTGGTCCGCCAGTTCGCTGCCGCACAGCACCTTCTTTTCCGCGCCAACCTGTTTGGTCTGCCTCCGGCAATAATCCCGTGCCGCTTCCAGTACTGCCGGAAGTTCGGTTGTCTCAAAAAGCGCCAGACTTTGCTCAACAAAAAGCCGGTCGTCCTCCGGGACCGATCCGCCGCCCGGTCCGTTCCTCCCGTCAAGACGGTCCCCTCTGGTGGCAAGAATCCGCTGGATCAGGTCACCATGAATTGCCTCAATCTCAGCGTTTTTCGCCAGAATCCGGTACCCGTCCAGTCGCTCGGCAAACTGCCGGTTCACCCACGCCTCGTCTTTATGCCAGGCAACCGAAAACACTTCCACGATCAAATCGGCCACAGGTTCGGCCACCAGGGGCCTGAGCCCCGACTCATGCTCAGCCAGCCAGTCCTCCAGCCGCTGATAAGTGTAGCAGGTAATTTCAAACAACGTGCTGTCGCCAAGGTACTGCCTGGCGGTAGCCTGAAACCGGCTGTTTTCCGTTCCGAAACGGCTGGCCGCTTTCATCAATTCCACGAAAAGAACGAAGACATCGCCGTGTTCCCGGTCGTCCTCCTCCCGCCCCTGTGCCAGCCAGCGCCGGATGTACGACTCATTTCCCGGGTTTCTTGACCATAACCGCGACAATATGCCCAAAACCAATCCCCCCAGTAAAAGTTGAACCGGTTCCCTGATTTGTCTGCCTCAATCTAGCTTGCCATGAAAAGCCGCGAACCATGCGCGGCCCGGCGGAAGCCCAGTTGCTCTTTATCTGTCAGAACGGTATCCTTTCTGACAGACAAAACCAAATCACAACCGCACCTTCAAGGTGCGGTTTGCACTAGCCCTATAAGGGCATCATACCGGCGGCACCTCAAGGTGCATGTTCCGGCTTCTGCAAGTGTGCGGCTCACCGCATCCTGCCAGCACACGCAAATCTCTGCCCCG
>JARLHY010000185.1 GCA_031292015.1 Negativicutes bacterium | reverse complement strand
TCTATGACGCCTCGGTGCGTGCTACGGGCGTGGGTTGGGGCATTGGCATCGGCCGTATCGGCGCCATTGTGTCGCCGATCGTGGCCGGCTTCTTGCTCGATGGCGGATGGCAGCCGCTGCATCTGTACGAGGTTTTCGCCAGCGTATTTGTCCTGGCCGCCGGCTGCCTGTTGCTGGTCAAGCCCGGGGCGACCCAGGTGCAGCCAACCCTGGTCCAGGCCTAAGCATGGCTGTTGATGATCACTTCGGCGATCGTCGCGCAAAACCAGCGCAGGGCGGCGGAGCTGTCGCTGTTGGGGTGCCAGTTTATTTGATGCATGGAACTTGAGTTCATAGAGTGGAGATGAAGATAACAACCGTCACGTGGTCCCGCTTGCTTTACTTCGAATAAATGGATGCCCATGGCAGCCAGCGGTCATAAAAAGAATAACAATTAGAGAAATATTATGCCCCCATTCAGCACGCTTGAAACAACCCATTGCCTGTCGGCAAATCACCTTTGTCATGTTGCAGATATCGCCCTCGGCGATGTTCCGGCCATAAGGTGCAATGCTCGTTATTGAGTCAGACCCTGCCAGAAAAAAAATAATAAATATAAAAGCACATTGAGTGTCACGGCTCACTGCGCCTTTTGCCTTGAAAATAGAACAATAAGGAATAGTCAATGTTTCATAAAAATCGGGTAGGTCTCAGTGTTGTAACTATGGGTTGTTTGGGTCTTTATATTCCAACTCACGCTCAGGCCGCTTTTCTCGAAGATACGAATGGCGGTGTTGGTTTTCGAAATTTTTATGACGACCGTGATTTCAAGCAGGATCATGCACCGATTTCGAGAGCGGGCAGTTGGTCTCAGGGTTTCGACTTCCGGCTCAACTCGGGGTATACCGAAGGGACCGTGAAGTTCGGTGTGGATGCGTCGGCCCAATACGCTTACCGGCTTGATGGCGGCGGCGGGCGGGGACCGGACACCATCCTTCCGTACGATGCCACCCATAAGGAGCAGGTCCGTGATTACGGGCGTGCGGGTGTGACCGGTAAAATGAAATTCTCCAAGACCGAGGTGAAAGTAGGCGAATTGCGGCCCATGCTGCCGGTCGTCTCCATGGATGACTCGCGCCAGCTGGTGACCACCTACCAAGGCGCGATGGTCGAATCGAAAGAAGTCGAGGGGCTGACGCTGACCGGCGGACGCATTACCGAGATCAGCGGTCGTGCACAATCCGACCGCCAGAAGCTATACCTGTCCAACGGGCCGGATATCCAGCATCGTAGCGATGGCTTGAACTTTGGTGGCGCCACTTACTCCTTGTCACCGACCCTGTCGGCCACGTATTTCTACGGGCAACTGGAAGATATCTATCAGCAGCACTACTTGGGCCTTACTAAAACCAATGACCTGGGCAATGGTTTCGGCCTCAAGACCGACGTCCGTTACTATCACAACAGTGAAGACGGCAAGGCGATGTACGGCGAAATCGACAACCGCAGCTACGGGGCCATGACCACGCTCAAGGAAGGCGGCCATTCCATTGGCGTCGGTTATCAAAGGATGGTTGGCGACAGCGCATTTCCCTTGTTGAACGGTTATGCGCCGGCACCTTACTTGATCAACTGGTCTACCCTCGGTTTCTTCAAGGCCAACGAAACCTCATGGCAGGTTCGCTACGACTATGACTTCGCCGCCTTGGGCGTCCCTG
>JARLHY010000184.1 GCA_031292015.1 Negativicutes bacterium | reverse complement strand
CTGGTAGCAGGCCCTTAGTGAAGACTGCGTAAGGGTAAGGCGGGCTGAGGCACGATGCCGAAGCAGTCACCCCCGGCGCATGGACGCGACGTGGGTGACGTCCGCGCGCACCCTGCAGGTAAGCTTAGGGCCTGTCCAGCCGGAGCTCCGCTCGCGCAGCCTAAATTTCAAGAGAATGGGACTAACCCTGAAACGAAATAAAACCTCGTTGAAAAGGCTACAAGCCAATCAGCGAGGTTTTTGGTTGCCCTTTTGGGACACTTTTGCTTCCAGAATTTGTGTCCGATTTAGAAGGAAAAAAACTGAAAGGACAAGTCCTTCGGCGACAGGTAACCCGCTCTGAGACATTGTCATATTCTGTAGTAACTGTGTATGTAAACACAAAACGGGGTCAGGTATTCCCCGTCTGCAGGAAATACGATGGAAAGAGGAGGGGCCATAAAATGTCCTGGAGCCTAGCTCAGATCCATTTTGTAAGACAACTGGCGTTGCAGCCTCGCCGGGGTATGGAAAATGCATGCTGAACACGCGCTGAAGAGGCTGATCAAGGGGAACGAACGGTATGTAACAGAAGATTACGCGGATATTGATGTTGGGATAGAAAGAAGAGAAGAGCTGGCAGAGGGGGGCCAGCGGCCCTTTGCGGTAATTGTTGGCTGCTCCGACTCGCGCGTACCGCCGGAGATCGTGTTTGATCAGGGGCTTGGCGATTTATTCGTTGTGCGGACGGCAGGCGAAGTGGTGGACCAAATCGCCCTCGGCAGTGTAGAATACGCTATTGAACATCTTGGCGTCAGGCTGATCGTGGTGTTGGGACACGAGGACTGCGGCGCGGTCAAGGCGGCGGTGGAAGATTCCCGCGAGCCGGGACATATCGCCTTGATTGTCGAAGCGATAAAACCCGCAGTGGAACAAGCAAGAAGGCAACCTGGGGATTTACTGGATAATGCTATCAAAGAAAACGTCGATTTGAATATTTGCAGGATAAAGGCCTCCCATCTGATCCGGGAGGCCATGACAACCGATTGTCTCAAAATCATCGGAGCGGTTTATGACCTATATGATGGTCGGGTGAATTTTCGGTACTGAATGATTATTGCCTGCCGGCAAAGGAAACCGGCAGGCATGGCTGTTTTTTGCGCAAGATGGGATGGGAGAGCCGTCTTTTTGTCTATTTGCATGAAGTATAAAAATAGATACTATAGCACAAATAAGTGCATACTTGCTAACTGTAATAGTAGTATATATTATTATAGTATAGATGATGCGTCCCGGGGACGATATCACAGGGCGGCTCTTGCCAGTATAAGGCAGGATACTTTGCGGTACGAAGGAGGGGCAGGGTTGAGGGGCGGCAGATCCGGCGCTGCCGGTAAAGGCTTTGATTTCGAATAGGGAGGAAGCTATATATGGCCAAAAATATCCTTGTTTTAACAGGCAGCCCGAGAAAAAACGGCAACAGCGATAAGTTGGCGGATGCGTTCATTGCCGGCGCGCAGCAGGCGGGACACACGACCGTAAAATTCACAACAGCGGATAAACACATCAAGGGTTGTATCGACTGTCAGACTTGTTTCAGCAGGGGCAGCGCCTGTTCTGTTCCGGACGATTTTGCCGAACTTGCGCCGCTGCTGGAACAGGCCGACATGATTGTGTTCGCAACGCCCTTATACTGGTTCTCGTTTCCGGTACAACTGAAAGCAGCCATCGACAAGTTCTATTCGTTTTACATCGGGAAAAGACCGTTGAAGGTAAAGGAATGCGCCCTGCTGGTCTGTGGCGGCGGGACGGAGTTAAGAGTGTTTGACGGCATCGTTACGTCCTATAAGCTGATTGCCGATTTCCTGAGCTGGAGGGACAGCGGTGTGATCATGGTACCGGGGCTTCATGGCAAAGACGAGATTCTTGAGACCGACGGACTGCAAAGAGCGGAAACATTGGGTAAAAACATAGTTTGATCATATGAGCAAACGCCGCTGAATAAGGAATTAAACCTTACCGGCGGCGTTTTTTGCCAGCAATTCATGTAAAAGAAGTTTTCGCTTTTCCTGTCAATTAATTTTTACTCGGCCATATATAGCCGAGAAATTTATAGCCGTCTGCTTCTCTGCCTAATTGCTCGAAGGTAAGTTCCCGCTGTTCCGGTTGACCGAGACCGTTGATGGTTCTGAGGAAGGTTACAAGGACACGGTCATCATACACTTTTCGTACGATGAAGGTAAATACCAGACCGGTATCCGCATTATATTTAAGCGCCAATGCACCGATGGCGGCATCTTTCGGATTGTGTTTTACTATCCAGCCGTTCTTTCCCGCTTCATAGACGAAGTCGGACACTCTGGGGCCGAGAGATCTTCTTCCGTTTATTGTCGATGCCGTCACCCAATCAACTCCGGGCGGCGGGGCATATGTATCGAACTCCTTGATAAAGTAGGTTACCCACCAGTCTGTAGGATAACCTTTATAGGTTTCCAGGCCACACCATTGTATCTCGCGCATTTCATAACGAGTCACGGTGTTTTGGCTTTCCGCAAAGACAACTCCGGTTGTAAAAATACAACAGACAACAAGGACAATAGCGATAAGGGTTTTCATAGAAACAGTCCCCCTGACATATTTTATTTCCAATATATTCCATTAATTTTATTATAATTCCTTCGAAGATTGGCCCTAATAAAAGAATATTACCCAAAAATAAAAAGAGAAGCAGACCGTTTGCTCTGCTTCTCTTTGTGGTAAGCCGTATCAGGAAGTTAGCCAGGCTCTTGTCCGCGCTCTGCCGTGAGTGACCATTTGCATATTTCTCCGCTGACCGGTTTTAAGGCCATCGGGTCAGCCTGGGTTAGGCTCTGGGCCAATACATGATGACCAGGACGCCGGCCAGGGATATCAACCCGCCGATTACATCGAATTTGTCAGGCAAGATATGATCGACTTTCCAGCCCCATAAGATCGAAAGCACTATGAATATGCCGCCGTAAGCGGCATAGACGCGACCGAAATTAGCGGGCTGCAGCGTAGGCACTATGCCATAGAGGATCAGAATAAAAGCGCCAAGGACGCCATACAACAAGCTTTTCCCGTCCCGCAGCCAAAGCCACATTAAATAGCCGCCGCCGATTTCAAATAATCCGGCGATAATAAAATAAGCCAAGGATTTAATTGCTTCCATGATTACCCCTCTGTTTCAGTGTGTCTTACTAGGCTATTCGGGGCAAAAAGAAGCAAACCCTGCAACGATACAAGGTTTGGCCACACCGACCGATGGCCGCGTGTATCCGCGTGCCCGTTACGCCGCCGACACCTTTTGCGGACTGCCCCCGAAACTTATGCACAGCTGTGGATAAGTTGTGCGCTAAACGATTGTCTGCAGGGAAAGTGAGGTTTGCAGCGCGCGCAGTCTAAAATTCAAGAAGGGCGGACTGACCGTGAAAAGAGATAAACCCCCTTGTTAAAAAGGCTTCAAACCAGTCACGAGCTATATTTTTTGCCGAGATTTGGGACACTGTAAATTCCAAGATTTGTGTCCTGTTTGGCGGCGGGAAAAGCGTTCTCTGTCCCGTCTGTCAGCAGTCAAATATGTCGTAAAATGCAATATTTGATAATAAATGTCGTTTTGTGCGGGATTTGGGGCAAATTAGGGTTGACAAATCGTTCCAGAGAAGGTAGTTTTATCTGTGACAGCAGTAACCACTCATATATTCTCGGGAATAAGGTCCGAGAGTTTCTACCCGGCGACCGTAAATTGCCGGACTATGAGTTGAACGAGCATATTCGGCCGCTGGCATTAGATTTTTTTGTTCTTTTTTCGCTGAAATGGTTACAGTCGGGACCGGAATGCGTAGTTTCACTCATGGGATGAGTGTCACTACATGTCCGGGTCTATTTTTTTATATGGGGGGAAAAAGATGAGTATTGAGGACTTATTAGCTGCGCTGGGGGTCATTATCAACGGTTTGCCGCAGGGGCTGTTGGCCCTGACTTTCGGATTCGCTTCTGTTCCGACTGCTGCGGGCTTCATTGCCGGCGCCGTGGGCTGCGGGCTGTTCGGAATCGTCGCGCCGATCTCGTTTCAGGCCGAAACCATCACCCTGGTCGGGACCATGGGCCGGAATATTCAGGAACGGCTTTCCATGGTCTTTTGGGAAGGTGCCATTTTACTTGTTGTCGGTCTGCTGGGGGTTTTCACAAAGATCGTCAATTTCATCGGTCCGGTAATTACCAACGCCATGATGGCCGGAGTCGGTATCATCCTGGCCAAGGTGGCTATCGACATGACCCGCCGCAACCCCCTGGTCGGCGGCATTTCGATCGCCACAGCTCTTTTGACTTATTATATCACCCCGAATCCGGCCAACAAGCTGGTGTTTACCATCGTGGTATCAGTGCTTGTAGCGACGGTGGTTGCCATTGTCAGAAAGCAGCGGATCGATTTGTGCTGCGATGAAGCCCGCGAGAAATTCATTTTTCAAAAACCGATCATCAACTCCAATGTTATTCGTGGCACTTTGGGTATTGTGACCCTCAACATCGGTGCCAACATCGCTTTTGGCAACATAACCGCCAAGACGATCGCCAAATCCGATGTGAACCTGGATCACCTGACGATCGTCAGCAGTATCGCCGACATGGCGTCTTCCCTGTTCGGCGGCGGTCCGGTCCAGTCGATTATCTCGGCGACAGGCGCGGCCCCGCACCCGCTGCTGGCGGCGGTACTGATGATGGCGCTTATGGCCGTCATCTTGTTGTCAAAGCTCTTGCCCAAAATCGGCCGCTATGTTCCCAACGAGTCGATAGCCGGTTTTCTGCTGGTACTGGGAGCCATCGTTACCGTACCGATCAACGCCAGCCTGGCCCTTCAGAGCGGGGTGGGAACTCCTGATACCATTATCGGCGGGGTCACGATGGCCGTAACGGCGATAACCGATCCCTTTTTGGGGATGGTTGCCGGCCTTGTGGTTAAATTGATGATTACTATATTTGCATAAGAGGCGATAGCAATGCAAAAGACCTACAAATTAAAAATCTGCGGACTGGAGCGCGATCTGCCGATCGTTCAGGTGGCACCCCACCTCGGTATCGCCAGTTTCGTGATCCTGGGTGACACCGAGCTTGTCTGCCACACCGCCCCCGAACTGGTCAAACGGCTGCCTGCCGTGGATGTCATCATTACCGCGGAAGCCAAGGGAATACCGCTGGCCTTTGAAATATCCCGGTTGCTCAACATGAACTACATTATTGCCCGAAAAAGCGTCAAGCCTTACATGCAGAACGCCTTGACCGTTTCCGTGAATTCCATCACCACCCAGAAGGATCAGGTTCTTTGCCTCGATAACAAGGATGTTCAAGCGGTCCGGGGGAAAAGAGTCGCGATTATCGACGATGTCATCAGCACCGGGGAATCGATCCGGGCCGTCGAGCGCCTGATAAACGAGGCCGGCGGGACAGTGGTGGCGCGGGCGGCCATCCTGGCTGAAGGAGACGCCGCCGAGCGCGACGATATCATCTATCTGGAGAAACTGCCCCTGTTTCCTAAGTGACCAGCCGTTATGCCGGGGATCATTATTACGGCCCCGGAAGAAGCAAAGCCGGCCTGTTTGGAGCTTTCTTCGTGACGATCCTGGCGATTCGCAGAGTCTAGCGGTTTGAGTTGTTAAAAGGCCGGACGGGTTACAGATTAAGGCGCGGTAGGCCGGTGCTTAGATTCGGACGCGGCTCCATAAATACAGAAGCCACAAGGGTTTATGCCTTGTGGCTTCTGTATTATTTTACGAGGGTCATATATTCGGGATGCTGATCTACACCCGAAACTTTGCCACCGCCACCTGCAGTTCCTGGGCCATAGTGGCCAGAGCCCGGCTGGATGTCGCGATCTCTTCCGTAGAGGCCAGTTGTTCCTCGGTGGCTGCGGAGACGCTTTGCGCCTCCCCGGCCGATCTCTTGCTCAAACCGTCGATTGCCTGAACCGATTCCACGATCTTTTGGCTGCCTGAAGCCATTTCCCGGATCGCTTTGGATATTTGCTTGATCTGGTCCGAAACTTCCGTAACCAAAGATGCAATCTCACGGAAGGAGAGGCCGGCGGCATTCACTACTTCCGTTCCGGTCTTTACTTCCTGAGTTCCCTGCTGCATCGCGACTACCGCTTTGTCCGTATCCAGCTGGGTTTCATTGATTAATCCGGAGATCTTCTTTGCGGCCTCTTCGGATTGTTCGGCCAGTTTACGAACCTCTTCGGCCACTACCGCAAAGCCGCGGCCCTGTTCGCCGGCACGAGCCGCTTCGATGGCGGCATTGAGGGCCAGAAGATTCGTCTGTCCGGCAATGCCGGAGATTGTATCTACAATCTGGCCGATTTCTTTGGACCGCTCACCGAGCTTGGCCACCACTTGGGCCGAAATATTGACGGTCTGTTCGATCTGACTCATCTGGCTGACGGCCCTGTCCACCGACGCACCGCCGTGCATAGCTTTTTCCGCCACCTGGTCGGACTGGTTTGCAACATGGCTGGAATTGGCGGCGATTTGCTGGATGCCTGCCGACATCTCGGTTACTACGGAGGCAGCCTCGTTGGCGGCGTTCATTTGTTCGGCTGCGCCAGCGGCTACTTTTTCAATGGACAGGGCGACCTGGCTGGTTGCCTGGGAAGACTGCTCGGCGCCGGATGTGAGCTCCTGGCTGGAAGCCGCCAGATGCTCGGCTTCTTCGGAGATTTGTCTAATCAGGGAGCGGACATTTTGGGTCATCAGTTCAAAGCTTTTGGCCAAACGGCCGATTTCGTCATTGGAACGAATTCCGAGGTTGTTCTGGGATAAATCGCCTCCGGCGATTTTATTGGCGGCACAATCGAGATCCCTGATCGGTTTGGTGATCCGTCGGGCAAACCAAATTATGATTATGACGGTGATGATCAGGACGACCATAATGGTGATCAGAGAAATCCATGTCAAAGCCGACAGGGATTCCAGCGCTTCCGACACCGGCAGACTTACCGCCAATGACCAGCCAGCGCTCTTGACGGGAGCAAAGGCCACCATTTTTTCAACACCGTTGTATTCATAAATGGTGACACCCGCTTCTCCCTTGATCATGCGCTCAGCTGCCTGACGCAACGATGGCGGCAGTTTTTCGTTTTTCAGCGGGTTGTCCTTCATCACAAGTTCCTTGTTGGGATTGGCCACCGTAAGGCCGTCACCTTTTAACATATAGGCATAGCCGGTCTTGCCGATTTTTACCTCGCCGACCTTTTTGGAAATTTCGCTAAGGTCAATGGCGCCGAAGAATACACCAAGCACTTTGCCTTCGGCTGTCTTGACGGGAGAGGCAAAAACTGTCACTAACGCCCCGGTGGCGGGAGATATTACTGGATCTGAGATTGAATGTTCGCCTCTCAGGGCTTTTTGGATATAGTCCCGCGTGCTAAGGTTGATAGACACATTACTGGAATCAACACCAATGCCTGCCGGGTTCACAAAACCAAAAGACGCATATCTGCCGTTGGCCTTTACGGCGTAGGCCAAAAACGGCTGAATTTGCTCCATATTTTCTGTTTGAAGCGTCGGCGACAAAGCTACAGCCGCCACTTCCAACCTGTGCGCCTCGATCCAGTCGTTGACATCACCGGCCGAATTGACTGCCAAGGTCCTGATTTCATTGACAGTGCTTGTGTAAACCAGTTCACGCGCTTTCCAATAATTCAGCCCGCCGAGAGCGCTGAGGGCTCCAAGAACTATAATCAGGATGGTTACAGTTAATTTCATCTGAATGCTTTTCAAAATCGGGTGCCCCTTTCACGATAGTCTGGAAAATCGACACTTCTCCTAATGATGAACGCCTCAAATATATTATCGAGTGATTTCGACAAAAACTTAGTAAATTTGCTGAAAATTTAAAAAGATTGTCGGATGAACGGAATTTCAAAGCATCGACACGGTAGGGGCCTGGAGCTGCGCGCCGTGGGCGGCGGAAACAGGCAGTCGTACGGCCGGTTTAGCCGCAGCTATGCTCGCGCAGCTTAACTTTCAAGAGGATTTGCGGCTTGTAAAATAAATATAACCTCGTTGAAAAGGCTCTGAGCCAATCAGCGAGGTTTTCTGTTCTGTTAAGGCTTGGTTGGTAGCCTGTCGCCAGGCGCTGGAGAATGCCGCCGGTTTTGACCGGCAGCACCCGGCTGGAATGGTCTCCTGGGTAATTAACTAAAGTTCAGCATGGAGCGAAAAATAGCCACTGCCGTAATAAGAAGTCCCATTGTACAGAATGCCGCGACATCTGAATCATAATTCCTGCTGTTCATCTTGCCCTCCCGATATTATTTAATTTATTGGCTGCCGGCTACTGCATTCGGTGATAAACTCGGATTACACCGTGAACAAAGAGCCGTACTCCCCTTTCGAGATTATGAGTTAGCCGCATTATCCGGTTTTATCAAAGCGGCAATATTTGCGAATAGCGTAATCCGTGCGATAGGGGTATGTATTATGTTTTCTGGCTCAGCGGGTAGAGTTCCTTCATTACAGCGTCAACGAGCTCATTATTCCTGATAACCAGGATGATGGCGTCACGCAGGTAGCGATACTTCGACTGTGGGCAGAATCACCGATTTGGCTCAGAATAGCGGCTGCTTCCTTTTCCGTGGCGGGCGGCTCATTCATCGTACCTGACTTTTCCACGCTTCCAGGCATTCTCTGCAGATGTACTTGTCGTTAATGGCGGTGACATTGTCAGTGTCATTACAAAAGACACATTCGGCTGTATATTTACGCAAAATTATACTGGTGCCTTCAACACTGATCTCAAGATCATCGTTAGGTTTAATACCGAGCAGTTGTCTTGTTTTTTCCGGTAAAATCAACACTCCCGTATCACTGAATTTTTTCGCTGAAAGTAAACTCTTCATAAACATTGCCTCCCCAATACGATTATTCCCGCGCCGGGCCAGTTACGGAATTCTTTCGGCAGGCAGACCGGCTGTCGTCTGCGGCATCGACACCTGAAGCACCCGGAATCTTTTCTGCACATGCTATCATTATAGCGGCCGCCTCTGAACAAATTCTGAACAAATACGTGTCAGGCCGCTCTGCAACCCCCATCTGCTTTGCACCCGTAAAGGGCAGGCCGCATTTCTAAGCGCGAACGCGCAAGAACTGCGCACTTGGCCCCGCGAACCCATTGCTAGCGTACTTCCCAGTACGCGTCGCTGCTGGGTTCGTGGGGCCGTCGTGCATCTGGGGATTTCTGAACAGCCTGAAGAATAGGTTTGTTAAACAAGCAGAAATACGTATGTTTGCCTGGAAAATGGGCGGCAGCAGCAGAATGTATTTTTTAAAGAACGTAGAATGTAAAACGAATAAAGATAAAATTTACGAGGTATTGTCGATGACGGCACTGTTGTCCAGCAAACTTTCGCCGCCTTACGCCGGGACAAAACTGATCGCCCGGCCCCGGCTTCTCAACCTGCTCGGCCAGCCCGAAGGACGTAAGGCGACGGTACTTACCGCTCCGGCCGGTTACGGCAAATCAGTCCTGACGGTTCAACTGGCGGCTGTATGCAGCCAAAAGCTGGTGTGGTACCAGCTTGATGAGTATGACAATGACCTGGCAGTCTTTCTGCATTATTTTGTAGCCGGAGTCAAACGCCATTACCCTGCTTTTGGTAATGATATCCTGGCGTTTATCGCTCAGGGCGACGCCGGCTCGCGTCTTCGTCTGCTGGTGACCGCCATGGTCAACGGGCTGGAAGAGCACGCGGTGGACGGGCTGTTTCTTGTCCTGGATGATTATCATTTGATAACCGATCCGGCGATTCATGGCTTTGTCCAGGATATGCTTGTCCATCTTCCGGCTTTCATCCACATTGTGATTGCCAGCCGGACTGAGCCGGCATTGTCCCTCACCCGCCTAAAACTGTCGGGGGAAGTGTGCTGCATCGGGATTGATGAGCTGCGTTTCACCCCCGGGGAAATCAACGAATACCTGGCTGCTAACGGTCATAAGCTGTCCGAGCCGACGCTTTTGGCCCTGGAAAGCAAGACGGTCGGCTGGCCGGTCGCCCTGCGGCTGATTCAGGAGACGCCGTCGGGAATCGCCGCCTTCCTGCAGGGGGATGGGGCGCAGGCGATATATGACTATCTTGTCGAAGAGGTCTATGACCGTCAACCGGAGCATGTCCGCGAGTTCCTTACCAGCACCTCCGTCCTGGAGGAATTGACACCTGCTTTCTGTGATAATCTGCTGAACCGGACGGATTCGGGACAAATTTTCGATAGTCTTGAAAAGCAGCAGCTATTTCTGATCCCGCTGGCCGGGGAACAAAAGTCCTACCGCTATCATCATCTTTTCCGGGAGTTTCTCCGCAGCCGGCTGGAAACAACCCCGCAGTCCCTGCTGTCAAGGGCCGGTTTGCTTGCCTGGCGGGACGGCCAGCCGGAAATCGCGGCCGGGTACTTGTCCGCCGCCGGTGCTTACGAAGATTTGATCCTTGTTATTAAGGCGGCGGGCGATCAGGTTTTCGAACGCGGACTGTGGCAGACTGTTGCCCGCTGGCTGGAGCCGCTGCCGCCGGAATCGCTGGCCGACGACCCCTGGCTGGGCCTTTATAAAGCTAAAGTAGAGGCTTACCGGGGCCGGATGAGCGAGGCTGAGAGCTGGGTAACCACTGCTGCTGGACTGTTTGCCAAAACAGGGGATCAAGCCGGGCTGGCCGACAGCCGGCTGCTTCAGGCCCGCTTCCTGCGTTGCCGGGGCCGCTGCGCGGAAGCTATGGCCCTGCTGGAACTTGTCAATCAGTCGATGGCCGAGGAACCTCTGGCCCTGACTTTGGAGAAACAGATATGTCTCGGTATGATGGGCCGCTTCGGCGAAGCGGAAAAGGTTCTTGTCAACGCCGTAAAAGCGGCAAAACAGGCTGGCAATGATTATGCTTTGGCTCACCTGATGACAAGCCTGGGTAATATTTATTGGACTCAGGGCAAATATCCCCAGGCATTGCAGCAGTATCAAAAAGCTATCAATATCGCGCCGGACCATCTGCTGCCAAGCTATTATATGCAGGACTTCACTGCTGTGATATACCTAGACTGGGGAGAACTGGAACTGGCGCTGGACTATGCCAAACGAAGCGTGGCCTATCTGGAGAATCTCAGTCCGAATGAAACGCTGCCCTCAGCCTATCTCCAGCTGGCTGCCGTCTACTGCGAACAAGGAGAATGGCGCCTCGCGGAAGACTATTTCCACAAAGCGATCAATCAGATCAGACAGAACAGCGGCGAGCATTTCTATCTGGCGATGAACCTGATTTTTCTGGCTGACTGCCTGGGACGACAGGGGCGGTGGACCGAGGCCCGGGCCAGGATCGATGAAGCCCTGGCCGAAGTACCCGAACAACCCGGGGTGGCGTGGTATATCTGGGCCTTTGAGGGGCTTGTCCGCACCGGCGGAGTGCGGGAAGGGCAGAAGTATCTTTCAGCCGCTATCGCCGAACTGGAACGGATCGACTATAAAAGAGGGCTCTGCTTCGCCTATGCTTTCCAGGCCTGGCTGCTCTTCGGCAAAGGGGAACTGGCGGCGGCGGGGGTGTTCGCCGGAAAATCCCTGCCAATAGCGGCGGAACTTAATTTCCTGCAGCTTTTTGTCGGCCGCTACGACTCGATGCAACCAGTTCTCAAACTGGGACTGGAAAGCGGTGTTGAAATAACGTTTGTGCAACGCATCCTGGTGCGGTTAGGTGACCGTTCGCTCGGCCTTCTCCGGGAGCTGGCCGGCCATGCCGACCCGGCCGTCCGCCATCGGACGATCGTTCCCCTGGCGGAAATAGGCGGAGGTCCGGCGGGAGAAATCCTGCGCCGCCTGACGGCGGATCCGGATCAGGAAGTTCGCGATCTGGCGCGGATGGCGGGTCGTCAGGCAGGATCGCCGGTGATCGCCGGAACCATCAAAGCCGCTCCGCTGCAGCTGATTACCTTTGGTTCCTTCCAGACTTTTCTGACCGGGCAGAGCGACAGGGTGCTGAGATGGCGCTCTGCCAAAACCCGCGATTTATTGGCCTATCTTGCCCATCGTCAGGAACCGGTCAGCAAAGAAAGAATACTGGAAGACCTATGGCCCGATGTTGACCTGGAAAACGGAACAGCCATCTTTCACACCACCATTTATCGGCTCCGCCGGTCCCTGGACGCCGCGGGCGGCAAGGATCTGATTTCGTATAACGGCAGCCGCTATCAGCTCAGGCCGGATTGTATCAGCGCCGACCGGCAGCGGTTTCAGGAACTGCTGGCAACAGGCCTCCGGCCCGATACCGCCCCGGACCGGGCAGTCCTCCAATTGGAAGAGGCGGTGGGCCTTTACCGGGGCGACTATCTGGAGGATTTGGATTACCCCTGGCTCATTCCGCTGCAGGAAAGTTTGCGGCACGCCTATGTTGTAGCCAGTCTCTTCCTTGCCCGCTATTATCTGACCTTACAGGATTGTTCCCGGGCGGTTGCCAGGTTGAAACCGATCGAAAGCCTGGATCCCTTTTCCGAAGAAATACAAAGCCTTATCATGACTGCCTACGCCAAAGAGGGAAACCTCAGCGCCGTCAAGAAGCAATATCAGAAGCTGGAAGCCACTCTCAAAAGGGAACTCGGCCTTTCCCCCTCGCGGACCATCCGCGAATTATACCTGAACCTGATCCGGTAGTTTACCCCATCACCCTCGCAGCACCGGAAAGCGGCAAGCCTACCGACCCGTTCTTTCTTCAACGCATTTATTTAGTTGCCGGGTTTGGGACGTTTACTATTTACCAACGGTGTACCCTTTTTACCAGGTCAAATGTTACTATGTGAGTGCCTAAATCCCCAAATTTGTGTCTCATCCCTTCGTTGCTTGATGGGTTTTCGCAGATAGGGTAATGTATATTTATGCAGGTGGATGTTTGCGGATTTCGTAACGAAAAAAGGCATTTTGCCTTAGTTTGCGGGCAATGCAAATTGTTCAGAGGGAAGAGGAAGAAATGACGCAAAACAAGGTGTGCTTGATCGCTCCTTATGCTGAAATGGCCGATATGGCAAGAGAGCTGAAAAAAGAGACGTCCTTCGATTTTGATATAAAAATCGGCTCCCTGGAAAAGGGAGTTCTTCTGGCGCGGGATGCGAAGCAGGCGGGCGCAGAAATCATCATCAGCCGCGGCGGAACGGCCGCCGCAATCAGAAAGCAGGTCAACGTCCCGGTGGTCGAGATCAAAGTGACCGGGTATGACGTCCTGCGGGCGCTGAGCTCACGCTGGGAGAAAAAAGAACCTGTTTTTATCGTGGGTTTTGAAAATGTGGTGGAAGGCTGCCGGGCGGCCTGCAATATTCTCGGTATTCCAACCTATGAGATGATTATTGCCAGCGACGGCAGGGAGATCGACTGGACCTCGGTGCATGACAAAGTGCAGGCTCTGATTGATAAATACAACATCAAAACCATTATCGGCGATAACATGGCCGTAAACCGGCTGAATTTCCGCATCGGTTTTGCCTCGCTCATCACCTCGGGCAAAGAGGCTCTGCTGCAGGCGTTTGATGAAGCGGAAAGCATGCTCGGAATCCGTGAGGAAGAAAAAAAGAAGACAGAAAGATTCCAGACGATCCTCAATTTCGTCCATGATGGTGTGATCGCTACCGATGAGACAGGTACCATCACGGTCATCAATCCGTTGGCGGAGAAGATTTTTGCTATTCAGAAAGATCAGGCTATCGGCCGTCCCATCGAGCAGGTGATTCCCAACACCAGAATCCATAAGGTGCTGGCAAGCACAAATCCCGAACTCGGCCAAGTGCAGAAAAGCCCCAAAGGCCATGTTTTGACCAACCGGATTCCGATTATTGTTGATAACAAAGTCAAAGGGATCGTCGCAACCTTCCAGGAGGTTTCCAAAATTCAGGACGATGAGCGAAAGATCAGGCAAAACCTTTATGCGAAGGGCTTGTTTCCCAAGTACAACTTTAACGATATTATCAGCGAAGACGCCCAGGTAAAAAGGCTCATCCAGGTTGCGAAAGACTATTCGCAAACCGACGCCACGATTTTGATTCTGGGCGAAAATGGTGTGGGTAAAGAAATGTTTGCCCAAAGTATCCACGCAAGCAGCAAGCGGGCGAAGGGCCCTTTTGTGGCGATAAATTGTTCGGCCCTTCCGCCCCAGCTCCTGGAAAGCGAGCTGTTCGGATACACCGAAGGGGCTTTTACCGGTGCGAAAAAAGGGGGAAAAATCGGCTTGTTCGAACTGGCTCATACCGGATCGATTTTTCTTGACGAAATCGGCGATGTGAGTACAGAGGTGCAGGCCAGCATGCTGCGGGTGCTGGAAGAGAAAAAAGTGATGCGGTTAGGGTCGGATGCGGTGATACCGGTGGATGTCCGGGTGATCGCGGCGACCAACGTCGATTTGAAACGGCGAATCAACCAGGGGAGTTTCCGGATGGATTTGTTTTACCGGCTCAATGTCCTCAGTCTGACTGTCCCGCCGCTGCGGCAGAGGAAAGGGGATATTGCCTTGTTGGCGAAGTACTTTATCCGCGAATTGGGTCATAAGTACAATCGCCGGGTTGAAAAGCTGCCGGGTGAAATCGTGGAACTGCTGACACAGCACAACTGGCCGGGCAATATCCGGGAACTGAGAAATATTATTGAGAGAATGATTCTGTCCGAGCAGGATGGCAAAATAGTTCCGGCGGATGTTGCGGCGATGATGGAGGAATTGAAGCCATATCAGCCTGGCGAGCAGGAACTGGGCCAGCTGCTTTCCTGCACCATGAATGAGATTAAACAGAGGGTAATCATGATGGTGCTGAAGGAAGAGGGATATAATAAGAGCAGGACGGCAAAACGTCTCGGTATCGATCGGGCGACGGTGGAACGGTTTTTATGAATGCTGGTTTTTGCAGCAGATGTGTTGTATTTTGCAGCATATCTGCTTTTGTTTATACAGACAATCAGCGAAATTACTGATAGTGAGGTTTGGCACAGATTTTGCGTAATTATCAATTACCTAGTGAAAGGAAGGGGAGAACATTGCAGGAAATTTGAGTCTTCGCTTGGCGGGGCGTGCCTGTAAAGCCGGCTGAAAAATAACAGCCGGGCCCAGACGGAGATTTAAATGTATGCAGCAGATTATGATTGAAAATGAATTGGCAAGCCTGACGGGTAAAAAGACAGCGCTGGTTCTTGACCAAAAGGACAATGTGGCTGTGGCCCTGACTGATCTGTCGGCCAGCGACAATTGCCTGGTGGCCGAAGACGGGGGCAAGAAGTACGAAGTAACGGTGATTGAGGATATCGCATTCGGGCATAAGTTTGCCCTGGCCGATCTTGGACAGGATGCGCCTGTGTTCAAGTACGGCGAGGAAATCGGCAAAATGAAAACCGGCGTCAAAAAAGGCGGCTGGATTCATATTCACAATATGTACTGCGACAGGGGGATGAAATAGATGGGAGACAAGTTTCTCGGCTACCGGCGCGAGAACGGCGCAGCCGGGGTACGCAACCTGATCGCCGTCATTCCGTCAGTCTTCTGCGCGGCCAAAGTGGCTGAGCGCATAGCTCAAAACGTGCCCGGAACAGTGGCTTTCCGTCATCCTGTCGGCTGCAGCCAGGTGGGCGAGGATCTGGAGATCACCGCCAAGACGCTGATCGGCATCGGCCGCAACCCCAACTTCGCCGGGGTGGTGGTGGTGGGACTGGGCTGCGAGAGGTTCACGCCGGCCGAGCTGGCGGGCGGCATCGCCCCCACCGGCAAGATGCTGCAAACGGTGGTCATTCAGGATGTGGGGGATTCGATCAAAGCCATCGAAATCGGTACCCGCTACGCCCGGGAGATGCAGCAGCGCGCTTCTCAGGAACGCCGGCAGGAGATCGATGTCAGTGAACTGATGATTGGCATGAACTGCGGCGGTTCGGACACGACGTCCGGCCTGATCGCCAACCCGGCTCTCGGCCTTGCCTCCGACAAGCTTGTCGCCCAGGGCGGCTCGTCGATCCTGAGCGAACTTACCGAACTGCTTGGCACCGAGCATATTCTGGCCCGCCGGGCTGTGGACGAGAAAGTGGCGGCCGATATTTTAAATGCCATCCGCACGATGGAGGACCGCCTCAAGCAGCAGACCCAGAACTCCAGCAACGAAAAGCGCAAGAACCTGATTTCCACAGGCAACTATGACGGCGGACTGTCCAGCGTGGTGGAAAAATCCCTCGGCGGGATGAAGAAGTCCGGCAACGCCCAGTTCGTGGAGGTCTTTAAGTCCGGCGACGCGCCGACCAAGAAAGGCCTGCTGCTGCTGGACGGCCCCGGCCATGACGGCGAGGTCACTACCGGCCAGGTGGCCGCCGGGGCCCAGATTGTGCTTTTCCCGACCGGAAGGGGCACCCCGTCGGGTTTCCCGGGGGTGCCGGTCATCAAGATTACCGGCAATCCGCGGACCTATGCGCGGATGAAGGAAAACCTCGATATCAACGCCGGGGCGGTGATCACCGGTGAAAAGTCGCTGCAGGAAGTGGGCGAGGAAATCTATCAGGAGATTCTGGCCGTCGCCTCAGGCAAGCTGTCCAAATCCGAGGTGCTCGGTCATGACGAGCAGTTCTGCATTACCCGGATGCCGTAACAAAAAAAATAAAACGGCAGGCTATGTCGCGGCGATAGCTGACTCTAGAGAAAAAAATACTTGAAATGAGGGTGAGTGAATGGATCCTAGAAACACGAAAATGTACCGTTTTGGCGTCGTGGCCCTGCTTACCGCCGGTACATTCATCAATGCGGTGGACCGGGCGAGCTTGTCGATCGCGGTACCGTCCATCATCAAGGAGTTCGGTATCGACACGGCCACCATGGGGTTCGCGTTATCCGCCTTTTTCTGGGCCTATGCCATCGGCAACGCTCCGGGCGGCAATCTGGCCGACAAGTATGGCACCAAAAAGGTGCTGGGCTGGGCGGCGGCCATCTGGTCGGTATTTTCGGCGCTGACCGGGGCGGCGACCAATGTGTTTCATATTATGGTCGCCCGCTTCGGGGTGGGCATCGGCGAAGCCGCGTCCCTGCCAACCAGCGCTAAAATCATCGCCAGCAACTTTCCCAGCCAGGAGCGCGGCACCGCGGTGGCGGTCGCCTGGACCGGCATCCGGATCGGCAACGCCGCCACGCCGATATTGATGGCTTTTCTTGTTGCCAACTACGGTTGGCGGGCAGCGTTCATCATCACCGGCCTGGGTAGTCTTCTTTGGGTGGTTTTGTGGTATTTCAGCTTTACCGATTTATCAGAGACTCAGGCCAAAGAGGCCGGCATTAAAGAAAAAATCAAGGTTCCCTGGAAAGTGATCACAACCAACAGGACGCTCATTGGCCTCACGGTGGTTAAATTTACCCAGGATTTTCTCCAGTGGCTGTTTTTGACCTGGGTTCCCGGCTATCTGGTCATGGGCCGGGGTTTTTCGGTCATTACCATGGGCTTTTATGTGTCCCTTTCCTATGCGGTTGCGGCCATCTGCCAACCGCTGGTCGGCTATATGTCCGACTGGTTGATCAAACAGGGCTGGAGCGTAAGCCGGGCCCGCAAGACGGTGCAGGTTACCCTCCAACTGCTGGCTTCCACCATCATCATCACCGGCTACACCGACAGCGTTCCTATCGCCATGTTCTTTATGGTTGTGGCGATTTCGGCCGAATCAATCTGCGCCGGCCATATGTGGACCCTCATGACGGAAGTGGTACCGCCCCGACTCGTCGGCTCGGTGGGCGGGCTGATCAATTCCATCGGTTCAGCGGCAGGCATCTTTTCCCCCATCGTGACCGGGATCATCGTCAAGGTGACCGGCAGCTTCACGCTGGCGCTGCTGATGGGCGGCTGCTCCATCCTGCTGGCTGCCGTGGTGCTTCTTGTCGTGGTGCCGGAGCTGAAGATTCTGCAGGAACTGGAAAGCAAGATTCCTCAGCTGGCGCAGGAGCAGACAAAAGGATAAGGTATCGTCCGCCGCTTTGACGTTACCGGCCGGCGGTCAGGAAAACAAGAATTTCGCCGGGATGCGTAGCCTGGGACTTTATTTGTAGACTAAAAACGAAATAATAAAAGGTAAAAGGCCCGTTTGTCGGGCCTTTTACCTTTTATAAGGACAGTCATCCGCAATGCTAGTATTTTTTGCAGACCAGGATCATCATGGCGAGAAAGGCTGCCGAGGCGAAGCAGACGAGATACATCAGGCCTGCGATATAATTGCCGGTCAGGGTGATCAGATAGCCGATGATGACAGGTGCCAGGGCGGCTGCGCCGTTGGCGACGCCGTTCATGACGCCTGCGCCGGTGCCGACGGCCTTGCCGGGCACGATTTCCTGCAGCAGGGCCCAGTTGGCCGGCTGGCCGATGCCGGTGGAGCCGATACCCAGCGATATCGATATCGCGGCAAGGACATTATTGGGGGCATGGACGCCATAGTAGAGAAAGACCGCGGCTCCGAGCATCGACGCGGCGCAAAACGGAGCGCGCCGGCGGGCGCGGTCGGAAAGCCAGCCGAAAATAATCACACTGATTACCCCCAGGATATACGGCAGGGAGGATAAGGCTCCCATTTCGGTCCAACTGAAGCCCCGGCTGACGCGAAGATAGGAGGGAAGCCAGGCCATGGTCCCCCACCAGACCGAGGCGGTGCCGGCGTAATAGAAGGTTACCAGCCAGAAACGATAATCGGTGATAAATATCTTGATGTTGTCCCAGACGGAGACTTTGTCTGAAGTGGCCTCGGCTTGGGCCTCTGCTTTCATTCCGGTTTCGATAAGGTCGAGTTCGGCCCGGTTGACGCTTTTCATCTGGCGGGGATAGTCTCTTGTGCCAAACCAGAGCAGCACCATGGGAACAAGGCCGAGAAAAACCAGGACAAAGAAACTCAGGCGCCAGCCAAAGCTTTGAATCACCCAGGTAAAGAAAGGCATGGCAATCGCCGGTCCGGCATATAGGCCGATTAGCCACAGTGAATTGGCTTTGCCCCGCTCCGCCGGCGGAAACCAGTTTTTAACGTATTTGCTCTGCATCGGCCAGTGCATCGCCTCGCCGATTCCGAGCAGCACTCTGGCTCCGATCAGCAGGGCGAAAGTTCCGGCAATCCCGCCGCCGAATAAGGCTATCCCCCAAAGGCCGATGGACAGGCTCATGGCTTTGCGCGGTCCCAGATAATCCCCCAGTGGACTGAGAAAGATGTTGGAAACTCCGTAAGCAAGAAGAAATGAAGTCATAAGAAGTCCCATCGCCACCGGATTTCCCTTGATGCCCATGTCGCTCAGAAAGATCGGGTCAGCGACCAGAACCGACACATTGACCCGGTCGAGATAGGCTACCAACAAGGTTAACAGCAAAATGGCGACAAGGTTCCAGCGTTTTCTGGTCGGAGCCCCGTCCGCCCGGCTTGACGCTGCTGATGAAGAGTCTATGCTCAAGTTGTTTTACCTCCCAACCCAACGGTTGTCCTATAGGCCATGCCTGGGAAGTGCACTCGGAGTGTCCTGTCTAAAAAGGTTCGACAATTCCCTGGAAAGTCCTACCGCTGCGGAGCCGGGAGATGACCGCCGTGAATTTGCTCCCGCCGGGCAGTAGTCTTTGTCTTTGGCGCCTGCCGGTAAGACCGTTTGCTATAGTTAGAGGTTTTTTTGCGGGGTCCGTCGTACTGGAATGATAGGAGTAAAGCCGGGGCTCTCACGGGCATACCTGCTGCGCGCCATAGCGTCCGGCGATGGCGGATTGTAGGGCGCGGGACAAAGAAAGAGGCGGGACGAGGCAGAGCCGCGGCTTGGAATAGCGTGGCGGGAATAAACAAAGGGGTTGAGGCTGTGTTCAAGAAAATAGTGGTAGCCGTTGGACTCTTGATTTGTTGTCTACTTGTCGGAGCGGTAGGTCTGGCTGCGCCAAAAGTGGGGGACGCGGCGCCCCAAATCATGGTGAATAACGGCAACGGTCAAATGGTCGGTTTGCTCCAGTTTGACAGAGTGACGATTATTAATTTTTGGGCGACATGGTGTCCCCCCTGCCGGGCAGAAATGCCTGAATTGAATAGTTTTGCGGAAAAACATCGGGATGATGTGTACTTTTATTCCATTTCCGATGAGCCGGAAGGCACGGTCAACGGTTTTATGCAGAAAAACGGCTATTCCCTTCCGGTTGTGTTGGATACTAACAGTCAGATAAACAGGCAGTATGGCATCACCGCCATCCCGACAACGTTTATCATTGACAAAAGCGGCATGATTCGTTACAAGATTCTCGGCGGCACCACCACAAGCAAGCTGGAAGACATGATCGGACAGCTGTAAACTGTTGCCAAAACGACAGCCCAAATAGCGGCGATGCCAGTAAGGACAGTCGGGACGATGGGCGCAGATAATGATCGTGACAAGACTCCGTGAGCAAGTACGGAGTCTTGTTTTTGGCTATAAGCGATTCGACGTGGGCGACTGGGGCGGTTTTGAAACATAATAGCGGGACTATAATCATAAACCTCGCTGAAAAGGCTTCAGGCCAATCAGCGAGGTTTGTTTTGCTTTCCCGGCCGGCATGGAGCGCGGTATCAGGCCGGTAGGCCGCGGCTGTGGGACGGCCTGAGCTTCCAAAAAATGTGTTCCCTGCCGCCTGCGAAAAGGGGGAAGTCCGCTTGCGCGGCCAGGTAACCGTTTTTCGGAGGTAGCATATTATGTAGTAGATGTCTATGACCAGCAATGTGGTAAAAGGAGGTAGATTATGCCTAAGAAAGATACCGAACGAGACTGGGAAGCCCCTGAGTACTTAGACTGGGACGAAAGTGAACGCCAGACAACGGCAGACTGCAATCCCAACTGCGTGCCGTATTGCGTACCGTCCTGCACGCCCTCCTGCGCTCCGTCCTGCGCCCCGTATCTAACCGGTGGCTATGGCGGCTATGGCGGGGGCTGCCGCCCGTATTACGGCGGTTATGGTGGATACGGCGGCTACGGACATGGCGGCCACGGAGGCCATCGCCAGGCCTGCAATCCGAGCTGCGTGCCGTTTTGCGTGCCGTCCTGCACGCCTTCCTGCGCTCCGTCTTGTGCTCCGTACCTGCCGGTTTGCTATCCCGGCGGCTATGGCGGATTCGGCGGATTTGGCGGGTGCCGCCCGCGGTTCGGCGGGTGCCGTCCGCGATAGGGCCCTTTCTGCAACGGCCTTATGGCCCGACCGGGGTGGATACCGGGAAAAAGGTAAAAAAAGCCGGCCTGGGGACAGATTCCCCGGGTCGGTCTTTTTTAGTCGGTGTTGCGACTGTAACCGGGCTTGCCGGCCGGTAAAAAAGACGGACCGGGGTCCGTGCGGGGAGGAAGATATCTCCGGCAGGCTTTCTTTTGGGACCAACCGGAGGGAAAATAGCCGACGGTGTGGAACAAGGTCAAGCAGGATCGAGAAATTCGCATACATAAAATAATATAGCTGCCGGCAGGGGCCGGTGTCTGTAACTTATACGACTGATGGGGGTGAAGCTTTGGAAGAGATGGCGGTGAAAAGTCCTAAAGTCGCGATTATCGCCCCATATAAGGAAATGAGAAACGACGCCGAAGAGATTATCGCCGAATTCGGGCTGGACGCTTATGTGGTGGACGGAGACCTCAAAGAGGGGGTAAAGGCTGCCAGGGCGGCTGTCAATAACGGTGCCGAAGCGATCGTGAGCCGGAGCGGGACGGCGTTTCTCATCGCCAGGGCGGTGGAGATTCCGGTGGTGGAGGTTGAGATATCGCCGTACGACGTGGTGCGCTGTCTGGCGGCGTTCAAAAGTCAGGAGGGGCCGATCGGGGTGATCGGGTTCCAGAAGCTGGTCTATGGCTGCAACAGCATCGGCGGAGTTTTGGGCCTGGACCTGCGGGAGATATGCCTCAGCTCGGATGAGGAAATGCCGGACAAAGTCGCCGAGGCGGTGGCGCAAGGGGTCAAGGCAGTGCTCGGGGGCGCGACAGGGGTCAACCTGGCTGCAAAGTACGGTATCCGCGGCGTGCTGCTGACTTCCGGCAAGGAAGCGCTGGCCAAGGCGATCCATGACGCGGTCAGGATCGCCGATGTCCGGATCCAGGAGAAGGAACGGGCGGAACTCCTGAAACTGCTGGTCAATTCTTCCCAGGCCGGAATCATCGCCATTGACCGCAATGAACGGGTGACGCTGTTCAATCCGGCGGCGGAAAAGATCATCGGCATTCCCGCCGCCGGCATTATCGGCGCAAAGATCCTCAACAAGCTTCCGGACAATGAACTGCCTCAGCTTGTCCGCAATAAACCGCTGGAGCTGGAGTGTCTGAGGAAATTTCAGGGTAAGCTTGTTGTGGTGAAACGATTTGCGATCAGGGTCAACAATGAAACCATCGGCGCTTTTGAAAGCCTCCAGGATATGACCGAGATTCAGCGCCTTGAGCAACTGGTCCGCCAGCGGCTGCACAGCAAAGGCCTGATAGCCCATTCGACGCTGAACAATATCGCCGGGACAAGCCCGCCGATCCAGGCCCTCAAGCAAAAGGCGGAAAAGTACGCCAGAGCGGAGTCGTCGCTCCTCATCATGGGGGAGTCCGGCACCGGCAAGGAAATCCTGGCGCAGGGCATTCACAACGCCAGTTCCCGCTGCAAGGGTCCGTTTGTCGCGGTTAACTGCGCCGCCCTGCCGGAGTCGCTGCTGGAAAGCGAGTTGTTCGGGTACGCCGAGGGGGCGTTCACAGGGGCCAAGCGGGGCGGTAAACAGGGGTTGTTTGAGCTGGCCCACGGCGGCAGCATTTTTCTGGATGAAATCGGTGAGATGCCGCTGCCGCTGCAGAGCCGTCTGCTCAGGGTGCTGCAGGAACATTCGGTGCTCCGGGTGGGCGGCAACAGCATCATCCCTGTCGATGTGCGGGTCATCGCCTCCACCAACCGCAATATTCACGCCCTGATCGAAAAAGGGCTGTTCCGGCAGGATCTGTATTACCGGATCAACACCCTTACCCTGTTCATGCCTCCGCTCCGGGACCGGCCGGGCGATATCCCTGTCTTGGTGGAGCATTTCATCAAAAAACACGCCAGGATCAATCCGCTGGTCCGGTCGATTGACGCCAAGGCCCTGCGACTGCTGGAGACCTACTTTTGGCCCGGAAATGTCCGGGAATTGGAGCATGCCATTGAAAGGCTGCTGATCCTGGCTGAAAGCGCGATTATCGAGGTGGTCACCATCGAAACGCTGCTGGAGGATCTCAAACTGGACCGCCAGTGGGGCTGTCCGGCGGAAGCCGGCGCATCAGTCCTGCAGCAGATGGAGTCGGAAGTGATCAAAAGGGTGCTGGAAGAGGAGAATTTCAACAAGACCAAGGCGGCAAAACGACTGGGAGTTTCCCGGTCGACGTTGTGGCGAAAGATGGGTCTGACGGACAGTGATCCAAAATAAAACACGACTGTTCTATTTTGCGACGATTATCGTTTAATATTGGGACCCGGTTTGTTTCATTGCCGGCAGACGTTTTGCGAACCTTCAGAAAACCAGGCATGTTTCCGCCTTTGCCGGCCAGGGTCGCAAGCGAATATGGATGGCATAGTTATTGCATCAGGGTAAATACTGATGCAATAATTTTTTAGCTTTAGGGGGAGCGGACATGGCAAAATTCGTATTCATCATCAAGGACAAGGACCCGGCGGTCCTCACAAAGGAGCTGTATCATAGGCATATTGCCCATCTGAAACAGAACGCCAGGGCGGAAAAGCTGTTCCTGGTGGGACCGCTGAAGGATCAGGACAAGATTCTGCAGGTGGTGCAGGCCGATTCGCCGGAGGAGGCCCGCGCGGTGGTGGACAGCGACCCGTATGTCAGCGCCGGTCTTTATCAAGCCTATGAGTGTTATGAACTCCTGGAGTCCAACGAAGCGAACAACTGGCTGGCGGATACGCCGCGGGTCCAGGAGATGCTGCGCGGGCTGAAATGAACGGAAAATTATACTTTGGAAAGGAGTAATGGTATGAGTTCCTCCCCTGTTATCAGGCCGGCGGCGGTCGGGGTTTTCCAGGATTTCGAGGTGTCTCTGATGCTCTATCAGCGGCGGCAGGGAGAAAGAGGCGAATTTCCCTGTATCATTTTCGTGATTGAGGCGGAAGGCCGGAAAATCGTCGTCGATACCGGGCCGAGCGGACCGGAACTGGCGGCAAAGTATCATATGCCGGTGCGCCGGGACCGCGGCATGGAGCCTTCGGTCGCCCTGAAGAACCTCGGGGTTGACCCGGAAGAGGTCGAGCTGGTGATCCTTACCCATCTGCACTGGGACCATAGCAGCAATTGCGGCCTTTTTCCCAACGCCACCTTCCTTGTGCAAAAAAGCGAGCTGCAGTTTGCGGTGGCTCCCAACCCGGTTCAGAACGGACAGTACGAGACCGGCATCCGCGGCCACAACCCGCCCTGGATGGAGGTATTTTCGCGGATTCAGACGGTGGAGGGCGATGTCCACGATGTGGTCAAAGGGGTGCATCTCATCTGGCTGCCTGGTCATACGCCGGGCTCGATGGGAGTCGCGGTGGAAACCGCCAAAGGCGTGCACCTGATCGCCGGGGACTTTATTCCGCTCATGGCCAACTGGAACGGCGACCAGAAGCTGAAACACATTCCTGGCAGCATTCACATCAATCTTGATGATTATCACCGGTCTTTTGTCAAAGCCGAGAAACTTGCCGATGTCATACTCCCGTCGCACGACTTCGCGACACTGGAGCATGGTCAGTATCCGATCCGATAATTTGGCGGAGGTGGATTTCGTGTTTAAAAAACATCGCTGGAACGTCCTGACGCTGCTCTTCTTCGCCGCGTTTATCAACTATGTCGACCGCGCGGCGCTGTCCATCGCGGCTCCGTTTATATCCAAGGAATATCATCTCAGCCCGGCGGATCTCGGAATGATTTTCAGCAGCTTTTTCGTGGGTTACGCGGTTTTCAATTTTATCGGCGGCTATTTTTCCGATATCTACGGGCCCCGCAGGACTTTTTCCTACGCGATGGGCGCCTGGTCGATATTCAGCGGCCTCACCATCTTGACCTATAACTTTGTTTCGCTTTTCATCGTCCGGGTTCTTTTCGGGATGGGCGAGGGCCCGATCAGTTCCGGTACCAACAAAATGATCAACAACTGGTTTCCGGCCAAGGAACGGGCCAGAGCCGTGGGTATTTCGATATCAGGCATGCCTCTCGGCGCGGCGCTGACGGGACCGATCGTCGGCTTCATCGCACTGGCCTGGGGCTGGCGGATGTCTTTTGTGGTGCTGACAGTGGCCGGACTGATCTGGACCGCGGTCTGGGTCAAACTGGTGCGGGACTATCCTGAGGAAGATCCCCGGGTCAGCGCCGAAGAACTTGAGGAAATCAAGGCCGGGCAGCTCAAGGTCTCTGATACGTCGATCCAGGCGCCGCTCAGCTACTTTCTGAAGCAGCCGACGATCCTGGCCACGGCCTTCGCCTTTTTCGCCTGCAACTATATCACTTATTTCTTTTTGACCTGGTTTCCCAGTTACCTGGTGATGGCGCATGACCTGAGCATTAAAAACATGAGTATCGTGACGATCATCCCTTGGCTTATCGGCTTTTTCGGAATGTCCGGCGGCGGGTTTATCTCTGATTATATTTTCCAGAAGGTCGGCGATCTGATGTTCGCGCGCAAAATCGTCATTGTCGTCAGCCTGCTGGCCTCGGCTCTGGCGGTGGCGCTGTGCGGCTTTACAACCTCGGCCTATTCCGCGGTGGCACTGATGTCCATCGGCATCTTCTTCATGTACGCCACGATCTCCAGTTACTGGGCGATTATTCAGGATACCGTGCGCAGCGAGAACGTCGGCGGCGTGGGCGGTTTCGTTCACTTTCTCTCGAATCTGGCCGGCATTGTGGGCCCCAGCGCCACCGGCTTTCTGGTCCAGGCCACCGGGAATTTTACCAGCGCGTTTCTTCTGACCGCCGGGTTGGCGGTGTTTGGCGCACTGGCGGTGGTGTTTTACGCCAAGCCGATTAAAAACACCGCCCAGGTATGACACTGTCGAAAGGAATGACGGAATTATGAAGACATTGATTGACCTGACGATGGTCATCGCCGAGGGTATGCCCCAGCATTTGGCGCATGGCCGCTCGCCGCTCTACTTGTCCGGAACCAGGCAGCATTCGATGTGGCAGCAGAGCAGGATGCCGAATCCGTATGATCCTTCGGACCTTGTTTCTTATCAGAATGAGCAGATCGTCATCTGCGGTCATATGGGGACGCATATGGATGCCTGCTTTCACGCCGACCCCCTGTCGGCTCAGACCATTGAACAGATGCCGCTGGATCGGGGCTACGGCCCGGCGGTCTGGCTGGATGTGTCATTCCGCCGCGGGCCGCGGGCGGTGATAACGGCGGACGATCTGGCAGCGGCGGAAAAACGGGGAGCGGCGGTACAGCCTGACGACATTGTGCTGGTGCATACGGGATGGTCAACGATCATCGCCGAAGATCCGGCGAAGTATTCGGCGGATTTTATGGGGTTGGCGAAAGACGCGGGGGAATGGCTGCGCGCGAAAAAGGTCAAGACGGTGGGGCTTGATACCTGCAATATCGACGCCTTCGGCTCGGTGAGCCCGGTTCACATGAATTTCCTCCGGCCGCGGTCGCTGGGCCTTAAGAATGAGGGTTATATCGCGATTATCGAAAACCTGGTGAACATCGACAAAATACCCTCGCCAAGATTCCACTTCGTCGGGGTGCCGCTGCCGTTTTTTGGCGGTACGGGAAGTCCGATCCGGGCATTCGCGGCGGTCGACTAGGCGAAGGTACTTTCCGCTGGTTGCGCCGCGACGGACGCAGCGGGACGCGGTGATTGCTATTGCATTTGGCTCAAAGTAAAATTAAGGGAGGTAATGTTCATGGATTCTGCGAAGCCTAGTAATGTCCGGTGGTATGTTTTTGTCACGGTACTTATTTTGTGCACTGTTAACTATTTCGACCGTGCCGTCATTTCGCTGTGCATGCCGGTGATGGAAAAGGATCTGCACTTCGGGCCGCAGCTGATCGGCGTTATTCTAAGTTCTTTCTTCTGGGGCTACACTTTGATGCAGATTCCTGTCGGCTGGCTCAGCGACCGTTTTCGTCCTGGGCCGCTGCTGGTCTCGTCCGGCATACTGTGGGGCGTTTTTCAGATGTGTACCGGCTTTATTTCCAACGCCCAGGTCCTTATGTTTCTGCGGGCGCTGTTGGGTATTGCGGAGGCGCCTATGTATCCGGCCGGCTCGAAACTGCAGTCGGTCTGGCTGCCTTCCACCGAAAGGGGGCGGGGCGCGGCGCTTCTGGCGGCAGGGTCTGACGTCGGCATTGCCCTGGGCGGTCCGATTGTCGCGCTGTTTTTGGCCTGGCTCGGTGGCTGGCGGGGCGCGCTTGTCGGCGCCGGCGTGCTGACTATTGTCGTTGTGCTGGCCTGCTACAAGGTGATGAACGGCGACCCGAATACCAGTCCCAGCGTCAATCAGGCCGAACGGGACTATATCAACAAGGCGCTGGCGGAAGAATATGAAGTCTCGGAAAAAGAGCGCCTTGCTTCCGGCAAAGCCGCCGTTGGGGTGGGAGAGTATCTTACCAATCGAAATTTTTGGGCGATGTGCCTTGGTTTTTACTGCGTCGACGCACTGTATTACGGGCTGATGACCTGGGGTCCGCTGTATCTGTCCACTACCCAGCATATGAATATCATGGCGGTGGGCGGGGCGATTTTCATCATCTACGTCGTGGCGGTTGCCGGCGCTCTCACCGGCGGCTTCTGCACCGATAAATGGCGCCTCAGCGGCAAGAGCCTCAACGGCATTATGCGCAAAAGCCTGACGGTTTTGGGAGCGGTCATCGCTGTCTGCATGTATCTTCTGAGCAGCGCCACCACGGCGTCTTTCGCCATTGGCCTGCTGGCGGTGGCGATGTTCTGCCTGAAATGGTCGCTCTGCCTGTACTGGCAGACCCCCGCCGCCGTCGCCCAGCGCAAGGACGTCGGGACGGTAGCCGGCAGCATGAACTTCATCGGCAACTTTGCCGGGGTGATAACTCCAATCTGTATCGGTATGATCGTCGGCGCCACCGGGTCATATTTCTGGGCAATCATAATGTTCTTGGTGTTTGGCCTGGGCAACTGCCTCTTCCCATGGTTCCTGAACTATGAGAAAAAGATCGGCAATTAGAACGGCAACAGCAGGAAGAAGCCCGTAAGAATCAAGGCTGCAGACGAAGGAGCGGCTGCCGGGACAGAATAAGGAATAAGAAGAGGAGGCTTGCGCCATGACGCTGAAAGGAAGCTTGTTAATCCGGGGCGGGACGGTTGTTGATCCTGCCAGAGATTTTGTCGGCAGGGGCGATGTCCTGATCTGCGGCAATACCTGTATGGAGGTGGCGGCCGGAGAGACGGCCGACGCCGAGGAAATCGTCGAAGCCGACGGCTGTCTGGTTATGCCGGGACTGATCGATAATCACACTCATTGTTTTTACGGCGGATCGGAACTCGGTTTCCTGCCTGATCCCTCGCTGCTGCCGATGGGCGTCACCGCCGCGGTGGATCAGGGAAGCGCGGGAATCGCCAACTGTGACAGCTTTATGCAGACTGTGGTCAACCACAGTCAAGTCCGGGTCTTCTGCAATCTCCATGTTTCACCCACCGGCCTTGTCACCGAGCGCTATTCGGAGAACGTGGATCCGCAGTATTACGGCCTGGAACGGCTCAGAGAATTATTCCGGCAGTACGCGGGACGGATCGTCGGACTGAAGGTGAGACAGGGCCAGGAGATGGTCGGCGAATTCGGCCTGGCTCCTTTGAAAGCAGCGGTACAGCTTGCCGGCGAACTGGGCTGCCGGGTGACGGTCCATACTGCAAATCCGCCGGGTGATGTCGCCGAACTGGTAGCCCTGCTCCGGCCGGGGGACGTTTTTTGTCACTGTTTCCATGGCCGCGGCAGCACGATCCTTGATGAAAACGGCAAGGTACGGCAGGAGGTGCGGGCCGCCCGGGAAAACGGGGTGCTTTTTGACACCGCCGACGCGCGGATACACCATTCTTACCCTGTTATCAAAGCAGCTTTGGCGGACGGGTTTTTCCCTGATATCATCAGTACCGATCTCACCCGGGCCAGTCTGTTCGGCAACATGGTCTTCGGCCTGCCTGCTGTGATGTCCAAGTATCTGAGTCTTGGCCTGCCGCTGCCGGAGGTGGTCAGGGCCTGTACCGCCGCGCCGGCGGAACTGCTCGGCCTGAGCGGCAAACTTGGGACGCTGGCTACCGGAGCCTTTGCTGATGTCGCGATCTTTCAGCTGACTGATACGCCTTTCCGGTATACGAACCGGATGGGCGAGACGTTTTGCGGCAACCAACTGCTGGTTCCGAAGATGACGATTCTGAACGGCAAGATTATGTTCAGGCAGATCGATTTCCCTTTTTAGGCTTTAGCCCCTTTTTTCGCACTCACTACTCACCTTTGAAATACTGAAATCATCTTCCTCGATGCGGCAACCTCGTTGAAATGGCTTTTGCCAAGTTCTACGAGGTTTTTGCTGTTCTTTCGCCCTATTTATTCGCTGCAAAAGTGCAATTATGAAATTATTATCATTTTCACTTTATCCTGTTTTTTAACACTTTTTTTCTTGGGATTGGGACACTAATAAATTCCAAAAATTGTGTCCGGTTATCGGTTTATATCTTCCTCCTGTTTTTCATCTTTTTTTGATCATTTTTGGGACACTTGCTCCTTCCATATATTGTGTCCCGGACTATTGGGTTTCACCTAGAATTTTACCTGGGCAAATTCCAGGATTTGTGTCTCCGGCCTCTCCCTTTTTTGCGGTTATTGCTTAATAGGAATTGTGAATATTTATGCAAGGGGGGTGTTCCTGTGATTCTACGTGCAAGCCGGAGTACGAAAGCGCCGGGCAGAAGAGGACGGGGCAGGCTGAAGCTGGGACACTCCTGATTGAAAAATTCGCAAAAAAAAAACGACGGCAAGTTTTGCCGTCGTTTCAGCTTGTAGACAAAGCGGGGAACGGGAGTGGCAAATACCTTTTGCAGGTGCGGCGGGGCGTAAACAGTATCAGAAGATTCCAGGCGGGACTCATTTCGTCTGGCTGCAGGTGGCGATTTTTTGCCGCCGGTTTTGTGTCTGGGACTATAACCCTTAGCCGAACGCGACGGGACGGAAAAATTCCCATAAATTGTGTCCCAATGAGTTGCTGTATCCTGACGTCCGGGTCTAGGTCTGAGGCCTAGCTCATAAACTTCACTGAAAAGTGAGGGGGGGTTGGGGTATGAGGAGAAAAGCAGCGGGCCTGATGCTGGCCTTCCTGTTTTGGTTGGTGCCGGTGTACGCCTCGCCGGCCGTTGTCGACCAGGTGGCGACAGCAGAGAAGGTGGTGGCTCTGACCATCGAGGATATCGACGGACCGGCGGAGCTGGAAGAGATCTTAGCGGTTCTGGCCAGGGAAAACGGTAAAGCGACCTTTTTTGTTCCCGCCCGCCTGGCTGCGGGGCTGCCGCTGCGCAAGGCGGTCGAGCTGGGGCATGAGCTGGGGAATCACAGCATGAATCACGGCTACTGGGGTCCGGTAAGCCAGACGGAGATCGCCAAAGACGTCGCCGAAGCGGCCGGTGTCCTGCAAAAAGCCGGCGGGGTCTGGCCCCGGCTGATCCGACCGCCGTACGACTGGTACGGCGAAAATTTCTTTCAGGCAATAGCCGCTCTGCCGCAGCCGGTGACGGTGATCCGGGGCGCGGAGACCGGCGACTGGCTGAAGGATACGCCGGAAGCAATGCTGGCTGCGGCCGCTGCCTCGGCCAAACCCGGCGCTATCTTGAATATCAACATGCGGTTTAAAGCGGCGGCGACAGCGCTGCCGCGGATCGTGCACCAGCTGGGTGCGGACGGGTACCGGCTGGTGACGGTGTCGGAACTGATCAAAAAAGGCCTGGCACCAGAGCCGCCCAAACCGGCAGAGCCGCCTAAAACAGCTGAACCGGCCAAGCCGGCCGAACCGGTCAAGCCAGGCAAAACCCCTGTTGCCTTCGGGGTGTTCAGCCGGCTGCCGGCAAGCGGGCCGTATGTCGCCCTGACCTTCGACGACGGCGGGTCGGTCTGGCAGGTGAGGAGAATACTGGATGTTCTGCGGGACGCCAATGTAAAAGCGACCTTCTTTCTGCTGGGGGACTGGGCTGCCGCCAATCCGGACCTGGTGCGGGAGATAGCGGCAGCAGGTCACGAAATCGCCAATCATTCCTACTCCCACCCCTCCCTGGTCTGGTTGAACGAGGAAGAAATGAAGAGTGATATTGAAGCCGCGCAGCAAATTCTGAGCGGGCTGAGCAAGGAGCCGGTCCGGCTGTTCCGCCCGCCTTACGGAGCTTATAACTCGTCGGTGCTCAACGTGGTGAGAGAGCTGGGGCTGGCCGCTCTGGTCGTGTGGGATGTCGATACCTGGGACTGGACGGGATCGGCGGCCGGCACTATAAGCTACCGGGTGCTGACCGGGG
Organism: Negativicutes bacterium; assembly: GCA_031292015.1. The sequence continues at coordinate 27,105 of JARLHY010000184.1, read as the reverse complement.
TATCCCCAGGATCGATCGTCCTGTTCCATCTTCACGGAGCCCACACCGCCGAGGCTCTCGGCGAAATTATCCCTGACCTGAAAGAGCGGGGGTTTGTTTTTACCACGGTAAGCGAGCTGCTAATAAATTGAAAGGAATGTGCTTCGAGGCTAACAGGCCAGCTTAAAAACCATTGTCCAAGCTCCACAAAAATTTATTTACGAAGGCTTGCCCGCCTGTAATATTTCTTATTGAATCCCAATATATGGATAGGAGACTTTTTCGTACAGGAGGAATGTTGTTAGTGCGCGGGAAAATGCTTGTCTCGTTGGTGTGCTGTTTGCTGTTGGCTGTGGCAGTGGTTGCTGCGGCTCCGAATGAAGGCGGTCTGGTTACCAGGGAGGATCCAGCAGCCTCGATGATCCCGGCGATCCGGTTCGCGCTGGTATTTGAAGGCGGGCCCAGCCGGGAGTGTACGCCCAAGGTGCTGGAAGTCATGAGCAGGCACGGGGCCCGGGGAACATTTTTTCCGACAGGGAAAAATACCGCCCTGTACCCCGAACTGACCGGATGGATCACGGCAAATGGGAGCGAGACAGGCGCCCGCTCCGTCTCGCAACAAGGGGTGGCGGCTGGAGCATACAGCGTCAATTATGAAGTCGCCTCCACGGCGATGCTGAGAGAGATAGCAGGCGTTCCGGCTCACTACTCCAGTGCGCTGAACCGGAACGATAATTATGTTTATACGAGGCAGTTGCCGGAGGTCGGCCTGGCGGTGGTTTACTGGATCGTTGACTCGCGGGATCTGTCCGACCTGACGCCGGCTGGCATCGCCGAGCGGGTGCTGGCCAACATCAGCCCCGGGGCGATCATCGTTTTGCACGACGGCGACGGCGCCAGACAGGCAACGGTTGATGCGCTGGAGATCATCCTCCGCGAGGCGGACGCCCGCGGCTATCGTGCGGTGACGCTTTCCGAGCTGGAGGGCACCATAACCCGGGACTACTATTCTACGCGAACAAAAACCTGGCTGAATGACGATCCGGCCGAGGTGAGGAATGTTCAGACCCGGCTGGAAGAACTGGGTTATGACTGCGGTGGGGTCGACGGGGTGATCGGGCCCAACACTGAACAGGGGCTAAGACGTTTCGCCCAGGGGCTGAAAGGCGACGGAGCGGCCAGGCCGGCCGGGAGTATTACCAGACCCGAGATCAGGATCAATATTCCGGACTATTCCCTCAGCCTTATGGAAAACGGCAAGATCGTCAAACGGTACGATATCGCGGTAGGCACGCCTTACGAGCAGACGCCCACAGGTTACTTCGCGGTTTTCGCCAAGATAGAAAATCCGACATGGTATCCTGGCTCCAATTTTACTGACAGAACGCCGGTGCCGCCGGGAGCCGACAATCCCCTGGGAACCAGGTGGATGGAGTTTTCGCCGGCCTACGGCATTCACGGCACGAACAAGGACTGGGACATCAGTTATCCTGTCTCCGGCGGCTGCATCAGGATGCACGACAAAGAAGCCAGGGAATTGTACGAAATTGTGCCTGTTGGTACCCCGGTGACAGTTGTTTACGAAACGCTGCAGGTCGCTGTCAAGTCGGACGGCCTGTACTTGCGGGTTTTGCCCGATATTTACAACCGGCTGACATCGACCCCGGAGAAATTCGATGAGCTTTATAAGCCTTATGAAGCGGCGGGGTACAAGACGCTGCGGCCGGTTACCTTTCCGAAAAACCCGGATGATGTTTATGAGCAAAAAATTGCGGTGAAACAGGGCCTGTAGAGATTGTGACCCGGATGAATGGTATGTCCCGCCTTGCCTGGGCATAGATATGATATAGGAAGGTTTGTCCAAACAGGGAGGGTGTCTGATGAGTGAAATCACAAAGATGACTATGGCGAAAGCCGAAGCCGTGCTTACCGACAGGCTGGGGTGTCCGCCGCCCGAGTGGGAGCTTCACGCTACTGTCGGCTATGCCCTGGCGCGGGTGATCGCCCATGTCCGCGCAGGCGGAAATCCAAGGGAAATCGGGCCCATCATCGCCGCCAGCCATGACCGCCTGTGCGCAGAAGCTAGCCGGCCTTAGCAGGAAAATGGCGCTGGAGCTAGAATTTTATCGTATCAAACAATTGGGGGTATAAAACACAATGGCTGGCTGTAACGAAGAAAAATGTACCTGCGCTAAAACAACCTGCGAAAGACACGGCAAATGCTGTGAATGCATCAATTTTCACCGCAGCAAAGACAATCTGGTGGCGTGTATGCGGGAGATCGCCAAAAAGCAGTAGGATGTAGGGCTGCTCTAAAAGGCCAATCTGCGTCGTACCCGCAAGGGGCAGGCCGCATTTCTAAGCGCTTCGCCTTGCAGGCCTAAGCGACCACATCAGCGCTGAAGCGCTGTGTGTCTGCTTAAAGCGCAAGAACTGCGCACTTTGCAGGCGCGGGAGAGCTCTTGCCGTACTCCAATGTACTGTCGCCCCGAGCGTATCGCCATCCATGGCGTGCTCGGGACTAGGCCATCCAGGGCCGTCGGCGAGCCCTCCCGCGCCTGCTGCCTAGCATCTCGACCTTTTTGAACAGCCTATAGGTTTAGTAAAAAACTACTATATTAAAACCCGGGCAATTTTGCCCGGGTTTTAATATAGGGCGAGGCTTGCGGAAAGCGATGGGCAAAAGGGGATAGCGGGGCTGGTGTCTAATAGTATTGGCATCAGCCAGTAACAGAAGAAACAGTTGAGCGAAGGGAAGTGCTTAGATAATGGAAGGTTTCGATTCGGTCCGGGTGGCGGTGGTGCAGGCCGCGCCGGTCATCATGGACCGCGAGGCGACGGTGGCCAAGGTGGCGGAGCTAACGCTGCAGGCCGCGGCCAAGGGGGCCAGGATCGTTCAGTTCCCGGAAACGTTTATTCCCTGTTATCCGCGGGGCCTGAATTTCGGTGCGATCATCGGCAGCAGGACGGAAGCCGGGCGGAAAGATTTCTGGCGGTTTTCCGAAAACTCGGTGTCGGTGCCGAGCAAAGCAACGGCGATGCTGGGGGAGACGGCCTGCAAGGCCGGGGTGTATCTTTCGGTGGGGGTGGTGGAACGGGACAACGAGTACAGCACAGGCACGCTGTACAACACTACGCTGCATTTCGGCCCCAGCGGCGAGCTGCTCGCCAAACACCGCAAATTGAAGCCGACGGCATCAGAGCGGCTTATCTGGGGCGAAGGGGACGGCAGCACCCTGACGGTTTTTGACACCCCGTACGGCAAGATGGGGGATCTGATCTGCTGGGAGAACTATATGCCCCTGGCCCGGACGGCTTTGTATGCGCAAGGGGTGACGATCTATCAGGCGCCGACCGCCGATGCGCGGGATGCCTGGCAGGCGACCATCCGGCACATCGCCATGGAGGGACGCTGTTTTGTCCTGAGCTGCAACCAGTTTGTCACCAAAGACATGTATCCCGGCGACCTGGCCTGCTACGACGAACTGGCGAGCGCGCCGCAGGTCATGTGCCGCGGTGGCAGCGCCATTGTCGGCCCGCTGGGCCAGTACATCGTGGAGCCGGTTTATGACCGGGAGGAGATACTGATTGCCGACCTGGATCTGACCCTGATTCAGCAGAGCCGGTTTGATTTTGATGTTGTCGGGCACTATGCCAGGCCGGATGTATTTAAGCTGGTGGTCAACCGGGAAAAGAAGGGCGGGTTTGCCTGGATCGACCCGGGGAAAGAGGCGGCCGGCCCTGAAGAGAAAGATCGGATGAAATAAGGAGGCTAGGCGATGATTGGCCAGATTGTTGTCACAGTGCCTGAGGCTAAGCGGCTGATCGCCCAGGCCGTTCTGGAACTGCCGGCGGTGCAGGCCGCCCGCAAGACGGGGCGGATCGTGCTGAAGTCAGGAACCACGGTTTCGGCGATTGCCGAACTGCTGGGGGTCCCGCCGATGCGGATCGGCGGCCGGATCGTTCCGGGCGGCGCGCGAGCCGCGAAACGGATGGCGGACGCTCCGCATATCGCCGTTTGGGAGCAGGGCCAGTGGCGGGCGGCGGACGCCAGCCTGACGGAAGAAATAGCCCGAATGGGGCCGGGGGATTTGTTCATCACCGGCGCCAACGCCATCGACGCCCAGGGGGTAGCCGGACTGTTGGCCGGCATCGAGGGCGGCAGCGCCGCCGGAAAGGCGATGAACTGGCTGTGGTCGGAGGGGATCGACACGATCATCGCCGTGGGGCTGGAAAAATTGATTCCCGGCTCGATCACCGATATCTGCCGGCAGGCGGGCCGCAAGCGGGTCGACAAGGCGATGGGGATGGCGGTGGGCATCCTGCCTGTCTTCGGGAAGATCGTCACCGAGAAGGATGCAGTGGAGATACTGAGCGGGGTCAGCGCCACCGTCATCGCTGCCGGGGGAATCGGCGGGGCCGAAGGGGCGACGACGATGCTGGTCGAGGGGACGCAAGAACAGGTAAACAGGGTTTTTCAGCTGATCAAGGCGGTGGAAAAGACCGAGACCTCAGGCAACAGGGAAAGCCTCATTGCCTGCGACCGCGGCGGGTCGGCCTGCAAGAGCCACCTGGCATGCATGTATAAACCGCAGTAGCTCTACAAAAATATCAGTCTTTTTTTGTAGATATCTATAAAGGCTTTTGTCGAGATAGCTGTAATTTACTGCAAATGAACAGAACTGAACGAAGTTATCTGTACATTTGGGAGGTAGATTTGCATGGCTATCTTGGAGTCGCTAAAAGAATCCATCGGCACGATCCAGGAGCTGATTCCCTGGGATTGCTCCTGCTGCCTGGTGGACGCCGAGGGTGTGGTCCTCGCTTTTGCCCAGGCCAAGACTTTTCCGCTGCATTTTAATCCAGGGGATAAGGTTCCTGAAAGCGGTTCGCTGATGACGTGCTTTCGCAAAGGGCAGACAGACTACCGCGTCCTGCCTGCGGACATATACGGATTTCCCATCAAGACGGTGGGGCTGCCGGTGCGGGAGAAGGGTGTTATCGTAGGCGGAATCTCGATCGGACTGAATCTGGAGCGGCAAAACCAGCTCAATCAGACGGCAAAAGATATTACCGCCAACGCCGGAGAGGTTGCAGATGCTTCGCAGGAACTGGCCAATTCGGCGGCGGAACTGACGGAATCCTTACACCGCCTGAAGACTTTCGGGGAAAGCGTTTCCCAGGCGCTGGCCAAGACCGATTCCATCTTGCAGTTCGTCAGCGACGTGGCCGCAAACTCCAATTTGCTCGGCCTGAACGCCGCTATAGAAGCGGCGCGGGCGGGAGAAGGCGGCCGGGGATTCGCGGTGGTGGCGGACGAAATCCGTAAAATGGCTCAGAACAGTGAGAAATCAGTAAACGATATTAAAGCTATTTTGACTTCTATTAAAAACGATTCAGGCAAAATGGCTGCAGTTATCAAGGATACCATGATTCTCGGCGAGCGCCAGTCATCGGCCACCGAGGAGATATCGGCATCAATGCAGCAGTTGGTTGCTGTGGCGACAGAGCTGGAAAAGGTTGCCGAAGCCATCTGACGCCTGATCAAGGGCAAGCTGGTGCAAAACAACGAAAAAGCCGCGCAGGTTTGAGGGGTTGACCGTGACCCTTATCCTGCGCGGCTTTTCCGTTAAGGACCGGCTCTTTTGCTCGCAGCTCAGTTATGGTATGATAATGCTATTGCGGAGCTGCCGGGAACATTGCCCAGGGCTTTCGATAAAAGAAATTCTTAACGGCGGTGGAGTGTTTGCAAAAAAACGGCGCTAACGGATTCATCTTCGCGTTGCTGCTGTTTGTGGTGATGCTGTGGGGTATCAATGTGGCGATGGTCAAATATCTGATCGGCTTTTATCCCGCGTTGGCGCTGGCGCCGATCAGGCTGTCGATGGCCACCGGGCTGCTGCTGCCGATGGTTCTCTGGAAATCCGGCCGGCGTCTGCCGCACCGGGCGGCCTGGCTGCCTATCGCCGGCGTCGCGGCCTGCACGATTTTCCTGCATCAGCTCACCATGACCTGGGGCCTGACAGCGACCAGCGCCACCCACGCCGCGCTGATCCTGGGCCTGAATCCGCTGCTGACCACCTTGCTGGCCAGCTACCTTGTGAACGAGCCGCTGACCGGACCCAAGCTGATGGGGATCGTTCTGGGTTTTGGCGGAGTGATTCTGGTGGTGCATGAGAAAGCCGCCGGGGCGGTTACCCTGACCGGCGACGCGGTGATGTTCGTCTCGATGCTGATGTTCGTGATCGGATCGCTGTTTGTCAAGAAGGGCACGGAGCTGGCTTCTCCCCTGGTGGTCACGGCCTACAGCCATGTTTTGGGGGCGACGGGGCTGCTGATCCTGGGTTTTTTTGTGAATCCGGTCTGGAGTTATGAAGGGGCCGGGGACCCTCTGCCGGTGGCGGTACTGCTGTTTTCCAGCCTGGTCAACACCGCTCTGGGGGCGGTGTGGTGGAACACCGGCATCCAGCGGGTCGGGGCGTCGATGAGTTCGCTGTTTCAAAACGGCATACCGGTGTTTGGGGTATTCGCTTCAGCGCTGTTCCTGGGCGAACCGCTCGGGTGGGCCCATGTCGCCGCGCTGGCGCTGGTTTTTCTGGGGGTCAGCCTGGGTACCGGCGTGATCAGTATGAAGGCAAAAGTGAGCGAAGGCGGCTGACCGCGGTGCAAAAGATGAGGGTATTAACGACCTGAGGCGAAGCAGCTTGCTGCTTCGCCTCAGGTCGTAGATAAAGAGGGGAAAAGGGAGGGGAATTCCAACGCTACGGACGATATCCTACGCCATTTCACATGGCCGCTATGCCATCCTTGGCGCGGCCAGTACTAGGCCATCCCTGGCCGTCGCCGGCAGCAAAGCTGCCGACGGCTGGGGTCATTAGTGAAACTAAGACTCGGGAACTTTCCCGAGTCTTTTAGTTGAACTTATCCACGTATGTGGGCGAGTCCCGCTGCGGAAATCCCCTCCCTTTTCCTTCTAACCGCTCAAAAATAGACTTGCTGCTTCGCCTTTCTTAGTGGCGCTTATAGAAATGACTATCCCATTCGGGGGCGGGACCCGGGCATTCGGGATACACACAGTCACCCTCGGCGGTGTGCAGCAGCGACTCCAAAGCTTCGACAATCAGCTCGTTCAAGGTTCTGCCGCGGGCGTTGGCATAAAGGGCGGCCTCGCCGTAAAGCGCCGGCGGCAGGTCCACATTGATGGAATAAGGTTGCTCCATGGTTATCCTCCTGCCGTAGTCTTTTAGCTTAGCATGTCCTGTTGGCGGGAGCTTATGCGGAAGGTTGCGGTCATTTCGGAACATGGCGGTACAAGCTTTCCTGGCGGGGGGCAATAAAACAGCAAAGGGAAATATTGCCATAATTATTAGCCGGTATTTGGCGGAGCGATTTGGCTAATTTTGCCTTGTTGTGGTACAATAGTTGCAAGAAAAACAACACAGAGGGAGTAAAGAGACGATGACGGTAACCGAGAATTTTGCCGGAACCAACTTTATCCACAATATCATCGAAGAAGATCGCCGCAACAACAAGCATGAAGGAAGAGTACATACCCGCTTTCCTCCCGAACCCAACGGCTATCTGCACATCGGCCATGCCAAGTCCATCTGCCTGAACTTCGGCACAGCCTTGAAATATGGCGGCCAGTGCAACCTGCGGTTCGACGACACCAATCCCAGCAAAGAGGATGTCGAATATGTCGACTCCATCCAGGCGGATGTGAAATGGCTGGGTTTTGACTGGCAGGAACGGAAATTTTACGCCTCGGACTATTTTACCGAGTTGTATGAATACGCCATCAAGCTCATCGAGCTCGGCAAGGCCTATGTCTGCGACCTGACGGCGCAGGAAATGAAGGAATACCGGGGATCGCTGACTGAACCGGGCCGGGAGAGTCCGTACCGCAGCCGGTCGATCGCCGAAAATCTTGATCTGTTCAAAAGGATGCATGCCGGTGAATTTCCCGACGGGTCGCGGGTGCTGCGGGCCAAAATCGATATGGCTTCACCGAACGTTAATATGCGCGACCCGGTGATTTACCGGATCCTCAGGGCTACTCACCACCGCACCGGCGACGTGTGGTGCATCTATCCGATGTATGATTATGCCCATCCCCTGTCGGACGCCATCGAAGGCATCACCCATTCGATCTGCACGCTTGAATTCGAAGATCACCGCCCCCTGTACGACTGGGTGCTGGAAGCGGGGAATCATCCATGCCGCCCGCAGCAGATTGAATTCGCCAGACTGAATGTGACCTATACGCTGATGAGCAAACGCAAGCTGCTGGAACTGGTGAAGAACGGTCTGGTCAGCGGCTGGGACGATCCCAGGATGCCGACCATTTCGGGCCTGCGCCGCCGCGGCTATACGCCGGAAGCCATCCGGGACTTCTGCGACCGGATCGGGGTGGCCAAGAGCAACAGCATTGTCGATTTTGCGCTGCTTGAGCACTGTATCCGGGAAGACCTGAACGCCAAGGCGCCGCGGGTAATGGCGGTGCTGAGGCCGTTGAAGGTGGTTATCGACAATTACCCCGAGGGGCAGGTAGAAGAGCTGGACGCCGAGAACAATCCGGAGAATCCGGAGATGGGCTCGCGGAAACTTCCCTTCTCCAAGGTGGTGTATATCGAACAGGAAGATTTCATGGAAGACCCGCCGAAGAAGTATTTCCGCCTGTCGCCGGGACAGGAGGTGCGGCTGAAGCACGCCTATATCATCAAATGCGAGCAGGTGGTCAAGGACGAAGCCGGACAAGTTGTCGAGGTTCACTGCAGCTACGATCCGGAGACCAAGAGCGGCGGCGCGGCCAGCGGCCCCAACGTCAAGGGCACGCTGCACTGGGTGTCGGCGGCGCAGGCCGTCCCGGCCGAGGTCAGGCTGTACGAGCAGCTGTTTGGCGCCGAAGACCCGGATAGCGGCGAGAACTACCAGGCCAACCTGAACCCGCAGTCGCTGGTCACCCTGACCGGGTGCTTGCTGGAACCCAGCATGGCCGGCGGAGCGGCCGGCAGCCGCTACCAGTTTTTGCGGCAGGGATACTTTTACGCCGACAGGGATTCCGCCGGCGGACTGGTCTATAATCGCATCGTTTCCCTGCGCGACTCCTGGGCAAAAATCCAGAAGGGATAAAGGGCGCGGTGTGCGCCGGAAGGCCGGCGTGGAAGAATTTAGCAGGATTTTAAAAAGACGCTGTCGAAGGAATTCAAAGAACTGATGGGGGGTAGGGAGATGAGCAGCAACCAACGCAACTTTCGCCGGATTACCCTTAAGACGGTGCTTACCACAACTGGTATTGTCACCCCGCAAGGCAATGACATCCGCAAAAGCTACCAACTGCCGCTGGAAGACCTGAGCGCAGGCGGTCTGCGTTACAGCAGCAAGTTTCCCATTCCCGTCGGGACCAGGCTTGACCTGATTTTTCATCTGGATGACCGCAAAGTAAACGTAACCACCGAAGTGGTCCGTACCCAGAAAAACGAGGTCGGGCGATACGACATCGGCTGTAAGTTTATCGGCATCAACCGGCTGGATCAGGAAAGCATTATCAAGCATGTCACCCTTTCCTCGGTGCGGGAAGCGCAGCCCAGCTCTTTTTACAGCCTGTCGCCGGAACGGCGGTCGGTGAATATTCCCATCAGCTGCGCCAGTTGCCGCTGCGCCGACTGCGGCGATAAGGACGCCTGCCGGGCGTGCATCAAGCCGAATTGCGGCAAGCGATACTGCCGGATGTATGTGTCCAGCCGCCAGAACCTGCGCAAACGCGTGTGAGCAAACAACAGCCGCCGGAGAAAAAAGACTCCGGCGGTTTTAAATTATCTTCGAAGCCTGCGCGGCTGGCAGTTTTTTCTGCAAGCAGGAAATGGGCCGGGGTGCGCTGAATTATACTAGTACTTTTCTTTGGGAGGTGGCTTATGCGCGTTGGTATCGGCAGATTGGTTCTTGTTGCGGTCTGCGCGGCGTTTGTCGGCTGGTCGGGTCTGACAGGCTGTGCCCAGGCCGCGGCGGCAGATGCTAAACCTCCTGCGGCCGGACAGGATGCCAATTTTTACGACCGGATCATGAATATTCTAAAATCCCCGCCCAAGCTGGAACTTCCGGTCCCGTCCCCGCCGATTACGGCGGAACGGCGGGAGACGCCGATTTTTGGCGCGCCGGAAGTGGCGAAAGAACAGATGGTCAAATACATACTCCGCCAAAACCCCCTGCCGCGGCTGAACTGCTCGGTGGAGGAACTTGTCAACATATATTACGAGGAGGCAGGGCTGGAAGGAGTCCGGCCTGATCTTGCCATCGCCCAGGCCATTCTCGAAACAGGATTCTTCCGCTATGGCGGCGATGTCCTGCCGGAACAGAACAACTACGCAGGGATCGGAACAACGGGAAATTCCCGGGGCATATGGTTTTCCAACGTTCGCGAGGGAGCGATAGCCCATGTGCAGCACCTCCTGGCTTACGCGACCACCCGGGAGCCGCTCAAACCGATTGTCGACCCGCGCTATTACATCGCCCGCGAGATTCATCTGGCCCAGTGCCCCACCTGGGAAAGCCTCAGCGGCAAATGGGCCGTGCCTGGTTTTAACTACGGGCAGAGTATCCTCCGCATTCTGGAGCAGGCCAAGAATGTGTGATTGGTCCGGATGCTAACGCAGACAGCCGCTTAGGGCATAGTGCCATTTGCGGGCAATGCGGCCATAGTGACTCAGGTCTGCGGCCAGGCGCCGCTGCTGGTTGGGGGACAACTCCTGCCAGGACAGCCTGCCGCCGCTGTACATGGTAATTACTTGGCTGATACGGTCATCGTTATAGCCAATGCGGATCAATTGCCGGATTTCGGAGGCGATGATATCGCAGTCGCTCAATTACGCCACTCCCCTTTCGCGGGATTAGTATTCCCAGGCAGCGCAATCCGGCCGAGCTTTTTGAAGGATGAACGACAAAAAAACAGCAGCGCCAGTCGGTCTGTCGGCGCTGCTGTTTTTTCTTTCAGGCGGAGGGGACTAGTTTTCCTCTACGTAGCTTCGGCCAATGGCGTCAGCCACCAAAATGGCGGCTGCCACATCATCGGCGGTCACCGGGAACGCTTCGTTGTGGATGGATTCCTTGGGAGCGCTGGCAGCCTGGGCTACCTTGAGGAGATCTTCTCTGGAAATGTTCTCCTGACCGAGGTCTTTAAGGGTCGTGGGCAGACCAACGCTGAGACAGAGCTGCACCACTTCGTCGATTTCTTCCTGGGGCCGGTTTTCGAGGACCAGCATGACGATGGTTCCGAAGGCGACCCATTCGCCGTGAAAGAACCGGTGGGAGCCGGGGAGGGTGCGAAAACCGAAGTAGACGGAATGAGCGCCGGCGACGCCGTTGCATTCCGCGCCGAGACCGCTCAGCAGGGTATTGGCTTCGATGATGTTGTCCAAGGCCTTGGTGGCGACTTTATGTTCGACCGCCAGACAGGCGCCGGGCCCGTCAGCCAGCAGAGTCTGATAGCATGCTTTGGCCAGGGCGAAAGACGCGATGGTGGAAGTGCCGCCGGCGAAGTTGCGGCGGTGGTTTTCGACGCAGGTGCGGGCTTCGAAGAAGGTGCCCAGAGCGTCTCCCATGCCGGCTACCAGCAGGCGCACCGGAGCGTTGGCGATGATGCGGGTGTCGACAAGCACAACGTTGGGGTTTCTTCTGGTCAGCAGTACGTCCTGAAAGGTCCCGTCTTCATGATAATAGATGACAAGCGCCGAGGTCGGCGCGTCGGACGAGGCGACGGTCGGCACGATGACCATCGGCAGTTTTTCGTGATAGGCCACGGCTTTGGCGGTATCCATGACTTTGCCGCCGCCCATCCCAATGATGGCGTCACATTTTTTAGCCTTTACGATCTCCCGCAGCCGCTCGGTCTCCTTTTTGCTGCATTCTCCGCCGAAAGGCTCAAATACTAAGGATGTATCGCTGCCTTCGAAGCTGGTGCGGATGGTCTCTTCCAGATCCGCCAGACGGCCGGGGCTGGCCAGAACCAAGAAGGAACTGCCGAGCGGGGAAATATGTTTCTTGATTCGGGAAAGTTCGTCGTAACCCTGGATGTATTTGCCGGGGGAAGCGAATGCCTGAGCCATGTTTTGACCTCCTGTTATCTTATGAGTAGACGGCGGTGATGCCGTCGGACGACCTGTGCCCGGCCTATTTCATTAAGCCGCGGGGGAAAACATTGTTATTTTCGTTGCCTCCGGGTAAAAATCCTTTGTTTTGCGGAAAGCGGCCCTCGCTTTGGCCGGTGATGGCGGGGAAAACCAGGCGCGGTTTTTGAAAAACTATGGCCCCTATGGGCGAATGACGATGAAAAAGCAGGACAAATTGAAAATACATATAAATAATCAAATAGACCGGCAAGGGAAGCCCTGTCGGTGCAAGTCGGCAAAGAGGAGCATGATGATGAACAGACCCAAGAAGGTTATGAACAACAAGTTTTACGTACAGTCCATCCACCGGGCTTTTACGATTATCGACGAAATCAGCACCGTTAACGACCATGGCCTGAGTCTGAGCGAAATCGCCGAAAAAATAGCGCTGCCGATCAGCACGGTGTATCGAATCGTTCAGAATCTGGTCGCCTGGCAGTACCTGGCGGAAAAGGACAACGGCAATTACGTCCTGGGCTTCACTTTCCTGACCTTCGGCAATGTCGTGAAACGGGACCTGGTGCTGACGAACTACGCCCGAAAGTTTATGGACGAACTCAATCAAAGGACAAAAGAGACCATCTATCTGGCCATCTTGGACAAGATTGCCGGCGACCTGATCTATATCGACAAGCGGGAGAGTCACCGCAACATTAAGCTGGCTGCGGGGGTGGGGACCCATAACTACATCCACTCCACCGCCAACGGCAAGTGCCTGGTTTCCAAGATGAGCGTGGACAAGGTGAAGGAACTGCTGGTTATTCAGGGGATGCCGCAGCTGACCAACAGCACCATTACCGATTTTTCGCGCTTTATTGAAGAAATTAAAAAAGTGCGGGAAGCGGGCTACGCCCTGGATGATCTGGAAAATGAATCCGGAGTCCGGTGCATCGCGGCGCCGATTTACGACTATACCGGCAATGTGGTTGCAGCAGTCAGCATTTCCGGCGTGGAGACCAACATGGAACCGGAACTGCTGAGAAACGAATACAGCCAACTGGTGAAGGAAACGGCGCTGAACATCTCGCGCCAGATGGGCTACGACGCCGGCTGAGGACAAAAACAACGGGACACTGGCGTGTCCCGTTGACGGCGACTGGTTATTTCGTTATTTCCCGTGCTATGCATTCATTGTATTTGGCTTCGTTGAAATTTTCGATATTGCTCAGATAGCCGGTGATCCGTCGGACTCGCCGGATAGGCGATTTTTCGCTGGCAGCGATGACGACATTTTCCCCATCCAGGGTCAGTTCGATCGACCCGAGGGTTTTGCTATCTTTGTTCCACAGACGGATTTCTTCTTCGACAATTGCCCGCACTTCGTCTTCGGGCAACGTCGGATCGGCGACAACGTTTACTTCCTTGATCAACACTGGTAAACCCCTCCTTTTTGGTACATTATAACAAATAAAAATAATAATTTCTACTAAATAATAAATATTATTTCACTTTTGTTGATTGCAGGTGTGTTTGTTTTCTGGTAATAAAATTCGGAGGGTGCTATGATTCGTGAACGCCGCAGCAAAGAAAAGCTGCAATACTACTACCGCCGCTTCATCGAGCAGGGAACGACCGATCCCAACGTACACCCATGGGTGGCGGAGTCCTGGCAGAGAAGCAGGGCGCTGGCTATTCCCCGTGATTCACTGCGGCCGCCGGTGAAACTGACCAAGGCGGAGCTGGACGAGCGCCGGGAAAAGCATCAGACGGCGCTGGCCTTCCTGGACGGACTTTACCGGGAGCTCCGGGGAAATTTCAACAATTACAGCCTCAGCTTGCTGCTGCTGGATAGTGAGTGTTATGCCCTGAAGAGCTTTGCTCTGCCGTTTTTCCAGAAATCGCCGGGCGAGGTGGAAGGAGCCCGGCTGTCGGAATCGGATATCGGAACTTCCAGCATCGCTATCGCTTTTGAACACCAGACTCCCTTTTTGGTGTTCGGTCCGGAAATGTGGATCGAGGACGGCCAGGCGGGGGACGCTTGTTCGGCGCCGGTATTTTTGGCCGGCAAGATGCAGTACCTTCTGACGCTGGTGTCTTCCCAGCAGGGCGAGTTGCCGGCGGGGGCCATCGAGTCGCTGCTGCTGCTGATGAAATATTCGATGGAAAACTACCTGGACCTGGAGTCTCGTCTGGCGGCAAAACGCGCCCTGCTTGATGCCGTACCGGTGGCGGCCTACCATATCCTGCCCGGCGGCAGGGTGGCTTACGCCAACAAGCTTGGCCAGAGCCGGCTGACGGGTTCTGCGGGTCGCGACAGGAAAGACGAGCTGCCTGACCTTAACGAGTCGCTGGTCAACTATCAGCATAGTCCGCTGTTCAAAGGCTTCTTGGGTATTCCTTCCTACAATAAGGAGACGACCTGGATAACGCCGCGCAAGACCTACGAAGACATCACCACCGTCATACCCCTGTATCGCGACAGTGAAATCGAGGGTGTGGTCGCCGTTTCCCAGTCGGTGGAAGATTTACAGATGCTTGAGGCCTACGCTGCCGGTTATACGGCCCGCTACAGCCTGGCGAGCATGGTGGGCAATTCCCACAGTTTTTTGGCGATGAAGGATAAAGCGGCCCGGGTGGCCCGGGGTGATCAGTATCTGCTGCTGCAGGGCGAGTCAGGCACAGGCAAGCAGCGGCTGGCTCACGGCATTCATAAGGCCAGTTCCCGGGCTGCGGGACCGCTGATTACCGTCAAGTGCGGCGAGATTCCGGCGGAGCTACTGGCGGGTGAACTTTTCGGGACGGTGGACGAAAGCGGTGAAAGGCGTCCAGGCAAACTGGAACTGGCCAACGGCGGAACGCTGTTCCTTGACGAGGTGGAGAAATTGCCGCTGGCGCTGGCTGAAGAACTGGCAGGCACGCTGACGGCAGGCAAACTGAGCCGGCGGCCGTTTCAGGCTATCGACGTACGGGTCATCGCCGCCAGCGACGGCGATCTCAAACGACTGACCGAACGGGGCAAATTTGCGGAGGGTCTGTACGAACTGATCGCCAAACCGGTCATCAGGGTTCCGGCGCTAAGAGTCCGGCGGGATGATGTCGCCCTGTTGGCTGAGCACATTATTCAGGAGCTGGCCGAACAGCACGGCATGCCGGTCAAGGGCATCGAGCCCGAGGCGATCAGACTTTTGAAGGAATATGACTGGCCGGGTAACATTAAACAGCTGCAGACGGTGGTGGAGCAGGCCTTTTTTCACACCGCCGGCGGCGCTATCGGGCCGGAGATGATCGAGCTGCCCGGAAAATCAGGCAGCGACGGCTCCTGGAAAGAGGACCGCCAGGCCTTTTTGCAAGCCTGGCAGACGGCGCGGGGCAACGTGAGCCGCCTGGCCAGCATGCTGGGTGTCAGCCGGGTGACGTTGTATCGGTACTTAAAGAAGTACGGCCTCGAAAAATAAGAACGGCCATTGAAAAAGGCTAATCTGCGTCGTACCCGCAAGGGGCAGGCCGCATCTCTAAGCGCTGAAGCGCAAGAACTGCGCACTTGCCGCACCGGGAGGGCTCTAGACGTACTTCCGCTGTACTGTCTTCGAGCGCTTCCCCGCGCCGCCTAGCATCTCAGCCTTTTTTAATGGCCTTTGAGCTTGTTTCGAATAGTAATACCGATTATTTGTGCCGAATATAAAACGGAATCGCCTGTGAGGGCGATTCCGTTTGGCGTCCGGTCGGCAGGGAACTTAGGCTGCGGTGTCCTGGAGGCGGGGGAAGGTGAGGGTGAAGGTCGAGCCGTGGCCGATTTCGCTGGTGACGGTGATTTCGCCGTTGTGATCATGCATGATCTTTTGGCAGATGGCCAGCCCGAGGCCAGTGCCGGCCTCTTTGGTGGTAAAGAAGGGTTTGAAGATATTGGCGATGGTGGCGTCGGCCATGCCGTGCCCGGTGTCGCTCAGGGTGATGCGGATATTGTCCGCGTCGGCCGAAACGGTGATGGTCAGGGTGCCGCCCGGAACCATCGCCTGAAAGGCGTTGCGGCAGAGGTTGATGAGGACTTCCTTGATTTTTTCCCTGTTGGCCAAAAGATAGAGCGATTCGGTGGGCAGATGATGGACAAGGGTCATATTAAAGAGCAGCGCTTCGCCGTACATCAGGGTCAGGACGTCCTGGACAAGCCGGACAATATCGATTTTGGCGATTTTGCCGCTCTGGGGTTTGGCCAGAGTGAGAAAATCGGATAAAATAGTATTGATATGGTTGATTTCTTCCGAAATCAGCCGGCAGTAGCCGACCGAGGTCTCATCGGCTGCGCGGGCGGCCCGGAGCTGGAGCAGCTGGACATAGCCGCTGACCGAGGTAAGTGGGTTTCGTATCTCATGAATGGTGCCGGCGGACATTTCGCCGATTCCAGCCAGTATTTCAAGATGGTGCAGGCGCTGGCCGTCTTCGCGGATGTGGGCCACATCCCGGAACATGGCGAGGGCTCCGCTGATGCCCCGGTCCGGATCGAATAGCGGGGTCACGTCAAGGAGAACCGGAAAAGAGCGGCCGTTAAAATGCAAGGTCTGTTCCCGGGAAAGGCAGGCTACTCCCGTGGACAGGGTCTCCTCCAGCGCCGGCCGGGTGGATTGCCTGAGGGCAAAAAAGCTGCGCAGGTCCTGGCCCAGCATGCTGCTACGATCCGCTCCGAACAAGGTCTCGGCGCCTTTGTTGAACAGGGTGATCTGATAGCCGGGATTGATGGCAATAACGGCGGCAGGAATCGCGTCACAGAGAAACTGAGGGTCTTGCCTGTAAACAGGATCGGTCACGGCAACCTCCAAAATGGAAAATTTATCCAATAATGTAGTTATTCTATGTTCGCTGGAAATTTCCTGTAAATAAAAGCAAAAATTTCCAATAATTAACAATGTGTTGTGGGTGATGTAATGCGTTTACGAAAAAAGCCATGGGTGACTGAAGCGATCAAGCAGTATGCATCGGTTGTCCCCGAACCCGGTCCGGACATGAACTGGCAGAAAATGTTCGGTCGGGGCGCGCCGCTCCATGTGGAGCTGGGGACAGGCCGGGGGAAGTTCATCTGCGGGATGGCACAGGAGAACCCTGAAGTAAATTTTGTCGGAATCGAGGCCCAGCAGGACGTCCTTTTTTACGCGGCGCAAAAGGTAGCTGAACAGCAGCTGGTCAATGTCCGCCTCCTGGTGTTTGATGTTAACCGTGTCGCCGAAGTGTTTGCGCCAGGCGGGGTCAGCCGGCTGTACATCAATTTTTGCGACCCCTGGCCCAAGAACCGGCACGCCAAACGCCGGTTGACCCACCGGCGGTTTTTGGACAAGTACCGGATTATTCTGGCCGACGGCGGCGAGCTGTTTTTTAAAACCGACAATGAGGAGTTGTTCGAGTTTTCGCTGGCCGAGTTCGCCGAGGCCGGGTTGGTACTGAAGAATGTGACTTTTGATCTTGAAGACAGCAATTATCAGGGAAATGTTACGACCGAGTACGAAGAGAAGTACAGAGCAAAGGGACAGAGAATTTACCGCTGCGAAGCAGTATTTGTCTCATGATTATGTAAAATTTAACAAACTGGCTTGGTGTGGCATACAATGTAGTAGCAAAAAATCTGGCAAAATGGAGAGTGTTACTATGCCACGGCCAAGCGTTCCCAACGTCAAACGACAGGTGGTTCCACCGCTCAACCTGGAAGAGCTGAAGTTCTGGCTGCGGATTCTGGAAGAGCACGCCTTGTTCATTCAGGCCGGGTTGCCCTGTGACAGCACCGGGCTGATCAATGAAGCCGAAACATTTCGGCAGGAGCTTTGCTCTTTGCTGACCCAGCTGGATGGGGTCAACAGCCAGCGGAGATTTGCCCAGCTGGTCGCCGAAATTCAGGTTGTGGTGGGCGACTTTTACCGTTACAACCGGCGGGTTTTGCACCTGGTTCTGATATGTGAGTTGCCGGGCTGCAATTTTGCGCTGTATTTGGATCATTTGTCCCGGGAAGCGGAATATGTACAGCGTCTCCTGGATAAGCTGGGTGCCGGACAATCCCCGATGTATCAGGTTTCCAGCGCCCGGGAGGTGGCTTTCTGGCTCCGGTTGATGGCCGATCACGCCCAATTCGTTGTCCACCGGCTTGACCCGTCGGAACGGAAACTGATCGAGATTACGATGGAATTCGCCGCTCAGTTCGATGAGCTGTATCTTCAGGGACGGGATTTTGTCAGCATGCTCAGGGGGGAAGTCGAGGAAGTCGCGTCGTTCCGGCGCTTCCTTCAGGATGTCAGGGTGTCGACAGCAAGACTGAGGGATTTCCTCCGGGCGGCGGAATGCCTGATCAAAGAATGCAAACTGGTAGGGATCATTCCGGCGCAACTGGCCGACCATCTGCGGCGGGAGGCGGACCATTTCATGCTGATCCTGGCCATGCTGGAGAAGAGCTGCCATGTGCCATATAATGAAGACGGCGATATGGAGTACTTAAATCTTGAGGAAACTCTGGCAACGGCCGAGCCTGTTCCACCCCTGCCGGATGCCGTCAGCGGCCCGCTGCAGCCGATGAATTACGACGCCGCCGACGAAGAGGAGGAGGACGACGAGGGCGACTATGCCGTCAGACAAGCGCAGACCGCGCCGCCAAAACCGCCTGCTCCGCAGCCCGTGATGCCTGTGCCGCCAGTGCCGCAGCATCGTCCGGAGCCTGAACCCCAAGTACCTGAGCCTCAGCCGCCGGAGGCGGGCAAGGTCAAGTGGGGGGGGAAATGGCCCCGGCCGCTGGGTAAAAAGCCGGAATAGAGGCAGGATAGACATTAAGCGACAAAACCCCTTTCAACTAGAAAGGGGTCGTTGTTTGTGCCGGTTTTGACGAGGGTGCCAATTCTTGGTATACTTAACCCAGCTTTACGGCCAGGGAAAACAGCGGCCGCCGCGAAGGGCCGGCCGCCACGATTACGAGGATTTATGGAGCCTGAGATGGTAAGTAACAGTTTGGTATTCGCCTTGCTGGCGATGCTGTTGTGGGGGCTGGCCCCGCTTTTCGGCAAGCTGGGGCTGGGCGGCCTTGAGCCGCTCACGGCGCTCACTATCCGCAGCGGGGTTATCACCTTGATTCTGGTCGTCTTTGTCCTGGCGACAGGCAAGGGGGCGGCGGTGATGAGCGCCCAGCCCCGGGATGTGGCGTTCATATGCCTGGAAGGGCTGTGTGCGGCCCTCCTCGGCCAACTTGCCTATTATTATGCGCTGAAATACGGCGAACTGGGTAAGGTGACGCCGGTTGTGGCCGCCTTTCCCCTGGTGGCGTTCGTGCTTGGACTGCTGGTGCTGGGGGAAAAATTGACCTGGAGCAAAGGGCTGGGGGCGCTGTTTGTCGTTATTGGGGTAGCGCTACTCAATTATCGCTAACGGACTGAGGATCTCCCTTTTGGTGGCGGTGAAGGAAAACGGCCGCCTGTTGACAAGATCGACGAGACAAAGATCGGCGAACATATTGCTGGAAGCCACCGCGAATCTGCGGTCAGGCAGCAGGGTGAGGCGGGAGACCGACCGTCCCAGGGAAAAACCGGCCAGGAGCCGGGCAGCGGCGATGTCGATGACGCCAATGGTGGCGTTGTCTTCACAGGACACATAAGCCACCTGTTTGGCGGGGTCGACGGCGACGTGAATCGGGTACGCCTTGGCGACGGCCGAGCAGCGGGAACACTGGAGCAGGACGACGGCGCCGGGGCCGTCGTTTTGTCCGGGGGTCAGAAAACAGACTCCTTCGCCGCTGAAAGCGGTGGCGGTAAAGGGTATAAACAGCCGGCCGCGGTCAAGGATGAGGTTGGTCGGTATGCCGCCGATGGCGTGCTCGGCGGTGATGCCGCCTGTCGGGTCGTAGCTGGCCAGAACGCCGCCGGAGGCGCTTTCCCAGGCTCCGTAAACCGTCTCACCGTCGCAGGCGAGTCCCGCGCAGGCACCGGCGCCATGCGGTTTCTTCCAGCCGGTCAATGCGCAGGTGCCGAGGGCCAAGGCATACAGCGCCCCGGCCCGGTCCGCCAGGTACACGGTCTGCCCCACCGGTGACAGGCAGACTTTAGCCGGATAGGGAATGAGCGGGGAGGAGGAATCCAGAGTATGGCTCTTCAGGTCAAGCAGTCGCAGGCTGCCGGTGCCATCGTCGCGGCCGAGGGAAATACAGGCAGTCCGAAAATCGGTACTAACTGCCAGATCTACCGCCGAATACCCCCGGGGCAGGGGCAGTTCGGTCAAAATCTCGCCACTGGGTCCGTCGGCGATGAGGGCGGCGTGGCTCAAGGCGTCGATGACCAAGAGCTTGAAAGGCCCGGTTTCCAATGTTATCACCTCTAGCCCGGATTAGTAATATATAATATGGCAGGGTCGCCGTTTGGTTATTGGGGAACCCGGCCATTTTTGGTATAATGACTACAGCAATTATTTTCTGACAGGGGGGCAGCGCACTTGCGAAAGATACCGGTGCCTTGGTCGAGTCCCGGTGAGGCTGTCGTGTATATTGTTCTCATTCTTGTTGCCCTGGGCATTGTCAATATCTTCAGCGCCAGTTTCGTGATGGCCGGCCAGCTGCTGCAGGACAGCTACTTTTTTCTCAAACGACATCTTATCGCTTTGTTACTCGGATTTATCGGGCTGATCGCGGTTGCCAGAGGTGACTACCGACGTTTGCCGCGCCTTTTGCCTGGCATTATTATCGTTGTTTTTGTGATGCTGGTCGCGGTTCATCTGGGCGGTGTCGACGCCAACGGAGCCAAGCGCTGGCTGAAAATCGGCTTTACATTTCAACCGTCGGAGATTGCAAAACTGACGGCGATTATCATGGCTGCCGCCTATCTCGGACCGCGCATCGACCGGGGGCGCCCGGTGAGCCTGTTTTCCTGGCCGGTGGCGTTTACCGGCCTGATGGGAGTGCTGGTACTCAAACAGCCGGATATGGGGACGGCTGTGGTTATCATGGCAGCGTGCCTGGTGCTGTATCTGCCCTGCGGGATACCGCGGCGCGAGGCCTACGGCATGCTGTTCGGCGTGGTCGCCGGGACGGTCTATCTGGTGTACGCGGCGGCTTACCGGGCCGAACGCATTCTGGCCTGGCTTGATCCCTGGGCCTATCAGCAAACCAGCGGCTATCAGGCGGTTCAGGCCCTGTTGGCCATCGGGTCCGGCAGTGTTTTCGGCACCGGACTCGGCAAGGGGGCCAGTAAATTTCACTACCTGCCGGAAGCGCACACCGACTTTGCCTTTGCTGTACTGTGTCAGGAAATGGGTTTCATCGGGGCGGCGCTGGTGCTGTGCCTGTTCGCCGCCTTGGCCTGGCACGGGATCAAGATAGCGCTGCAGGCTTCCGACGGATTCGGAATGATCCTGGCGGTGGGAGCAACTTTCCTGATTGTCGGACAGGCGGTCGGTAATATCGCGATGGTCACTGGGCTGCTGCCGGTTACCGGCATTCCGCTGCCCTTCATCAGTTTCGGCGGAACTTCGCTGGTGGTCAATCTTGTGGCGGTGGGGCTTCTGATCAGCGTGGCCCGCCGTTCCACCGCCCAGCGCTCCGCTTCCGGGGCGCCGCCGGAGACGCCCGGCGATCAGCGGTTTAAATTGATTCGTCGTCCTGGCCGCAGGTCATGATTAACCGCCCTCCGAAGTGGCAATAATGGTAATAAGGCCATTTTGGAAAAGGGGCGGGACCAGTGTTCTTGCTGATTCGGGTCGGGGCATATCTTTTAAGCGGCGCCATGCTGTGGCACATGCTGGCAGGCGGACCGTCGCTGCTGGACGGTTTTTCGCTCGGCAGGCGATTGGCTTTGGATCCAGACCATGGTATGATTTTCGGGGTGTGCGCCGGAGTTGCCAACTACTGCGGCGTCGACGTCAGCCTGATTCGCATGGTATGGACCTTGGGGTCGCTTTATCGGGGCATCGGGGTGGGGCTGTATATCCTGGCCTTTCTGATCATGCCTCTTCCTGTACAGTGACAGACTGCTAAAAAGGTCAATCTGCGTCGTTGAAGCTTCGGGAGAGCTCGGGCCGTACCGTCTACGTACTGTCTGCGAGCTCTCCCGAAACGTCTGTCCGGCATCTTGGCCTTTTTGAACAGTCTGGGTTTTGCTATAGTATATAGCTTTTTTTCTGAACTGAGTCCGACTGATGGTCGGACTTTTTTTGTTGCTGTGTGACACCGTTGGTAAATTTCACATAAGATGTAGTAGGTTTACAATAAAGGAGGGAGATTGATTTGAGAAGACCCCGCTATCCCGCATGGCATGATGGTGGCATGGGAAAGAAGATGCCTGAGCATATGATGATGCCGGATCATATGATGCCGGAGCATAAAATGATGCCCGAGCCGATGATGATGCCGGAGCACAAGATGATGCCCATGGAGGAGGTTCCGCCGGCCGAATGCATGTGCGAGGAACCCATGTCAGGACAGTTGCTGGCTCACTCCTATGTGCCATGGCAGTTTTACCGTCAGGCCTTTTCACCCAAGGAGGCCCTGATGAAAGGCACGCTTTTTCCTGAGCTGTTCGGTGTATATCCGATACCGAAATAACGCGGAGGTGAACACTTGTGGACTATGAAAATCCGGCTGGTATGCTGAAAAAAATACAGGAGATGGAGTTTGTCGCAGTTGAACTGAATCTTTACCTTGATACCCATCCGTGCGATGAAGGCGCGGTCAACGATTACAATTGCGCTGTTGAGGCTTTGATGCAGTTGAAAAAAGAGTATGTCGCCTGTTTCGGACCGCTTCTCAACTTCGGCTGGGGCGGGCATTCTGAGGCCCCGTGGCAATGGGTCAAAGGACCTTGGCCCTGGGAGTTATAAATAGATAGGGGAGCATGAGCATGTGGATCTATGAAAAAAAGCTGGAACACCCGGTGCGGGTCACTTGCCCGGACGTTAAGTTCGCCAAAATGGTCATCACTCAGTATGGGGGACCTGACGGCGAACTGGGAGCGTCATTGCGCTATATCAACCAGCGCTACAGCATGCCGACCGATATGGCCAAAGCGGTCCTGACCGACATTGGCACCGAGGAAATGGCCCATATGGAAATGATCGCCGCCCTTGTGCATAAATTAGTGGACGGGGCCTGCCCGGAAGATTTCAAAGCCGCCGGCTGGGAAGGCCAGTGGGCCCAGCATGGCTGCGGCCTGTTCTGGACCGACGTCAACGGCGTACCCTGGTCAGCAAAATACATCGCCTGCCTGGGCGACCCGGTCGCCGACCTGACTGAAGATATGGCTGCCGAACAAAAAGCCCGCGTTACCTACGAGCACCTGATTGCGGCCACCTGCGATCCGCTGGCCAAGGCTACGCTGCGTTTTTTATGGCAGCGGGAGGTGGTCCACTTCCAGCGCTTCGGCGAGACGCTGAACGACGTCCAGGAGTGGATGAACAACAGCAAGCACATGTGGCACGGCCACCGGCCGGAAGACGAAGAATAAGGGCAATACGACAAAGAAACAGCGGCGTGGGCCGCTGTTTTTGCGCTTTGGGGGAGGTTTATCTGATATGTTAAGCCTTGAAAAAGAATACGCACGAATTTGGCAGATTGGATACTAAAGGGGCAGTATGCCTCTTTTAGCGTGGTGCTGATAAATGTGAAAGAAGGAAGAACCGTTACCTTGTCTCTACGCTTTCGACTTCATCATGGAGACGAATTCTTTCGCCAACAACGGATCGAACTGGGTCCCCGCGCAGCGCAGAATCTCATCGAAGGCATCTGCCAGACTCATCGCCTTGCGGTAAGGGCGGTCGTTGGTCATGGCGTCAAACGCGTCAATGATGGCTAAGATTCGGCAGGGGAGAGGGATCTGTTCCTCTTTTATACCTAGCGGATAGCCGCCGCCGTTCCAGTGTTCCTGGTGTTTAAGGATCCAATCGGCTATCGGCGCCAGGTCTTGGGAAGCTTTTGCGATCCGGAACCCGATCTCGCAGTGTTGGCGCATGACCGTTTTTTCATCATTAGTCAGTTTCCCGGGTTTCTTTAAAATGCTGTCAGGTATTCCGACCTTGCCGATATCGTGGAATTGAGCCAAAAGCCGCAGGTCGGCCGTCGCTCCCTGCGAGAGACTAAGCCGATTTCCCATCTCTTCCATCAGGTCGCCCAGGCGGTCAGCGTGGCCCTCTGTCACAAAATCCTTCGCCTGCAGCGCCTTCATCATGGCCTGGACGATGGAACTTCTGACGCTTTGGCTCTGGTGCATCTTGCGACGATACATGTTGTTGTCGGCCGTTTTAAACACCGTTTCCACGTTTGCGATCTCTTCATCCATGGCCCAGCCAAGGGACAGGCTGAGAGGCAGGTGGGGAAACTCAGCGTTATAGGCATCTACCTCGTGATGGTAGTACTCGTCCAATTTTTCCATTTGATCACAAGTAGGTCCAAAGAGCACGCTCGCAAATTCATCGCCGCCAATCCGGGCAACATAGTCCGGCAGTTTTATACCGGTCTCCAGGATATGAGCCACTCTTTTTAGCAGTTCGTCTCCTTGCGCGTGACCGAGCGTATCATTGATCAGCTTGAGGCCGTCGACGTCACAGACAAATAGTCCGATGCCCAGGTGGTCGCTGTTTTGAATCCGCGCCATATCGGTTTCGAAGTGGGAGCGGTTGTACGCGCCGGTCATTAGGTCTCTTTCGCGGAGAAATTCCATTTTTTCTTCCAACTGCTTGCGGGCCGTAATATCCCGCATTACCGACAGGCAGCGGGTTTTCCCCTTGATAACCACCCGCGTGTTGTTGATTTCTACAACTAGGCGGTGCCCGTTGCGGTCATGGGTTTCGCGTTCGTTGATTAGCGAGACATCGCCTTCTACAAGCGTTTTTCGGATTTTGGCCAGCGCCCCCTCTTTATGGGGCGGCGTTGAAATCAGAACGATACCTTGTTGTTTAAATTCATCTTCCGAATAGCCGAACATCTCGGTCAAGCGCCGGTTGACGCCCAGGATATTGCCGTCTTCATCGGTAACCATGAAACCGTCGCCGGCAGCATTGAATATTTCTTCCGCCGTTCTGCGGCTTTGCTCCAACTCGTTTATCTTCCTGGCGTTGTCGATCACAATGGCCGCCACTACGGCGAACTGTTCGACCAGGCCCACATCAGCCGGGCTGAAGCGACGATTGTCTTCGGTAAACGCCATACCGAGAGTGCCGATCACTTCGCCACCTACAATCAGGGGCACCTGAACGTTAGCCCGGATTAGGCGGTTGGACTCTGTGTCAACCCGGTGTTCCCACGTACTGTAGTCGTCCACAATGAATGTCTTCTTTAGGCGCAAGACTTCGGCGATCATGCCGGTGGCAGTGTACCGGGAGGTGTTCATCTCCTTGGCGTAGATTCCCAGGCCGACCTTGCGGAGGGCTAACCCCTTTTCTTTGTCAAGGATGTAGATATAGACATGCTCCGTGCCGGTCAGTTCGGACAGTTTGCCGGCGATAGCCGAAAGGGCCTCGTCGGGGTCCAAACGCCCCATCAGGCCGATCGCGGTTTCGTGAAGCGTAGAGAGAACCGTGTTTTGGCTGGCCAGCTGCGCGTTTAAACTGGCGATATTATCGAAGTGCGTCCGGGTTTCGTGCTCGGAAGCCGCAAGCTCCTCGTTGACCGACGTTAATTGCTCATAGCTTTCCTGCAACCGTTTCTCGGCCAACCGCTGTTTCCGGGAGCGCAACATCAGGCTTGCGGAAAAATACAGGATGAAAATGCTGATTCCGCCGGCGGCGGAGAGGTAGACCTTGCGGCGCTCCAGCATCGGCGAAAGAGCTTGTTCCGACACACCCACCTGAACAATGAGGGGATACTCCGGCATCACCCGGTAGCTTACCAGATAGGGTGTACCGTAGTATTGTCCAAGGGAGCGGTAAAACCCGGTATTTCCTTCAGACAAGTGTTTAAAAACCGCGGCGGTTGAAAGACCAGCGCCGATCTCCTGTTCACGGTTGCTCGCTCTGGCAACTGCGTCCAGGCCGATCAGTCGCACGACATAATGCTCGTCAAAGTGCATGTTGCTATAAAAATTGCTAAAGTAAGCGGGCGATATGGAGATGAGGGATATCCCGCCAAAACTGCCGTCGGGGTTGTTGATGCGTTTGCTAAGATGAATGGTTTGCCTTAAAGTTACCCTGCCGATAATGGGGTTGCCAATATACAGCTTGCCGGTATCTTCAAGCATGTGGGCGGTAAAATGAGGAAGATCCGAAAAGGTAAGACTGGGGTGAATTTCAAGACCGCTTATTACCGCCCGGCCCTGATTATCGTGAATACCAACCTGATTTACCAGCGGGTCGTCCATCATTCGCCGTATCATCGCGTGAAGCGACGGCGTTACGCCTCGACTCTCATACTCGCTTTTTAGTAGCAGGAGATACTGTTCATTGGTTTTCAGAACACGCCGGACGTGTTCTTCGAAGGCAAGCGCGAATTTATCCGTGTCGTTCCGTGCATTTTCTATGGTTAGTTTGTAGTCCTGTTGTATCTGCCATACCGTGCCGCTCCAGACCAGGATCAGCAAAATGGCGCAAAATATAATAATGGACTTGTCGGGAAAGACCCGGTTCCGGAGCAACTGGCCGACCTTATCCATGGGGGTCCTCCTTTATCGAACTAGATTTGCCAGTTGTGAGGCGCAAAGCAGTATTGCTGTTCTCGTACCATCGGGGTAAATGGTGTATTCCACGTTACGACAAATGTTTCCTTCCTTCGACTAAATAAGGGGGAATAGGAGATTGCATACCGCGCTGGATCCGACTGCGAATAGACTGACCAATCTTCGGGATGATGGGGCTGAACCTCTTGAGATCGAGGGTCTGCTTTGCGGGGCATGTCTTGGGCTGGGTTGCTGATAGGGGCAATACAAGAAAACAAGAAAAAGAAGCGGGAGGAGACTAACTCTATAAAACGGACACCGAAAAAAGACAGTAGTGAAAACTGCTGTCTTTTGTTTTAATAAGATTGGGGGTGATAATATGGGAAAACACACTAAGAGGACAATAGATGAAAAGAACCAGATAGTAGAAGCGT
>JARLHY010000183.1 GCA_031292015.1 Negativicutes bacterium | reverse complement strand
GGCGACGGACTTGAAGACGCCCCGTCGAATGGCCCTTCGGGTGAGAACCGAGAAGAAGCTCTCGACGGCATTGAGCCAGGATCCCGAGGTCGGGGTGAAGTGGAATACCCATCGCGGATGATCGGCGAGCCATTCGAGAACCTTCGGGTGCATGTGGGTGGCATAGCTGTCGAGGACGGCGTGGATCACCTTGCCCGCAGGAACCGCGTGCTCGACGGCGCTGAGGAACTTGATGAACTCCTGGTGCCGGTGCTTGGGCATGCAGCGGCCGATGACGGTGCCGTGGAGAACGTCAAGGGCCGCGAACAGAGTGGTCGTGCCGTTGCGTTTGTCGTCGTGCGTCATGGTTCCGCACTTGCCCGGCTTCAGGGGCAGCCCGGGTTGGGTGCGGTCGAGGGCATGGATCTGGCTCTTCTCGTCGATCGACACGACGACGGCATGAGCGGGCGGCGCCATATTGCGGCACCACGAGCGGGTGCTCGTAAAATCAGGGGGGCATGGAGCCCCTGGATACTCGAAAGCAAATCGAGGACAAGTGGGCACCGGTTTTCCGGGCGGTCTCAACATCCCACCAATCAACAATGGCCCGCAGGCGTGGCGCGGATGTGGCATCGACGTGGAACCGCAAATCATCCCAGCGGGCAATGAAATAGGCACTGGCGCGATAGAAGCCCCACTGCTTCGGGATCCGCACGACGGCTGCATTCCAGGGGGCATCACCACGGTGATCATGCAGTCCATAGACAGCCATCAGGAAGCACTGGCACAGCAGCAGGCGGGCATCTGCCCCCTGCGGGCGGCGGGCATGAATCCCGATCCGCCTGGAGCCGGGTTGTCGAGACTTCAGGCGCAGCATCAGCCTTTGCGCCGCCTGCCATTCCACCAATGGGATTGGCCGGGGCGAGACCGGGGCTAAAGACAGGGCCTCGGCCAAGAGCCCCTGCGCCTCGGGATGGCCGGACGGATCCGCCTCCGCCTCCTTGATGGTCAACGCGACCAGATGGCGGAGATAGGCGAGACACCGGGTAGAATCGGCCAGCAGCGCATTCATCGGCAGCAGGCAGGTGATCTGGTCACGGCCGCCCGCTTCGACGGTGGCGATGGCCCGCAGCAGACGGCGGCGCCAAGTCGGCATTTCGGCCAGCAACGCGGCCCGGCGCAGCGCCTTCCGGCTTGGCAGATGGCGGACGGCCAGCGAGGAGCGGATAAGCGCGTGCAGGGCCATGCGCCGAACCCGATAGGCCCGGACCGCCGTAGCACGGGCGCGGGCGAGGAGTCCGGGCAACAGTGCGACCACCCCGGAGAGGCGGCCCGCTGTCTCCAGGACACGCCCGACAGGACCGATGGGCGGGGCCGGCGGACGTCCGAACTTGGCCTGATGCCGGTTCCAGTACCCCAGCCAGTCCGCGCGGGACAGGCACAAGGCCTGAAGCTCCCAATAGAGATCATCTCTTTCAACCGACCCCAGCATCGGTATCTCGAGGGCGTCAACCCGATCGAGGCGGAAGGTACGCTGCTCACCGAGACCCAAGTCTATCCCGACCAGATGCAGCGATTGGTTCTTGTGGAGCAGAATCCGGTCGAGCCAGACCGCCCGCAGCCGGCCGGAATAGGTCAACGTGATGGAGACGCCGATGCGATCGATCAGCCGGCCATGGTCGAGGAAGCCATTGAACGGCGGCAGGATGCCCAGCCGCCCCAACCGGTAGAACAACCACGACGTCATCCTGCGCAGGATAGGAAGGCGGATCCGCCCGCCCAATGCCTCCAGGACAGGAAGCCGCCCCCTGGTGCGGTGCAGCCAGGCCCACACCAGCCTCTGCTTCCGCTGGCGGCGAGAGCGGTCCATCACCACCCGGCCAGCCCGGACCTCGCGGCGCAGGACCGCTTCACCCAGGCGTTGGGGCGCGAAGAACCGCTCGATCCGGCTCAGACGGCAGAGATGCGGTGCGGTGGCCAGTTCCGGCGTGTGGAACAGATGGCCCCACAGTTCGATGATCATACCGTCCTCTACAACCTCGACCACATGGCCAAGACCAGGGGAATCGGTCTCGTAGTGAACACGCAGGAAGTCGATAGCGCCCTGATCCACACGCTGACGCGGAAAACCGCATCCGACTCGCAGCACGTCACCAGGACGTAGCGGTGGACGTGGACGGGGCATGGCGGGGCAGTCTCTCCTTGCGCGCATAGGGCCTGGGCGGAACGGCAGCCACAGTGGCGCGGCTGTGATGGCCATCCGCTACCCTGAGCAGCTTATAAAGATCTTCATTTCATCGCAATAAGATCAATCATCATTGAATTGCATTTCTTGTTAAATCACGCCAGCGCAAAAGTGTGAATAACGAGAAAAATATATGGGGACGTAGCCCATGGTCATTTTGCGATTTAAATATTTTATACAGAGTATCTTTTTCTAGAAATTCAGGATCAGCATTTCTGATAAAAGGCTCCTCGGAGGTAAATTTAATCTTAAAAATATTTTGATCTATATACTGATCATATATATGCTGTTTTTTTGATGAAAATTTCAAATCGCTTTCGTATGGAAAGCGATCTAATTTTTTAGAGAGAATACTGACTGCCTTTCTGTGAAAAAGATCACCATGCTTGTAGGAAAAATCAAGATTTCTAATCGAATTTATCCATTTAAAATCAAAAAATGGTACATTCCAATCAATATTAATAGACGTTAAAAAAGAAAGGTCAGCGCCACTTTTGTGACGGCCATAATGGGATAAATAGAATTCATCCAAGGTTTCGGCCGCATTTTCCGCATTAAGGGCGTATATTTCTTTTTTAAGGCGGCTACGTATCGCCTCCTCACTTAATGCCTGAGCCAGACCTTGTGAAACAGCCGCCATTTCATCTGGCAAAAATGGCGGCTGGATACGGTCGATCAAGACGTCTACAGCCTCGGCTGGGGGGCGATTGATCAGGTGGAGCCATTTTCCGGCTGGCTGAGGGGTATAATAGCTGCGGGCAAATTCGCCATTGAACCCCATGAGCAGTGGAACCCCCGGACGGGCCAACACCTGACAATGGACCAACCCGGCAACATGGGATAACGGCAACTGGCCGTCGCTTGACAAGGCCACATGATTTGCCGCCCCCAGAAGATCTGCTTGGCTGACGACAACCGCCTCCAGAGGCAAATCACAGCCCTTAGCAATGGCTTCGCTGATATCGCGATCAAAGGACGACCGCGCGCCGGAAACGATCAAACGCGGCCTTTTGCCCGCAGCAAGCAGAGCCGCCAGCAAGACACGGGAATCGAACCCACCCGACATGGAAAGATCGATCTCGTCCGGCAGTCTCTTCGCCGTCTGGACAAGAGCGTCAAGCGCCTGCTCCACGGCCCCGCGCCCACCGCCCTGTTTGTTTCGCTGCGGATCAGGATACGAAGTGACTTCAACCCCCTGGGCAGATGCAGAAAACCGTAACACCGCACCCATCGGCACGCGCTGAACATCGCGGTTCAGGCTGCGGGCACCCAGGGGGTGGCCAAGCGCAAAATAATCGGCCAAAGCATCATAATCCCATCCCCATGGCAAATCTGCTGACGTAACGACAGAATGGACACTGGGGCCATGGTGAAACTGGCGGCCAGACAAATGTGGCGAGTAAAAATATTTTATCAAGCCCGACCGGGACGAGATAATCACAACATCTGAATGATGACTATCGGTGGCGACGATGACGAAATGGCCAGCGCAATCAAGGATCGCACCAAAATCCCCACGCCCCAGCCATTGCTTGAGGTCGGCTTCAGCACAGTCAACACGGCCATGGACCGTCATATGAGACCAATTGCGATCCATCATGGACGTTGCCGCGCATCAAGGTCAGCCGGAGCAGTCAACGAACGGACAGGGTAAAGCCTGCCGTTCTCCAGGGAAACAACCCGCCCCGCCCGGCTGAGAGGCGATGAACGGTGGGAGACAAACAACACCGTGCATCCCGCCGCCATCGTGCAAATATCATCCAATATCGCGTTCTCCGTTTCCGCATCCAGCGCTGAAGTCGCTTCGTCAAAAATCAGCACGGGTGGTTCGGCGGCAAGTGCGCGAGCAATGCCGAGACGCTGCCGCTCGCCCCCGGACAACCCTTTGCCCTCTTGCGTGACATGGCTCTGATAGCCCATGGGCAGCCGCATGATGAAATCATGGGCCCGTGCCCTACGCGCCGCAGTCATCACCTGCTCATCCGTCAGCCAGTCACGGCCACAGCGCACATTATCAAGGATCGATCCCTCAAAAAGCATACAGTCCTGCGGCACCAGACCGATCGAACGACGCCAGGATGCCAAGGCCATGGAACTGAGCGGTTGATCACCGATCAAAATAGACCCGTCGTTTGGCTGATAACCGCCGATCAGGAGGTTGATCAGCGTACTTTTCCCAATACCGGATCGGCCCGCGATCCCAACCATCTCACCTGGTTCGACACACAAATCGAGCCCCTTGAGCACCATCCTGTCTGGTCCATAGCCAAAACTCAGCTTCTCGCAACAGATCCGTGGCGGCTTGCAAAACGGCTCTACAGCAGCAGTTTCCTGCTCGACCGGCAGAGATAGAAAGGCCGCGATGCGCTGCGCTGCCACAAAGCCACGGGGCACCCAGGACGAAATCTCGACAAGAGCAGTCAGCGGCTGGAACAATAACCCGGCCAAAGCACCAAGCGCGACAACGTCGCCAGCCGTCCAGTGCGCCGCTTGGGTGGTGGACTGCCAAATCCCAATCCCGCAAATGTTCACAATCACCATGGTGGTGACCAATTGTACAATAAAATGATAAGCTGAAACGCTTGTTCTGACCTCCGTATCAGTGATCCTGAGATGAGCAATTTTTTCCTCGAAGACGGCCTGGCGCGCCCGTTCCCAGGTAAAAACTTTAACGGTCAGCAATCCCTTTAAAGTTTCGCCAGCAAAGAGACCGACTTCGGCGAGCAGCCGGCCGCTATGATGGAACTTTGTCACAAAGCGTGCCTGCAGCGATAAGGCGGCCAGGAATAGACCGATAAAAGGAATGAAGGTCATCACGGCAATAATTTCTGCTTTCATAACCATGGATGTTGCCACGGCAATGGTCAAAAAGCCTTGAACGATGAAGAAGGGAATAGCCTGAGACAGCAGGCGTGCAAAATATTCCGGCTCTTCGGTTGTCAGTGCCTCGAACTCCCCCTTGGGCACGTGCCTCGTATCGGACAGCTTGGCCTGCACGACAGAACGATGAATTGCCCTACGCACCGTTTCAGCAATGCCTGCGCCGAGACGATCAGCCAGAATGGAGGAGAGGTACTTCAAGATCGCCGCGAGCAGCCCCGCAACGATCAATGGGCTAAGCCGCGACCAGGGATTATCAACAGAGCTAGCAGAACCAATCGTAAGGTCATTAATAACATCGCCCATCGCAATAGGAAACGCCATCTGGCACGCAGAAGCCAAAATACTTAATATTAATACTGGAACAATTATTAAATAATGATCACAGATAATATTATAAAAAAGTATTTTATATATTGAATAAATATTTTTCATTTTTAAAATCTCTCGTTTTCCATTGTTGATAAGGCGCAATCCGCGATCATCTGTATGGTTAAGTAACAATGGCGCGTTCTTGTTGATGATAGAGAGCCATTTTCATAAAGTTTGTTGACTGGCGCCCCTCCACCACAGAGAGAATAATAGGCACAAGAGGATTGACAGGCCATCCGCCCGTGATCGATGGCCAGCGCCAGATCGGCCAAGAGCTTGGATTTAAAAACCTCATGATGGGAATGGTGCAGAACGTTTCCCAGAATGAAGCTCTCGACGGCTGGGTGGCTCAAACCCAACAGTTCGGGAGAGAAAGTTGAGATATCGCCATTGGCGGCGACGGTTAAAATGCTGAAGGGATCGTTTTGTGTGTTGATAACGGGGGTGCTGCCATAGAGGATCAGATCCCGCATGGCTCGGAATTCGCGAACTGGGATAGAGGTTTGCCATGACCACCGGTGCAGTTCGCCGAGAAAGAGCCGATAGGCGGCTTCAAACGCATCAGTGGCGAGAATTTGGGATTGATGTGCCCCTTCGCTTTCCTCTACGTTGAACCCCAATTCGCGTAGACCCGGCAGATTGCTGAAGAAATCACGAAAACCCGAAGCATCCGCCAAAGTTGCCGGGGTAATAACAGAGATGACGTCAAACGGCAGCCCGTAAGCGCGCAAATATTCGATACCGCGCATGACCTGCGCAAAACTACCAGAACCGCGCCTAGTCCGGCGATGGGCATCATGGATGTGAGCCGGCCCATCCAGGCTGACCCCCACGCGCACATCATGGATCGCAAAGAATTCGGCCCATTCCTCATCGATGAGAACGCCGTTGGTCTGCACGGAATGCTCGGCATGAATGCCCGTATCAGCGAGCGCAGAGTCAATCATCTCGAATGCAGCGTGGTAGAAGCTTTTGCGCACAGCCAGCGGCTCGCCGGCGTGCCAGCGCATTTCCACGGTGGAACCAAGCAGGCCGCTCTCAAGAGCAAACCGCAAGCTCGCCGCCACCACCTCAAGGGACATGACCGTCTTGTCATCCCGAAACGGCAGGTAGCAATAGTCACAGTCAAGATTACAAAAGGGCGTTGGCTGCATGACCATTTGGCGCAGACGTCCGGCATAGTCGCGAGCACTCATTGTGGATACCCCATCATCAAAAAAGCAACGTCTGGCATTTCTCCTGGCGGTGTCGCCCCATCATGAATGCAATTTTGCGTATTCAGGAGATAGGCAGTACCAGGCGGGATGACGACCCGGATCACTGGCGTATCCACCAGGCTGGTGAAAAATGCATCCTTGATGTCACGGGGTAACTTGGCCGTGTCACTGCCTTCTCCCGTCAAAGACAGCAGGCTAGAGACGGAATGTGGAATGAAGTCAAGGAAACGGTCATTCCAGCCAATGTTAAGATTGGCCAGCGTGTAGGATCTGCGCCGCTCGTTCAGCGGCATTTTCTGGTGGTTATCGATATGCAGGCCAATGACCCGGTCATGGTCATAATCATAAGCTGTGGAACGCACGCCGGGTTTGTTCACAATCAAATCCGCCGGCCCGCTCTCATCAAGAGAAAACCCTTTGTCTGCCAACGCTTGGCGGAATGCTTTTCGGAATTCACCGATCAGGGCCGCGAGTTCTTCATCTCCCTGCCCGCTGGTTTGCACCAAAGCCTC
The DNA here is from genome assembly GCA_031292015.1 of Negativicutes bacterium. The sequence continues at coordinate 13,392 of JARLHY010000183.1, read as the reverse complement.
GATGAGTTCATTCCGGCCTCGCTGCAACAACGTGTCTGGCAAAGCCACGATCACCAGATGGGCAGCCCAGGCCTCCACTGCGACCTCCAATCCTGACAATTGACTGGCCAGCAGCGGCTGCCAGGGCGCGCGTGCAACCCAGGCCGGCCGGCCATCGGCATAGACGCGCTCAACACCGCTGCTGGCAGCGATCGATAATGCGGTGATCTGATCGCACGCAATGCCAACCGTCCCCGTGGGGATCGTAACGGCCAGGCGACCGATAGTATGAACGGTTTGCTGCTTCATGAGCGGGCCCCTATCGCCATCTAGAGCCTTTTCCATCTCAACTGGATCGGAAAATGCCCTATAAGTTGCAGAGTTTGGGAAATGATCAACGAGCAAAGTGACGGTATATTTTGTCGGATATTCAGAGCACATCCACCACGATACAGCCCATATTCAGATGCTTGGTACTTACAAATTATGTACTAACCGCACAGCCCATTCTGACAATAGTGATCGATAAAAACGGATCTCTGTCCCGACAACACTGGAAAGAAATTCTCATCAAGATCAAGAGCGCCATTCTTCTTGTAGCGGCCAAAGATGAAACCACCCGGCTCAGGTGCAAACTGCGCATCAGCGGGAATCAAGTGGATACCAAGAGCATTACGCCAGCCGTCCGTCGCGTTGCGGTGGCTCCCATGCCAGGTCAGCCCGTTATGAAAGGAAATGCTGCCGACTGGCGCTTCAATGGCGTGAAACTCCACTCTTTCCCCTTGGCTTTGCCCAAGCCTGGTCACATAGCTTTGCGGCCGGTCGCCTGGTTTGAGGTCCGGCCCATCCAGACGCTGCTTTTTCCAGCGATGTGATCCGCGGGCATAGACCAATGATCCGTTACGCTCGGACACCGGCGTCAATGTAATCCAGCAGGTTATTGTTTCCCGTGGGTCAAATGCGGGGATCGTATCTTGATGGAACCCGCCGGCCTGCCAGCCGGGCGGCTTCATCCACAAAGAGTCGGTGGCCAAGCGGGCTCCCGCCCACCCCATCAGACGGGCTGCCAGGGCGGCAATCGGCTCTGCGGTAACCAAACGGGCGATCCGGCGATCGCTTTTCCAGCCATTGAGGGCTTGGCGGGGCAGATGCTCGAAACTTGTTCCCCGTTGCCACTGGCAAGAATCTGGAAAAGCTCCAGTTTCGAACTTGCCGTCAAAAATATCATTGAAGGCCTCCAAGACTGGTTCAACAGAACCGGCATCGATAACACTCTTGATCAGCAAAAAGCCGTCTGCCTCGAAACGGCTCGCATGACTGGCGTACAGATGATCTGTATCGTCCAAAAAGGACTGAGAGAAGACCACATTCACAGGAACACCTCGAAATCGAACGGTTGCAGACCAGTATCTTAAACGTCAAATGCGGTGCCATCGCACTCTTTCAGCCAATTCTGGGCAAATTATGCTATCATTATTCAGATTAACTTATAATATTAAAGGAATATAATTCTCAGAAATAAGATTTATAATTACAAAAATGACGTGTTTTAATAAATTAAATTTTATAAATAGAGAAAATTTCATTTTAATTTTTAATTTTACATGTTCTTGGCATATCAAATTGACCTTTTTTTATTACAACAAGTAAATTTTCATTCTGATCATACACTTCATTTTCACGTATACCGGCGCTACCAAGGAAGAAATCTGAAATAGAACGCGTAATACCAGACTGATCACATATTATATTAACTCTAACTGGATAGTCACAAATATTATTATATTCGTAATTTTCAAACTTTTCACGCTTATAAATTTGCACTACGTCGTCTTCACGACAAACTGATTTACCAGATTTACATACATAAGGATAACTCTCTTTATAAGTCACCTTATTATCTATTTTTATACATTGCGGATTATATTTCACACTTCTATACCCATCTATCTTTCTTGAGAAAGCCTCTTGTTTTTCCCGAGCCTCCTTTTCTTCTTTCTCATTCGCCAGTTTTGCCGCAGCAAGGGCCTGCGCATGTTTGGCTTCGGCTGCCGCCATGGTCAAAGGCGCTTCACAATCGCGGGTGTCCCCGCCGGCCTTTAATGCCGGAATTTGAGGATTGAAAGCGCCGACATCAATGCAGAGGACTTGAACCCCCTGGACTCGGGCAAAGAATTGGCCTTGACGCGGTGCCCCTTGGTCATAGCTGGCAGAGTACTGTCCCCACAGGCTGATTGTGCCATCGGCGCGCTGATTGATGATCCTCAAATGCTGTTTGCTGTTCGGCAGATAGCGTTCTGGCCGCCCCCTGGCCACGAGGACGGTGGCCAGGGCATCGTCCAGATTGTCATAGACTGTCCGTCCGATCGGTGCCGGGGCGGCGGCCGGCCCCGCACTCCCGACCGGCCGCCACACGCCATCGGCACCGGGGCACATCAGCACCGATCGGCCGGCATCCGGGCCATCTGACTGCGTCATGGTTTCGCACGCGCCACCGGCCAGCGCAGATCGGCCACAGAGTGAAACACCCAGGATCAGGGCGCCAGCGATCAGAGTAATATGTTTTTGGCGAAAAAGCATATTCCATCACACCTTTGACTAGTCATCGTATCATTTCTCTGATTAGCCAGAGGGACTGACGATCGCCGAAGACATGTGCGGTCAAGCATCTTTCCACGTTCCATCGGCTTGCTTGCACTTCTTCACCGGTGCGGTGACGGTCTTGTCATTGACCGTCGCCTTCTGTTCAATCAAGCGGCAGGTCTGGCCGTTTTCTGTCGTCTGACTGAGGGCAACGGCAGATACGGTCGTGCCGGTTTCAGGATTGGTCCAAGTCGCCGGCTTGTTCATTTGGCCGTTCAGCACCGTTTCCGTCTCACGATCCAGGGCCGCCGCCTCGGCCTTGTTCAAAGCAGCCCCGATGGCGCCGCCAATGGCCCCGCCAGCCAGGGCGCCAAGCCCGGTGGCCACCGCCTTGCCGGCGCCGCTGCCGACCTGAGAGCCGAGCAGGCCGCCGGCCAGGGCACCGATGCCGGTGCCGAGGGTTTGCTTGTTACCGAGCGCGCCATCGGCACAGCCAGCCAGCAGGGCGGTGAGGGCGAGAAGCGGGATAAGCCGGGTTTTCATCATGGTCGTCCTTGAGCGCAAACGAGCCTGTGCGCGTGATGCTGCGGCCGCTGATCGGCAAATTGCGGCAGCCGTCAGTTCCGAAAGTTCAGATTTGGGCCTCGGTCAGGCGGGGATTAAGGGCCAGTCAGCGCAGGCCAGCAGGGCGGCGCCAACCACCTCCTCGATCAGAAAAGCCGGATGCGCGGCGCGGCCATGCAACGCATGACCGCGCCGCAATCATTCAGTTGCCCCAGCTTGAATATCCAGACTGGCAGCTTCCCATGGATTGCACCTGGCCGGCGCGGATCTGGGACAGGCGCTGTTCCATGGCCCGGATGGCGCCGTTGGAGCTCGAGACAGCAACCGGCATGTTCAGGCCGTTCATCATGCTCAGGAGTTTATTGGCCGTCGGCATAGTCAATTCCTTTAAATTGAAGTACGGGGATTTCTTGTCCACCGCCAAAAAAATTTAGCGAATTGCCCCATATTATAAAGAGATAAATGCAGACTTACACAATTTGTAAGTTATTACAGGACGACTTCAAACAAGTCAAAACGCTTGGAGTATTTCCAGAGTACATGGCCATGGTCACAGACCAGTCATTTTGCTTACCGGGTCCAGTCAGTAGGGTGCTTGAGAAAAACCTCAGCCCAATCGAGCGGCAAGGTGGGCTGGGGCTGGGGCTGGGGCTGGGCTGATTGGTGATGGCTCAACACCAAAAGCAAGTGCCACAACCGTTCATAGCGTTCAATCATACGCTGGCAGGTGAAGGCCGATGCAGCAGATTTTGCATAGTCGCTGCAGCTTTGCCTGAAAGCCGGATCGTGAGCAAAGCAATCAATGGCATGACGCAAAGCATCAGAGTCTATCGTCACCGTGGTGCTGATCTGCCGGTAAAGCCAGTTGTTGCTTTCCAGAGGGCGAAACCGGCCAAGATCGGCAAAGCGCCCATGATCAATCGTGGTTGGCACCAGCAATCCGCTTTTTCCATGGCTGATAATATCGCGGTAGCCATTCCAATCACTGGCGATCACCGGCAGTCCGGCAGCCAGGGCCTCGACCAGGGCGAGGCCGAAGCTCTCCTGCGGGGAATTCGCCGGACTGATCACAACATCTGCGGCTGCCAGAAGATCACGCTTGCGAGGATTGGAGATATCCGCCTCAATGACGATCCGCAGACCGGCCCGTCCCTTGACGGCGGTGGCAGCCTGTGCCCTTAACTTGGCAAGTTCCAATGGATCGCCGGCACCGCCAGCCATCACCAAGGTAACCGGCCCAGCAAACCGCAGTGTGGAACAGGCGGTGATCAGAAGGGACAGATCAGCTTTGGTGGAGAGTGACAGCCGACCGACATAGAGGAGAACCAGGCTATCGCCCTGCCCATTCAGCCCTCGCCTTACGGCCTCGCGTTCGCCAGGGCCGGCTATTGGCTCTTGTCCCACAAGATCCATCCCATGATGGACAATGGGCAAGGCGAGTTTCAAGGGCTTGATCACCCGGCTGGCCAGATGCCCGAGCATACGGAGCAACACAGAACGGGCGGCCCGGCTGGCGCAAGCAATGGCGCCAAGTGGCGGATGATCGATGAAACTTGCCATCATCAGATCGGAGAATACGGCGGGGTCGAATAAATCATGGGTCATGGCGGTCACTGGCCAGAGCCCGCCCGTGAAACGGGCCGATAGATGCAATGGCGCCATCAAGCCAATATCCAGGCCATGAATGACCGTGCCGGCCTCAAAACGCGGCCGGTCGGCCAGATCCCGAAAAGTCTGAACGGCCACCCGGCCATGGACATCGACAGCCGCCAAAGCCTCACGCAGGGCATCCTTACGCTCGGCACCAGTCACGACCGTGATACGCTCGGCCTTTGCCATCGACAGGAGAGACCTGATGAAACCAGCCCGCAGATGTTGCGCACCACCATGCCGGCTGTGATCCATGGGGACCAACTCGGAGGGATCAGGGCCGCCGAAAATGAGAATTTCCTTTAACGCAGACAATGCGGCTGTCATCGGATCGCCCCTTTGAACTGTGAGATCAATATTTCCACCACGTTGAGCGCGATGGCCTCACAACGGCTGATCCGGTTCACCAATCAGACTGAAAACCGCCCAATCAGCCGGATCAGGGTTGGTGCGCAGCAAATCCAATGCCGTTTGGCGCAGAGCCTGGGCCCGCGTCAGCTTGTCTTGCTGCTGGCGTTGGAGGATATGCGGCACGAACTGGGCGGCCAGAGCACCGTTGACATTCCAATTCGAGACCAAAAGCGCATGAGCACCAGCGTAGAAAAAAGCGCTGGACAGTCCAGACAGATCACCAGCCCCGTCGGCATCTGGAGCTGCGGTGTTACAGGCGGACAAAATCACCCAATCCGCATTGAGGGTTAACCGGGTGATCTCGCTGGCGAAGAGAAAGCCATCCTCTTTATCGCCAGGATGGGGTGCAGCCAGGGCCAAGGCTGGTTCTGTCAAACCAAATTGACCAGGGGCAAAGCCGTGGGTGGCCAGCTCAATCACCTTGGCCTGGCCCAATTGCCCGTTGGCATCAGCCGCCTTCAGATTGCTCTCGGTCGCCTTGTCGCCATGAAGCAAAGCGATTGGCGCCCCAAGAACCGTGCCGACACTATGCGCCTCGACCAGGGTACAGGGTAAAGGAGCGCGGGCAAGCTGCCGGCGTAAGGTGTCAATTCCCTGCCCTGCGGCCTTATTGAGATTGATCGCGCCATGGGGTTCTGGAACCGCCATGGCACATGTCGGCTCCGGGCCATGGCTGGCCGGATCATAATCTGGATCCGCAACGGCAAAAAGATTAATCGTCGCCTTGCCGCCAGACGGCGGCGCTTTTAGCCTCAGAAGCCGTAAGGAGGATGCGGATGGAACAACCGCAATGGCTTTGCTGCGGATCAGCCAATCCGGCTCCGCCGCTCCGCCAATATCCGGGGCGGTTGCCACCAGCAGGCCAAAAGGCAGGCCGACCAGAGGGCCTGAAGGGGCAACGATCAAGGTATCCCGAGCCGGATCAGCCAGCAGCCGGGCGATGGCCGGATCGCCGAATAAGGCGACATAGAGGACATGGGCATCACGGGTGAAGTCTTCCGGGCTGCGATCAGCGGCCCCCTGCCCGCCCTCCAGATGATCCCGCAATCCGTGAACGAGGGTGGCGATTTGCTCATAAGACAGGCCGAGACGCGCCCAGGCCGCCCCTTGGCGCGTGACCGCGACGATATAGCCCGCTTGCTCGCCTTGGGACAAGGCGATCTGGATCAGGAGTTCGTTGTCATGCAACAGCCCGCCACGTTGAAGCGCATCAAGATCAACCGGATGGGGCGCACGGGCGTCGCCATAATCCGGAACCTTGTCGGCCAGCATCTTGAGCGCCTTCACCATGGCTGCGTTCTGCCCCTCGAAGGCGCTGGCCGCAGCAGCGGCGACCGGAATGAAATCGGCCTTGTCTCGCGCGGACACAACGAGCCGGCCCGTACCGTCGGACGTCTCGGGCCCGGCCTTCGGCAAGCTGGAAAAAAATCGCCGGCTGATTGCAGCTTGTTCGGCGAGGGTGCGATCAATAGCCTTCAGAATAGAACCCGCACCCGCATTTTCAGCAATGCGCCGGGCCGTGGCATCGATCAACGCAGTCGCCGCCCGATGAGTCTGCGCATCCTGAGCCGCAACCAAAGCATCGGCAGTGGCGGCATCACGGGCCGTACCGGGCGCACTTGCCCATAGCACATCGAGAAGCTGGCGATTGCATGTGGCGCCATCGGTTGGGCGCATGATCGCCGATAGGCCGAAAGGTGCCGGTGGCGCACCCGCCACCGGACCGGCACGCAGGGCCGCGCACGCCAGCTTCAAGCTGGCGGCAGCGGCGGCCGGCCGGCCGGCCTTGAGCAGCCAATCGGCCAGAGTCTGACGTTCGCCGACGGTCAGGAAATTGGGCGGATATTGTGTTGCCGGGTCCGAGATCAGAAAAGAGGCCCGGGACAGAATACGCTCCTTCTCCTCCAGCACGGGTCCATAGACATCGGCCGCTTCCGCGTATTTCCCCTGACCAGCGAGATTAAGCGCCAAGCGCTCCCCCAAAGGATCGCCGGGGGCATACATCATGGACCGCAGGATCTTTGCTCCTGCCGGGCTGGCCTTGTCCTCGTACACACCAGAGGCCTTCTTGTCATCCTCCGCATGGGCCGACAATGGAGATCCATATTGATCACGGCCATCTTTTCCAAAAAACCGCCCGGCAAGCTTATTGCTCTCAGGGACCAATTCAGGATTAAGATAGGGCCAATCATAATCGCCCCTCAAGATCAGCATCTTGATCCTGGCAAGGTCATCTTCAGCAACGATCGGCTGTAAATCATCCAGCCAATTTCGGAACTGTGATGAATCGACATGGCCATCGGTCTCAAGCCGGTATTGGAGCAGACAACGGCGAATTTGCGCTGATGTTGAATTTTTCAGTGACCCGACCGTGGCCAACTCTCCGGTCAACGCAGCGAGTCTCTTTTGAAACTCCTCAGGTGGCATGGTGGCTGCCAGACTCTGGAGTTTTGTCATGCGCGCGATCACCTCCTGGCCATGATCGGCGATGGCCTGGTAGTTGTTCGTTTCAAAGGAGTCGGCAAGCCCCCCCAGGGCTTCCATGATATTGCTGTCGCTCAGCATGGCTGATTGGCCTGCCAGCAGCAGGATTGCTTGCCACACGTTCAGCCGGTCCTTGGGCGCAACGCCTTCCGATTGAGCAAGAGTAAAGAGCCGGCTGAGTTGTTCGGCATGATCAACCCACGCCCGCTGTTCAGCATAGGTTGAAAAAAGCGGAACGTATTGGGTTCCCCTAACAGGCAGATTACAGGGAAAAAAATCCCCATCAGCCGCCGACGCCCGTGCCCCGCAACCGGCATAGCTGGCAGCAAAGACCAGCCCTAAAAACATCCCAAGCGCTTTCTTCACAGGCCCAGCCCCCCGCGTGTATTTTATCCGAAAATCGCTTCACAGCTTTCGGCGTTCGCGCTATTGCGTGCGAATGATAACAATGGCGGTCCCCGTGCCGTCGTTGACGAGATCCAAGACAAGGCCCCGGACAGCAAACAGCCACTGATAAGAGCCGGCCGCCTCGGGGTCCGGCGCGGTGTCCCGCCCCTCATGGTCACGAACCGCAACGCGCACATCACCATCCACGCCGGCTATCCCCAGCGCCCGAATGGTGCCGGGCACAACGCAGCGCAGTGCGGTTCCGGCCGCCAGCCTATGGCGATCACCACCAATGGCTGTCGATACCGCCCCATTGATACGGTTCGCTGTTGCCATGACCGCCGCCCTGTCCCAACCAGACCAGGCCATGGCCTCGGCGATGATCCGGGGCAGGGATAGAATTGTTTGCCACTGACCGGACGGAACAGCCGTTGTCAGCTCAGAACAAGCAAGAGCTGGAGCAGCCGCAGGCATCGAAACCACACGGCCGAGGATCTGAGCCGCCGCGAGCATGACCCAGGGATCTCTCTGAAGCTGCCCGACAGTTGCGGTTCGCCCGGCGAGCCGGATCGCGGCAACCGGGTCTGCGGCCGCTGAACCGGCCGACACCGGCGCCGATGCACTGAACAGAAGAAAATTCAGCGCAGCCAGTGCTGCAACAAACGGCGAGCCCCGCTTCTTAATGGACATTGACATAATATTGCACGTGAAGCGTCCCCTCGGATGCCTCGTTTTGGATCTGGACACGATAGCGGTCTGTTTGCTTCGGAACCCACGTCACAGAGAGTCCATCCAAAATTCTTTGGCCCCTCGCATGAAGATCCGGCCCGCTGACAGTCAGCCCGATTGCGGAGAGCGAAACATCGCTATTACTCATCGGCCGGACAGAAGCGATCATTTGCTCATCGGCGCGGCAATTCAGTTCGTAGGTCTCGACCTGCCCCGGCGCAAGCGAGAGTGTGCTCGCATATATCGCGTCCCCTTCGATGCCGCGAACTTCGGCTGGTGGAAACGCCTTCGCAGGTGGCATAGCCGCCATGGAAGCCGCGTCCCGCATGATGACTTGCAAACTGCTTTCGCTTGTTGCATCAAGAGTCATAACCTTGGCCCGAGACAGAATACGGGCGGCTGCCGCCAGAACTAAGGGATCACCTGCGGCACGGCCATAATCGAGAAGTTCACCAGCGATTATAGCGGCTTTAAATTGCCCTTCAATTTCTCCTCCAGCCTCAGATGAATTCGTCAAAAATACTGATATGATATTCACCATAAAGAATATACGGAAAGCATGACATATATTCATCATATTTCATACTTCATGAAAGATCACCATGACTCCATATATTGCTATATTATATGGCTTTATTTTTTAACTTCTTTAATGACCCAAAATTACCAGAGGGCAGCATCGCTCCAGTCACTTGAACTTCGCAACCAGAGACATCAACCCGGTCACGATAGGATACCGCAAAGCCAAGGTGAGCGGCAATATCCAAAATCAATGTCATTCCCAAACCATGACCCGTGATATGGCTGGCAGAAGCAGCACGATAAAATGGGGTAGACAGCCTGCCCGCAGTTTCGCCACCAATTCCAGGCCCCATATCGCGAACTAACAGCGAGAAATTTTGTGAATCGAGTCGCTCTAATACAACATTGACCGTTCCGGTACTGGTATATTTTATGGCATTATCTATTATATTATCAAAAACAATTCTCAGCATAATTAAAGACCCAATCGCATAAATGTTATTATCAATTTTTCTCTCCAATTTTACCCCCTTTTCATCAAATTTTTCCTGCGATTTATTTAGAACATCATTAAGTAAATCACTTATATCGATACTATCAAATCGATCAAAAATTGCATCTCCAAGCCCTATCCTGGCGCCAAAATCAAGAAGTTCATTCAATGTATTTTTCAATAAAATCATCCTATTATAGACATCATCTAATAATTCTCTAATATAAATATCTTCTATTCTATCATTAACCTCCCATATTTTATGAAATATGGGTGTTAATGGCCGTCTTATTTCATGAGCTACTTCATTTGTAATTAAATGTACTTGACGAATAAGGGTAGATATTCTATCTAATGCAGCCGATACATGAGAAGAAAGATAGGAAATTTCATCATTTTGCCCATCGATCTGTGGCCGCACCGTTGTGTCCCCTTGACGGAGTTGCTCAAAGACCTGATTGAGAGCATCAATACGTCGTCGAAAGCCACACCGGGCACCCCAGCCTGCCATCATGACCAATGCCAATAAAACAACAGAGCATAGCAGTTGACAAGCTGGAAAAATCAGAGATGATGGATATATTAGCGCAATAACATTAATAAAAAAATCAGAATTTCCGGTTTTATTTCCTAATTTTTCAATTATATATTGATTATTATCAATTTCTATTATCGTTTTTCCAAAAAAAACCGCACCAATCTGACTTGATAGGTAACGAGCTAGCTCTGGGGATACAAGAGCCTGGCAGGCCATATCAGGCTTTATATTTGAGATGTCTACATTTCTAAATTTAGATTCATGAGTAAAAAAAATCCCATGATCATAAAATTCATAATTAAATACATTCAGTAATTGACGCTCATTTATAAAATTAAGAATTCCGGCAGGTTGCTCGTTCTTTAATGTCAGGCTCAACGCAATAATTTCATTACATGCAGAAATTTCAGCCTGTTTCCTCTCGTTCTGCCGCTGATGGTAAATCGACAACCAAACACCAACAGCAGCCGCCATGACGACAAAGAACGCAATAAGAATAATCAACCTGGATAGCAGGCTATGTTTGCGATCCAACCCTACGGTCTTTTCTGTCACTTTAATCGCCCCTGCCCCTGTTGCAGCAAACCTTGGTTCAATTTCCATCCCCCACTGGGCACGGTCTCGATGATTTCTGGAGGAACCCCCTCCCGACTTAGATTAGATCGCAGACGGGAAAGAGTGGGCGCAACCTTATCCCCTTCGAGATTGCTGGCACGATCGTTCCAGACGAGCCGCAACAACATCTCACGCGTTACAGGCTCGGGGTCCATCAGCGCCAGAAGTGCAATAACCGCCAGTTCCTTCTCACGGCTGAGATCGAGTTCCCGGCCACAGTAAAAGGCCGAGCCACGCCCCTGAAAACTGACCTCCAGTTTGCCGCAGTTCAGCAATCCGTCTTGCCGGTTTCGCCACGTCGCAGCACGGATAACGGCCAACAACTCATTGACATCATAGGGCTTCCCTAAATACTGATCCGCAAGACGATCAAGCCCCTGCAACCTTGAGGCAAGATCACTCCGGTCGGTCAAAACGACAATCGGCGTGCGCACCCCGGCCTTTCGTTGCCATTCAACAAGCTGTAACCCCTCCCCATCAGGTAAATTTCGATCTATAATCTCTAAATCAAATAATCGCTGTGACAGGGCCTTTTCTGCGGCCTTCAATGTCGTCACGCTCGTGACATTCCAAGGCTCCATAGCAGGCCGATCACCTATAGCCTTGCGCCGATTACACAAAAGGCGGGTTAAGTCATTTATAGTTGGTTCGTAATCTTCTAGCAAAAGAACTGCGCGCCCTCGGTTTTGCCTTAACTCGGCAAAACTCTCAAGAGGTTTAGGGGGAATTGGATGCATTGAGTGGCCTGTCAGATTTAACGTATCGATTGTTTATTTGAGCTTTCGGATTTTCAAATTACAATTTATGCAACATTCATCGCCATAGCGCTCACCCGCATTCACCTCGTTCATGCGAATGGCACTAACTCTTTGTTTTTGCACTAATTTTCTAAATTCGACTGACGCTTTCGTTTGAATCGATGCAATAGGCGCCCCCGCCCGATAGGCGATTTTTGGACTTCAAGCCAGACTTGCGGAGCGTATCGCCAATTATCGGCCCGCAGATGGCGCGGATCACGCCAGCCTCAGCGCCCTGACCTGCCTCACTGGCGACGATGTCCTTGGCTTGGCTGAAATGGCACCCAGACATAAGAAATGATTTTCATCTTGTGGAAAATTCGGAAATCTATTTCCAATTGCCCCAACGGCATTCCCGAGGAGGGCTGCACCGTTCATGACTGGTTGGGGTCATCGCAGAATCTTCCCAAGATTGTACGCTAAGGAACGTGGCGGGAACATAGATCGAGTTCTCAGCGGGGTTTGGAAGATCAGGCTGTGTCGAGGATTGACCCATTCGGGTTGCGCAAAGGCCGGAAACCACCCTGGATGGGCTCGCTGGGCCAGATGTAATCGCCGTTGAAACTGATGTGTTCCCATCCCAACGGCGCGATGTGGGCCAGCAGGTCATCGGCAATGTCTTCGCCGCTGGCTCGCAACTCGGCGACTGCCCGGCTCAAGTACATCGTGTTCCAGAGGATGACGGCGGCTACAGCTAGTGCACTGATCCAGACAGAAGATTCACATGGCGCTTGAGATGTGCGAGTCTCGGGCCATGGCTCAGACTGTCAGCATGATCCTGAATTCCGCCGATCGGGACCGCCTCGACCAGGTCATCGGGGATCGGAACCGCCCACTCAAACACGTGCTGCGCGCCAAGATCGTGCGCCTCTCCGGCGACCGTCTGCCGGTGCTCGAAGTGGCCCGCCGCGCCGGCGTCAGCCGCCCCGCCGTCTGGCGCTGGCAACAGCGCTTTGCCGAGGAGGGCGTCGACGGACTTCTCCGCGACAAGACCCGCAAGCCCGACACGACGCCCATTCCGGCCTCGATCGTCGCCCGGATCGTCGCGCTCACCTGCACCGAGCCGCCCGGAGCCATCACCCATTGGACCGGGCGGGCCATGGCCAAGGCCGTCGGCGTCTCGCTCACGTCAATCCAGCGTATATGGCAGACGTATCGGCTCCAGCCTCACCGTATCCGCACCTTCAAGAGGTCAAATGATCCCGCCTTCTCCGCCAAGGTCGAAGACATCGTCGGCCGCAATATGGCGCCGCCCGCTCATGCCGTCGTCGTGTCGATCGACGAGAAGAGCCAGATCCATGCCCTCGACCGCACCCAACCCGAGCTGCCCTGAAGCCGGGCAAGTGCGGAACCATGACGCACGACGACAAACGCAACGGCACGACCACTCTGTTCGCGGCCCTTGATGTTCTCCACGGCACCGTCATCGGCCGCTGCATGCCCAAGCACCGGCACCAGGAGTTCATCAAGTTCCTCAGCGCCGTCGAGCACGCGGTTCCTGCGGGCAAGGTGATCCACGCCGTCCTCGACAACTATGCCACCCGCATGCACCCGAAGGTTCTCGAATGGCTCGCCGATCATCCGCGATGGGTATTCCACTTCACCCCGACCTCGGGATCCTGGCTCAATGCCGTCGAGAG
>JARLHY010000034.1 GCA_031292015.1 Negativicutes bacterium | reverse complement strand
TCGCCGCAGAACCTGGCCAAACTGGATGTCGCGTTTTTTGATCTCAACAGCCTGGTCAGCGTCGTTCTGTTTATGGCAATTTTGGCGGATATAAACCTTTGAAAGAGTCAGGCCGCTCTGCAACCCCAGCTGCTTTGCACCCGTTAAGGGCAGGTGTATCTGGGGGCTTCTGAACGGCCTGAAAAATAGATTTCTCAATAAGCTGAGCATAAAAAAAGCTGTCGTAAAGACAGCTTTTTTATACCGGATCGTTAGAATTACCTGCAAGCGTGTAGGGCGGACTGGGATAGGCGAACTGGCAATACTCGGCGGCGAAGCCGTTTTGGGCCATCTGCACCAGGAGCAGATCGGACAGCTTGCTTTCAAATTCGGTAAGATCGGCGGCTTCGAAGGTTCCGTCCTCCACCAGCACGATCAGATAAGAATCTGCTTCCGGAGCATCGGGAGGCAATTCGGCGCGATCCAGCGGCAGGGTGGGGATGAGGCGCACTGTGGCGAGATATTCGCCTGACGCATCGGTTACCCGGCCCCGGTAGGTGTTGTACCATAAGGTTCGGGCCAGCTTAATGCTTAGCGTGGTTTCCGGTGTCAACATGTTTTGGCACGTCCTTTCCGTTTGCTAAAAAGAGTATATCACCATCTGTCCAGCCTGTGACAGTTTTTTTGCTGATTCGGGTTTAAAAAACGCGACGCAAGCAGAAACTATCTTCACAGGCTCGGGAAACGGGAGGTGAAGGCGTGAGTTTTATCCGCTGGTACAGTGGACCGGTGATCGCCGGTTTCCTTTTTGGCGGGATGGTGAATCCGATATGGGCCGGAATCGGTTTTTTGTTATGGTTGGCAGTGGTCTTATATGTTCTAAGACGCCGGTCCGGCAGTCCGCAGTATTGAAGGCACGCAGGCGTGCCTTCAATATTTTTGTTCAGCGTGTTGGTCCGAATAGTAACAGGATGCAGTTTAATGAATTCCTTTATTCCCAAATACGAATGTTCTTTGTATACATTACTCACAATACTCGATTAGGGAGTTTAAATCCCCGGTTGTGGTGAATATTCCAGGCAGCAAGGTTCTTACGGCAGGAAAATAGAAAATGATGGCGAAAATCAAAATATAAGAGCGAAAATAAATAACGTCAAGTACAGCAATGACGCTGCGCTGTGGCCGGGTAGGGATACCCGGCTACCGCTGTGAGGAAAGTCTGGGATAGCAGCCCCAAAATCGTTTTGATGTTCTAAGTATATTGTATACATTATACTTTTTTCGTCAAAATGTATTTACCTGGCAGTATCAGTTAGGCTATATTAGTAGTTGGAATTCATGATCCGGGAGCTTGCCGGTTTTGGCGACGCTTGGACAGGTTTAGGAGGTATGAATGTGGCTTTAGACATTAATCAGAAATTTTGCAAAGGCTGTGGTATCTGCGTGACTTTTTGCCCCAAGCAGGTGCTGGCCCTGGACGAAAGAGGCAAGATTTTCGCCCGGGATCCCGACAAATGCGTCTCCTGCGGTCAGTGCGAACTCCGGTGCCCGGACTTTGCGATCAAAGTAGTCAAGGCAAGCAAGGGGGAGACCAATGGGTAAGGTGCATTTGATGCAAGGCAATCAGGCCTGCACGATGGGGGCTTTGGCGGCCGGGGTAAGGTTTTTCGCCGGCTATCCGATCACGCCGAGTACCGAAATCGCGGAGATTCTTGCTGACAGCCTGCCGCGGCTGGGCGGCAAGTTCATTCAGATGGAAGACGAAATCGCCAGCATGGGAGCGGTGTGCGGCGCCGCACTGACTGGGGTCAAGGCCATTACCGCCACCAGCGGTCCCGGATTTTCCCTGAAGCAGGAGCTGCTCGGGTATGCCGCCATGGCCGAAATTCCGGTGGTTGTCGTCAACGTTCAGCGGCTGGGGCCCAGCACCGGCAAGCCAACATCCCCGGCCCAGGGCGACGTGATGCAGGCCCGCTGGGGAACTCACGGCGATCACGGTATTATCGTCCTCTCGCCCGGTTCGGTGAGGGAAGCTTTTGATGTCACGGTGAAGGCCGTGAATTTCTCCGAGAAATTCCGGACACCGGTCATTCTCCTGCTGGACGAAGTCATCGGTCATATGCGGGAGTCCATCGAGCTGCCTGAGCCGCATGAGATCGAGGTCATCGACCGCAAGCGGCCGGAGGGGCGGCCTGAAGATTACGAAGCCTACCGGCCTGACGCCGACGGAGTTCCGCCAATGGCCGACTTCGGCGAAGGATATTACTATCATGTGACCGGCCTTGTCCACAATTATCGCGGGTTGCCGGCCGAAAACAACGAGTTGACCGCGGAGCTCATCGGACGGCTGCATAGCAAGATCGAACGGGCCTCCGACGAGTTGACGCTCTATACCGAACATTTCCTTGATGACGCCGAGGTTGTTGTCATTGCCTACGGCGGCACCTCCAGAACAGCCATAGCGGCGGTGAAAGAAGCCCGGCGGCAAGGCATCAAGGCCGGCCTGCTGAAACTCATCACCATCTGGCCGTTTCCCAGAGAACTGGTGCAAAAGGTCGGCGAAAAAGCCAAAACCGTCATTGTCCCGGAGATGAATTACGGGCAGTTGGTCGGTGAGATCGAGCGTTATATTCCCCGGGAAAAAGTCGTATCAGTCACAAGATATGACGGCGAGCTGTTCAAGCCTGAGGAAATATTGAAACCTATTGTTACGGCGGCGGGAGGGATCGGGCGATGAGCACCATTGAAAAGTATCTCCGCCAGTCGGCGCTGCCTCATATCTGGTGCCCCGGCTGCGGAAACGGCATCCTGCTTGCCGCTATTTTGCGGGCTATCGACAAGCTTGGCCTTGATCAGAAGAAGACGGTGGTGGTTTCCGGCATCGGCTGCTCGTCGCGAGCCTCGGGCTACATGAATTTCAACACTGTTCATACCGCCCACGGCCGGGCGCTGACCTTCGCCACAGGGATCAAACTGGCCAAACCGGAACTCAACGTGCTGGTCATCACCGGGGACGGCGACGCCACGGCGATCGGCGGCAATCATTTCATTCACGCCGCGCGGCGCAATGTGGATATTACTACCATTATCTTCAACAACAGCATTTACGGCATGACCGGGGGGCAGTATTCACCCCTGACCCCTGCGGACAGCAAGGCCACCACCGCTCCGTTCGGCCATATCGAGCGCCCGTTTGATATCGCCGCTCTGGCAATAGCCGCCGGTGCGACCTATGTGGCCCGCGGTACTGCTTATCATACCACGCTGCTGACCGATCTTGTCGTGAAGGGGATCGAAAGCAAGGGGTTCTCGGTGATTGACGCCATTACCCAGTGTCCGATCTCCTACGGGCGAAAGAACAAGATGGGGTCGGCTTCCGATATGCTGACCTGGCAGCGCGACAACGCCGTTTTTGCCCAAGCTGTGGCCAAAATGCGCCCCGAAGACCTGCAGGGCAAGTTTGTCATCGGCGAGCTATACCGGTCGATCGCGCCGGAATACACCGCCGAATACGACAAATTGATCGCCCGGGTCCAGAAGAAGGGGGGAAAAGAAAATTGATGTGGCAGATAAGCCTGAGCGGGACCGGCGGACAGGGCATCATCCTGGCCGGCATTATTCTTGCTGAAGCGGCGATACTTGAGGACAAACAGGCTATCCAGACCCAGTCCTACGGCCCTGAAGCCAGGGGCGGAGCCAGTAAATCCGAGGTCATCATCAGTGACGAAGTGATCGACTATCCCAAAATCGTCACTGCCGATATTTTGCTTGCCATGAGTGATGAAGCCATCAAAAAGTATCTTGGCATGCTGAAAAAAGGCGGAAAACTAATTGTCGATACTTCCATCGTGACCGATATTCCGGCGGTGGAAGCAGAAGTTTATCCGGTGGCCCTGACCCAGACCGCCCGGGATGAACTGGGCAACGCGATGTTCGCCAATCTGATCTCGCTGGGCGTGCTTGTGGCCGTATCCGATGTGGTCGGCCGGGACTCCTTGACCAAGGCTGTCCTGGGGCGGGTTCCCAAGGGAACGGAAGAGATCAATCAGAAGGCTCTGGAGCTGGGCTTCCGCCTGGGTGATGGAGTCAAGAAATAGTCCGGATTTCCGGACGTTTTCAGCAATGTCCACAGCAGGTTGGCTTTACTGACAGGGAAATAATAGAAAACGAACCAGCACTTTAACCGGTGCTGGTTTCTGTTTGTCGACAAAAGGCGGTCTGTTCAGGCATTCCAGCTAATAATCGGCAAGGGTTCTGTAACCTTGTCAGGTTTTTTTCTGGAGCAGTCCCGGAAAGGGGGGCTTCTTCGATGACTGTAACAAGAACCGATGCGTCGAATAGTATATTATGAAGTGTAGTTATGCTCATCATTAATAGATTGAAGGGAGTGGGGCTCGTCCAATGGCACAGCCACAAGTAAACCTTGGAACAGCCACCAGTTTTGCGGTACTGGCCGGAGCCGGGATCACCAACACCGGTCCGACTACGATTACCGGGGACGTTGGGACGTTTCCAACCACGACGGAAACAGGCTTTGGCACTGTCACGATAATCGGTACGAACCATATGGGTGACGCGGTGACGCAGGCGGCTAAAACCGATTTGGTCACCGCCTATAACGATGCCGCCAGTCGCACACCCGCCACCACAGTGTCCGGAGACATCGGAGGGCAAACCCTCGGCCCCGGCGTCTACAATTCCGCATCCTCACTCGGCATAACCGGTACGCTCACCCTCGACGGCCAGGGCGATCCGAATGCTGTCTTTATCTTCCAGATCGGTTCCACACTTACTACCGCATCAGGCAGCAGCGTGGTTCTTATCAATGGCGCCCAGGCCTGCAACGTCTTCTGGCAGGTCGGGAGTTCCGCGACGCTTGGTACCGGGTCAACCTTTCAGGGAAGTATCCTGGCTCTGACATCCATCACCGCGACTACCGGTGTGGTGGTGAATGGCCGGCTATTGGCCAGAAACGGCGCGGTCACTCTGGATACAAACACCATTACCGTGCAGATCTGTTCCTTAATCCTGCGGGGAATCCCCCTGTGGTAGGATCATAGGGGTCTTTGTTTTATTTTGAAATGACTTAAAAAATAGGAGCCTATGGCTCCTGCTTTTTATAAGGTGTGATAGCGTTGGATCAGATAGAACAGGAAAAGGACTGGACCATCCTGATTTACGCCAACGGGAACAATGAACTAATGCCGGAGATGTGGCGGGCCAAAACCGACGCTGAAAAGATTGGTTCAGACGACAATGTAAATGTTGTGCTACAGATCAGCCGTGAAAAAAATGAGCTTGTTACCATCATCAGACCATATGAGGCCTTAACGCCATCGAGAGTAAAATGGATAGGCGCAAGGCGCTACTTTCTGATCAACGGCAAAGCGGATTTGATCAAAGATTTAGGAAGAATCAATATGGCGAATCCCATGACGCTGTGCGACTTTCTAACATGGGGTATGAATTGTTACCCTGCGAAGCGCTATATGCTGGTATTGGGCGGACATGGCTATCAGTTTGTCGGGGCGATGACTGACTATAGTCAAAGTGTTCCTTATATCATGGGTATTCCCGAACTATGCGAGGCCCTGCAGCTTGCCTGCAGCGAGCCGGGGCGAAAGATAGACGTATTGGTATTGGACATTTGTTATTTCAACCTGATTGAACCGCTATATGAATTTGGCAAAGAAGAGAACCATGCTGTCCAAAATATAATTACCTACATCCGTGACGGACCGCTCCAAGGGTTGTCCTATGACAAACTGGTTCAGGCAGTACGGTGTAACCGCCAAAACAGCGATATGTCAAGTTTCCTGCGGCAGATCGTGGATAGCTTAGATTTTGACCTGGTGGCTGTTGAGATAAATCATAACAAACTGAGTCGAATCAAGCGGTTATTCAGCGATCTGGCTGATTGTTATCTGGCAGCCAAAAAAGGCAAAGGAACTCAATTACATGAATTGTTCTCAGCGAACCCGGAAGACGATTGGTATACACTGGCCAATAGTGTAAAAAGCACCATGCAGTCGCTGATTCACTGTCATAAAATCGTTACTAACTCCAAATCCTTTTTGCTCAATAGCGCAACAGTGCCAACAAACGATTGGGAGCGATTGGCCCGCTATGCCAGACTGAGCTTTGCCCAAAACAACAGCTGGACTTACTTATTAAGCAATGAAGCCTTCTGCAACCGGTGGAATGGTGGCGGTGAAATTGAATTGAGTCCGACAATGTTATCCGCTCAAGAAATATTCACGTATATCACGATTGTGAATCCGTCATTACCGGAGCAAGCGAGAGAAACTATATTTGAAAAGCTCCTGCAGTACAAGAAGTGGGTACTGTAGGAGCTAAGGGACCGAAGCTGCAACAACGTACGTTGTTGTTATGTACATCCGGGAAGAGGTCGTCACGCAGCCCCGCTAATAAAAGGGGGCTGTTTTTGTTATCTTGCGCCGGCCGGCTCATGACGGAATAGGAGGTTACCATTTATGGGTACAATAGGGTAGGCTTGCAGGGAAAAAGCTAAACGATAGGAGATGTCCGAATGAGGTCAGGTTACCCCCAGTCTCCGAAACAGCGGCGGCCAAAGGCTGCAGCGTCTTCGATAGCCACCAATTTCTTGCATCTGCGAAACCCCTATGTCACGGCTTGGTGGTCGGCCGCTTTTCCGGGGTTCGGACATGTAAGCCTGGGTAATTATGTGATCGGCTTTTTGCTGTTTGGCTGGGAAATGCTTGTCAACACCCAGGCAAACCTTAATACCGGCATCGTATACAGTTTTACCGGCCGCTACGAGATGGCGAAGGAAATTGTGAATAATCGCTGGCTGCTATCCTATGCCCCGGTCTGGGTTTTTGCCATCTGGTCAAGTTATCGCTTGTCGGTCGATCTGAACAAACTCTCTCTTTTGGCAGACCGCAATCATTCGCCGATTGACGCCGCCTTTATGTCCTTTTTTGAAATCAACATTCTGGATAAACGCAGCCCCTGGGTCGCTATCATGTGGACCGCCTTTACGCCGGGACTGGGACATCTTTACACCCACCGGATACCCACCGGCTTTTTCCTGCTCATCTGGTGGATCGCCATGGCCTATTTCTCCCATCTGCTCCAGGCGGCACAGTATACCGCTCTGGGGTTGTTTGATGAGGCCACGGCCGTCCTGGACCTTGAGTGGATTCTTTATATGCCGTCGCTGATGGGTTTTGCCGTTTATGATGTTTACGTCAACACCGT
Source organism: Negativicutes bacterium (assembly GCA_031292015.1). Next base: position 48,251 of record JARLHY010000034.1, on the reverse strand, counting down.
TGAGTATAACCGGTTATTTGAACGCGAGCAGGCCGACTATCTGAGCCGGGAGTATCAGGCTCCGGATTTCAATATGCCTAAGTAAGGGGACCATTTATGCACATTGTCGCGTCGTTCGAACATTCCACTTTCCTGGAGCTTGCCATTACCGACCTGGAGCAAAAGGGCATCGAGAGAAACCGGATTTGCGCCATCCCCTTGAATAAGATGACCAAGGAGCGCGCTCTGATTGACACTCTCCATCAGGCCGACGGGCAGAGCATGTTCGATTTGCCTGCCGTTATTGCCACTATTTTTATGACGCTGGGTGTTGCCTGGGGCTTTATGTGGAAGTGGGGACCGATCATCTGGGGGCTGCTGGCCTTTGTGGGCGGTCTGGCGTTGGGTTTTATCATCAAATATCTGCTCTATAAAAACAGCCTGAAAGGGAGCTCGCGCTGCAATACCGAGGTGGTTCTACTCATTGATTGCAAGGCCGATGAAGTGGAAACGGTGGAAACCGTTTTGTTTAACCACCTGGCCCTCGGCATTGGCAGGAAGGGCAGTGAAGTGCGATGATGCAGAACTATCCGTCTGTCGAACAACTGGCGGAAATGACGCGGCTATTAACTCAGGCGCGAATTGAGAACTGGCTGATGGAGGGGCTTGGCTCCTGGCGCTGGTGGGTTCTTGCCGTGCTGCTCATCGTGCCGTGGGCTATCTGGGCTAAATTACTCGACAAGAAGAAACTTCTTGAGTTGGCCTTGTTCGGAATGTTTATCATGGTAGATTCCATTACGCTGGACGAGCTTGGCTTCGAGCTGTGCCTGTGGAATTATCCGGTGGATGTCCTCCCGGTCTTTCCCCGCCTCTCCTCGGTAGACTATACGGTGGTGCCGATTGTCTTTATGCTGGCATATCAATACTTCTCCAACTGGAAGAGTTTCTTCTGGGCGCTGGTTACGGTTTCCGCCGTTTTTTCCTTCGTGTGCGAACCGTTTATTGCGAAGCTGGGATTCTATGTGCTTATTAAATGGTGGTATCCGTACTCCTTTGTCATTTATATTATCATGGGTCTAGTATCTCGCTGGCTGGTGAAAGTTTTTGCGGATATAACGCGAAAACACAACGAAAATTCAAACTAACTTGCGGACGGCAAAGCTAAAACCAGCACCTGTTAAGGTGCTGGTTTTATGTTTGGGACTATTTTTTGGCGTCGTCTTTGATGTTTTCGGCCAGGATATCGGCGACGTGTTTTACTTTGATTTCCGGGGCCTGTTTGTCGAGGCCGCCCCGGATCTGCATCATGCAGGCCGGGCAGCCGACCGCCACGACCGAGGCGCCGCTGTCCTTGATGTTCTGCACTTTTTGCTTAAGGATCGGCGCGGACAGCTCGGCGTATTTGATGCCGAAAGCGCCGGCCATACCGCAGCATCTGTCGCAGTCTTTCATTTCCACCAGTTCGTAGCCTGGGGCGCCGGCCAGCAGCTTGCGGGGCTCTTCGTGGATTTCCAGCACCCGCTTCATGTGGCAGGAGTCGTGGAGGGTGACTTTGGTTCCTCCCGCCGATGCGGCGCCGAGGCGGCCGACCTTTTCGTATTCCCCGGCGACGAACTGGGAGAATTCGCGAACTTTATGGGCGAAGTTTTCGGCCCGCTTAGCCCACTCGGGATCGTCTTTGAGAAGCTCGGGGTAGGTGACATGAAGGGTTTCGGTGCAGCTGGGGCAGGCGGCGATGATGTAGTCGACGTCTGCTTCCTCGAAGGCGGCGATGTTCCGTTTGGCGATCTTTTTGGTGGTTTCGGCGTCGCCCATGCCGATGACCGGCTTGCCGCAGCAGCTCTGATCCTCAGGGAAGACCATCTGGATGTTGAGGTCCTGGAGAACCTTGTAGACCGACTCGCCGGTTTCGGGGAAGACGAAGTCGATGTTGCAGCCGCTGAAGAAGGCGGCTTTTTTGGCCGGGGCCGCCAGTTTCCTGGTGATTTTACCGACCCGGTCTCTTAGCGGTGTGTCGGCGATGGCCGGCAGGCTGCGATCCTTGGTGAGTCCGGCCATGAACAGGGGAAGATGCCGGATGAATTCGCCGGACTGGAAGGGTTTCTGGCCGAGAGAAGCGACCCGGAGGAGGGAGTGGAAGAGTTTGCGATTGGAAATGACGTTTTCGAATACGGTTTTGACGGCGAAGGGCAGCCCGTGTGCCTTGACCGCCCTGGTCCGCAGCTCTTCGATCAGGCCGGGGATATCGATCTTGCCAGGGCAGACGGTGGTGCATTTCCGGCAGCCGATACACAGCTCGTTGAAGGCTTCAAAATCGCCCATGCTGTTGAGGAAGGCGGTGAGAATGGCGCCGATGCCACCGGCGTAGATATGGCCGTAGACATGGCCGCCGACCAGTTGGTAGACCGGGCAGACATTCAGACAGGAGGCGCAGCGGACGCACTGGTAGATCTGCTGAAATTTCTCATCGCTGGCTGCTTTGAGGCGCCCGTTGTCAAATAGGATGATATGCAGCTCCTTGTCTTCTTCCACCCAGCGGCCGTCTTTTTTGACCATGGTGGGAACCGGACCGGAGATCATGCTGACATAGCTTGTGAGCAGCTGGGCGGTGGCGTTGCGCGGCAGGGTCCGCAGGATGGGAACAGCGTCTTTGACGGTGGGAATAAGCTTTTCGTAGCCGATGATGACGACATGAATCCGGGGCAGGGTGGTGACAAGGCGGGCGTTGCCTTCGTTGGTCACCAGTCCGATGGCGCCGTTTTCGGCGATGCCGAAGTTGGCTCCCGAAATACCCATGTCGGCCTGGAGAAATTCGTCGCGCAGGGCCTGACGCGCGGTCTGGACCATGAAGGGAATGTCGGCGGGGATCTCCTGGCTGAGTTCCTTGGAAAAGTAGTCGGCGACCTGCTGGCGGTTGAGGTGGATGGCCGGCATGACCATATGGGAGGGTTTGTGGCCCGCCAGGGAAATGATCCATTCGCCCAGGTCGGTTTCTTTGACATGAAGGCCGGCGGCGGCGAGATCGTGGTTGAGGTGGATTTCCTCGGATGCCATGGACTTGGATTTGACGATCCGTTTTACGTTTTTTTCCTTACACAGCGCAAGGAGGTATTCTTTCAAGGCGGCTCCGTCCTTGGCCCGGAAAACCTTGGCACCCCGCCGGGAAGCCTCCTGTTCGAACCGGTCAGCCACGGCTGTGAGGTTGGCGACAGTGGCCTGTTTCATCGCTTTCAGCGAGTCGCGCAGGGCCTCGATATCTTCGACGTTTTCGTAGGCTTTGGCCCGGGCGATGGGGTAGGCTTCGCCGAAGCGGCCGAGGGCGCCGCGCAGCACCTCGTCAGCAAGTTTATCTTTGATTTCCTTTTTGAGATCGCGGTCCGTAGTTGCCATCAGGCCACACCTCCATCGACTTGTTCGTCAACTGCAATGATGATGAACCGGCTGGGGCCGTGAACGCCGATGGTGAGTACCCGCTCGATGTCGGCGGTGCGGCTTGGGCCGGTGATGAAGCTGATATAGCCGCGGTCATACACCTGGGATACGATGCCGATGGCTTCTTCCATCCCTTTGACGATGTTGCGGCTGTTCAGGAAAACGACGTGGATCGGGGTGAGGGTGGAAACCAGGCGACTTTCGACGGCGTAGGCGTCCTGGCAGACGCTGCCGGTTTCGGCGACGGCGAATTCCACGCCAGAGACGCCAATGTCGGCGGTTTCGGCCTGGGCGGCGATGTCAGCCAGGTCGGTATATACTTCGACTCCCATCTGCCGGATGGCGGCGGTAATCCCGGCGGCGTGCTGCAGGGGGCTTTCCACTGCCACCACTTTCTTGGCGTTAGTGTACTGGATCAAATTGCGCAATACCTCCTGCGCCTCGGGAGCTGTCTTTACGCGAAATACTTCGGCGGCCGCGCTTTTGGCCCGCAGTTCGAATTCAGCAAAGAGGTTCGGGTCACAAACGGCGGCTATAGCAGCCTGTTCCCAGTTTTCGCAGACCTTTTTCATTGTTATTCCTCCCTCTGGTATGGTGGACTGACCAGTTGCGATGTTATATATTTCGCATATCGCCGGTTAAAATCCTTCTATAAATAGCGCATATTCCTTGCAATAACAGTGTTATTTTTTCGCTGGCAGGCGCCGGGGCCGTTTCCCCGGCCGCTGATGGCCCGAATCAGGTGCACCGGTATTTGCAGCCGCCTCCAGGTAAAATTTACGCTTTTTGCCGCAATCAGCAGGAATATCGTAATAGTGGACGAATATAAGCACATAATATCTAAGATATCAGGACACCACTCGAACTGAATATCAAGGGAACGGGTGCTTACGCTTAATAGGGAAGCCGGTGCGATGCCGGAGCGGTCCCGCCACTGTAATGGAGAGCTGACCACGTTAGACCACTGGGTAATCCGGGAAGGTGTGGTCCAGCAATGAACCAGAGCCAGGAGACCTGCCTGTTCTAACACGCGCCGTTATGACCTACGGAAGATAGGCAGGTGGGTAAATAACTACCGTGATTGTAAACTTTGTTATTTATACCCCCCTGTTCGCAGGGGGGTTTTGTATTTGCCGGAGAAAATTCTCCGCAGCGGAATAACCACAGGAACCTGTGCAGCAGCCGCCGCCAAGGCCGCAGTCCTGGCCTGGCTGGGACAACCGGCCGATACGGTGGAGGTGACGCTGCCCCGGGGGAGCTCCATCACCGTTCCGGTGGCGGCGAACTGGGCGACCGACGGCGGCGGCGGAGCGTCGGTGGTCAAGGACGCCGGCGACGACCCGGATATTACCAACGGCGTCACCATAACGGTGACCGTGGTGGTTACACCTGCCAACGAGATTGTGATCAAAGCCGGACCAGGGGTGGGCACGGTCACCAAGCCCGGGCTGGCGGTGCCGCCGGGAGAACCTGCCGTCAATCCGGTGCCGCGGCGGATGATCGTTCTGGCGGCGCGGGAGGTATTGCCGGCAGGACACGGAGCCGAAATCACCATCGCCATCCCGGACGGGGAACGCCTCGCCCGCCGGACGCTGAACCCGAGTCTGGGTATAATCGGCGGGTTGTCGATCATCGGCACCACCGGCATCGTCGAACCGATGTCCGAGGAAGCCTTCAAAAGCTCGCTGGCTCCGCAGATCAGTGTGGTAAAATCTCTCGGTTATGAGCGGATTGTTTTCGTTCCCGGCAAAATCGGCCAGGATATTGCTGTCAAACGCTACGGTCTTCCTGCCGACGCCGTAGTCCAGACAAGCAACTTTGTCGGCTATATGCTGGAGCGGGCCGTGGATTACGGTATCGGTGAGGTACTCTTATTCGGCCACCTGGGCAAAATCGCCAAGGTTGCCGCCGGGGTCTTTCACACTCACAACCGGATTGCCGACGCCAGGCTGGAAACACTGGCGGCTCATGCCGCCGCGGCCGGAGCGCCGCAGCAGGCGGTAAGCCTGCTGCTGGAATGTACTACAACCGAAGCGGCGATGCCGATTATCGAGCGCTACGGCCTGACCGGGATTTACGGCAGGATAGCGGAGCGGGCGAGCGTCAGGGCGGTCCGCTATGTTTTCGGCGATCTTGCTGTCGGAACGGTCATTGTCAGTATGACTGGAGAAATATTGGGTCTTGATGACGCAGCCCGGAAAATCGGAGGTTGTCTGGGATGGAACATAGAATCATTGTAGTGGGGATCGGCCCCGGGTCGCCCGACTATCTGCCGCCGATCGCCAAACGGCAGATCGACGCGGCGAAGGTCCTGGTCGGCAGCCGGCGGGCATTGGCCGCTTTCGCGCCGGACGGGGCTGTGACAAGGGTGATTGACAGGCATCTTGATGAATTGCTGGCTTTCGTCCGCAGCAGTCTGGCGACAGACGATGTGGTGGTCATGGTTTCCGGCGATCCCGGTTTCTACAGTCTGCTGGTCAGGCTGCGGCTGGAATTCCGGCCCGAAGCGATCACGGTCATACCGGGGATCAGTTCGGTGCAGCTGGCCTTCGCCCGCCTGGCCTGCCCGTGGCAGGACGCCGACCTCATCAGCCTGCACGGCCGGGAGGCTGATGCAGACGCACTGGCCTACAGGCCGGAGAAAAAACTCGGTATTCTCACCGATGATCAGCATCATCCCGGCCATATCGCCGGTCTGCTGCTGGCCGGGGGCTGGCCGGCAGACTCACGGGTCTGGCTGTGCAGCGACCTTTCCTACCCCAATGAACAGGTGATGGCGCTGACCTTGGCTGAGGTGAGCGAGCGCTATGACCGCGAACACTGCGTAATGGTGGTGGAGGCATGAAGGAGCATTCTCTCGGGATCGCCGACGAGCTTTTCATCCGCGGCGACATCCCGATGACCAAGCAGGAGGTGCGGATTCTGGCCCTGGCCAAAGCCCGCATCGGCCCGCGCGATAGTGTTATCGACATCGGTGCCGGCACAGGATCTTTGACGGTGGAAGCCGCGCTGCTGGCCCGGCAGGGCCGGGTGTTCGCCGTGGAGCGCGAGCAGGCGGGGATCGGGCTGATCCGGACCAACGCCGCGCGGTTCGAAGCCGGCAATATCACCGTCATCGAAGGAAGCGCGCCGGAGGCGTTGACCGGCCTGCCGGCGGCGGATGTCATTTTTATCGGCGGCAGCGGCGGACAGCTGGCCTCTATCCTGGAAACCTCGGACCAACTGCTCAAGGCCGGCGGCCGGCTGGTGATCATGGCGGTGACGCCTGAGACGCTGCACGAGGCGCTGACAGGGCTGGAGAGCCGCGGCGGTTATGCGGTGGAGGCCTCAGGTCTCCAGGTCACCCGGCTGCGCCAGGCAGGAACCAAGCACTTGTTCCAGGCGCTCAATCCGGTATATATTATCGCAGCTACCAAGGGAGGCAGTCATGACAGGTAAATTTTACGGTGTCGGCGTCGGACCCGGTGCGCCGGACCTTTTGACCCTGCGGGCGATCAATGTGCTGAAAGCGGCGGATGTGGTCTGCCTGCCGCGCTCCAGCAAAGAAAATGACAGTGTGGCGATGCAGGTTGCGGGGCAGTATGTCCCGGCGGCGGCAGAACTGATCGAGATCGACACGCCGATGACCCGGGACAAGGCCGTCCTGGAAAATGAATGGCGGCGAGGCGCCGCCATCATCGCCGGGCACCTCCGGCAGGGCAAGAACGTGGCCTTTATCACCATCGGCGACGCCATGCTGTTCAGCACCTATACCTATATCCTGAAACAGCTCCGGCAAATCCTGCCGGAGGCCGAAATAGAGAGCGTTCCCGGGGTCACTTCCTTCGCAGGGGCCGCGGCCTGCCTGAATCTGGCTCTGGCCGAAGGCACGGAAAAACTGGCCATTATTCCCGCGGTGGACGAACCGTCCGCTCTGCGGCCGATACTGGAGAACTTTCCGAACGCGGTGCTGATGAAGGTGGCAGGCAAGTACGAAGAGATTGTCGATATTCTCGGCGAGATGGGCCTGAAAGATAAAGCGGTTTTTATCAGCAAGCTGGGGTATCCCGATGAGTTTATCACGTTTGACCTGGATAGCCTTCGCGGCAAAAAACGAGACTATTTGTCATTGATACTGGTGAAAAGGGGGGGGCTGTGATGCAGGTTTACTTCGTCGGAGCGGGACCGGGCGATCCGGAGTTGATCACGCTGAAGGGACAGCGGCTGATTGGTGAGGCTGATACCATCATCTACGCCGGATCGTTGGTGAACCCGGCGCTGCTGGGTTACGCCAAACCGCAGGCCGATATCCACAACAGCGCGGCGATGACGCTGGCCGAAGTGATCAGTACGGTGGAAACGGCGGTCAGGGACGGAAAGACGGTGGTCAGGCTGCATACCGGCGATCCGAGTCTATATGGCGCTATCAAGGAGCAGATGGACGCTCTGGACGAGCGGGGCATCGGCTACGGGATCGTGCCGGGGGTCAGTTCGTTCCTGGCCGCGGCTGCGGCTCTGAAGTGCGAATATACTCTGCCGGAGGTCAGCCAGACGGTGATCATCACAAGGCTGGAAGGCCGGACGCCGGTGCCGGATAAAGAAAAGCTGGCCCTGCTGGCCAGCCACGGCGCCACGATGTGTATTTTCCTCAGTGTCCATATGATGGACGGAGTGGTGGCCGAACTGCTCAGCGGCGGCTATGAGCCGGATACACCGGCGGCGATTGTGCAGAAGGCATCCTGGCCGGATGAGAAGATCTTTCGCGGCACACTGTCCACCATCTGCAAAATAGCAGCCGAAGCCGGCGTCGACCGGACGGCGATGATTGTTGTCGGCAGGTGCCTTGGCAGTGATTATGCTTTGTCCCGGCTGTATTCCCCGGAATTCGGACACATGTACAGGGAGGCAACATGAGGATCGCAATTTTGTCGGTGACAACCAACGGAGCCATCCTGGCCGACCGGTTGGCAAAAGCCCTGACCGGCCAGATCGATCTTTACGCCAAAGCCGGACGGGACGGGGGCGTTCCGTCCCAGAATTACGACAGCCTGAGCCGGCTGATTGACAGCATTTATCATGTCTACGACGGACTGGTGTTCATCATGGCTACCGGCATCGTGGTGCGGGTAATCGCTCCCCATATCCGGGATAAGCGCTTCGATCCGGCGGTAGTGGTTATGGATGAGGCCGGGGAAAACGCCATCAGCCTCCTGGCCGGCCATATTGGCGGCGCCAATGAACTGGCCAAGGTCATCGGACGGGCCATCGGCGCCAGGCCGGTCATCACCACCGCCACCGACGTGGTCAACAAACCGGCTGCCGACATTCTGGCCATCAAACTGGGGCTGGAGATTGAGCCTTTCGAGGATCTGAAATCAGTGAACGCCGCCATCGCCAACAACGAGCGGGTATCCTTCTTTGTTGACGAAAGTCTCGCCACCCATGGGCGCTATGTCCAGATGGCCAACGACATGGGGGTAGGGCTGCTGAGCATGGATAATCTGGCCCAGGTCGACAAGTACGACGCGGCCGCGGTGATTACCGACAAGGATCTGTACATGGTCAAGCCCCATGTCTTCCTGCGGCCGGGGACGCTGGCCATCGGCCTGGGCTGCCGCAAGGGGGCGACCAGCGCCGAGATTTATTCCGCCCTGGACGACGCCTGCCGCAAAATCGGCCGCAGCAAACGCAGCATCGCGGTCATTGGCACGACCGTCGCCAAAGAAGAGGAAATAGGCCTGCTGGCGGTGGTGCAGCAGATGGCGATCCCGATGGAGGTTTTCAGCAACGAGGAACTGCAGGCCTGTATCGATAAATACAAGCTCGAAACATCAGCTTTCGTGCAAGATCAGATTGGGGTGGGCAATATATGCGAACCGGCGGCACTGCTGGGGGGACGGGCGGAGGAACTTCTGCTCGGCAAGACGATCTACGAGAAAGTAACGATTGCCATCGCCGAGGTCAAATATCGGTGGTGGGAATAGGACCAGGCAACGTCGCCGACATGAGCCGGCGCGCCTGCGAGGCGATAACCGGCGCCGCGGTGGTGGTCGGGTACAAGGTGTATCTGGATCTGATCCGGGAACTGCTTTCAGACCAAAAAGTCATCGGCACAGGCATGACGCAGGAGATCGACCGCTGCCAGGCGGCGGTGGAAGAAGCGCTCCTCGGCCGGACGGTGGCCGTTGTTTCCAGCGGCGACGCCGGAATTTACGGCATGGCCGGCCTGGTACTGGAGCTTGTCATGCAATATCCGCCGTCAGTGCGGCCCCAGGTCGACATCGTTCCCGGTATCAGCGCCATCAGCGCCGCCGCCGCTATTCTCGGCGCGCCGCTGATGCATGATTTTGCTGTTATCAGCCTGAGCGATCTGCTGACTCCCTGGGAGGTTATCGAAAATCGGATCGAAGCCGCCGCCGCCGGCGATTTCGTTGTTGCTCTTTACAACCCGAAAAGCCGCCGCCGGATCAGCCAGATCGAAAAGGTACGGGAGATCATGCTGCAGTACCGGCCTTCGACCACCCCGGTGGGAATCGTTCATCACGCTTCCCGGCCGGAGGAAAAAATGGTGCTTTCCGATCTGAACTCTTTCACAAAAGAGCATATTGATATGTTCTCCCTGGTCATTATCGGCAACAGCCAGACCTACATCGCCGATGACCGGATGATCACGCCCCGGGGTTATTTGTTATGATTCTGGTGGTGGCAGGCACCAGGGACGGACGGGAAATGGCGCTGGAACTGGCCGCCCATGGCTATCCGGTGCTGGTCTCGGTGGTGAGCGACTACGGCCGCCGCCTGATCGAGCAGGACAACCTGCCGGTCAACGCCTGCCCGCTGGACGAGGGCGGGTTCGCCGAGCTGATCGGCCGGCGGGGCATCAGGGCGGTGGTGGATGTCAGCCATCCCTATGCCAGCGGGGTGTCGGTCAATGTTCAGGCCGCCTGCCGGCAGCAAGGCATTCCGTACCTGCGTTACGAGCGGCTGTCGTCGCCGCTGCCTGACTACCCACGGCTGCATGTGGCGCCTGATGCCACCGCTGCGGCCAAAACAGCGGCGGCGCTGGGGAAAGTGGTGTTTTTGACCACCGGCAGCCGTACGCTGCCTGTCTTCAAACAAGAGCCGCTTCTTGCCGATCATCGGCTGATAGCCCGGGTTCTGCCTGAGCCGCAGGTGATCGAGCAGTGCCTGGCGCTGGGGTTCACGCCGGGGGAAATCGTGGCGGTTCAGGGACCGTTTTCCCATGAATTCAATGTTGCTTTGTTCAAAGAATATAACAGCGAAGTGATTGTGACCAAAAACAGCGGTCTGGTGGGCGGCGCTGACAGCAAATTCAGCGCGGCGATCGAGCTGGGCCTGGAGCTTATTGTCATTGACCGGCCCCAAGACGGGACCGGGAACTGTGTCAGCACAAGCGAAGCTGTAGTCAAGTTTGTTGAGGAGGTTTTCGGATGAAAGCTGGAGTGGTGATCCTGGGACACGGCAGCAGAGCCGCGGTGGGTGAGGCAAATCAGGTGGTTTTTCAGATCAGCGAGATGATCCGGCAAAGAGTGGGCCACGACCTTGTGGAAACGGCGATCATGAATCGCATGTCAGGACTGCAGACGATTGAGGAAGCGGTGGAGAAACTGATCAGCCGCGGGATCTCGAATATCACCGTGGTGCCGATGTTCTTCGCCAACGGCATGCATATCCAGCAGGATATCCCGGAAGAGATCGGCCAGCTGCGCTGCAAGCACCCGGGGATTGTTATCACCATGGCCCGTCATATCGGTGCCGACCCCCGCATTGCCGATATTCTTCTGGAAAGGATCAGGGAGGTGCAGTAGTGGAGTTTATCACCGATCCCCGCCTTATAGAGACCAGGAGTATGGAAATCATCGCCCCGCACCTGGCCGGGCTTGGCCTGAACGAGCGGACCGGCAAGGTGTACTCGCGGATCATTCACGCCGCCGGCGACCCTGACTACGCAAACCGGATCAAGATCCATCCCCAGGCCATTGACGCGGCCTGCCGGGCGCTGGCCGCCGGCTGCGATATCTTCTGTGACGTGGAGATGGTCCGGACCGGCATCAACCGCCGCCGACTGGCCCAGTTCGGCGGACAGACCCACTGCCTTATCGGCGACCCGGTGGTGGCGACCGACGCCCAGCGTCAGGGCATCACCCGGTCGATGGCCGCAATGCGCAGCTTTGGCCAGCAACTGGACGGGGCTATCGTCGCCATCGGCAACGCACCTACCGCGCTGTTCGAGGTGCTGCGGCTGATGCGCGATACGGCGCTGCGTCCTTGCCTGATCATCGGTGTGCCGGTGGGATTTGTCGGTGCGGCCGAATCCAAGGAACTGCTGGTGGCCGAGTCGCCGGTGCCGTACATCACCGTGGCCGGCAACAAGGGCGGCAGCCCCATCGCCGCCGCGACGACCAACGCCCTGCTGTACATGATGGAGTCATGAAGACCGGAAAGTCCGAGGTTGTGATTTTTACCGGCGACGGCAAGGGGAAAACGACGGCGGCGCTCGGTCTGGCGGTGAGCGCGGCGGCAAAAGGCAGGAGGGCGGCGGTGGTCCAGTTCCTGAAAGGCACCGGCTACACCGGCGAACTGTTCGCCCAGCGCCATCTGGCCCCGCATCTGACGATAAGGCAGTTTGGCCACGGTTGCCCCGACGCGGCGGCGATCCAAAGCGGCAAGCAGGTCTGTCGCAAATGCGGCGAATGTTTCCGGCAGAACCGAAATCCCGACAATGATTACGCCGGGCAGGCCCTGGCCTTTGCCGGCGAACTGCTGGCCCAAGGCGAAACCGACCTCCTGGTTCTGGACGAGGTCAGCCACGCCATCCGCCGGGGCCTTTTGCCGGCGGAGAAGGTAGTAGAGCTGATCAGCAGCCGGCCGGAGAAGACGGACATCGTGCTGACCGGACGGGCCATGCCGCAGGAGCTTTTGGCCCTGGCCGACCGGATAACCGAGTGCCGGGTGGTCAGGCACCCCATCGACTCACGGATCGACGCCAGGCGCGGCAGTGAGTACTAGAGAGGCTGATTGCAATGACGATGCTGACAATGCCCCGGCTGGTCATCGCCGGCACCGGCAGCGGCGTGGGCAAGACCACGATTGTGACCGGACTGCTGGCGACGCTGAAGGGCCGGGGTTTCGCGGTTCAATCTTATAAAATCGGCCCGGATTACATCGACCCGGGCTTTCATCGCCTGGCCAGCGGCAAACCGGCCCATAACCTCGACACCTGGCTGGTGCCGGCGGACGGAATCGTCCCCCTGTTCGCCAGAACGGCCACAGGCAACGATCTGGCGATCATCGAAGGGGTCATGGGCCTCTTCGACGGCGGCCGCGGCGGCGTCAGCAGCACGGCGGCCATCGCCAGACAGCTGGCGGCTCCGGTCATCCTGGTAGTGGACGCCAGGTCGGCCGGGGAGAGCGTGGCAGCTACCGTTTTGGGTTTTACGCACTACGACCCTGACCTGAACATCGCCGGGGTGATTGTCAACCGGCTGGGGTCGCCATCTCACAAGGCGATCGTCGCTGAAGCGCTCGCCAGGCTCAACATACCTGTTTTCGGCTATATTTTCCGCGAGGCGTCCCTGGCGGTCCCGGAGCGGCATCTCGGCCTGACGCCGGTAACCGAGACGGACGCCGGAGCGGCGGTGGCGGCTATGGCTGGGCAGATCGCCCGGCAGGTGGATGTCGACGCTCTTATCAAAGCGGCCGGCGCCGCGCCGCCTTTGGTTCTGCCTCCTCCGGCGCCGGCAGCGGCGGTGAAGGAGGTCAGGATCGGCGTGGCCCAGGACGAAGGCTTTTCCTTTTATTATCCGGAGAGTCTGGCTGTGCTGGAGACGCTGGGGGCCGAGATCGTGCCTTTCAGCCCGCTGCGGGACAAGGCTCTGCCCAAGGTGGCCGGCCTGATTTTCGGCGGCGGTTTCCCCGAGATGTTCCTGGCGGACCTGGCGGCGAACGGAGCCATGCGTGAAGCTGTCCGCGGGGCGGTGGAGCGGGGGATGCCTGTTTACGCCGAGTGCGGCGGACTGATGTACCTGGCGCGGCAGGTTGCGGCCTTTGACGGTGAGACCCATGAAATGGTCGGGGTGGTGCCGGCGGTCTGCAGAATGCAGTCCAGGCTGCAGACGGTCGGGTATGTGGAGGCTACCGCCCGGGCCGACAACGCGCTGTGCCGGGTCGGCGACAAGCTCCGTGGCCACGAGTTTCATTTCTCGCTGATGGAGACTACCGGTGACGGTGAGACTTTCCCCTGGGCGTTTAACTTCGAAAAAATGAGGACCGGCGCTGTTTATGCCGGCGGCTATGCCGCAGGCAACGTCGTGGCGTCCTATCTACATATGCATTTTGCCGGCAACCCGGCGGCGGCAGCCCGATTTATCAGTATCTGCAAGGAATACAAGCGCGCGGCGGGAGGGTGACCGATGAAGGGAAAAATCATATTGGTTACCGGCGGAGCGCGCAGCGGCAAGAGCCGTTTCGCCGAAAAGCTGGTTGGCGCCCTGGGTGTGAAGACAGCCTATATCGCCACAGCCGAGGTGTGGGACGACGAAATGGCGGCCCGGGTCGCCCTGCACCGCACGCGGCGGCCGGCTGACTGGCTGACTTTTGAGGCCCCGCTTGAGGCCGACAAAGCCATGGCAGAGGCCCTGGCCGGAGCGGAGGCCGTCCTGTTCGACTGCCTGACGGTGTATACCAGCAACCTGCTGCTGTCTTCGGCCATGCCGGCGACGGCCGGGGAGCAGCGGTACCGCTTTGTGCGGGAGGAGATCGCCAAGCTGCTGCAAAGCGCCAAGGCGCGCCCGGCCACCGTGGTGTTCGTGACCAACGAGGTGGGGATGGGCATTGTGCCCGACAACGCCCTGGCCCGGGAATTCCGGGACCTGGCCGGGCTGGTGAATGAGCAAGTGGCGGCGGCGGCGGACGAAGTATATCTGACGGTGAGCGGTCTGGCGGTAGAACTGAAAAAGATCGCGACAGCCATCGACAAAGAGGTGTAATCTGGTGAAAGCAATCATGCTGCAAGGAACCAGTTCTCATGTGGGCAAAAGCATCCTGACCACTGCCCTGTGCCGGATCTTCCGGCAGGACGGCCTGAAAGTGGTGCCGTTCAAAGCGCAGAATATGGCCCTCAATTCCTATGTAACCAAGGACGGCGGCGAGATGGGCCGGGCCCAGGTCGCCCAGGCTGAGGCCGCCGGGCTGGACCCGATGGTGGACATGAACCCGGTGCTCTTAAAACCCACCGGCAACGCTTCGTCGCAGGTCATTGTCCTTGGCCGTCCGGTCGGCAACATGTCGGCGGTGGAGTATCATGCCGGCTACAGCCGTAAGCTGCTGGGGGTTATCGAGGAATCCCTGCGAAAGCTGCAGCGGGACTTCGATGTCGTGGTGATCGAAGGCGCCGGGAGTCCGGCCGAAGTCAATCTCAAAGCCAACGACATCGTCAATATGCGGATCGCCAAACTGGCGCCGGCGCCGGTGCTGCTGATTGCCGACATCGACCGGGGCGGGGCCCTGGCTTCGGTCGTCGGCACCCTGGAACTGCTGGAGCCGGACGAACGGGACCTTGTCAAAGGTGTCATCATCAATAAATTCCGCGGCGACATCAAGCTGCTGGAGCCCGCCCTGGAGTTCATCACCGCCAAAACCGGCAAACCGGTGGCAGGAGTCATCCCTCATTTGGACGATCTCGGCATTGACGACGAGGACTCGGTTTCCCTGGATGACAAGCAGCTCCAGGCAAGCGGCGAGATTGAGATCGCGGTGCTGCGGACCCCTAAAATCTCCAATTTCACTGATTTTGACGCCCTGGCTTCAGAACCCGGGGTGACAGTAAGGTATGTCCGGCAGGGCGAGCGGCTGGGCCGTCCGGACATGATTATCCTGCCTGGCAGCAAGAATACCACCGAAGATCTGCTCTATCTGAAAGAGCAGGGCTATGACCGGGAGATTCTCGGACAGGTCGCCGCAGGCACGCCGGTTGTCGGTATCTGCGGGGGGTATCAGATGCTGGGGCGGGAAATCCGCGACCCGGAGCACACCGAATCGACGTTTGAGCAGGTCGAAGGCCTGGGGCTCATCGATGCAGCCACCGTCTTCGCCGCCGACAAGGTGACCCATCAGGTGACAGCTGCCAGCGCCGGCCTCGCGTTTTTGGGCATCGATTATTCTGACGACTGTCTGACCGGTTATGAGATCCACATGGGGCGAACCGAGTTTTTTTCGCCGGTGCGGCCGGCCTTTACCATTACCTGCCGCTCAGGTCAGGCGATCACCCGGGACGACGGGGTGGTGCGGCCGGACGGGTTGGTGATGGGCACCTACATCCACGGTCTCTTCGACAACGATGAATTTCGCCGGGCGGTGGTCAATGCCCTGCGGGGGCGGAAAGGCCTGGAGCCCCTGGCCGCCGGGATGAGCACCCGGCAGCGGAAGGAAGCCGCTTACGACCGACTGGCCGAAGTGGTCCGGTCGAGTCTGGATATGGAACTGATCTATAAAATCATTGGTGCGAAATGACGAATATGGCGTTGTTCACGCCGGCGGCGGCGGTGATTGCCGACAGTCTTATCGGCGATCCGCGGGCCGGCTGGCATCCGGTGGTGCTGATCGGCCGACTGATCGCCGGCCTGGAGAAGATGCTGCTCAGGCCGCAGCAGACGCCGGCAGGGAAGAAGTCGGCCGGGCTGCTGCTGGTGATCATCACGCTGGCGGTCAGCTACTGGCTGGCCTGGCTGGCGATGGCGACTCTGGCCGCGATCCATCCGCTGGCCGAAGTGGCCGGCGGGGCGCTGCTGCTCGCTTTTACCATCTCGCCCCGCAGTCTGGCGGAAGCCGGCCAGGAGATCAAGGATTTCCTTGACGCCGGCGAACTGGTCCAGGCCAGAGGCAAGGTGGGCTGGATTGTCGGCCGGGACACCGCGGCGCTGGACACGGCGGAGGTAACCCGGGCCACGGTGGAGACGGTGGCGGAAAATATCGTCGACGGGGTTATCGCTCCGCTGTTCTACGCCTTTCTCGGCGGGGTGCCGCTGGCATTTCTGTACCGGGCGGTGAATACCCTGGATTCGATGGTAGCCTATAAAAACGAAAAATACAGCGATTTCGGCTTTGCCGCCGCCAAGGTCGACGACGCGTTCAATTACATACCGGCCCGGATCACCGGGCTGCTGCTGATTGCCGCAGCGGCGGTCCTGGGCTACGACGCGGCGGGGGCGGTGGCCTCCATCCGCCGGGATGCGGCCAAACATCCCAGTCCCAACAGCGGCATCAGTGAAGCCGGGGTGGCGGGGGCACTGGGTGTCCGGCTCGGCGGCCTGAACTACTACGGCGGCGTTTCTTCCCAGCGGGCCTTTATGGGCGAGCCGCGGCGCGAACTGGGACCTGAGCATATCGCCCAGACCATCAAGCTTATGTATCTGGTCACATTCCTATTTGTTGTTATTGCCACCGGCCTGGCGGTTCTGGTGCTGAGCTGGCAGTCCGGCGGGTAATCGCAGCTGCGGTCATGCCGAGAGAAGGAGCTGAACTATGCGGGGAATGATTACGGCGCTACAATTTTTGACGCGGATCAACCTGTTCAGGCAGAATGAGGTTTCACCCGAGGAATTCGGGCGCAGCGTCAAGTTTTTCCCGCTGGTCGGAGCGATTATCGGCGCCGTGCTGGCGGCTGTCAACCTGGCTGCCGATTATGTTCCGATTCATCTGCTGGCAGCGGCGCTGATCACCGCGGAAATCGTGATTACCGGCGGTCTGCACTGCGATGGGCTGATGGACACCATGGACGGGATATTTTCGGTCCGTTCCCGGGAACGGATGCTTGAGATCATGAAGGACAGCCGGGTCGGCGCCAACGGGGTGATGGCATTCGGGCTGTTTCTCCTGGTCAAGTGGTCGCTGCTGCTGGATCTGCTGCCGGTGGCCAGCGGAGCGGCTTTATTCGCCATGCCGGTGATTGGCCGCCTGGCGATGGTTATCGGTATAACGGCCTTTCCTTATGCGCGGCCGGAAGGCATCGGCAAGGCTTTCGCCGAGTTTTCGGAACGCTATGCCCTGGTTTTCGCCGGAATCACCACTGTTTTGCTTATTGCGCCGCTGGGGGTGCCGGCAGCTTTCAGTCTGGCGGCGGTGAACGGTTTCGCGATCATCTTCTGCCGCCGGGTGACCAAGCTGCTGGGCGGCCTGACCGGCGACGTCTACGGCGCACTGGCCGAATCGGCCGAACTCATCGTACTGCTGGTATTTCTGCTGGAACGGGAATGGGGACTGCTCTGGCTGTAGATAAGGAGTTGGCCATGAAAGTAACGGTGCGCGCTCCCGGATCATGCGGCGAGCTGGTCCAGGGAACGCTGGAAGGCAAAAATTTTTTAATCACCTGCCCGATTGATCTGTTCAGCCAGGTGACAGTCCAAACCGATACCCGCTTTGTTGCCGCCGGGGACAAAACCCTTGAGGCGGTCAGGCGGACCTGGGCCTATTTAGGCGCGTCGGTCGGTTCTTTTGCCGTCACGGTGGAATCGGCGCTGCCCCGGGGCAAAGGAATGGCCTCCAGCAGCGCCGACATCAGCGCCGCCTGTCAGGCCGCGGCGCTCTGCGGCGGCAAGGCGCTGACCCCGGATGAGATCGCCGATATCGCCCTGGCCATCGAACCGACGGATGGAATCTTCTACCCGGGAATAGCCATGTTCGATCATGTCAGCGGCCTGACCCGAAGGCTGCTCGGATTTCCCCCGCCGATGACGGTGGCGGTTTTCGATGTCGGCGGCGAAGTCGACACGCTGCAATTCAACCGGCGCAGCGACCTGGCCGGCCTGAACCGGGCCAAGGAGCCGCAGGTGCGCCGGGCGGTGGAACTGGTCACCCAGGGCATTGCCAGCGGAGATTGCGCCTTGATCGGTCAGGGAGCCACCCTGAGCGCCCTGGCCAACCAGAGTATTCTGACCAAAGCCTGTCTGCCCGGGATCATCGATCTTATCCCGCGCTACGGGGCGGTAGGGGTAAACACCGCCCACAGCGGTACGGTGATTGGCATCCTGTTTGACGGCGGAGCCTGCGAAGTGGGGGCGTGTGTTGCCGCCGTACAGGCGGCCTGTCCGGAACTCCGCTTTCTCGGGGTTTCGCAGGTGATTGCCGGCGGCCTGGCGATAGTGGAAGGAGACAACGATGAGTAATACCGGTTATTTTGAACACGGCGGCAACCTGTACGCCGCTGCGCGGCTGGAAGAAAGGAAAATCGAAGAGATGCTCGATTTTTCCGCCAACATCAATCCGCTGGGGATGCCGGACAGCGTGCACCAGGCACTGGTTGAGGCCCTGCCGCATATCATTCATTATCCCGACCCTGAGGCGGCGGCGCTCAAAGACGCCATCAGCCGGCGGTTCGGGGTGGAAAAAGAGAAGATAACGGCAGGCAACGGCGCGGCTGAACTGCTGTACGTCCTTTGTCACATGTTCCGCCCCCAGCGGGTGCTGGTGCCGGCTCCCACCTTCAGTGAATATGAGCGCGCGGCCCGGGCCTGCGGCGCGGCGGTGGATTACCTCTATCTCAGCCCGGCGGACAATTTCGCCATCAGTACTGAGAAAATCGCCCAGCGGCTGCCGAAGGTGGATATCCTTTTTTTGTGCAACCCCAACAACCCCACCGGGCAGGTTCTGCCGCGGGACCGGATGGAGGAAATAATCGCCCTGGCGGAAAAAATGCGGGTGGTGGTAGTGGTTGATGAATCCTTCCTCGAGTTTTTGCCTGAGGAAGGTGCCCTCAGCTGTCGCCCGCTGCTGCCGCGCTACGCCAATCTGGTGATTTTGCAGTCGCTGACCAAATTCTACGCTCTGCCTGGTCTGCGGCTCGGCTTTGCTCTGGCCGACAGAGCCATCTGCGCGATGCTGGACAAGGGCAAGGATCCCTGGAACGTCAACTCCCTGGCCCAGGCGGCGGGCACCATCGCCCTGGCGGATGCGGCTTACCGGGCCAAAGGGGTGATCACGGTGAGCGCAGCCCGGGAAGCTTTCCTGGCCAGGCTGAGCGACATTCCGGGGATCATACCGCTGGCCGGCAGCGCCAATTTTATCCTGGCCGATATCGCCGGCACGGGTTTTACCTCTGGCCAGCTGTGTCAGTGCCTGGCCCAAAAAGGCATTCTTATCCGGGACTGCAGCAACTATCCCGGCCTGTCGGAGGCGTACGTGCGTCTGGCGGTGAAAATGCCGCAGCAAAATGAAGTTTTGGCAGCTTGCCTGCAAAAAATAACCGAAGGCAGTGATCGATCTTGACTAAGCTGATTCTTGTCCGCCACGGCGAAACGGTCTGGAACGCGGAAAAAAAATTTCAGGGACATACCGATATTGCCCTGTCGCCTGCCGGACTGGAGCAGGCGACGCGCCTGGCAGACCGGCTGGCCTCAGAAAAAATCGCCGCCGTGTATTCCAGCGACCTTAACCGGGCGTTCGTCACCGCCGAGACCGTCGCCCGCCGCCACAACCTCACGGTGAACGAGGTGCCTTCGTTGCGGGAAATCAGGTTCGGGGACTGGGAAGGGCTCACCTACACCGCCATCCACGAGAAATGGCCCAGCCAGCTGAGCGGTCTATTCACCACCCCGGGAGAAATTGTCATTCCGGGGGGGGAGAGCTTCTACGAGCTGAAGAAACGGGCTGCCGACGCCATTGCCGACCTTGTGGCCAAACATGAGGATGAGACTGTTGTCGTGGTATCCCATGGCGGCACTATCCGCACCATCTTTTGTTCGATTCTTGATATCAACCTGAATCATCTGTGGGGGATTCGCCAGGACAACACGGCGATAAATATCATCGAATACTACGACGGGAGAGCTCTGATATCGCTGGTCAACGACACTCACCACCTCCAGCAGCCGGGGTCGGGTATCGGAGACGGGAGGACCATCGCGTAATCGTAACAGAACAGTCAAAAAATCGATCATAATTGCCGAAGCGGCCATACATAAGCTAGGTGCCTTGTTGTTAGCCAGATACAACAGGGCACTTTGTTTCCCCCCCTTTTTTTTTAGCGTCTGTTTTGTCATCTTTTTAGCAGTGATTTACTGAATTCGACATGAAACTGCCGGAGCAGTTTATTTTTTTACTACAACTAAACAAATAACCCAAAATTTTGTAGATATCGCAGGAACAAAGACTGATTAAGTCGAATTGACCACTAGTACTAAAGTCCTATTGTTTGCGGTTGCCGGTTCCGGTTTTGTTTAGAGTTTGCGAGCAAGTCGGAGGCATGGCGAGTTTTTAGTGATTGATGGGAGGATTATGGATGAGTATCAGGACAAAAATGGTATTGATTTTTTCGGTTGTATCGGCAATTATTCTGTTGGTGGCTTCGGCGACAGGCTATTATTTTACGAAGAACCGGCTTTCCGAGAATATCGAAAAACAGATGACGGCTACGATAAACTCCCATATCAATAAATTAGACGGCTGGTTGATTGCCAAAACAAAGGTGGTGGAAATCACCGCCAGCACGATGCAGAGCGCCGCCGGTGATGGCGAAGTACCGGTTTCGCTGCTGATGGGCTACCGGAATATGGACAAGGAACTGTCCGATGTCTATTATGGTTCGCTGGACGGAAAAATGGTGGACGGCAGCGGTTGGGTGCCGCCGAGCGATTTTGACCCCCGTACGCGGGTGTGGTTTAAGAAAGCGCTGGAGCAGAAGAAGCTGGTCTTTACCGACCCTTATCTGGATGCGGCGACCAAACAAATGGCCGTGGCTGTCGCTCTTCCCTACGAACCGGTGCCAGGACAAATTCGCGGGGTGGTAAGCGCCGATATTCTACTGCAGACGCTGGTCGAGAATGTAAAGAAAATCAGTCTTGATGGTCAGGGATATGCCTTTTTGATTGACAGCAGGGGCTTTATTCTGGCGCATCCGGATTCCGAAGTTATTTCGAAGAATATATTCGAAGTGGGGAAACTGAAGGATTTAGGTGGTGCAGTAAAAGAGATCATCGGCAAGGAGACGGGTTATCGCCAGTACCAGGAAGACGGCAAAGACATGATTATGGTTTACAGGCAGATTCCTTCCACCCAGTGGACTTTGGGTATTACTGTCGAGCAGGCCATTGTTTTTCAGTCGCTGGCTTATTTACGCTGGCTGTTTATTGCCATAACCCTGGTATCGATTCTGGTGGTGATCGCTGTTACTTTTGCTGTAGCCCGCCGCATCACCAGACCGCTGGAGCATTTGGAGCAGCGGGTGGGTCTCTTGGCCAGCGGAAATCTCACCGTGCAGGCCGAAGTGACCGGAAATGACGAGTTTTCCAGACTGAGCGGCGGGTTTAACCGGATGGTCGGAGACCTGCGGACGATGGTCAATGATATCAGCGGCTCGACGCTGGACCTGAAGAACAGCTCGAACAAACTGGTTGATATCGCCGCCAATGTGGCGGCGAACAGCCAGGAGATGAGCGCCACGATCGGCATGGTAAGTGCCGCGGTGGAGCAGATATCGGCCGGCACTGAGGAAAATGCCGGCTCGGCGGAGCAGGTCAATTACGGGGTCGAAGCTGTCGCCAAGATGGCCAAACAGATGGCGGCGGCGGCCAAAGAAGCGGCGCAAGCCTCGGAAGGTGTGGCCTCGGAGGTAAAAGAGGTCAGCGCGGTGATCGAAGAGGTTTCGCAAAGCATCAGCCAGGTAGCGACGTTTGCCCAGGAAGTGGCGGCGTCCTGCCAGCGGTCGATTGTCATCACGGCAGAGGCCCGGAGCCGTTCGCAAGAAACCAATGACATCATTCACAAACTTAGTGTTTCTTCGAAACAAATCAATAAAATCGTCGATATCATACGGAATATTGCCGAACAGACCAATATGCTGGCTCTTAACGCGACCATCGAGGCGGCCGGAGCCGGCGACGCCGGCAGAGGCTTCGCGGTGGTCGCCGGAGAGGTGAAGGAGCTGTCCAAACGTACTGCCGAGGAAGCCGGGCGTATCGGCCGGCAGATCGAAGATATGCAGAACGATATGGGCGAGGCGGTGGTGATGGTCGGCAAAATCGGCGACGTTATTGCCGAGACGATGAACATCACTCAGACCATAGCGTCGGCGGTGAGCGAAGAGTCGCAGAACATGGCGGTTGCGGCCGACGGCGCGGCAGCAGGCAAGAACAGGGTGACGACGATAAGCAAAGAGGTGGCGGCTATCGCCGATAAAACCGGGCAGGTCTCGAAGAACGCGGCGAAAGCGGCCAGCGGCGTCGAAGCGCTGTTTCATACCACGGCTGAAATGGCCCTGAAGGCGGATGAGGTGGCGCGCAGTACTGATGAAATGGGAGCGGCGATGAACAACATTTCGGAATCTACCCAGGAAATCGCCAAAGGGACGCAGGAAATTTCCCAGAGTATCCAGGAAACGGATAAAGCGATTGTCGATACAGCGGCCAAAGCCTCAACAGTGAGCGAGTGCGCCCATGACGTGGGCGAACTGGCTAACCGGCTGCAGGAGCTGGTGGGAAGATTCAAGGTATAGAGGGCTAGTCTGATTTAAGATAGGTGAGTGGCTTGACACAAAGCAGTGACCTTTTAAACGAATTTATCCAGGAAGCGAAGACTCATATCGGCGAGGTGGAAGCAGGCTTGTTGCGCATGGAGACAGGCGACTGCGACGACGAAACGATTCATGGGGTTTTTCGGGCTGTCCACAGTATAAAAGGCACGGCGGGTTTTTTTGAACTGGGCAAAATTGTGGAGCTGTCCCATGCTATGGAGAGCCTATTTGGGAAAGTTCGAGACAAGGAAATCCAGGTGACGCCGGGGATGATCGACGCGCTGCTGGCGGCGACGGATGTGCTCAAAGACCTCATCAGCAGACCGACTGAAGAGGCAGTCTGCGATATCGCTCCTCATGTCGGCGCCGTTGGGTCTTTTCTCCCAAAAGCGGCTAAACCGACGCCGGTCCAGGCTGCGTCCGGAGTTTCGGCCTGGGATCTGTGGAATCAGCTCACCGAGCTGGAAAGCCAGGCAGCGACCGACACAGAGGAGCCTCTGCCGACAGGAACAGGTCCGATGACCGCTCCGACAGCTACAATCGTCCCGGCGGCCCCAGCAAGCGTCTTGACCGCTGCGCCGGCTGCAAACCAGGATGAGCCCGGACGGCGGGCTAATGGCAAGGCAAGAGCCGCGGGGATGGGGGAGAGCGTCCGGGTCGGCGTGGAGATGCTCGATGATTTGCTCAATATCGTGGGTGAGATGGTTCTGCGGCGAAATCAGCTGCTCAGGATCACTCAAAATGCCGGCAGGGAAGTACCTCAGCTGGATGCAGTGGCCCAGGGAATTGACAACCTGACCACAAACCTGCAGGAAAAAGTCATGAAGACTAGGATGCAGCCTATAGCCAACGTCTTTAACAAGTTTCCCCGCATTGTCCGTGAATTGGCCCGGAAGATGGATAAAGAGGTTGAACTGATCATGCAGGGCATGACAGTCGAACTTGACCGCTCGATCATTGAAGCTCTGGCCGATCCGCTTACCCATCTGGTGAGAAATGCCCTTGACCACGGAATCGAATCGCCCCAGAGGCGAATAGCCGGCAATAAATCTCCGACAGGTACTGTCGTCCTCCACGCCTACCATGAAAGCGGGCGGGTAATCATTGATATCCGCGATGACGGAGCCGGGATAGATGTAGAGAGAATCAGGGCCAAAGCGGTTCTGAACGGTTGGATCTCCGACACGGAAGCCGCCCAGATGCGCGAGGCGGATATCCTGAAGTTTATCATGCGGCCGGGATTTTCGACCGCGGAGCGGGTCACCGACATCTCCGGACGTGGTGTCGGCATGGATGTCGTCAAGACCAATATCGAGAAATTGGGCGGAAAGGTGGAAATTCTCAGCGAAACCGGGGCCGGGACGACGTTTCGCCTGATCCTGCCTTTGACGCTGGCCATCATTCCGGCGTTTATCGTCGAGGTGGCGGGTGAAGCCTTTGTCATACCCCAGGCCAATGTGAAGGAACTTGTTCTGATACAGCCCGGCGACAAAAAAGAAAAACGGGTCGAATTCATTCAAGCCAGCCCGGTGCTGAGGCTGCGCGATCAGTTATTGCCGCTGGTCCGCCTGGCCAGTATTCTGAAAACGGAATGCGAAGACAATTATCCGTATTTTGCGGACGAAAATCAGACCTTCCGCATCCTTGTGATCAAGAGCGGCGCTCTGAGTTATGGCTTGACGGTGGATGGCGTGTATGACACAGAGGAGATACTGGTAAAACCGGTACCGGCCGCGCTCAGCGGCTGCGGCTGTTATTCCGGGGTGACGGTGCTTGGCGACGGCCGCATTGCCATGATCATTGAGCCGGAAGGCCTTAAGGCGAAGGCTGACTTGTGCCGGGTGGACAACGCCAAGGAACCGATAGTGGTACAATCGGCGGAGGCAAACCGCCTGAAAGAACAGCAGTACTTGCTGCTGTTTAAGTGTTCGGGAGGGGAACTGCTCGGTGTTGACCTGGCTATGGTGGCACGGGTGGAGGAAGTTGCCTTGACGCGGATCCAGAAGATCGGCTCAAAGCAGTATTTTTCCTTTCAGGGAAAGACGGTCAGGATGATCCGTCCCGAGCATTATTTGCCAATAGGCAAGCGGAAAAACAACAGTCTTGCCAAGGTCTATGTCATCCTGCCCAAACTGGTGAAGAATCCTATCGGAATTGTTGCCGAAGAGATTGTCGACGCCGTCTTGACTGACATACAATTGGATACCGGCGGGATCAGCGGCAAGGGCATTATCGGCTGTACGCTGATGGGGGACACCATCGTTACGTTGGTGGATATCCCGGGGCTGATAGAAAAAGCGGCACCGGAATACTGTGTCCGGGGCAGCGGCGGAACAAGTAAAACTGCTCCAGAGTATTCCGAAGCAGGCGCCGGACCTAAGAAGGCGGTGATCCTGCTGGCCGAGGATACGCCCTTTTTTGCCAGAACCACCAGAAGTTATCTGGAAAGCGACGGTTATGAAGTGATTCTGGCTGAAAATGGCCGCGAGGCTTTGGAAATGTTGTCGCGGCAGACGGTCGATCTGGTAATCAGCGATATCGAAATGCCGCTCATGAACGGCATTGAATTGGTGCGGGCAATCCGGGCCAGTGAAAGCTTGAAGCATTTGCCGGTCATCGCTCTGACCTCCCTGACCGGAGAGGGAAACAAGGAAAAAGGACTGCGGGCCGGATTTGATCTTTACGAGTTCAAACTTGACCGGGTTCGGCTGCTGGAAAGGGTTAACGAAGTTCTGAAACAACGAGTGTGACCGAAAGATGGAGGCGGAGGGCGCAGTGGCACGGATACTGATTGTGGACGATTCCTTTGTTATGCGGAAAACCCTGGGAAAGATCCTGACTGAACTGGGGCACACGGTGGCGGCAGAGGCGGCGGATGGAGCGCAGGCTTTCGCTGAGTACACATATCACCGGCCCGATATTGTTACTATGGATTTAACCATGAAAGGGGAGAGCGGAGCTGAGGCCACGTCCAAAATAGTCGCCACTTTTCCTGATGCCAAGATCATCGTGATCAGCGCCAGTGAGGAACGCAAGGTCATTCTCGACGCACTGGAACGGGGTGCCAGACATTATATCATCAAACCGATTACATCAGGGAAGATTTCGGCGGTGCTTGACAACGTGCTCCACCAGGAGTTTGATCACAGCGAGTACAGGAAACTTGCGCGCAACTTGAAAGAGGCTGACGGGAACGCAGGCGAAATCAGAAGCAGCCTAGCAGAAGGAGAGAAAAACCGGATGGCACGGATACTTATTGTCGACGACTCGGCGGTGGCGCGGAAAAGCCTGCGGGAGATTGTAACTTCGCTGGGGCATACGGTGGCGGCCGAAGCGGCAAACGGGGCGCAGGCTTTTGTGGAGTTCACCCACTGCAAGCCGGATATTGTCACCATGGATCTGACCATGCAAGGAATGAGCGGCGCTGAGGCCACGTCGAAAATAATCGCTACTTTTCCTGAAGCCAAGATCATCGTGATCAGTGCGATAGAAGAGCGACGGGTCGTTGTCGATGCTCTGGAGCGGGGCGCCAGACATTTTATTATCAAACCGATCAACCAGGAGAAGGTCGCGGCTGTATTGAACAACGTTTTGCAGCAAAAATTTGACCACGACAAGCATATGGCCCTTGTCCGAAAATTGAAAGGGAGCGATGACCCCACATCTCTGTCGGGGGCCGCTCCGGAATATCTGCCGCCTTATCAGATCAGCCTGGACAACAAACTGATCCTGGTGGCCGTCAATTCCAGTCTTACACTGACAAGCTGCCGTTCGCTGGCCATAGAACTGGAAGAATATCTGACCGGAACGCCGCGAGTTTTGTTTGATTTTGGAACAACGGAGAAACTGGATCAAGCGGTCTTGGCTGAAATCGACAAAATGATCCAAACCATCGAAAACAAATCCGGTATGGTCAAAGCGGCTTCGCGCAGCCCGCTGCTCGCGGATTTTATAACGATGGAAGGAAATGTGCCCTCGTTGGCGGCAGTGCTGCGGTATTTCTCAGGCTGACGCTGTCAGGCAAAGCTGGTATCGGTAAAGGCGTTGAATAGCAGGTGTTCCCCGGAAGGGTTGATGCAGCCCTAGGCTTGCCGAAAAATGCGGCTGGTTTTTTTGCTCTGATATCGCTGGTCAACGATACTCACCACCTTCAGCAGCAGGAGCCGGATGAGCAGCGGATGTGGTAAACGCAGACGTGAAGTCCTTATCCGCCACAGCGTGGTTTGGCTGGTGGCGAGTTTAAAGGACTTCATTTTTTTATGTCGAAAACAGCAGTTGAAAGACTGATGATTTACAGAATTTAGCACGGGTTATCCTGAACAGGCAAATGGAACATTAACCTGTACGTGGTGAAGAATGTCATGAAAAAACAAAGGGTTTTATTCGTAGACTCCGATAATTCCGGCTGCTCACAAATGCTGGAGGGCTTGCTGCGGGTTTTGTATCAGGAAAGGTTCGAGGCATACAGCGCCGGGGTAAAGCCAGGAAGAGTAAACAGCGGCGTGATCAAAGCGATGGGGGAAATAGGGATCGATTTATTCACCCACCGTTCGAAAAGCATCGACGAATTCCGCGATATGACGCTGGATTATGTTGTCAGCATAGACTCTGTTTCACAAAACATCTACAAATTTTTGCCCAATTGTAAAGCGTATTTGCAGGTGAGCTTCGACGATTGCCAGCTAGAGTCCCCGGAAAAAAACCACGAACAAGTACTTGCCCGGGTCCGCAAGACAAGGGATGAGGCCAGGAACTGGATCATCGCCACCTTTGGGGAGAGTATGAAGAATCCGTCTTCGCCGTGAAAAGGATGAAGGAGTAGCCGGTTATGGACCTAACACTTTCTAATTATCCTGAAGCAATCCGTTGTCAGTGCGAACTGACCCAATGTGTGCTGGAAAGCGGGGGCCTGCAGGCGCTGGTGGATATAGTCGCCCGTTATAGCCACGCCGTCGTGGTTCAGGACCCCAAAGGCATGATTCTGGCGAAAGCCGGGGATGCGGATTCATCGGACAGCCTGACTTTGACTACGGCCCCCATAATATACAACAATGAAGTGAAAGCAAATGTTCACCTGATCTCCGGCAAAAAGCAGCAACTCCATATCGATCAAGTCATGCAGGAATTTATTGTGAGCCTGTTGTCGCTGGAATTATATAAGCAACAACAGCTTTCCGACGCCAATACCAGAAAACGGATCGATTTTATCTACGATCTCTTGACCGGGGAAGGGAATGCCGACGAAAAGCTTGTTGCCAGCAGCCTGGATGTCGACTTCAACCAAACAATGGGGCTTATCGTCATTGATATCGATAATTTTGTGAATCTTGCCCTGGAGAAGGATGAACGATACATCGCCGAAATTCGGGAACAGATGTATCTGGTCACGACGCTGGCTGTAGACCTGAAATTTATTCTGATCCCGCGGAGCGACAAGCTGATTGTTCTTGTTCCGCTGCCGGACAAGAGTGGCGCCGATTATGAAAAAACGCTGCGGCTTGTGGCGAAAAAGATACAGGATAGCTTATCGGAAAAAATAGCGGGTGTCACAACCACGATCGGGTTGGGCCGCATATGCAAAAACTTGCCGGAGCTGCGGCTGAGTTATCAGGAAGCTGTCGATGCGGTCACCATCGGCCGGGTTGCTTTCGGCAAGGACCGGGTAATCGATTATAAGGATTTGGGCATTTTCCTGTTGCTGCCTTCTCTCCGGGACAATCCCAATATTGGGATGCTATTTTCTTCCTGGATAGGGAAGATCATTGACTATGACCGGACAAAAGGCACCGACTTGTTAAAAACCCTTGAGGCATACCTGGATACCAACGGTGATGTCAATGAAACAACCGCCAAACTGTTCATCCACAGAAATACCCTGCGGTACCGGCTGGATAAACTGAATGAACTGACTGAAGGCAAATTTACCATTCCGACGAACAAACTCCAGTATTTGCTGCTGATAAAAATATGGCGGTTAAGCAAATAATAAAACAGCCTGAGAATAGTGCTTCAAGCGGTTTTTCAGCAAAGGCCGCTTTATTTTATTGCCTGATCAGCCCTCCGGGGTGTCATGAGGTGGGCCGCTCAGCTTGAAATGTGCAAAAGGTAGGCTCTTGTGCGAAAAGCCCAAGGGGTTACTTTTTTCTTTGTCAAATAACACATGTTCATTTTTTCGCCCAATCAATATAATTAACACGAAGAGATCTATTGTTTTGGCCGGATGGCGCCGGGTTTGTCAGAAGATGAATAAAGTGAGGGGTATTCTATGGACATTATGTTTATCAATGGCTTGGATATCGAGGAAATGCAGCTGACGAATCAAGAGATATTGGCTGCGGTGGAAGACAGCCTAATGGCTCAAGGCAACCGACAGGTTGTCATTGAACCGCGGGTACACTTGATTCCAAACCCTGAGTTTCACGGTCATTTCAATATTCTCAGAGGCTATATCGAACCTTTGAATGTGGCCGGTGTTAAGGTTGTCGGCGATTATGTACATAATTACAAATTGGGTCTGCCTTCTGAATTGGCGCTGATTAATCTTTACGATCCCCGGACCGGCGTGCCGCTGGCGATTGTAGACGCCACCGAAATTACCAATATGCGGACCGGGGCCTTGACCGCCCTTGGGGCCAAACACCTGGCGCGCAAAAACAGCAAGGTGCTGGGTCATCTGGGATCCCGCGGCACGGCCTGGTGGAACGTGGTTCTACTGGATCAAATCTTTGATTTTGAAGAAATACGGGTAAACAGCAGGCGGCCTGAGTCGATGAACGATTTTGCCGCCCGCCTCAGTGACCATCTGGGCAAGCCGGTCAAAGCAGTTTCCTCCAGTGAGGAATGCCTGAAGGGTGCCGATATCATGGTAGAGGCAACCAGACTTATCGATCCTGAAGTGCTGCTGAAGACCGAATGGGTTACGCCCGGAACCTTCGTTGTGCCCTACGGGACAATCAGCGCGGTGGAACTGTCCTTGACCGACATCATGGACAAGATGGTTGTCGACGACTGGGGCCAGTGCAAGGGCGGCCTGTTCGGCAGCCTGCGGCGCCATGTGGACAGCGGCAAGCTGTCGGAAGAGACGCTTTACGGTGAACTGGGCGAGATTATCGCCGGCAAGAAGCAGGGCCGGGAAAATGACCAGGAACGGATTTTATTCTGGCACCGGGGCCTGTCGCTCAATGACATTGCCCTGGGAAACCTGATTTTTGAAAAAGCGAAAAAGCTGGGACTCGGCACAAAGGTCCGGTACCGTTAGAGGGCTGAGGCTGGCTTATATCCCGGGACTGCCAGCCGGTGTTTTATGAAAGACGGGCCAAAATCGACGTTGATAAGGGAGGCAAAGCACATGAGTGGCGATGCGGCGCCTGCGGCAAAAGAAGTACCGTTGACGGACAAGAGATGGACGATGTATCACAAATATATAGTGGGCATGCTTTGGCTGGCCATGGTCTTTGCCTATATGGACCGGATGAACCTTTCGGTTGTTATGCCTGTATTGATCAAGGAGCAGGGCATAAGCCCGTCGAACGCCGGATTTTTACTGGCCGCGTTCAATGTCGGAATTGCGCTGTCCATGCTGGCGGTCGGACCGATTACCGACGCGCTGCGGCCTAAAAAGGTTTTTCCGGCCGGCGTGGCAATCTGGTCGCTGGCTACGTGGGCGGCAAGCCTTTCCCCCACGGTTCCCTTTCTGGCTGCCACCAGGGCGTTGGTCGGGATTGGCGAAGCAGCGGTCATTCCTTCGGCGTCAAGGATTATTGCCGATATTTTTCGCAAGGAAGACCGGGGCAAGGTAATCGGCATTTATTTTTCCGGCACGAAGGTCGGCCTGACAATCGGGGCTCCGCTGGCTGCCGCGATTTTGGCGGCGTATGACTGGAAGGCGGTGTTTGTGGTAACAGGCCTGATCAGTGCGGCCTGGCTGGTTTTATGGCTGCCTGTGTACCGGGCCAACAAGGGTAATGTGCCGCCGGAAATACCGCGGGACGATATCAGGCCGGCGGAGTTTTCCTGGCTGAGGCTGCTGGCAAACCGTTCGGTCTGGGGCGTCATACTGGGACAGGCCGGATATCTGTACATCTATTTTGTTTTTATAACCTGGATGCCCGGTTATTTGGTATTAGAACGGAATATGAGTATCTTAAAAACCGGCTTTGTTGCCATGCTGCCGTTTTTGGTAGCGGTATTTTCGGGAATTTTCGCCGGCTGGCTGGCGGATTGGTGGATTCGTAAGGGCGCGGATCTTTCCCTGGTAAGGAAAACATTCATTGTGGGAGGATTTTTTTCTTCCACCGTTTTTATCATCGCTGCGGCGTATGTGCAGTCAACGTGGTTAGCCGTCACCTTTCTTATTCTTTCCATGGGGGCCCTTGGCTTCGTTTCGCCGAATATCAACGCCTTGCCGATCGATATCGCTCCGCGGCATATCGTATCTTCCATCGCGGCTTTGCAAAATTTCGGCGGCAACATCGGCGGGGCATTGGCCCCGATCGTGACCGGGTTCATTTATCAGGCCACCGGCAGCTTCCAGATAGCGCTGATCGCTACAGGGATCATTGCTCTCGTTGTAGGCGCGGGGGCTAGCACGCTTGTGATCGGAAAAATTGAAAAACTGAATTCGCTGGGCAGCAAGCAGTAAGTCGGCCGTTAGGCATCCGCGGAGCGCCGCGTGCCCTGTTTGGGCCGGCAGCTCCCGACGTTTTTGAGGAGGTAGGGTATATGAATATTGAACTTGCGGAGGCAACGATCTTCCGGCTGGACGGCGCGCTGCCCGAGATGCCGGAATTCGCCCCCGGCATCCGGCGGGCGCCGGACCGGGGTTTTTCTTTGACCAGGGCCCAGACTGAGCTGGCGCTGAAAAATGCTTTGCGTTATGTGCCGCTCCAGTGGCATGAGCAGCTGGCGCCGGAATTTCTGGATGAACTGATGACCAGGGGACGCATCTATGGCTACCGGTTCCGGCCGGAGGGGCGGCTGAAGGGCAAGCCGGTTGACGAATATAAAGGCAACTGCCTGGAAGGCAAGGCTTTCCAGGTGATGATCGACAATAATCTCGACTTCGAAGTGGCCCTGTATCCCTATGAACTGGTGACGTACGGCGAGACTGGCCAGGTCTTTCAAAACTGGATGCAGTACCGGCTGATCAAAAAATACCTGGAGAATCTGACCCAAAACCAGACGCTGGTGATTGAATCCGGCCATCCGTTGGGCCTGTTTGTCTCCCGGCCCGACGCCCCGCGGGTGGTTGTCACCAACGGGCTGATGGTGGGCATGTTCGATAACGCCGGGGATTTCTCCCTGGCGACCAAGCTTGGGGTGGCCAACTACGGGCAGATGACGGCCGGAGGCTGGATGTATATCGGGCCGCAGGGCATTGTGCACGGGACCTTTAACACCATTCTGAACGCCGCCCGCAAAAAGCTCGGAATCGGTGGCGACGGAGACCTGCGGGGCCATCTTTTTGTATCCTCAGGCCTGGGCGGCATGAGCGGCGCCCAGCCGAAGGCGGTGGAGATCGCCGGCGGCGTCGGGATTATCGCCGAGGTCGATGCTTCGCGGATCAAGACGCGGCATAATCAAGGCTGGGTCGGCGTGGTGTCCGGCGACCTGCAGGAAGTCTTCGCCATCGCCCACAACCATATGGCGGCAGGGACGCCGGTTTCCATCGCCTATCACGGCAATATTGTCGACTTGTTGGCGTACGCGGTGGTCAACGATATTCCGATCGAGCTTTTGTCTGACCAGACCTCGTGTCACGCCGCCTATGACGGCGGATACTGTCCACAGGGAGTGACCTTCGAGGAGCGGACGGCCTTGCTGAAAACCGACCGGGTCAAGTTCAAGCAACTGGTGGACGATTCGCTGCGCAGGCATATCGAGCTGATCAGAAGGCTGGTGGCGCGCGGCACCTACTTTTTTGATTACGGCAACAGCTTCCTGAAGGCGGTATTTGACGCCGGCGTAACGGCGATAGCGAAAAACGGCACGGACGAAAAAGACGGCTTTATCTTTCCTTCATACGTGGAGGACATCATGGGACCGGAGCTTTTCGATTACGGCTATGGTCCGTTCCGTTGGGTGGTGCTCAGCGGTGATCCGGAGGACCTGGCCAAGACCGACCGGGCGGCGATGGCTTGCATCGACTCCAACCGCCGGCCCCAGGACCGGGACAACTTCGTCTGGATCCGCGACGCGGCGAAACACAACCTCGTGGTCGGTACACAGGCCCGGATTTTGTACCAGGATGTCAAAGGCCGCCGGGGCATCGCCCTTGCATTCAACGCGATGGTGCGCAGCGGCGAGATCGGCCCGGTTATGCTGGGGCGGGATCATCATGATGTCAGCGGCACCGATTCGCCGTTTCGCGAAACCGCTGATATAAAAGACGGCAGCAACATGATGGCCGAGATGGCTATCCAGTGTTTTGCCGGAAACGCGGCCCGGGGCATGAGTCTGGTTGCCCTGCACAACGGCGGCGGGGTCGGAACCTCCAAGGCCATAAACGGCGGCTTCGGTCTTGTGCTGGACGGCAGCGCGCGGGTGGACGAAATCATCAAGTCGGCCATGACCTGGGACGTGATGGGCGGGGTGGCGCGGCGGGCCTGGGCCCGCAATGAAAACGCCGTCAGCACCAGCCGGGAGTTCAACCAGGAGAATCAAGGAGCGGCCCATATCACCCTGCCGTACATTCCCCGGGTCAACCTGGTGGAGGAAACGGTGGCCAGAGTTTTTGAAAAATAGTCAATCAACGAAGTATGGAGGAAGCATTATGGCAAAAATTGTAGAATGCGTGCCCAATTTTTCCGAGGGCCGGAACAAGGAAATTATCGAAGCAATTGTTGACGAGGTCCGTAGCACTGAAGGCGTCAAGCTGCTGGACTACTCCTCCGACACCGATCATAACCGTACGGTTGTGACTTTTGTCGGCGGCTTGGAGGGGGTGCGGGAAGCGGCCTGGCGTTTGGCCCGCAAAGCCAGCGAGCTTATTGATATGACCAAGCATCACGGCGGCCATCCCCGGATGGGCGCTACCGATGTCATCCCGTTCATTCCGGTCAGCGATGTGACGATGGAGGAGTGCGTTGCCCTCGCCCACTCGGTGGGCAGGCGGATCGGCGAAGAACTTGCTGTTCCGGTTTATTTATACGAAGACGCCGCCACCCGGCCGGAGCGGAGAAATCTGGCTGATGTCAGGAAAGGCCAGTATGAAGGTTTTTTCAGCAAAATCAAAGAACCTGACTGGCGACCCGACTACGGTCCGGCAAGCATGAACGCGCAAGCGGGCGTCACGGCCGTCGGCGCCCGGGTGCCGCTGGTGGCCTATAACGTGAACCTGGGCACCAGCGATATTGAAGTCGCAAACCATATTGCCAAAGCGGTGCGATATATCGGCGGCGGCTTGCGGTTTGTCAAGGCGATGGGGGTCAGGCTGGAAGAACGGAATATTGTCCAGGTATCGATGAATCTCACCAACTACGAAAAAACCGCTATTTACCGCGCCCACGAAATGGTCAAGATGGAGGCCAGGCGTTTTGGCGTCCCGGTAGTGGGGGCCGAAATTGTCGGCCTGTTGCCGATGAAGGCGCTGATCGACTGTGCCGGCTACTATCTTCAGCTCGAAAACTTTGACATCAATCAGGTGCTGGAAAAGCGCGTGGGGGAATAGGAGGATAAAGCTATGCTGATCAACCTGACGTTGGATCAATTTTTGGCCGAGACCGCCTCCGCGTCGCCTGCGCCAGGCGGCGGCAGCGTATCGGCCCTGGTGGGGGCGCTGGGGGCGGCGCTTGCTGCCATGGTATGCGAACTGACTTCCAGTAAGGAGGAGGCAGTTCTGACCCAGCTTGCCGCAGCCAGGAACGAGGCGTCGCGGCTGCAGGAGGAGCTTAAGCAGGCGGTGGACCGGGATACCGTTGTGTTCAACAAAGTCATGACTGCCTACAAGCTACCGAAAGCCAGCGAAGAAGAAAAACGGGTGAGAGCGGCCA
Source organism: Negativicutes bacterium (assembly GCA_031292015.1). The sequence continues at coordinate 13,349 of JARLHY010000034.1, read as the reverse complement.
GCATCCAGGATGCGCTGAAAGCCGCCGCCGACGAGCCTTGCCGGGCCGCCGAACTGGGGCTTGAGGTCTTGAAGCAGGCTGTGACCATGCTCCAAATCGGCAACAGGAATGCCGCCAGCGATGCCGCTGTCTCCGGGCTGATGGCCCACGCTGCCCTTCACGGGGCGCTGTACAATGTGAGGATCAACATCGGCGCCATCAAGGACGAGACGTACACAGCGGCCATGCGGGTCCGCTGCCACGCCCTGGCGACGGAAGCCGACCTGGTAGCGGCTGACTTAAAGCAATTGGCGGCCGAAGTCATCGGCTAGCCAGGCCGGATATCAACAAACAGGATTTGGGTGAACGACATGAAAGCAGATCTGATGATCATAAACGCCGGTCAGATCGTCACTTCCCGGGGAAGCTCGAGCCGGCCCCTGTGCGGCGATGCTCAGGGCCGGCTGGCGGTGATCGAAAACGGCGTCATCGCTGTTGCCGACGGGCGGATTATCGCGGTGGGGCCAAAAGAAGAGGTCGGATCCATGGCAACTCCCGCCGCCGATACAAAAGTGGTTGATGCGGCGGGGCAGATCGTCCTGCCGGGTTTGGTGGACGCGCACACCCATATGGTCTTCGCCGGTTCGCGGGAAAACGAACTTGAGCTGAAGCTGAAAGGGGTTCCGTATCTGGATATTCTTGCTCAGGGCGGCGGCATTCTGAGCACCGTGCGCGCGACCAGGGCCGCGTCGAAAGAGGAACTGGTGAGCATTGGCCTGCGTTACGCCAGCCAGATGCTGTCCCAGGGAACGACTACCGCCGAAGTCAAAAGCGGGTATGGTCTGACAACGGCAGACGAACTCAAGCAACTGGAAGCCATCAGGGAAATCGACGCCAGGCAGCCCCTTGACCTTGTACCCACCTTTCTCGGAGCCCACGCTTTTCCTGAAGAATTTAAAACCAGACCGGAGGAATTCATAGACCTGCTGACTGATGAAATGATTCCGGCGGTGGCGACAGGGCGGCTGGCGGAATATTGTGATGTGTTCTGCGAACAGGGCGTGTTCAGTGTTGAGCAGTCCCGGCGCATTCTCAGCGCGGCCCGCAAAGCCGGACTGAAAAGCAGGATTCATGCCGAGGAAATCAAGTGTCTGGGCGGAGCGGAACTGGCGGCCGAACTCGGAGCCGTTTCGGCTGAGCATTTGCTCAGGGTATCGGCGAACGGAATCCGCAAGATGGCGGCGGCGGGAGTCATCGCAGTGCTGCTGCCGGCCACGACCTTTTATCTGCGGGAAGATCATTACGCGCCGGCTCGCAGCATGATTGAAGCCGGTGTTCCGGTGGCGCTGGCCAGTGATTTTAATCCCGGCAGTTGTCCCAACAACAATCTTGGATTGGTCATGACGATTGCCTGTTTATATCTGGGCATGACACCGGCCGAGGTCATCAATGCGGTAACGATCAACGCCGCTCACGCCGTGGGGCGGGGCGGGAGCATCGGCAGCCTGGAAGAAGGCAAGGAGGCCGATATTGTGCTGCTTGATGCTCCCAGTTATCAGTATCTTCCTTACCGGTTCGGCACCAATCTGGTGAGTAGGGTAATCAAGGCGGGCAGGGTGGTAGTGGATAAAAAAATGTCATAACCGTGTGAAAACAGTCGGAACGTGCGGCTGTTTTTTTTTTGCGATCTATCTTTTGTCAGATGCCGGAGCCGTGGTCTTGCGATATAATTAGGTTTTAAAGAGGCAATTTTAGAAAGATCCGGCCGGCATGGCAGAGGATCGGGTTGTGAGGGGTGGATGGAATGGAAGTTCAGGGTGAAAAGACCGAAAATGAAGCTGCCGTCGTAGAGGCGCATTACCGGGGGCTGTTCGACAAGTTGTCGGACGCCTTTGCCTATCGAAGAGTGATCACGGACAAGGCGGGCCGCCCGGTCGATCTGGAATTTGTCAGTGTCAATCCAGCCTTTGAGACACAGTTCGGGGTCACCGCAGGCGAGATCATCGGCAAACGATATACAGAGGTTTTTCAAGGCTGCGACAGGAACTGTCTGCGCTGGATCGACACGGTCGGGACTGTGGCGATAACGGGCGAATCGGCGGCTTTCGAACAGTTTTTGGATCACAGCGGCCGGTGGTACCGGGTCAGCGCCTACAGCTCCCGGCCGGGCTATGTCGCGACGATCGCACATGATATCAGTAATCGCAAACGCACCGAAGAAGCGCTGATGGAAAGCGAACTGAAGTATCGCCTGCTTTTTGAGAACATCAACGACGGTGTTATCCTTGTTGAAAACGACCCTGGCGGCAGCCCGGGCCGCATCCGCGAGGCCAATGAGGTGGCCTGCCGCAGGCTGGGTTACAGCCGGGAAGAGATGATCGGGTTGTCGGTGAGCGATATCGACCCGACTTTTACCGGCCAGGAGCGGAAAGAGATTCTGGCCCGGCTGAAATCGGGGTACAGCTTTGAAAGGATGCACAGGGCCAAAGACGGTACCTTCATACCGGTGGAAATATGCTCGAAAAAGGTTTTCCTGCACGGCAAGGAATACGTTTTGACAGTCAACCGGGACGTGACGGAGCGAATCCGCAGCGAAAAATTGCTTAAGCTGTCATATGAGAGGATGCGCCGAAATCATCTGTTCAATGAACTGATCAATACCGAGAATCTGCCGCGGCAGACGGCTCAGGAAATGATTCTGGCCGCAGGGCTGAACCTGCCCGATGTTTTGACCTGTTACCTTGTCGTCATTGAGGTCTGGCAGGGAAAGGCACAGGAGTATTATTGGGAGCAGCATCCGTACGAACTGTATCTGTTGAAGAATTCGGTGGTCGAAGTACTGGAAAAAGACGGCTCCCTTGTTGCCTGGGCCAGCCCGCACGGCATCGGGGTGCTTCAGGCCGGAGACGGGACCGGGGGGGACGACAAGGCGCGGCAGGAAGAGGTGGCCCGCACGCTGAGGGAGAAAGTCGAAAGCAGTATACCGGAACTGAGCGTCAAAATCGGAATCGCGGCAAGTACCGAAGGGGTGACCGATGTTTACGGCCGGTACCGGCAGAGTCGTATCGCCGCCGACACGGGCCGGAAGGTGTGGCCTGAGCTGGCGGTGTACCACTACCTGGATATGGGTGTCTTTCAGCTTCTTCCCTTCATCCAGGACCAAACGGAGGTTGCGGCCTATGTCGACAGGACACTGGGTCCGCTGCTGCGCTATAAAAAGAAGGCGGATCTGCTGGCGACGCTTGAAGCGATCCTGGAGAACAATAATCTGACCAAGGCGGCCAAGCAGCTTTTCATTCACCAAAAGACCCTGGAATTTCGCAAAAGACGGATCGAGCAGATACTCGGGGTTTCGCTGGAAAATCACGAAATAAGGACGGCACTGGTAATCGCCGTAAAGCTGTTAAAAATGGACAATAGGAAAAACGGCTGAAATCCTTCCAGCGCGGATATAAGCCTGTATGAATACGAGAAGGATCAGCGAAGTTTCATTTTTAGGGAGACTTTTTATCCTGCGAGGATAAAAAGTCTCCCTAATTTTGGGCAAAATTTATCGGTTATTGAGAATAGAAAAATATAGTAAAACTATGTAAAATTATGTTATATTTAATAAAAATTTGTAGGTTAATATCAAATTATCCTAAATTGTCGCTTTTTTGCCACTTGAAAAAAACCGCGTTGCATCAACTGAATTCGCGAAAGAGAGGACATTTATGCTGGACGGGACTGTCGAAAAAACGCCGAATGTGCTGGAAATTCTCCTGCACGCAAGGAATATGATTGATGGACAAGGTATCAGGCAGACCCTGTCGCCGGAGCTTTTGGCCGGATTGGATGCTCTGATTAAGAAAGCATACCTCTGGGTAGACGAGAATCGGCTTTTACAGGAACTGAAGCAATGCATAGAGGTGGAAAGGATCAAAATCGAGCAGCTCAGTGTGGCGGCGTTTTCCGACCCGTCACTGATCCAAAGAATGCAAGCCTTGGAGCAGTTGATCAATCAATACACGAGAATCTCGGAAAAATTGACGGATAAACCCGGCGGCAGGAGAGCGGAAAGCCGGCGGGTCAAGTTGCTTGGGCGACCTCGGAAGGCTTAGCAGTTGAGACGGCTGTTCTTCTAACGCAGGAGGTATGGGCATGAAGGGTTCGCGCACCTATTCATTTCATGATCTGAAGCCCGGCATGGTACTCGCCAGGGCCGTTTTCTCCGATGACGGGAGAACCGTCATCGGAGAAAGGGCTGTTTTGACCAAACATAAAATTTCCCGGCTGGGAGGCTGGTCTGTTTCGTCGGCAGAGATTATGGATTCGGACGGACAAAAGGAGCCGGGCTACCGGCGGTTTGAAGGCATTCATCAGGCGATGGCCAAGCGGTTGGCCGACACTTTCGAAAAGGCGCGGTTCTTTAAAACCCTGGCGATTACGGAAATAAACGAGCTTGTGGAGCAAACGCAGAAGGTCATCGCCTCAGGAGCAGGTGTCCTAGGCTACCTTGCGATGCTTCAAAAAGCCGACGACTATGTTTTCGGCCATTCGCTCAATGTGGGGATGATAGCCGGTCTGATCGGCAAATGGGCGGGCTATGGAGGGGCGATGCTGCAGGAACTGATTTTGGCCGGATTCCTGCACGATATTGGCAAAACGCAAATCCCGCTGCCAATCTTGAACAAGCCCGGCAAACTCGACCCTTGCGAATGGAAGGTTATGAGACAGCACCCGATGTTGGGTTCCGAGCTGCTGCGGTCGGTCAATCCTTTAGCTGATGGAGTGCTGTCAGGGGTTGACCAGCATCATGAAAGAATGGACAGAAGCGGATATCCGCGCGGGCTGGCCGGCTGCGAAATCACATCAGGCGCAAAAATCATCGCCATCGCCGATATTTATGACGCGGTCACATCTGACAGGACCTACCGGGCCGCCCAAACGCCATTTCAGGCGATAGAGGAAGTCGGCAGCCAGATGTTTGACAAGCTGGATCCCAGGCTGTGCAATATTTTCATAGCCAAGGCCCAACAAGCCTTCATCGGCGTGGAGGTACGGCTGTCGGACGGTTCCGAAGCCACAGTCGTAGCCATGGATCAGACGACTATGGCTAAACCGATTGTGCGAAAAAAGACAGGCTGTTTCATCAATCTGGCTCACCGCAATGATGTGACAATCATTGCAATGAATCCCGGCAAGGCGGATACAGGGTAGCGACGATCCAAGGACGGCAGGCAATGCGCCAATTATCGGCTGTCACAACCATCCGGCGCTGAACCCGATTTTTTTACTCTCGCATGTGAAGCTGCGGCAGGCATAATGCAATTATGCAAGTTGAGTCAATGGGAGGGGAAAACATGGTGTTGAATTCGATCAAGCACAAAATTATTGTGGCGATGGTACTTACCGGCCTGATTGGTGCAACAGTAGTCGGCATCTATAATATCTACGAAACTGTCAGAGCGAATGATGAGGAAATAAAGCAGGCCCGTACCATTCTTTATGAACAATTCGACCGCAGTGTCAAATTACAGGTTGAAACGGTATTGAGCCTGCTGCAGGATGTATATGACCAACAGCAAAAAGGGCTTCTCCCCGAAGCGGAAGCTAAGAAACGCGCGGCTGACATCATTAGAAATCTTCGTTTCGATAACGGCAACTATTTCTGGGTGGATACCGCGGAGGGCGTCAATGTTGTGCTGCTGGGGAGAGCGGAGCAGGAAGGGAAAAGCCGTTATGAGGCTAAAGACGCAAAAGGTTTTACATTTGTCAAAGATGGTTTCGTAGCCAACGGCATCAAACCGGAAGGCGGCTATACCGACTACTGGTTTGCCAAACCGAATCAGACCGAGCAGCTTCCGAAACGTGCGTATACCCGGCTGTTCAAGCCTTATAACTGGGTTGTCGGCACAGGCAACTGGACCGACGACATCGATGCCTTCGTCCAAAAAAAGGCGCAGCAACAGGCCTCTCAATTGAGAACCAATATTCTTCTGGGGGTTTTCTCCTGTCTCTCCGCGCTGGTCTTATCCGCTATTTTAGCCTTTTATCTGGGGAACAGTCTGGCAAAACCGTTCCTGGTGATGAGGACCCGGATCATGAAGATGGCTGACGGGGACTATTCCCAGGATGTCGATCCAGCTTTTCTGCGGCGTGCAGATGAGTTTGGAGACATGGCCAAGGCGTTCGATGCGCTGAATAAGAACATGCGAAATGTCATCCGCAACATCATGAAAGCAACAGAGCAGGTATCGGCCTCGGCCGAAGAGCTCACCGCCAGCGCCGAGCAGTCGGCCCAGGCCGCCAATCAGGTGGCCGTGGTGATAACGGAAGTCGCCGACGGGGCTGAGAAACAACTGAAGGCGGTGGATGAAACGGCGTCAACTATTGGTCAGATGACTGCAGGCATCCAGCAGATCGCCGTCAACGCCAACACTGTCGCCGGCACTTCGAGCAACTCGGCCGAGGCTGCGGCCGAAGGCAGCAAAGCGGTGGAAAAGGCCATAAGCCAGATGGAATATATCGAACAAACCGTTACCCGTTCTTCCCGGGTGGTCGCAAAACTGGGCGACCGGTCCAAGGAAATTGGCCAGATCGTCGGCACTATTTCCGGTATCGCCGGACAGACAAATCTCCTGGCGCTCAACGCCGCCATCGAGGCCGCCCGGGCCGGAGAAGCGGGAAGAGGTTTCGCCGTGGTGGCGGAGGAAGTCCGCAAGCTGGCGGAACAGTCTCAGGATGCGGCCAAGCAGATCGCGGGGCTGATCGGCGAAATCCAGCAGGACACCGACAGCGCGGTTGTCGCCATGAGCGAAGGCACCAAGGAAGTCCAGGTGGGTGCTCAGGTAGTCAACGAGGCTGGCGATACATTCAAGCATATCTTCGCCTCCTTCAATGAAGTCACCGGTCAGATCAGGGAGATCTCGGCGGCAATCCAGCAGATGGCGGGCGGCAGTCAGCAGGTCGTGGCTGCGGTGCGGGAAATCGACGTCGTAAGCAAGGACACGGCCGGGCGAGCGCAGACGGTGTCGGCCGCCACCGAAGAGCAGTCCGCGACCATGGAGGAAATTGCCGCTTCCAGTCAGGCTCTGGCCAGGATGGCCGAGGAACTGGCCCAGGCTGTGAGCAGGTTCAAGATATAGAGGCGCATATCTGGCCCAGAGAAAAGATGGAGGGGTATACACTTGAAAACGAGGATGACGATAGGAACGCAGCTTGGCGCGATGTTTGGAGTAGCAATCGCAGCTTTACTCGTTTTGCTCGGTGTGGTGATTTATCAGTACAGGGATGCCGACGAGGCCTACCAGAATATGCTGACCGGGCCGGTACAAAGGACCATGGCGTTACTTAAGGCCCAGGACGATTTTGACTCAGTGACCGGGGATATTCGCGGGTACATTGCCTATGGCGACGAAAATTATGCCGCTGAGACTGCGAAGGACTTGAATGCCAGTATCGAAAAGGTAAAGACTTTCGTTGCCGCCACAGGTTCGGCGGACAGCAGACGGGAAGGCCAAAAGCTGCATTCGCTGCTTGTCGCATATGTGGAGGATATCAACCGGATCATAGCAGCCAGGCGGGCAAACGATCCGGCTCTCAGCACTGTCACGGCAGCGGCCAGGCAAAAGACGGAGGTTATCAGCACTCAGTTTGATGAGGTCGTAAAGGCTCAGGATATGGCCCTGAAACAAGCGGTCGATAAATTGAATGATAAGCAGAACGTTGTTTTAAAAACAGTTACTGGTTTGTGTATTGTGGTTGTTATTGCGGTCACGGCCCTGAATTTCTGGTACAGCCGCAACCTGGCCCGGCGGATGAGGAATCTGCGCGGGGACCTGCTGACAATGAGCGAGCTTGATCTGAGCAGACCGGATGTAAACGCAACCCGTAACGACGAAATTGGGGATATGGCTGATGCTCTTATCGGGATGAAGAAAGCCCTGAAAGGTATCGTCAGTCAGGTCAGAAACAGCGCCGACACTCTGGCTGCGTCCAGCGAGGAACTGACGACCACGGTGGAAGAGCAGATGCGCACCTCTGAGGTTATCGCCAATACCAGCGGGGATATCGCCGCCGGCTCGGCGCAGAACACGAATAACATCACCGGGATTTCGGCGGTTATCCAGCAAGTCACCGCCGGGGCCCAGGAAATGAACGCCAGTGCGGCGGAAGTCAACAACACCACCCAAAAGGCCGTCACCGACGCCGGCGCGGGTATGCAGCTCATTCAGAAGGTGGTATCCCAGAACGAAACCATTGAAAGCTCAATGAAGGAGATCACCGATGTGTCGTCCGCCCTGGTCAAAGGTTCGTCCCAGATCCAGGAAATCATCACCGTCATCAGCAACATCGCCGGGCAGACCAACCTGCTGGCCCTCAACGCCGCTATCGAAGCCGCCCGGGCCGGAGAAGCAGGAAGAGGCTTCGCCGTGGTGGCCGAAGAGGTCCGCAAGCTGGCCGAACAGAGCGCCGACGCGACCCGGCATATCGGTGAGATTATCGGGAAAATGACCACAGATATCGAATTCTCGGTAAGCGTTGTCGCCAAGGCCAACAGCGAAGTAGCGGCCGGAAAAGAGGCCGCAGCCGAAACAGCCAAAGGGTTTGAGGCCATTGTCGACAAGCTGGGGCAGGCTCAGACCGGTATCGGTCAGATTAGCCGGGCGATCGAAGAGACCGCCAAAGGGATGCAGGAAATCGTCGCCAACGTGCAAAACATCGGTGCCGTGTCCGAGGAAACCAGCGCCAGTACCCAGACCCTGGCCGCGGCGGCCGAGGAGCAGAACGCCAGCCTGCACGAGGTGACGACCAGCGCGGAATCCCTGTCCAAAATGGCGACAGAACTCGACGCGACCATCAATAAGTTCAAGATGTAAGCGTAACCCCGGAAGAAAATAGAAGGGAATTTTTATCCTAGGTGGATAAAAATTCCCTTTTAGATTAGCTAAAATTCATCGGCTATTGATAATAGTAAAATATATGAATAGTATGTAAAATATTACTGTAACTTTATGTAATATTATGAAAATTATTGTAGAAAAAACTACATGTTTGATAAATTGTATTTTTCTTTCCGGTTGTTCCGGCCTTATCGCAGCGGACCGGACCGCGTTCGCCCCCGGCTGCGCAACGATTAACCAGTATTCGTACAGGACAGAAGATTTATTGGGAGGAATTATTCATGAAGAGTATTCAGACCAAGCTGACTGTAACCATCCTCGTCATCTTTATCATCGCGTTGAGCGCGCTGGGTGGACTCAACTACTGGAAGGCCCGGACGATCATCAGCGAAGGCATTATCACCGATATGACCGAGAAGGCGACGAATTCCGCCGGCGATATCGGCGACTGGCTGGAGGCCCGCGCCGACGAGATGGAGGTTATGTCGGTGGCCCCGGTGGTTCAAAGCGGCAACAAGGAGGCCATCGGCCCTTTTCTGACCAATGTGGCGAAGGTGAAAAGCGTCTATGACAGTATAGGCTTCGCTTCCCCGGACGGAGCGTTTATCAATTCATTGGGAGCGGTAAGTAATGTGGCCGACCGCGATTATTTCCAAAAAGCGATGCAGGGCCAGAAATCGGTTTCCGACCCGATCCTGTCCAAGTCTACCGGCCATGTTGTGAGCGTGGTGGCCGCCCCGGTGAAGGCCGACGGCAAGGTCATCGGCGTGCTGTACGGAGCCGTGGATATGGCCGGTCTTGCCAAGAAGGTGCTGGCAATCAAAGCCGGTCAAACCGGCTATGCTCTTCTTGCCCAAGGGGACGGGCTGAGAATTATTCATCCGAATAAAGATATGGCAATGAAGCTCAATCCCCTTAAGGACGCCAACGCCGACGCCGGGCAGAAGGCGGTCACGGAGCGGATGGTCAAAGGAGAGCAAGGCATCCTGCAGGTCGCTTCCCAAGGAACCGATGTGTACTATGCTTATGCGCCGGTGCCTGGAACGAACTGGTCCCTGGCGGTCAGGGTGCCGGTGGTGGAAGTGACCGCGGCTGTGTCGTCGTTGACGATAATATCACTGGTGACGATCCTGATCGTACTGATTGTCACAGGGCTGGTCGTTGCCTGGTACGCCCGGCGGATGGCCAGGCCGCTCAGAGAACTGGAAACGGCGGCGAACCGCATCGCCGACGGCGATATTTCGCTCAATAGTCTGGGCATCGTTTCCAACGACGAAATAGGACGCCTGGGGCAAGCCTTTGAAAAAATGACCGAAAACCTGCGCCGGCTCATCAGGCAGGTCCGGCAGGCCACCGATCAGGTAGCCGCCTCGTCCGAAGAGCTCACCGCCAGCGCCGAGCAGTCAGCCCAGGCGGCCAACCAGGTGGCCACCGTCATCACCGAGGTTGCCACCGGCGCCGAACATCAGCTGAAGGCCGTCGGCGGCACTACCGCTATCGTCGAGCAGATGTCGGCAGGTATCCACCAGGTCGCCGTCAACGCCAACGCCGTCGCCGGCACCTCGGCCAAATCGGCCGAAGCGGCCCAGGAAGGCAGCAAAGTCGTCCAAAAAGCCATCGTGCAAATGGAGCATATCGAAGAAACGGTCACGCAGTCGGCCCAGGTGGTAACCAAACTGGGCGAACGGTCCAAGGAGATTGGCCAGATTGTCGACACCATAGCCGGCATCGCCGGCCAGACCAACCTGCTGGCGCTGAATGCCGCCATTGAGGCTGCCAGGGCCGGCGAGCAGGGACGCGGCTTTGCCGTTGTCGCCGAAGAAGTCCGCAAACTTGCCGAACAATCCCAGGATGCAGCCAAACAGATCGCCGCACTGATCACCGAAATTCGCCAAGACACCGACAGTGCTGTGGTGGCCATGAACGAAGGAACCAAGGAAGTCAGGGTGGGCACAGAGGTTGTGAACGACGCCGGCCGCACCTTCCAGGATATTTTTGTTTCCTTCAACGAAGTATCGACCGAAATCCGGGAAATATCGGCAGCCATTCAGCAAATGGCCAGCGGCGGCCAGCAAATCGTGGCCGCGGTGCGGGAGATTGATGTAGTCAGCAAAGACACGGCGAGCCAGGCGCAAACGGTGTCGGCAGCCACTGAGGAACAGTCTGCGTCGATGGAAGAGATTGCCGCCTCCAGCCAGGCACTGGCCAAGATGGCCGAGGAACTGGCCCAGGCTGTCAGCAAGTTCAAGTTGTAGGGGAGGTAGTGTGGTGGCTGAAGAACAAGTCGTTGTTTTTCACCTGGGGAAAGAGGAATACGGTGTGCCGATCCGCCAGGTTCGGGAGATCATCCAGTATCAGGGGGCAACGAAACTGCCCGGTACCCCCGGATATTTCGAGGGGATCGTCAATCTGCGCGGCAAGGTTATTCCAGTGATCGACCTGGCCGGCCGGTTTGCAGTTGCCGGGACGAAGGGACAGCGGCAGGCGCTGATCATCGAGAACGGCGCCGAGACGTTCGGTGTGGTTGTTGATGCAGTTTCAGAAGTCCTGCGGCTGGCGGATTCTGCTATTGAAGCCGTTCCGGCTCAGACCACGGGAGATAGGACCTATATCCGGGGAATCGGCAAGACCGGGGACAGGCTGCTGATCCTACTGGAACTGGGAAAGCTGGTGGACCGGGACGAACTTGCCAACTGGGCAAGGCAGGCTGAGAAAACAGGTTGAGCCGAACAGATGATGAAAAAGAGCCATTGGCTCTTTTTTTTTGCTCTGCCGCATATATGGTGTCAGGTGATATACAATAAAAGGAAACTTGGGTATAGTAAGCAAAAGACGGCAAGCCAGGCTCACCGGCAAAAAAAGCGGCCCCGCCGGAAAGGCGGGGCCGCGAAAACAACGTTATAGCTGCTCTAATGGCTGACAGACGGATTCTTTGCCGGTAGCCTCAGCCTCACTTACATAGTTGAGACCCCACTCACACAGTGTCGCCAAAATCGGCAAAAGGCTCTTGCCGGCCCCGGTGAGGGAATATTCAACCTTTGGCGGTATCTGAGTATAGATGTGCCGATTCACCAGTCCGCTTTCTTCCAGTTCTCTGAGCTGCTGGGTCAGCATTTTTGGCGTGACCTGGGGCAAGGCTTTTCTCAGTTCGCTGAACCGTAGCGTATTTTCGCCCAAATACCAGAGGATCAATGATTTCCACTTACCGCCGATGAGATCCAGCGTTAATTCCATGGAACACTGGTAATTGGTATTTTTGAAGCTGATCATTTTTGTATCACTCCTTAGAAGGATGGTAGTATATAAACGGGTACTATGCTACAAAAAAGTGCGTACTTGTTCTTTGCCATACTAGTATCTATTATTATAGCATAGAAGGAATTGGTTGGGAAACAAAAAGAATGTATAGTCAGGAGGGTATTCATGAAAGTCGTTGCGTTTAACGGAAGTCCAAGAGCCAATGGCAATACCGCCCAGAGCATTCAGATCGTTCTTGAAGAACTGAAGAAGGAAGGAATCGAAACCGAATTTGTCCAGTTGGGCGGGCGTAAGGTTTTTGGCTGTCTGGCCTGTGGAAAGTGCTGGGAGAAAAAGGATAACCGCTGTGTCCGTCAGGATGATGAGATGAATACGTTTATCGGGAAGATGCAGGAGGCGGACGGAATCATCATTGGCTCACCCACCTATTTCAGCAATGTATCCACCGAGGTTAAGGCGCTGATCGACCGCTGCGGTTTTGTCGCCAAGGCGAACGACGGGGAGATGCTCCGGGGCAAAGTGGGTGCCGCTGTGGTTTCGGTGCGGCGGGCCGGGTCGAATTTCGTTTATTCCGCCATCAACTTCTTCTTTGGCATCGCCGAGATGACCATTCCCGGATCAAGCTACTGGAATATGACGCTGTCACTGGAACCGGGCGATGTGCAAAAAGACGAGGAAGGAATCCAGACGTTCCGCACTCTGGGTAAAAACATGGCCAAACTGTTGAAACAGGTCAACGCTTAAAGAAAGCAACCACCGAAAGCCGGATTCAGGTCCAATCAAGTTCCCTGGTGGATGAGGTGCTGAAGGCGGCCGGCGAGCAGGGAGCCGAAGGCAAGGCGTACCAACTGAAGAGGACTCCGGGGTAGAGCGCCCCGGAGTCCTCTTTTTGTGCAGTGAAAACGCGGGCACAATTTTATTGCTGCGGTTTCGGTTGAGACATTAAACTTTCGCCCGGCAGGACAGACTAGCTGTAGAAGAGATCTGCCTGAACTGGGGGGAACCGCCTTGCTGGAAGAATTCGCCGAAACCGTCTATCGGACACTGCTGGCGCTGGGAGCATTATTGATTGTGGTGAAGATCATGGGACGGCGCTCGTTGGCCCAGCTCACCCTTTATGACTATGTGATCGGTCTGATTATCGGCAACATCGGAGCCTCGTTCGCTGTCGGCCGGTCGACATCCATCGCCGAGGGGCTGGTGAGTCTCACCGCCGCCACCGCCTGG
>JARLHY010000182.1 GCA_031292015.1 Negativicutes bacterium | reverse complement strand
CAATCACTGAACATCTTACCGTAAAACAGATAAATTGACAATGGCCTATTTTAAGGAAGACCTGCCAAACAAAAAAACGGCTTATCTCAACAGAGATAAGCCGTTTTTTCTGGTGGGCGATGACAGGATCGAACTGCCGACATCCTGCTTGTAAGGCAGGCGCTCTCCCGGCTGAGCTAATCGCCCGGGATGGTGACCCGTAGGGGACTCGAACCCCTGTTAACGCCGTGAAAGGGCGCTGTCTTAACCGCTTGACCAACGGGCCATAATAAAAAGGTGGTGGGCCCACCTGGGATCGAACCAGGGACCAGCCGGTTATGAGCCGGCTGCTCTACCGCTGAGCTATAGGCCCGTAAGACATTGAAAACAGGTTTTCCGAAGAAAGCCTGTTTTAGCAAGCAAATAAATGGCTCCTCGAGTAGGACTCGAACCTACAACCACTCGGTTAACAGCCGAGTGCTCTACCAATTGAGCTATCGAGGAATGTCCACCGACAAAATATATTATAAAACAGCGGCTTTGTAACGTCAATAGCTTAGCGTAAACTTTTTCCGGTAACTAATGGCACAATTCCAAGGCTCAATGTTAAGTTACGCCCGATGGCTGTTATTCCAGAAAGTCTTTCAGTTTTTTACTGCGGCTGGGATGACGCAGCTTGCGCAGCGCCTTGGCCTCGATCTGACGGATCCGCTCCCTGGTGACGCCGAAATGCTGGCCTACTTCCTCCAGCGTCCGGGCTCGCCCGTCGTCAAGGCCGAACCGGAGCCTGAGAACTTTTTCTTCCCGCGGAGTCAGGGTTTCCAGTACTTCTTCCAGTTGCTCCTTGAGCAGCATGAAGGAAGCCGCTTCGGCCGGCGCCGGTGCGTCCTGATCTTCGATGAAATCGCCCAGATGCGAATCTTCCTCTTCGCCGATCGGCGTCTCCAGCGATACCGGCTCTTGGGCAATCTTCATGATTTCCCGCACCCGCTCGACACTGACATCCATTTCCTTGGCGATTTCTTCCGGATTGGGTTCGCGGCCAAGTTCCTGCAGCAGCTGTCGGGATACGCGAATCAGTTTGTTGATGGTTTCCACCATATGGACCGGGATACGGATCGTGCGGGCCTGGTCGGCGATAGCCCGGGTAATGGCCTGCCTGATCCACCAGGTGGCATATGTGCTGAATTTATAGCCCTTGTTGTAGTCGAATTTTTCCACCGCTTTGATGAGACCAAGATTGCCTTCCTGAATGAGATCCAGGAACAGCATGCCCCGGCCGACATAACGCTTGGCGATGCTGACCACCAGCCGCAGATTGGCCTCCGCCAACCGGCGTTTGGCTTCCTCGTCGCCCTGTTCCATCCTTTTGGCCAGGTCGATTTCCTCTTCCCCTGTCAGCAGGGGAACCCGCCCGATTTCTTTGAGATACATCCGGACAGGATCATCAATGCTTACCCCTTCCGGAACGGAAAGGTCGATATCCACCTCTTCAGGAGCAACCTCTATTTCCGTAATGTCAGCGTCGTCCAGGGGTTCGACTTCAGGAATCTCGTCAACTATCTCGATACCTTTATTGGTGAAGACCTCATACATGTCGTCAATTTCATCAGGAGTCAAATCTTCATTCTGGAGGGTATCCATAATTTCGGCATACGTCAGCATACCGCCGCGCTTTTTCCCTTTATGCAGCAGTTCATTTACATGTTCGGTAGGTATATTCTTTTTCTCTGTCATCTTACTCCCCTCCTCCCTCGGCAATCCCCGGACAAGGTGTCTCTCTCGCTATTAAGCTTGATGCAATTTGCTAATTTCATCTTTTATTCGCTGACTTTCGGCTAATTCCTGCAGAAAGTTGCTATCCCCCATACGTTCTAATTCATGAGCCCGCAGCCGATGCTGCTCGTATAGATCTTTCAGGTAGGCCAGCCGTATGGCCTTGAGGCAATCGTCGACCATCCGGGCGACATCGCTGTACTGACTTTCCATTACCATAATATTCGATAGCTCGGTGGCTGCTTCCTCTGTCAGGCTTACGGCCAGCATGTCGGCCACCGGACTTTTTCCCATATTATACGCTGCAAAGATCGAATTGATTATTGTTTTGCGCGCTGCCCCCTGAATTTCGATGCCACTCAGCTGGGCCTCCACATAGGGAATGATCGAATGATCTTCAAACATCAGCCTGATCAGATGGCGCTCGGCGGCGACAATAGCCGTGGCGGGCTGCTGCGCCAGGGCAGTCATGGTAATAGTCTTTCCCCTGTTTACATTATTATCCTTTTTGGCGGCTGCAATATATTTGCGGATTTCCGTTCGTATCGAACTTTCATCGATAGCCAAAAGCTCGGACAGTTTTGCGATATAGGCGTTGACCTCCACCGCGTTCTCTGCTTCCGCCAAGGCCGGGACCGCTTTGGAAACTACGCCGACCTTGCCTTCAAGACTGGAAAAATCACTGGTCTCAATGGCCTGGCGCACCTGAAAGTCCAGCAGGGCCGATGCGTTGTCAATCAAAGCACCAAATGCGTCAGCTCCGTGTTTGCGGATAAATTCGTCGGGGTCTTTGCCGTCAGGGATGGATATCACCCGTACGCCAAGCCCCATCGTCCTCACCGTGGTCAGTGCTTTAAGGGTTGCGTTCTGGCCGGCGGCGTCGCTGTCGTAAGCGAATATTACCTCACTGGCGTAGCGGGCGAGCCGTTTAGCCTGCTCGGGGGTGAAAGCCGTCCCCAGAGAAGCCACGGCGTTTTTTATCCCGCTCATATGAAGCGCGATAAGATCCAGGTAGCCTTCGACAACCACCGCTTTTCCGGTCTGGCGGATGAACCGGTAGGCTGTATCGAAACCGTAAAGGATATGACGCTTGTTGAAGACCACCGTCTCGGCCGTATTGAGATATTTGGGCTGGCTGTTGTCCAAAACCCGCCCGCCGAAACCCACCACCCGGCCCTGGGGATCGATGATCGGAAACATGATCCGGTCGCGGAACCGGTCATAGACACCGCCGCCGGAAGACCTCGGTGAGGCCAGGCCGGCTTTAACCAGAATCTCGGGATCAAAACCCCGTTCCTGGAGCGCCAGGGACAGTTTATCCCAGGACTGGGGGGCATAACCCAGTTTGAACTCTGTCACCGCCGCCTCTGTGATTCCCCGTGAGGTCAGGTAGTCTCTGGCGGTTTTGCCATAATTGGTTTTCGTCAGGCAGGAGTGAAAAAAATCGCTGGCCAGGGCATTTACACGGTATAAGCCGGCTAGCTCCTTCTCCACTTGTCTGTCGCGGTCTGTTTTTTCCCTTTCCGGCAGGGGGATATTCAGCTTGCCAGCCAACAGTTTCACCGCTTCGAAAAAAGAGAGATTTTCTATTTTCATCAAGAAGTTGAATACATTGCCGCCGGCCTGACACCCGAAACAATAAAAAAAGCCTTTGTCCGAGGTCACCGAAAACGATGCGGTTTTTTCATGATGGAAGGGACAGCAGCCCCAGTAGTTTCTTCCCCGCTTCTTAAGCGGCAGGTACTCTGAAATAACACTGACTATGTCGCTCTCTGAGCGTAGCTTCTCAATAAATTCGTCGTAGGCCGGGTCTTTCATTTTTTCCACCTTGTTCAGCGCTCAAGCAGTATCCATCACTACATTATAATGCAAAACCGAGTGATCTATACATATCTTATTGACCGCCGCTCCTGCTTTGAAACTATTCTCCGGTCGGAGCGATAATCCTGCCGGTACAGCCAAGTCAAACCGGTTGTGCACTAGGTCTCCAGATAATATTATTCAAGGTGATTTGCAAATATCCTCCTTTCACCCTCTTGACAAAACCGACCTGTTTTGCTAAAAGAAAAAGACGAAGCCCCCCCAGACTCCGCCTCCGGAAAACATTGCCTGTTTTATTGCCGGCCCTTCGGCCGCTTCCCACAGCTTTCTTGCTTTCTCGCTCATCCTGCTTATACTTTATTCCAGGCAGGGCACGCTAGAAATGTTGAATCCGCAAAAAGTAATTACAGGGATTCCATCGAAAAATTTCATCCGGGAGATGTCATGGATACTATTTTCCCCACCACCGAATATGTCCGGGATCTGGAGAATGTCTTGGCCTACTATCGCTATCTCCACTGGGCCAAATATGAATACCTGTCCTTTCCCTGGCTTTTGATGACGGCGCTGACGGTCGTTGCCATCATCGTATGGCTCAGACTTGTCGATAAGCAGCGCACCCTTGAAATCCTGCTTTACGGTTCCTGGATCGCAATAACCGGCGTAACCCTGGACGAGTTTGGCTATGAGTACCGGCTGTGGCGGTACAATTACCACCTTATCGCCCAGTTTCCCCACATCCTGTGGGTCCATCTGTTCATCCTCCCGATCATCTATATGCTTATCTATCAATACTGTCCGGGCTGGAAACGCTTCCTGAAGATCATGACCGTCTGCGCCGCCGGGTTGGCTTTCGTTGGTGAACCGCTTCTGGTGAAGCTGGATTACTACGAACTGCTGAAATGGAACTATTTTTACTCCTTTCCGCTTTACATTTTGCTTGGGATCGTATTCAAAGCCATCATTGCCAGGCTGAAAACCCGCCAACAGACCGCCGGAACCTGACCACCCCTTCGCGGCCCTTGCATTCCTTACCTTCCCCGGCTGGCTTAAGGCGCTGTAAACACCGATGTCCCCGCTCCATCGCGGGGACATCTTTTTCCTCTTCTCCATCCCTGGCGCTTGTTTCCTCCGGGTCAGAACCCGAGGACACTCATAACGCTGACTATACAAATACCGATAACCGAAATCATCGTTGTGACAACCGTCCAGGTTTTGAGCGTTTCTTCCATGGTGAGGCCAAAAAATTCCTTTACCACCCAGAATCCCGAATCGGTGACATGGGAAAATCCTGTTCCGCCTGCCCCGATCGCCATTACCATCAGCTCGGGTGTAACCGCTCCCGACGTGACAAGCGGGCTGACCATCCCGGCGGTGGTAATCATGGCAACCGTCCCGGAACCCACGGAAAATCTCAGCAGCGACCCAATCGACCAGGCAAGCAGCAGCGGCGGTATGCTCAACTGGGTTGACAGAGCCGTGACCGTTTTAGCCACGCCGCTGTCAACCAAAACCCTGCCGAAGGCGCCGCCTGCTCCGATTACCAGCAGAATCATGGCCACCGGTCCGAGGCACTCGGTGGTAAACTTGTTGAGCTGCTCCTTGGTAAAGCCTCTGGCGAACCCGAAAGTGTAAAGCGCCAGGACAAACGAAACAAATAACGATATCGAGGGGCCGCCGACAAATTTCAGCAGGCCAAAAGCAAAAGTTCCCTTGGCGAAGGCCAGGTCAGCCACCTCCGACAACAGCATCAGCGTAATCGGAAAAATCATCGTCAACACCGATATCCCGAAGCTCGGCGGATTGCCGTGAACGGTCGCCGAACAAAATTTGGCGACCATATCCGGCGAAGGGGTTTTTTGAATGCGTTTGCTGATGAATTTGCCAAAAAGCGGGCCGGCGATGATCGAGGTCGGTACCGATAAAACAAAACCATAAAGAATGGTTTTGGAGATATCGGCGTGCAGGATGTTGACAATGGCCATGATGGCCGGATGGGGCGGCATATAGTGCTGCACGGCGCTCAGGGTGGCAATCAGGGGAACGACGACGAACAGCAGCGACACCCCGGTGCGCAGGGCAATAGTGAACAACAGGGGAATCAGCAGCACCAGCCCCACCTGAAAGAAGACCGAAATCCCGATAATGAACGCCACGCCGGCTATGGCCCAGTTCACCCGTTCCTCGCCGAAAAAATCAATCATCCTGCGGGCCATCACATCGGCGGCCCCGGACTCGGCCATCAGCTTGCCCAGCATCGTGCCGAAACCCAGTACGATGGCGATAAATCCCAGGGTACTGCCGATGCCGGCGGCGATGGATTTGGCGACCTCTGCCGGCGCCATACCGGCCAGCAGGCCCAAAAAGATGCTGGCGGCGACGAGTGCGACGAACGGATTGACCTTGTACCTGACAATCAATACAAAGAGCGCCGCGATGGTGATGATCACCAACATCAACAACATGCTTCCACCTCTTTCCCCAATCTGCCTGTTGCCTTCCGAAAAAAACAGCACCCTCGGTCTGAAGCGATGGGTGCTGTTTCAATAAATAGCTGCAATTAAAGGATCGACATCATTTCAATTTCCTTGATCACCCCGTCGCCGACTCCGCCGGTGGTGCCGCTGCCGCCGATATCAGTGGTCAGTCCTTGTTTTTTGCCGATAAACTCCGTCACTGCGCGGTCGATCATAGCAGCCGCACTTTTGAGCATAAGGTTGGGGTGCCGTTCATCAAGCCACTGGAGCATCATCGCGCCGGAAAGAATCGTGGCGATGGGATTGGCGATGCCTTTGCCGGCAATCGTCGGCGCCGACCCGTGCGACGGCTGGAACATGCCGTGCCTGTCGCCCACATCGGCTGAGGGAGCCATCCCCATACCGCCGACAGTGGCCGGCCCCAGATCGGAGATGATGTCGCCGAACATATTTTCCACCGCGATGACATCATAGCGTTCCGGCCACAGCACCATGTTGATCATCATCGCGTCGACATAGGCGTAATCCCGCTCCAGATCGGGAAACTCATCCATCACTTCGTCGAACACTTTGCGGAAGAATGCATAGGACCGCAGGACATTGCTCTTGTCGACGCAGGTTACCTTGCCCCTGCCCCCCCGGGCTGCGGCTCTGGCCCGGGCGATTTTGGCCGAGGCCCTGACGATCTTCGCTGTCCCGGTGCGGGTAATCACCATCGTGTCGGTGGCGACTTCATCATGCAGGATGTTCCCGCCGCCTCTGGCTGAATACAGCCCCTCGGTGTTTTCCCGCATAATCACGTAGTCGATGGCCGGATCCATAATCCGGCTGGTTACACCCGGATAATATTTGACCGGCCGGATGCCGGCATACAGATCAAGGGAAAAGCGCAGCCGCAGGACGATTTCCGGCTGAACCTCGGTCCCGTCCGGCAGACGGATCTCTGGAATCCCCATGGCCCCGAGCAAAATGGCGTCAGCGGCTTTGCAGTCATTATAGCTTTCCTCCGACATCGCGACCCCCAGGCGGCGGTAGCGGTCGACGCTGGTATCCTGGTACTGGCAGTCCAGCGCGAAAGTCCCCAGCTTCTTTTCCACCGCCCGCAGCACCCTAACCGCTTCGTGTGTGATTTCGGGACCAATCCCGTCTCCCGGCAGAACGGCAATTTTCAGTGATTTGGCCATGATTCATCCTCCTTATTTCTGACGCAGCCACTCCGGCTCGATGATCCCTGCCTCGATCTCTTTGATCCGTTTTTGTTCCTGCTGGGCTTTGTTCTCAGCAGCAGCCAGCACCTGTTCCAGCATTTCCGGTTTGATGACCACCACCCCGTCGTCATCGCCGACAATCAGATCCCCCGGTTGAACCGCAACCCCGCCGCAGCTGATTGGAACATTGATCTCGCCCGGACCGCTTTTGCTTGTGGCGTTGGGGACCGTCCCCATGGCAAAAATGGGAAAGCTCAGTTGACGAAGATCGTTGATATCGCGGACTACACCGCCGACCACAGTACCGATCGCTCCGGCGGCCATGGCCGCCCGGGTCATGAGGTCGCCCCAGGGGGCGCTGGTTGTTTCCATTTTATGATCAGCCACCAGAACATAACCTTTGGAAAAGACGATTGCCTTGTGGAGCGCCATGTTGTCGCCGGGCCGAAGATTAACGGTGAGTGCCGTTCCGATGAGCCTGGTCCCCGGCGTGATCGGCTTGATCCGGTAATCCATGGCGCCGGCCCCGGCCATGGCGTCAGCCAGCAACGTGGTTGAAAGCCTCTTCACCCGCTGAATGGCACTTTCCGGCAGCATCTTGGCACAAGGGTTGATTTCAAGCATCTGCATTTCCTCCTTTTTTCCGCATCATTGGTTTCAGGCCACCAAGTTCAAACATGTTCAGGACAAAATCAGGAATAGCTTCCCCCTGGTGGATCGTCCCGCTGTCCAGCTCTTTGACCGTTCCCTGCCTCAGATCGATTTCGATACCGTCGCCCTCCTTGAGTACTGCGGCCAGTCCCGGGCAAATCAAGACCGGGAAGCCCAGATTGATCGCGTTCCGGTACCAGATCCGCCCCACCGAGCCGGCGATGACCGCTTTGACCCCGGACTCTTTGATGGCGATGACCGCCTGTTCCCGGCTCGAACCGCAGCCGAAATTGCTGCCGGTGACCAAAATGTTGCCGACGGTTTTGAACCTGTTTTTCAGCGATTTGTCGGCGCCCTCCAAAACATGCTCGGCGATTTCCGCCGGATCGGTCAGATTGACATAGGGGCCGGGATAGATTTCATCGGTGCAGATATCGTCGTGATTGAAGACAACCGCTTTACCTGCAATTTTCATGCCTGTAACCTCCTCTTATAACCGGCTGGGGTGTGTCAACCGGCCTGTCAGCGCCGTCGCGGCCGCCGTCAACGGAGACACAAGATAGATTTTCGACTGTTCGCTGCCCATGCGGCCGACAAAATTGCGATTGGCGGTGGAGGCACAGGTTTCATGGGCCGCCAGTATGCCGCCAAGCAGGCCCGAACATCCGCCGCAGCCAGGGGTGGTGATTGCTGCCCCTGCCTCCAGGAGAATCTGGACATAACCTTTTTCCAGCGCTTCCTGCAGTACTTTCTTTGATGCCATGGTCACCACCAGCCGGGTCGTCGGGGCGATTTTTCTGCCCTTCAGCACCTTGGCGACAACCTCGATGTCGAGGTTTTTGCCGCCGGTGCAGGACCCGACAAAAACCTGGTCGATGGCGGTTCCTTCCACCTCCGTCAGATTCCTGGCGTTATTGACCGCGAAGGGCACAGCCACCTGCGGTTCAAGTGCCGACAGCTCCAAATCGTATTCCGCGGCATATTGATAATCAGGGTCGGATTCGTAAACCGTGAACGGTACCGCGGTGCGGGCTGTCACATAATCGACGGTGGTCTGGTCCGGTTTGATAAAAGTCGCCTTTGCGCCCATTTCGACAGCCATGTTGCAAAGAACCATCCGTTCCTCGACAGGCAGAGCTTCGATAACCGGGCCGGAAAATTCTATTACCTTGTAGTTCGCAAAACTGGTCCCCAGCTTACCGAGAATGTAGAGGGCAGCATCCTTGGCCATCACTCCGTCCGCCAGCCTTCCGGAAAGACGGACATTTACCACGTCAGGCACCCGAAGCCACATGGCTCCCTCCATCAGTATCGCCGCCATGTCGGTGGAACCCACGCCTGTCCCGAAAGCGCCGAGGGCGCCATGCGTCGTTGTGTGGGAATCGGTGATGATGACGATGGCGCCGGGCCGGATGGCGCCGGACTCGGGCAAGACCATATGGCATATTCCTTCATTAATCTCCACGATATTGCAGCCGTATTTGTCGGCAAATTCCCGGAAGGCTTTTTGGTTCTCGGCGGCTTTGAGGGTGGAGGCCGGAGCGTTGTGATCCATAAAGATGTAAACTTTGGCCGGATCCCAGACCTTTGAGCCGAGCATATCGTTGAATGAGTTGACGACAAGCAGATAAATGTCGTTGATGCCGGCGACATCCACCCGGGCATTGATGATTTCGCCAGGGCTGACCCGCTCTTTACCGGCGGCGGCGGCCAGCATTTTATGAACTGCGTGCATTGCTGATTTCCTCTCCTTCATTCTGATCTGTCTTTTATGGTCAGGTTAACCGGCGGTATTGACTTCAGGCACGGTTTTCTTCTCCCGCACGAAGAACACCAGGACCGCGCATATTAGCAGACAGGCTTCCATCAGCGCAAAGCCGGCGCCATAGTCTCCACCCGCCCAGTCGATAAGAAAGCCGATGGCTGCGGGAGCCATCGCTCCGCCGACCTTGCCTGCGCCATTCACGATGGAACTTAAAAAACCCATCGCCTGACTGGGCATGGTCTCGGTAACCAGCGCCCAAAACGGGCCGAGGCTCATGTAAATGCCGCAGCAGGCGGTCAGCGACAAAAAGGTGATACAAACCTCGGCGCTGGCGGAAGCATAGGCCAAGTACATCGAAGCTGCGCCAATCACCCAGATGACGCTTAAAAATACCAGCTTGTTGCCCCGAAAAATCTTGGTGCCGATGGTATTGGCCAGCATGAGGCCAATAAACCCGGCCAGGAAAGGCATCGACGCATAAATGCCCATTTTCAGCATGGCGAAATGGCGGACATTCACAAGATAGGACGGCAGCCAGGAAAAGAACCCCCAGTAGGTGATGTCAAAGATCAGGTAAATCATCGCCAGCAAAAACAGCCCCGGGACGCGGCAGGCATCCCACAGCGACAGCTTGGGAACCTGGGAGACCGGCGGCAGTCCGTCGTAAATCTCGGTCAGCTCTTCCTTGGTGATCTTAGGGTGGTCGGCCGGATTATCGTACAAGTTGTGCCAGACCACCCAGGCCATGATCAATCCGGGAATGGAGAAAGAAAGAAACATTCCTTTCCAGCCGAAGGCCTGCATCATCCAGACCACGATCAGAGGCGTGATGGCAGGGGCCAGCGCGGTAGCCCCCATCATCATCGAATTGGCGAAAAGACGTTCCTTCTTGGGAAACCATACCGAAACACCTTTATAACAGGCAGGCGGCTGAAACGCCTCCCCCGATCCGAAGACGAAGCGGATCACCACCATACTCATGAACCCGCCGGCCAAGCCGGTCGCCGCGGTGAATACCGACCACCATAAAATAGCAAAAACCAACGTCTTGCGGCCGCCCAGCCGGTCGGCCATAATGCCCCCAACCACCTGGAGCCAGCCGTAGCCGATAAGAAAGGCGCTCATAATCATCCCCATCTGGCTGGGGTTAAGCTGCAGTTCTTTGGCAATATACGGCGCAGCAACATTAAAATTCGCCCGGTCCAAAAAAGCGACAACATAAATCAGACATAAAATCAACAGCGTCTTATTCCTTACTTTCCAACTTTCCAACAAGCCTGTCACCCCGCTTTTCTATTCGATCCATTTCACAGGAACAAGTTGCAATTTCCGTGCCAAAGCCGCCAATGCAGCAATATTCAGTATTTTCGGAGCAAAACCATTGCCAGTTTTGGCAAATTGTTTTATCATTGTTGTAAAACTATTGCATTTGTTGCGGAGGTGTTGCAAGTGGGCACAATTGCTTTTTTAATCCCCCACCCCCAGATGGTGCCTGTCATCAAAAAAGCCCTGCAGGATCAGCACCAGATTCATGTGGAATATTGCAGCCTGAATAAAAAGATTGAGTCCGCCCGGAAGTTGGTTGAGCAGGGATATGAAATCATTATCGCCCGGGCGGGCACCGCCGCCTTATTAAAAAGATCAGGGCTGCCGGCCACCATCGTAGAACTGCCGATAACCGGCTTTGACATCATCCGGGCTGTGGAGAAGGCCCGAAAATACGGCACGAATATCGCGGTTGTTGCCTATGAGACCATGGTCATCGGCATCGATTGTCTCGCCGCCATTTTGGACGTCAACCTCCGCCACTACAATATCCACAACGACAACGAAGCCGAAACCATGGTGGCAAAAGCAATCAGCGAAGGAGCTGATGTTATCCTGGGCGGAGCGGTTTCCGTCCGCGACGCCGAAGCCAGGGGCTTCCCCTCTGTCTTCATCGAAAGCGGTGATGAAGGTATTGTCCAGGCCGCCCAGGAGGCGGAGCATATTGCCAGGGCCATCGAACTCGAAAAAGCCAAGAGAAGCCTTTTAACCATCGTTTTTGACTATGTTCATGACGGCCTTATCACCGTGGACCGCGATCAAAAAATTACCAGCATGAATATGACGGCCCAAAAACTTTTGAATGTGAAGGCCCCGGCTTTTATGGGGCAACCCATCGACAAAATTTGGCCGAATCTCAATCTGGAAAATTTGATGACCGACTGCCGGCAAGCGGTCAACGAGATCCTTACCATCCGGGGCTTAAAAGTGCTCTGCAACAAAGTCCCCATCATTGTAAACCGCAAACCCACCGGCTTGGTGATCGCCTTTCAGGATATCACAAAAATCCAGCAGGCCGAGGCCCGCATCAGGCAGGAAGTATATAACAAGGGACACATCGCCAAATTTGGCTTCAGCGACATCATCGGCGGCAGCCCGGTCATCGCCCAGGTAATCAAGCTGGCCAGGGAATTTGCCCTCACCGGTTCCAACATCCTGATCACCGGCGAAACCGGCACAGGCAAAGAAGTCTTCTCCCAGAGTATTCATAACGCCAGCAGCCGCAGGAACGGTCCCTTTGTGGCGATAAACTGCGCGGCCTTGCCCGGTCAGATCCTGGAAAGCGAACTCTTTGGCTATGTGGCCGGCGCTTTTACCGGAGCAACCAAGGAAGGTAAACCGGGGATTTTTGAACTCGCCCACGGCGGAACTATCTTATTGGATGAAATCGCCGAAATGGATTACGTCAATCAGAGCCGCCTGCTGCGCGTCCTGCAGGAACGGTCGGTCATGCGGCTTGGCAGCGACCGCGTCATCTCCATTGATGTCAGAGTAATCGCCGCTTCCAACAAAGACCTGAAACGGTTGGTCAAAGAAGCTAAATTCCGGGAAGATCTATTCTTTCGCCTGAATGTCCTGAAGCTTGAACTGCCGCCCCTGCGCCGGCGCAAGCAGGACATCCTGCCCTTTGCCGAGCGGTTTCTCCAGAGCTACGGCCAAGCGTCCGGCCGCCGACTGACCCTCCATCCGGCCGCCGTAAAAGCCCTGGAAGGCTATGAATGGCCCGGAAATATCCGTGAACTGCAGAATGTCATGGAACGGGTGGTAGCCTACTGTCAGGAACAGACGGTGGAATCGCGGCACATCCTCCCGGTCCTGGAAAAATGGAATGATAATCCGGTACGAATCCTGATTGACAATCAGGAGACCGAGGAAATACGGTCAGCCCTGTTAAAAGCCAGGGGCGTCCAGTCAAAGGCCGCCGAAATCCTGGGTATCGACCGCTCCACGCTGTGGCGGAAAATACGCCGGTTGGGTATTACAATATGAAGGCCCGAAAACGGGCCAAGGACGAAGCGAAGCCTTCTGACGACTGTCAGAAGGCTTCGCCTTATTGATTTTCCGGCAACATTTCGCCGGATCAGCGACCGGCTCCGGAGGCGGTAATCAAAACCGTTAATGAAATTGCATCGTTTTGCCTGGGCTTTCAGCTGTTCCTTTTTTGTCCACCAGCATGCTTGACGCGACAATCCCGAGCACGGCGGTAGCGGCCACCCACATCCAGGCGTATAAATAATTGGATACTTTGCTGACCGGATCGGTGACAATCAGCCATCCCATAATGAAGGGCGACGCCGCCCCCAGCACATAAGCCACGCCGTTGACAAGCCCCATGGCTTTGCCATAAACCTTGACCGGAAACAAGTTGGCCGGATAGCTGATGGCCGGCGCCCATACCATATTGGAGAAGAAACCTGCGCCAGCCAAAGTTAACAGCAGAATAAACGGCGAAATACCTTTTTCCAGATTCGCCAATAAGATAACAAACGGAATCATGCTGACAAAACAGACAATCAGCATCGGCTTACGCCGTCCTTTGAAGACATGGTCGCTGGCATAACCGCTGACGAACGAGCCGACAGCCCCGGCGGCGAAATATAGCGACGCCCACATTCCCATTTTCATAACATTGAACTGGTGCACCTGGGTGAGGTACTGCGCCGAAAAAGTCATGACACCCCAATACGCCAGTTGCGCTGCGACATAAACAAAAATCAGCGGGATATAGCCCGGCGTTTTCAACATCTGCAGGAAAGACATGTCCTGGGTGTTGTCTTTTTCCTCAATCAGCTTGAAGTTGCCGCTCCGGACATCCTGCTCGGTGATGAGACCACGCTGGATTTCCTCTTCATAAGACTCCACCGCCTCGTCCTTGCTCACAAAGCGGTTATTCTCGGGTTTATCGAAAACGAACATGACCGCCAGCAGCAAAGGAATGATGCCTACATAAGCCAGGAAGAAAAAAACCTCGCGCCAGCTGTTGCCCAAAGTCACATACATCCAGGTGCTGACGATCGGGGCCAGTGCCGGTGTGACGATCCAGGCCACCGACAGCACGCTTTGGGCTCTGGCTCGCTGCAGGGGCGGAAAGTATCGCACCAGCAGCCTGGTGGTGGGAATAAACTCGGTGCCGATCAGGATGCCGAATAAAGCCATCCGCAGATACCATTCTTCAACTGAACCGATTAAACCCAGCCAATAGGTCATCACGCTCCATGTGGCGATAGAAAAAATCACCAGGCGGCGGGAACCGAATTTGTCGCACAGCCAGCCTGTCAACATCTGGGTCGGACCGTAAAATACCATCATGATAGCCATGCCGATACCGATCTGAAAATTGCTGAGGCCGATATCCTGGCTGATAAAGGGAATAAGCACCGCAGTCTTTACCCGGTCAAGAACCTGAATAGCAAAACAAAATGTTAAGATTGCCAACAGTAAATACCGGAATCGATACAACGTACTCCTGATCATCCTATTTCCTCCTTATAATGTGGTATTTTCACCGCCAAGAAGATAGGTTCGACAAATCTCCTCTCCTTTCCCCAAACTGAGTGCTCCGACACCCATCATTAATGGAATCTAGCCGAATACATCTATTTCCATATTATAAAATCTACTTCCATTCTATTTCCAATACAATTGACTGTCAATTAAAATAGCCAGAATATTACTTCAATCCCTAATTGAATCCTATTGCCAACCATAGCCCTGTGCTGGTGAATACGGCGCAAAATCGTGTTCGCAATCAAAAATAAAAATCCACCCTACAAAAATTGTACAGTGGATTTTTTCCCTGATACTACCTACCGGGAAGTATTATAACTTTTTTACTGGTTGAGGTTATTCAAACCTTGCTTCAACAAAACCCTTGAGTTGACGCCCAGCTTTTCAAAAACGCCTTTAAGCGCCATTTTGACTGTGTTTTCCGAGATGAACAGCCGTGCGCCGATTTCTTTATTGGTTATCCCTTCAGCCGCAAGGTGCGCTATCTCCAGTTCCCGCCCGGTCAGTTTAGGGGGGCTCCCTGTGAAATGCTCATGGAGCATTTGCTCTTTGGATTTCCGGTATAGTTGATATAGCTTTATGATCTGCCTGATTTCTTCGCGATAGCTGCCTTCTGCGGCAATTTTTTTAAGAAGTGGCTCAATATAATCGCAGTTTTCCGAAAAAAGCATGAACTGCCTGTCCGGCATGGCAATTTCCAGCGCTTTTTTAAGGTTTGAGAGGGCCTCCTCTTCCCTGCATATTTTATAATATGCCGCCGCAAGATAGATATAGGTATAAACAAACCCCAGCTGATTCTGAAAAACGGAAGCTATCTGAATAAAATGCTCCGCACTTCCGATCAGCTTGAAGTATTCTCCTTTTATTAACAGCACTCTGCCATACATGACATTAAAAAACGGAAACGCGGGAAACCTTAGGCGGATGTTGCCTACATCAGCTTTCAAAAGTCTTTCCGGGATTTTGTCCTCTTGGTCAAGATAGGCATAGATACAGCCCTCACAGATTTCAACGATATGGATGAAATCAGATGCCTTTCCTTTTGGCATATCCTCTCGCATTGTATGCATAATCGCCGTCATCTGGGCTAGATCGCCCTTCATAAAAGAAATGAGCACCTTAAGGTACTGGGCGCTGAAAACGATAGCCTCATCCATTCCCGCTTGCGCCTTGAGCAAGGCTTTGTGTGCCGAAACCTCAGCGTTTTTAAAATCGCCCTGGTTAAAGTATGCTTCTGCCTCCATGGCGTATTCCGCGCCGGAGCCGTGTCCATTTGTCAAACGATAGTAATGGGGCATTGCTTCCTTGAAATCGTGAATATGCTCTGCAAGTCTACCGCTTTCCCGGTAATAAAGGGTCAGTACCGATGGCGATCCAAATGTCCAATTCGTCCCGGCATCATAAATAGATGCCGGCTGATTAAGCAGCTCCCAGGCTTTCTGATGGCGGGCCGACATTTTTTTCAGGTCGTTGAATTCGGCAAAACTGAGCAAAAGCTCAAGCTCCCCTAAAAGCCGGTTCCGCAGGTCGGGTTTCAAGCTTTCATCCAGTTCCATATTCTCAATGAAGTCCTTGCAGGTTTTGTGAAACAATTCCTGCTCATTGTGAACAAACAAATGCATGGCAAAGATAAGCAGCGCATAGTGATGACGGAATTTGACCTCCCAGGGGCATTCGGCCATATACTTTTTAAGCGACTCTTTATTCGTTGCGGTAAAATCATTCGATCGGTCTTCTTCCAGAGCAACAAGGACACCGTCAAAATCGCCGCACTCATAAAAATAGCGCCGCGCAGCGAGGTAGTCGCCTATTCTTTGGACCCACCGGGCCGCTTTTTGATATAGGTCGTTTTTATAGCGGCCGTCTTTTCTGGCCAGCGTTTCCCGGAGAAAACCTGTGAAGATATTATGCATATAATAGGTTTTGGTTCTGCCGTCATATTTTACGAAAGCGGTTTTGTTCGTTATCTCAGTCAGAAGCTCGCCGGCAGCTTCTTTCCCCCACATGTGGACGGCCTGCTTGAGGGTAAAACCGTCAAAAATGCACATGGTAACAAGAAAATCTTTAGTCTCATCGGAAAGCGGCTTATATATCGCTTTTTCTATCAGCTTATAGATGGTTTTTCCCGGCGTATAGCTGCCCTCGGCGATAAATTCCAGCATAAACAGGTATAGGGCGCTGATCCAGCCTTCGGTCATGGCAGACAGCTTTTCGGTTTCAGCGTTGTTGAGACTAATCCCGCACGTTTTGTAGTATTCAGCGATTTCCTGCGGCGAAAGCTCAAACGTTTCTTTTCCTATATAATGCAAATAGCCTTTGAGCTTGAACTCCTTGCTATTTTGAAGCTGGGCAAAACGCGCGATTAAAATGATATTTAAATTGGTTATTTCGTTACTTGCCAAAAGCTGAATCAAGCGGTTGACTGCGGGACTTTCTATCAGATGATAGTCATCAATCACCAGTGCGGTTTTGTCAGCTATCTTGATCTCACCAATAATCCGCAAAGCTTCCTGCATTAAAGCGCTGTCGACTGGAAAGCCAAGCTGCAGCAGGCTTTGCGAGCATTCTTCATTCAATTTGGCGAATAAGCGACTAAATCCTTTCCAAAAGCTGCTCAGCGAATTATTATGGACAACCTGCCACAATATATGGGCATCGGATTTATTTAGATACCCCTTTACAGTCGTGGTTTTCCCGTAGCCCATCGGCGCTTCGACGAGGGTAAGCGGATAATTGCAACTTCCCGCCATTGCTTTCGTTATCCGCTGGGAGAAATATAAGCTTTTTGTATTGTATTGCCTCGTTTTCTCCATAGAAGCACCATCCTGTGGGTTGCTCATGATTTAGCGGGACTGTTATCAATAAAACTATCCTGATACACATTCCCAAAAAAGGACAGAATTCCTGCCAATTCAATATATAATTTCAGGATTGGTTTTTGTATATTTGCTTCACCTGAGCTTCTGCCGAAAAGCTTCCTATTTAGCACCCGCCACCGCTGGAATGAGGCTGACGCCCGGCAACAAAAAGGTCGCTAAGGGCAAATTACAGACCCTTGCGACCAATACGAATTTCTAATCGTACGACTTTTTTCGTTGCGTGACGCGACTTCATATCCTGCTTCGCAGGCAGAGTTTTTAAGAGATGAAAGCTACATCTCTACAATAACTTCTTTCAGCTTGCGCTTGGGAACATGGTGAACCTTCTCGCCGTCGCGCCAGTATTTGATATCGCCGCCTTCTTTCAGTTCCTCCATCACGACTGTCTCTTTCGGCTTACCCAGGGCCAGGACCAGGAGTATATCAAACTGGTCGGGAATGTTGAGCAATTGCCTTAACTCCTCCCGTTTGACATTGCCGAGCATACAGCCGCCCAACCCGAGTTCGGTTGCCCCCAGCAGGATGGTCTGGGCCGCTATACCGTGATCCACCATACTGGTTCCGATCTTTTTATCCTGAAGAATCACCACATACCCCGACGGCCGCTCCCCTGCTTCCGGTCCCGGCCAGTCGGACAGGTACCCGGCCCATAGCAGCGTCGAGAAAATCAGTTCATTTTTGGCTTTGTCACAAGAGATCATGTACTTCAGGGGCTGCTTATTGGCACCGGAAGGCGTAAGGCGGCCGAGGTCAACAAGCTCAAGCATGGTATCGTAGGGGATGGTGTGCTCCTCCCAAAAACGCCGGTAAGAGCGGTTGCGTAAAACTAAATCACGAAACATTTTTTCTCCTCCTGTTCCTGTTAGCTTCCATACCGTGGCATGGAAGCAAGCCAAAGTCGATGCGTTATAAATAAGCCGTTCATTGCCCCTTATGCTGCCGCCCTCCAAACGGTCCTGCGAATTAGAGCAACGGTCTCATTTGTCCTGATAACTCAGATTGCTGATGCCGCTTGTTGGCACAAACAGTTTCTCAAACAGGCGAATCGCGTATAGATCGGTCAGTCCGGCTATGTAGTCGGTAACCGTCACCGACAGGCCCCAGCGATCTTCCCGCTCCAGGAATTCCTGGGGCAGGGCGCCGGGGGCGGCCATAAAATACTCGTAGAGCTTGTGGATAACGTATTTGGCCTTGCGCCGCTCGTCTTCCAGGTGCTTTGAATTATACAGGGCAACAAACATGAACTCGCGGAATTCGTCCATGGCTTTCAGCACCCGCGGCGACAGACGGATCTCGTTTTTGTCGCTGGAGGATCTGATCATGTCGGCGACCATGACCGTGATCATCGCCGACGGATTGGTGCCCAGCACCTTGGCGACGTTTTCCGGCAGATCGGTGGGCCTCAGCATCCCGGCCCGTATTCCGTCGTCATAGTCATGGCAAAGATAAGCGACCCGATCACCGATCCTGACGATATTCGCCTCAAGGGTGAGCGGCCGGTTCGGTCCGGTATGGTTGGCGATACCGTCCTTCACCTCGACAGTCAGATTTAAGCCTCGCCCGCCGCGTTCGAGGTATTCCACCACCCGCAGGCTCTGCTCATTGTGGGCGTAATGACCGAGAATCTCGCGCAAGGCATCCTCGCCGGCGTGCCCGAACGGTGTATGTCCGACGTCATGCCCCATGGCGATCGCCTCAGTCAGATCTTCGTTGAGCATCAGCCCCCTGGTGATGGTCCGCGAAATCTGCGCGACCTCCAGACTATGGGTCATCCGCATCCGGTAGTGGTCGCCGGGAGCGATGTAGACCTGGGTTTTGTGCTTCAGCCGCCGGAAGGATTTGCTGTGAATGATGCGGTCCCTGTCCCGTTGGAAGGCCGTCCGGAAGTCACAGGGCGCCTCGTCTTTCTCTCTTGCCGCGTCGCGGCTTTTTGCCGCCAGAGGCGACAATATTTTGTATTCCTGTTCCTCAATACGTTCGCGGACATTCATACGCCAGCCTCCCTCCCCACTTTTGGCATTATTATATCACCGCGACCCATTAATTTACATACTATTTTGCTGTAATTCTTGCTATAATGAGTAATAAGAAAGGATGGTTAACAATTGTGAAGCGAAAAATATTACTTATCTTCCTGCTGGCTCTCCTGGTGCTGAGCAGTACAACGTTTGCTGCGTCCAAACCGGTCATCAGAGCCGATAAGACCTATTTTGATATAAATACCGGGCTATACGTTCTGAAAGGCAATGTGTATATCGAAGTCCGCAACCGGATCATCACCGCCGATATGGCCAAAGTCAGCGTCGGTTCGCTGGAAGTCTGGGGCTCCGGTGGCGTGGTCGTGACCCAGGACGATATCACCTTTACCGGCGACAGCGTTTATGTCTACGGTTCCCAGGACAAGGCTCAGATTGACGGCGGCGTCACCTTCACCCGTACCGGCCTGTCGATCACCGCCGACCGGGCCGAATTCAACTGGCGCTCCAAGCTCGGCGTATTTTCCGGCAACGTCAAAATCACCCAGGACGGCAACGCCCGGACCGCCGACACCGTGACCTACAATGTGGACACTAACTCTATATTATAGCATTTTAACCCCCGGCGGTAGTGGCGGGGGTTTTGTTATTTTAAAACCGCTGCTTCAGTCTGATCAGTTCCCCCGGATGCACGACGGCCCCGCAAAATCGCGGGGCCGTTTCCTCTTAAGGCGAAACGTTTGGAAATGCGGCCTGCCCGCTAGGACTGTTTTTCGTTCTTGTCGATGATTTCGAGGATTTTATTGGCCGTTTCCTCGATAGCTTTGTTGGAAACATCGATCACCGGACAGCCCAGTTTCTGAAAAATGACTTTGGCGTATTCCAGTTCCTCGCTGATCCGCTGAACGTTGGCATAATTGGCGTCCGCGGCCAGCCCCATGGCTTTCAGCCTCTCGGTCCGGATTTCGTTCAGTTTCAGGGGATCGATAATCAGGCCCACGATTCGCTCCGGCCCGACTTTGAACAGTTCCTCCGGCGGCGGGACTTCCGGAACCATCGGTACATTGGCCACCTTGATTTTCTTGTGGGCCAGATACATGCTGAGCGGTGTTTTCGAAGTGCGGGAAACGCCGATGATGATAATGTCGGCTTTCAAAATCCCCCAGGGGTTCTTGCCGTCATCGTATTTTACGGCAAACTCCACCGCTTCCACCCGCCGAAAATAATCCTGATCCAGCTTGTGAACCAGCCCCGCCTTCAGCTTGGGAGGAAGGGGGGTGACGCTCTGCACCGCCTGAATCATCGGTCCCATGATATCAATGGTGGGAATATTATAGTTTTTCGCCAGCGAGGCGAACGCCTCCCGCAGTTCGACCGACACCAGCGTATGGCAGATCACGCTCGGTTGTTTGGCTGCGGCTTTCAGCGCTTCCTCGATCTGAGCGACAGTTGAAATGTAAGGGATCCGTACGATCTCGAACTTACCTGAGTTAAACTGGCTGGCAGTGGCCCTGGCCACCATCTCGGCCGTTTCGCCGATGGAATCGGATAAAGCGTAGATGACGGGTGCGATTGACATCCCATAACCTCCCCTGCCCAATTGGCTTCCTTTATCAGTGTAAACCAAAGTCGCGGCGTTGACCACCACTTTTGTCGGCAGGAACCTCACTAAATATCGCGCTGCGGAACCTTCAGCGGGAACCGGCTGTCGCCAAGCCCCGCTTCATGCTGCTATCCGGCGACAATCTTGCTCAGGTCGGCGACCGGCGCCGTCAGTCCAGTAATCGCCTTCAAGAGGGCCAGCCGGTTGTTGCGTACCGCCATATTCTCCACCATTACCATCACCTGGCCGAAAAAGGCGTCGATGGGAGCCGCCAGACCGGCCATCGCCTTCAGAACCCCTTCATAGTTTTCCGCTGCCGTCATAGCGCTGATTTCCCGGCCGGCGGCAAGATAAGCCTGATACAACTCTTTCTCGGCGTCATTCTCGAACAGACCGGGGTCGATAGCGCCGTCTGCGGCTCCCTTGGCCAGGTTGCCAACCCGGGTGAAGGCCTGGACAGCTGTCTGCATTGCCGAGCTTGTGCCCTCCTTGGCCAGGGCCTGAGCCCGCAGCCAGGCGTCATAGACATCATCAAGCCCCGCCCCCAGAATGGCGTCAATCAGATCATAGCGCATGCCCTCGTCAGTCAGGACGTTTTTCAGCCGCAGACGGAAGAACTCCTGCAGATCGTCCAGCAGCTTCGAACGCTTGACGGGCTCGGTAATCGCCAGTAAATCCATGGCCGTTTCCGCCAGTTCGCTGATCGACAGATGGTATTGGGCTGCGATCAGGATATTCACGATCCCGAGAGCCTGGCGCCTGAGAGCGAAAGGATCCTGGGAACCGCTGGGAATCAGGCCGCGGCTGAAGGTGGCCACAATATTGTCCAGCTTGTCGGCGATACTCACCAGCCGCCCCGCCGGAGTCTGCGGCAGAATATCGCCGGCAAACCGCGGCAGGTAGTGTTCAAAAATTGCCTCGGCCACCGCCGGCGGTTCCCCGCCCAGTCTGGCGTATTCCCGTCCCATGACCCCCTGCAGTTCGTCAAATTCGTTGACCATGCCTGTGACCAGGTCGGCCTTGGCCAGATAGGCGCTGCGTTCGACCGTCTCCAGGCCTTCGTGGTCCAGGCCTGTGGCTGTGCCGACAAACGCCGCCAGGCGCCGCAGCCGAAG
Source organism: Negativicutes bacterium (assembly GCA_031292015.1). The sequence continues at coordinate 21,643 of JARLHY010000182.1, read as the reverse complement.
AGTCTTGTCAAACATGGTGCCAAGGCCCTCCTGATAGACAATGGACTTGAGAGCGTCCACCCGCTCGGCCAGAGCGACCTTCTTGTCCTCGGCAAAGAAGAATTCGGCGTCAGCCAGCCTGGCCTTCAGCACCCGCTCGTTACCCTGGCGGATAATGTCGATATAGTCCAGTCCGCCATTGCGCACGGTGATGAACACCGGCAGCAGGCGGCCGTCGGGGCCGAACACCGGGAAATAGCGCTGATGCTCCCGCATCGGGGTGATCACCGCTTCCGGAGGCAAGGCCAGGTATTTCTCCTCAAACCGGCCGCACAGGGCGGTCGGGTACTCTACAAGGTAAACCACCTCTTCCAGGAGGTCCTCGTCGATGCTGGCCGTGCCGCCCTGCTGCACCGCCAGTTTCTCAACCAGCTCGCGGATGATCCGCCGCCGCAGGTTCTGGTCGACCATCACATGGTTTTCCGTCATTTTGACGAAATATTCATCCACCGACTTCACTGTTACCGGCCCCCCGCTCAAAAAGCGGTGCCCATAGCTAACGTTGCCGGTCGTCACCTCAGCCAGGGAAAAAGGGACCACCGCACTGCCGAAGAGGGCCAGCAGCCAGTGGATCGGGCGGACAAACCGCATATCCAGGTCGCCCCAGCGCATGCTTTTCGGGAAAGTCAGAGCCTCAATCATTTCCGGCAGCAGTTTCGGCAATAAGTGCTCCACCGACTGGCCGACCTCGTCAACCATCGCAAACACATAGCCGTCCTTCACTACCAGTTGGCTCACGTCGACGCCCTGACCCCGGGCAAAGCCTTGAGCCGCTTTTGTCGGCGCGCCATTGAGGTCAAAAGCGATCTTCAGGGACGGCCCCTTATTTTCGCTGTGTTTGTCGGCCTGAACTTCACTCATCTGGCGCACCAGCAGCGTCAAGCGGCGCGGCGTGCCGAAGGTTTCGATACTGCCGTAATCAACGCGCCGTTCCTTGAGTTTGGCTGTCGCGATCTGGGCGAATTGCTCAAGGGCGGCTGGCATGAACTTCGCCGGGATTTCCTCGGTGCCGATTTCCAAAATCAGATCCTTGGCCATGCTATTTCCCTCCTTTGAGCAGCGGATAACCCAATTTTTCCCGTTGTTCGAGATAGCCCTGGGCGCAAAGGCGGGCCAGGTTGCGGACCCGGCCGATGAACGCGGTGCGCTCGCTGACGCTGATGGCGCCGCGGGCCCCCAGCAGGTTGAAAGCATGGGAACATTTCAGTACATAATCATAGGCCGGCAGAACAAATCCCAGTTCCACGATCCGGATGGCTTCCTTCTCGTACAGGTCGAACAGCTGAAACAAAAGGGCAGTGTCGGCAAGCTCGAAGTTATAGTGGGAATGCTCGACCTCGTTGCGGTGAAATACATCACCATATGTGATGCCTTCGACCCATTCCAGGTCATAGACATTTTCTTTTCCCTGAATGTACATGGAAAGTCTCTCCAGGCCGTAGGTGATTTCCACCGCTACCGGCTTGACGTCGATGCTGCCCACCTGCTGGAAATAAGTAAACTGGGTGATCTCCATCCCGTCCAGCCAGACCTCCCAGCCCAGACCCCAGGCACCGAGAGTCGGCGACTCCCAGTTATCCTCAACAAAACGGATGTCGTGCATGCCGGGGTCAATGCCGAGCCGGGCCAGGCTTTCCAGATACAGCTCCTGGATGTTGGCTGGCGAGGGTTTCATGATAACCTGGTATTGGTGATGCTGGTACAGGCGGTTGGGGTTGTCGCCATAGCGGCCGTCGGCGGGACGGCGGGACGGTTCGACATAAGCCACGTTCCAGGGTTCGGGCCCGAGGGCCCGCAGAAACGTGGCCGGGTTCATCGTTCCGGCTCCTTTTTCCACGTCATAGGGCTGCTGAATAATGCATTTTTGTCCAGCCCAGAAATGTTCAAGCGTCAGGATGACCTCCTGAAAAGTCATAGCAGCGTCGCCTCCTGTCAAAATAAGTGCCAAGAATTAGAAAATCCCGTCCCAGTAACATCCGTTACAGGGACGGGATGTACTCCCGCGGTTCCACCCTGATTGGCCGCCCTCGGCGACCCGCCTCTTTTGCCGTGCAAGCTTTACTCTCCGAACCCTGAGGCGTCGGATTTCCTCTTGCGGTTCGGGAATGCCTTCGCCGCATCTTCACCGGGCTCTCACCCTCCCCGGTTCGCTTTACCTGCCGGCTACTTGTTTCCGTCATCACCGATAAATTTAGTATTTCTGGCAGCTTCGTTTCTTATGCTGCGGAAGCTGGGGGGACTTCCTAATCAAAGATAATATACCATATGAGCCCAGGAAAAAGCAAGAACTTCTCGGCGGTCGCCAGCGGCGGCCCTCGGCTAACTGCCCTCGGTTTTTGCTCCTCCTGCCTGTTTTTCGTTTACAATCAGCTGAAAGCGGCGGAGCGTTCTGGGCGCGCCCGCCGTTGTCTCGACCAAAACGCCGCCACACGCCTCGCAGGGCCTGGTCGTGGTTGCGGCGCTGTACCATTTCATCTTGCAGGCTATGCACTCGAACTCCTTCATCTCTTTCGCCCCCCCAAAATCTGCTGCGGTCGGCAACCGGGATCGCCGGCCAGCCGCCACATGAATTCACTGGTAAATTTTACCATATATTGGGGTCAGATGCAAGGATAATCCCCCATATTGTAAGGAGAATCGGAGCTGCCTATGCGAAAATGCCCCGTTGCTATGGACTACAACCCATCAACGAGGCATTTTTTCGTCATTATTTGGACTATAATACGTTCCGCGGCGGCTCTTTGTCCGCTCCGGGCGAGTCATGGAATTCTTCGCCTGCTCCGTCCTCGCCCCGCACCACTTCGATGGTGCAGCGCTTGAACACCGCCACCAGCACCCCCAGCGCCGCGAGCTGCGGCAGCACCACCGCCCCGATCGCCCCGAGGGTCACCGGGATCTCCACCAGAACTTTGCCGTCGTGCTTCACCCGGATCTTGGTGACGTTGCCTTCCCGGACAAGGTCCTTGACCTTGTCGATTACCTCGCCCGACCTGACGGAAAACTCTTCTGTCCAGCGATTCTGCTTTCTTCCTTCCAGTTCCACCAGCGCCTCGATCACATCTCCGGCGGTACGTTCGAGAACATCGCGGGCCTCCCGGTAGGATACCCCGGTCCGTTCCCGTAAAAGGTCGATTTTTTCCAGTGTGACTTCTTCCATCGCGGTCTGCCTCCCTTGCCTTTTTCCTATTTTTCCCGCCAGGCAGGGGTTTTATCCGGGTGATGTTATCGCAGCGATGAAGGACCTCGATTTGAGCGGTTTGTCCAGGCGGCAGGTGATAAAATCGATCAGCAGTTTCTCGGTCTCCATCAGCACCGCCCCCACTACCGAAAACTGGCCCGGGTCCCGCCAGTTGAGGGTCAGCAGCCGCTCAATAAAGCGGTTCACATCCTGGCTGAGCACCGGCTGCTGAGGCTGAGCACACCCGGCGCAGACGCTTCCGCCGGCCCCGCAGTCGAAGAAAGCGGGGTAGACCAGCGGCTGGCCGCAGACCACGCAGCGCTGGTATTCCGGCCGGAAGCCGCCCAGAGCCATCAGTTGTACGGCGCAGGCCAGCGCCGTGATGCGCGGGTTGCGGCTGCTCATCATCCCGAAAGCCGCCAGCAGCAATTCGAATACTTGCGGTTCCGCCTCTCCTTCCGGCCACAGTTCGGCCGCAAGTTCAGCCAAAAACGTAGCATAGGCCATGCCGGTCAGTTCCTCCCGCAGCGGACGGAACGAGTTCTTGATATCACATTGTTTGATGGATGCCATCTTCCCGGAAGTCAGTACCAGCTCAGCATGAATAAACGGCTGAACCGCCCCGGCAAGCCGGTTTCTCGGCCTTCTGGCCCCATAGGCCATGGCGGTCAGCTTACCGTGGTCCCGCGAAAATAAAGTTACCATCCTGTCGGCGTCGTCCCAATCCCGGACAGCCAATAGGATGGCCTCTGTTTTATATTCTCCCATGCTGAATCATCCTAGCCATTGTCCGCCTGTCCGCCTTCCGGCTGAACCTGATGATCTTCAAGGCACCTGCGGTATAAGAGATAAACGGCAATGTTACCTGTGCTTTGAAACAGCTCCCACATTGCATCCCGAAAACGCATAGGCCATCATCCTTTCAGTCGTCTGCTGCTGTTTAAACTGACTCAGGGGATGTATCCTCGTTTTCACCGGTCGGAGGTTCCAGGGGGCTTGCTTTTACCCGCACCACCCTAAAACCGTTAACCTGCATAACGGCAAAAACAAAATCGCCAATATTTACTTGATCGCCGATTTCCGGCCGTCGTCCCAGCAGGCCGAAAATATAGCCGCCGATGGTATCTTCTTCGTGCTCCTCCAGCCGGATGTCCAGGAGTTCGGAAACATCATCCAGGAGGACTCGCCCGTCAAATTCGTAGCTTCCGTCCGGGGAACGCTGGACCTCAGGCGTCTCCTCATCATGTTCATCCTGGATGTCGCCGACGATCTCTTCCAGCACATCCTCCAGCGCCACCAAGCCCGCCGTGCCGCCGTACTCGTCGGCCACCACCGCCAGATGGGTGCGTTTTCGCCGCATAAACTGCAGCAGTTTCGCCACCGACATACCTTCCGGAACCACCAGGATTTCCCGCATGACGGTACGCAGGTCCTGCTCGTTGCTGCCGTTGATGTCAAGGTCCATAAGGTCGCGGATATGAACCATGCCGATCACATGATCCTTGTCATCCTCGCACAGCGGATAACGCGTATGGCCGGTTTCTTTCACCACCCGCATGTTTTCCTCGAAGGTATCATCAAGGAACAGGCAGGTCATATCCTGGCGCGGCACCATCACTTCCCGGGCCAGCCGGTCGGCAAAATCAAAAACATTGTCAAGCAGTTCGCTTTCCATCTGGTCCAGCACCCCGCCGCGATGGCTGGCGCTCACCAGCATTCGCAGTTCGTCTTCGGAATGGGCCAGTTCGGCGTTGCTCGCCGGCTCGAAACCAAACAGGGCCAGTATCACCCGCGCGGTTTTATTGAACAGCACGATAACCGGATAACCCAGCTTATGAAAGAAGAAAAGCGGCCACACCACCATCAGCGCCAGGTTTTCCGACCGCTGGATCGCCATCGATTTCGGCACAAGTTCTCCCAGCACGATATGCAGAAAAGTGATGATAATAAAGCCGATGGCAATACTTGCGGTATGCACCAGCCAGAACGACCCCGGGAAATAGGCGATAATAACCGGTTCGAGCAGAGACGCCACCGCCGGTTCACCCAGCCAGCCGAGAGCCAGGGACGCGAGGGTGATGCCAAGTTGAGTGGCCCCCAGGTATGTATCGAAGGAAGTCACTATTTTCAGCGCCAGAACGGCGCGTTTGTTGCCCTGCTGGCTGAGTTCCTCCAGGCGAGTCCTGCGGATCTTGACAAGGGCAAACTCGGCAATCACGAAAAAGGCATTTACAAGTACCAATAAAAAGGCCGCAATAAGTTCAATTATACTGGCAGACGAATCGATAGCGCATCTCCCCTAAGCTTTGGTTACCTCATTGCCGTGCGGCATAATGGCGCCGGCGGTAAGAATATATTGCAGCGCGCTTTCACTTGTGACGTCTAGAGGTATTATTTCCCGTTTCGGCAGGATAATATTAACCCCGGCTGTCATGTTCAAGCTAAGCGGAATGAAGACACAGACGCACTCTTCAGTCATATGGACGGCAACAGGCTGGGATAAATCGGCCATAACAAATCCCAGCGCCTTGGTCCCGGCGTGGGGGTAAGGCACCAGCACCGCCTGCTTGAAAAGGTTCTGGGAATCGAATACCGCGGTGGAAAGCTGCTTTATGCTGTTATAGATAAACTTGACAATCGGTATCGAACCCAGCAGTTTCTCGCCATAATCGAGAAAACGGCGTAAAATCCAGTAAGATGAAAGCCAGCCGACAACGAGGATCAGCGCCAGAACGGCCAGCAGGCCCATTCCGGGAAAGTGCAGCGGCAGGTGGTTGCCGAGCAGACCTTCCGTAAACTGCAGGATACCGGTTACGACAAAACCGGTGGCCGCGATCGGCACCAGGACGATCAACCCGTTGAGAAAATATTTGGACACGGTCTTCATAACCCACCTCTATCTACAAATGATACCATTTACTGTCACTATGGTCAATAAATAAGAAAGAACCGCCTCGAATGGCAAGATAACCCTTTGCCACCCTGGCGGTCATAAATTATTCGTAGCCGAAAGACCTTAACGCCCCGTCGCGGTTGCGCCAATCCTTCTTGACCTTGACCCACAAGTCCAGATAAGCCTTCGTCCCCAGCAGATTTTCGACATCCAGCCGGGCCAGGCGTCCGGCCTCTTTCAGCACTTGCCCGCCCGAGCCGATGACGATCCGTTTTTGCGAATCGCGCTCGACATAGATCACCGCCCGGACGTAGAGGTCGCCATTATCCCTTGTAACAACTTCCTCCATATCGACAGCGATGGCGTGAGGAATCTCTTCCCTGGTGAGCTGCAGCACCTTCTCCCGGATGAGCTCGGCGATCAGCAACCGCTCCGGCTGATCGGTGATCATATCGTCAGGATAGTATTTCGGCCCAGGCGGCAGATGTTTTTTGATTTCCTGCACAAGGTCGTCCAGATTGGTTTTGGCCAGCGCCGAAATCGGCACCACCGCGGTGAAGGCATGCCGGTCGGCGTAGCGCTGGATGACCGGCAGGATCTGCTGCCTGGTGATTTTGTCGATTTTATTGATGACCAGGATTACCGGGGTCTTTACCGCCGAAAGCCGTTCCAGGATGTACTGCTCCCCGGCGCCCATCTCCTCGGTGGCATCCACCACAAACAGCACCGCATCCACTTCCCGCAGTGTGTTTTCGGCGGTTTTCACCATGTACTCGCCCAGCTTGTGCCGGGGTTTGTGGATTCCCGGGGTATCGATAAACACAATCTGAGCCTCAGGCTGGTTTAAGACACAGAGAATTTTGTTGCGGGTGGTCTGCGGCTTGTCGGACATGATCACAATCTTCTGCCCGATGAGACTGTTGACAAGGGTCGACTTGCCGACGTTGGGCCGGCCGATTACAGCCACAAAACCGGATTTAAAATCCTTCGGATCATTCACAGTTATCGTCATCTCCCGGCAGTTCGGTTTTGGTGAAAGCAAAGGGCAGCAGCTCGGCCAGGGAAACTACTTGCTGCTCTCCGCTCACATTGCACATGATTACCCGGCTGATGCCGAATTCGGCCATCACCTGGCGGCAGGCGCCACAGGGCGAGGCGGGGTGCGGACTGTCGGCGACCACCGCCAGAGTCGTCAGAACCCTCTCTCCTTCGGACACCGCCTTGAAAATCGCGGTACGCTCCGCACAATTGGTCAACCCGTAAGATGCGTTCTCCACATTGCAGCCGCTGTAAATCTTGCCGCTTGCGGTCAGGACGGCCGCGCCCACCGCAAAATGAGAGTACGGAGCATAGGCGCTGGATCGCGCCGCGGTTGCCGCATAAATCAATTCATCCAAATCCGTGTTACCCCTTTCAGCCGAACAGGCGGTGAAAAAACAATACATATCCTACCGCCAGCGACGCCAGCGCCATGACGAGCACCGCTCCGGCGGCCGCGTCCTTGGCGGTTTTGGCCAGATGATGAACCTGAGGCGAAACCAGATCCACCATCGCTTCCACCGCGGTGTTGAAAAGCTCGGCCGCTATGACTCCGGCGATAGTCAGCGCCAGCAGACCCCATTCCGCGGCCGACAGCCGGAAATATGCCGCCAAAACCACCGCCGCCGCCGCGGCGGCGACATGGAACTTCAGGTTGCGTTGGGACTTGAAACTGTGAACGATGCCGTCTGCGGCGTGTCTGAACGCCCCGGCCCAACTTTTCTGCCGCATGGCCGTTTGCCTCCGTCAAGTTTTTCCTGCCGGCTCCGGCACACGAGTTACGGCATTGATTTTCGGCAGACGCAACAGTTGCCGAGACCTCATCGGTTTCGGCAACTTCCGGACCAGCGCCGCCGAATCTGCCGCCAAAGCGGAGCGCCGCTCGTATTGATGCTGCATCCTTCGGCCCTACGAATCGCGACGGATGCCGAGCTGCGCCAGGATTTCTTCCTCCTGGCGGCGCATGTCCGCCTTCGCGTCCTCTTCCTCATGGTCGTAGCCCATAAGATGCAGGATGCCGTGAACCGTCAGATAGGCCAGTTCCCGCTCCAGGCTGTGGCCAAAATCTTCCGCCTGGCGGATCGCCGTTTCCAGGGAAATGACGATATCCCCGAGCAGCGTCTCTTCCGGTCCGCCCTGAATTTCCGGTTCGTCGCCCTCGTTCAGGGCGAAGGACAGGACATCAGTGGGGCAGTCTTTCCCCCGGAACTGCCGGTTGAGCTCCCGGATATATTCATCGTCAGCTAAAACCACACTGACTTCTGCCTGCCTGTCGATGGCGAGAATCTCTGCCGCCTTAGCCAGAACGGCTGTTACCGTTTGTTTCATTGTCGGAGTGATCGCTATCTTTTCCTGCACATTGCTTAGTACTGTTTCCATTCTTCGGCTTTCTCCTCTCCAGGTCTTTCAGGGCGTCCGGATATTCGATCCGGTTGTGGAACATGCTGGACAGTACCCGAATGAAAACATCGCCGATGGTTTTAAGGTCCTTTAACGTCAGGTTGCAGTCATCCAGCTGACCGTCCTGCAGTCGCTGGCGGATCATCTTGCGAACCGTGGCTTCGATCCGGTTCGCGGTCGGCTTGGAAAGAGACCGGACGGCGGCCTCGCAAGCGTCGGCCAGCATCACCAGGGCCGCTTCCTTCGTCTGCGGGCACGGCCCTTCATAACGAAAATCGGCTTCAATGATACATTCGCCGTGCTCATTTTCGGTGGCCCGTTTATAGAAATACGAGACAAGCATCGTGCCGTGATGCTGCTGAACGACATCGACGATCACCTGGGGCAGCTTGTAGTCCCGGCACAGCTCGACGCCATCTTTGATATGGGAAGTGACGATCAGCGTGCTCAGCGACGGGGCGATTTTATCATGGGGATTTTCCCCTTCCGCCTGATTCTCCACAAAGAAGTACGGCCGCTTGATCTTGCCGATATCGTGATAGTAGGCCCCGACGCGGACAGTGACCGGTTCGGCGCCGATCACGTCGGCCGCCGTCTCAGCCAGGTTGCCCACCAGGATGCTGTGATGATAGGTTCCGGGAGCATCCAGCAGCAGCCGCTGCAGCAGCGGGTTGCTGGGATTGGCCAGTTCCAGCAGCTTAAAGGGCGTCGTGACACTGAATGTATGCTCAAGGTACGGCAGCAGTCCGATAGTGATGATCGCTGCGGCAATACCGCTGAAAATACCCTGCAGCCCCTGAAACATAATCTGGGTGGCGTTGATTTGTTCCAGCAGGCCGGTGGCCGCGATGGTCAGGAAATTCATCGCCGCGATCCAGACCCCGGTCCGGGTCAGGCTGTAGCCGTGATGCATCTTGGAAACGGTGTACACCCCGGTCAGGCTGCCCACCATGGCTACCCCCACCGCTCTCAGGTCGTGGTCCACCACTACGCCAAACAACAGCGTCAGGGCTACGCTGAAAAACACGCCCAGCCGGGCATCGATCAAAATCGCCGTCAGCAGTGCCCCTGCAGCTACCGGGGCGGCAAAGTCGGAATAATAATGGGCCGCCTTGCCTAAGAGCAGCGTGACAAGGAGGATCAGCCCCAGCAGCACCAGCGATAGGTCGTTGGCGAAGACTTCCGGAGCGAATTTATACAAGTAGCCCATCATGAGGGCCATGGTAATCAGCACGAAAATAGCCAGCCCGAACACCCGGGTCTCGTTGACTTCACCGCGGTGCAGCCCGAGCTCCTCCATGGCGCTGATCTGCTCAGCCGTGACCACATCGCCGCGGCGAACCAGCACCTGACCCTTCTTGACCGTTTCCCGCACCGGTTCCATGCTGGCCAGGGCCGCGTGTTTACGTTTTTCCGTTTCCTGCTTGTTCAGGATGAAGTTTGGCTTCAGCAGCGCCTGGGCGATTCCGGCCACCGCCGCTTCCCCGTCTTTGCCGAGACTCAGACCCTCGGCCTCGATGACGACATACTTGCGGGTGATGTCCAGTTCGTCTTCCCGCACACCGCGCTGCAGATATTTCCGCAGAATGGTCCTGGTTTGTTCTTCGGTTTGCCTGAGAACAGGTTCGTCCAGACCGGCGAGCCCGATGAGCGCCGTCCGCGGCAGGCTCACCGCGAGCAGCGCCTGCAGCTTGTCCGCCCTCTGCTCGGGCGAAGTCAGGGCAGAATCCGCCACCACCGACCTGGCGGTCCGGAATATCGCTCCCACGCCTTCTTCTGCCTGGGCGGTAACGGCGACATCCAGATCATAGACGCTGGCCGCGCTGGCCAACACCTCGGCTTCCAGTTTTTTGGTCTTAACAGTGTCGACATAAGACACCGTTCGCGGGGAAAGTACGTCACGGTCGCTTACCTGGCCGACCTGGAGGGCTATCTTGTCCGAAATGAAATCAGTCGAAAGAATGATCATAAACAAGGAAAAAAACGCCAGCCCCAGCACGATACGGCGGGTAATCGGCCGAGCGTGCAGGCTGTTCGGCTGGATAAACAATTCCCTTAGCTTACTGGGAACAGACTGCATCTATATCAACTCCCACCAATCAGGTTGCTTGACCCGATCCCGGATTCGAGCTTTCAAAACGCTCGTACGCCTTGATGATCCGTCCGACGATCTCGTGCCGGACAACATCGGTTTCATTGAGAATAATGGTCTCGACGCCACGGATGCCGGCCAGCACGACCTGGGCCTGCTTCAGGCCCGAACTGTTGCCGTGGGGCAGATCCACCTGGGTGACATCGCCGGTGACCACCATCTTGGAACCAAACCCCAGCCGGGTCAGAAACATCTTCATCTGTTCCGGGGTCGTGTTCTGGGCTTCGTCGAGAATGATGAACGAGTCGTCAAGGGTCCGGCCCCGCATGTAGGCCAGCGGCGCGACTTCGATAATATTCTTGACCATGAATTTTTGAAAAGCGTCCACGCCGATGATATCATACATGGCGTCATACAGCGGCCGGAGATAAGGATCGACTTTTTCCTGCAGATCTCCAGGCAAAAAGCCGAGTTTTTCGCCGGCTTCCACCGCCGGCCTGGTCAAAATTATCCGTTCGACCTGCTTATTTTTTAAGGAAAAAACTGCCATCGCCACCGCAAGATAAGTTTTCCCAGTTCCTGCCGGTCCTATACCAACGGTGATGTCATTCTGGCGAATGGCCTCAAGGTACAGCCGCTGGCCAAGGGTCTTGGGCTTGATGTGGCGGCCGCGGGCCGTAACCAGCACCGTGTCGGCAAACATCTGGTGCAGATTCTCATCCCGGCCTTCCTTGATCATCTTGATTCCGTACCGCAGGTCATGGGTCGTGATCGTGTTGCCCTGGCGGTATAAAAACAGCAGCTCGGTAAACAGCCGGTGGAGTCCGTCGACCTCGGCTTGTCCGCCGCTAATGACAATTTCGTCGCCCCGGACGAGCAGGCGACAGGAGTAATATTCGCTGACAACGCGCAGGTGATCGTCGTTGCGGCCAAGGATCGCGACCGCTTCTGCCACGTCGGTGAGCTTTATCCGTTTTTCGTACTGCTCTTCAGGCAATTGCCAGGCCTCCCCCTCACTGAGCAATATTGGCAGTATGCCCAATATCTTCGCTGGTCTCCACGCTTACCTTGACCCTGACCAGTCCCGCTTCGGCGGTATGCAGGGTCTCGATGGCGCGGGTCAAAACTTGTGCATTCTCGGGGATCGATTCCTGCACCGTCTGCAGGGCCTTTCCCTTGGCCAGGTCCCGGGCTTCCTCCCAGCCGATTTCCCGTGATTTCATAGCAACCTCATGAAAGATATTTATAGTAGATTCGACAGTAAAGTCACTATTCCTCCAGCCGGCCAGTTTTTTGTGGATTGCCTCGGTCTCGAAGTGCTCGTACGGCTGGGCCGGAACCTGCTTTAGAGCCATGTGATGCTCCTTGATCTGGAGACTGATTCCCAGCGTCTGTCTGCCGGTGCGTTCCCAGTCCTCCTGCACCAACGCCGCTTCGCCGTAACTTTCGTACCATACCCTCGCCTTGATGATGCCGTTGGCCCTCATCAGCTGGGGAGGCTCGACCACCGCCGGCGGCTGCCCCGGCTGCGGCGGTTGCGGCGGCGAAGCGGCGAGCACCCCCTTGATCAGCAGGTCGCCTTTTTTCACCGTGTCGCCCGGCTTGACCACGGCCTGGCCGGCGATGGCGATGATCTCGGTGATAATTCCCGCCTTGGCGGCCACAATGTCGGCCGGAGACTTATCCTCCTGCTTCGGCAGCGTTTTTTCCACCACTTCGATAACCGCCCTGGTGCCGGTAAGGCTGACCCCCACCCAGGCGACCTGGGGCGCCTGCAGCAGGATCTGATTTTCGATTTCCCGGACATTCACCCGGTCCTTGCTGGCTCCCGGTTTCAGGCCGTTTTGCCTGGCGATCATTTTGATCTCATCGCCGGAAAAATGGCTTTGGCCGGTTACGTCAACAAACCAGATATATGAGGTTAACACATGCAGCATAACAAAAAACAGTATCGCCCCGGCCACCAGCATTTTTCGGCGCCTGAGCCGCTTGAGGGCGAAAGGGAATCCGTGACAGCCGATCACCTCGACCCGGCTCTGGCTTTTTCGCACCAACGGCCTGATGCGAAAAAAATCCGGCAGCCGGATATATGCCAGAACTTCTTCGTTATGTTTTGTAATGCCCTGCAAAAAAATACCCTGCGCCAGACAGAGATTGATGAGCTTTTCCGGCACAGGGCCGCATATCCTGACCCGAACCACACCGTTCATATAGTTGGCGATTCTTAGCGTCAACACCGGCGGCCCTCCTTAATGGTCGTACCTTACTGCGCTGATAACGCCCTCGATAAAAAGCAATTCCGGCTGCAGACTGCCCAGAACCAGATTTTCACCGACAACGACCAGTTCTCCCTGATTAAGCCTTATTCGCAGCAGCGAGTCGGTGTATTCGATGATTCCCTTATGGTTTTCCACCAGCACCTGCTTGTTGCCCAGCATCGTAACCCGGGGCAGATCCAGCACGATATCCTGCGGAATCTCCAGCAGTCCGGCCAGCACCTGCAAATTCCCCTTCCGGCGGCGTTGCATCACAACCCCCTCCTCATCTAAAAATGTATGCGAGGCCCAGAGGTTTAGTACAGCAGAAAACCGCAGGCGAATCGAGCTTTTCTTTCACACCGCTTCAGAAAAATCCAAGCGGGAGGGAATTTCCGCGGCGGGATTCGCCCAGGAATCTGGATAAAACTAAGACTCAGGTGACAAAATCACCCGAGTCTTAATTTCACTTATTTTCCCGTTACCCATACCAGAGGAAGTCCCCTCCCGCTATGATAATGCTCAGCTACTTCAACAGCTTGGTTTCCTACGGGTTGATTCACGCCATCTTAAATTCCAATACCGCCCACGGTCAACCCGCCCAGTCCTCCAGGCAGCGCCGCGGTCGGCGCGATCGGCGCGCCGTGCCGCCGCGCCAGGAAATCTTCAAATTTATGGACCTTTACCGGCGCGGCAAACCGCATATAATTGGTGGCCACGATCATTTCGCCGCAGTCCAGGTTTTTGATTTCGTTGCGCTGCTGCAGGATATCCTTGCGGCACATCGCCTCCAGTTTGCTCCGGTCGGCCTTGGAGGCCAGCCCCAGGATAAACAGGGTATTCAGCTGCGACAAAACCTTATCCGCCAGCAGCCGCGGCTGCTGATCGACAACGCACAGGCCCAGGTTGAACTTACGGGCTTCGCTCACCAGCCGGGCGAACACGTTGTTGCTGCTTTGCTCTTTCTTGCCCAGGAAACGATGGGCCTCTTCCATTACAATCATGACCGGCTTGGACTTGCTGCGTTCGGCGTCAGGCTTGGCCGCATAGTGTTGCAGCAATTTTTTCGACAGCAGCGTCGACAGCGCCTGTTCCCCCACCGGCGAGATGTTCTTGAGCTCCACCAACACCACTTTTCCCTGCTCCAGTTCGGCCAGCAGTTCGCTGATCACCGACTCGCCGCCGTCAAGAACATTCAGTTCCTGCTGCAGATTCCAGCAGATGCTTTTGATCTTGCTGATCGTCCGGGACTGAAACTTTTGCCCGGTGGCGGCGTTCAGTTCGTCGATGATATCTGCGCTTTCGTACTGCAGCACATCCTTCATCCAATTTTCCTGCAGCACTGAGGAAAGCTTGTAGATGGCGTCAAACTGCGGTTCGGTGAAGGTCGCGCAGGCCGTGATATCCTCAGGGTCGATTTCGCCGTAATTCACAGTCAGCCTGCGGGCATAATCGGCCTGAGGGTTGGTGTTATATACCCGGAGACGTTCGCTGATCGAAGGGTGTTGCGCCAGATCGCGATAGTACTCATTGTGAACGTCAAAAATCAAGAGCCCGTAATTGCCATTATCAATCACCGAACTGGACAGTACTTTCACCAGATTGCTCTTACCCGAACCGGTGGTACCGAAAATGCCGATATGCTCGGTAATCGCTTTAGAGCCGTAGATGCCCACAGGCAGTTCCAGCACCCCGCGCCCGCTTTTCAAAAAGCCGATCTCCAGGTCGCCTTTCATCTCCGCCAGCAGCGACGTGTCTTCCGGACACAGGCCCCGGACCTCACAGAAGAAGTCGGGACAAGTCTTGGGGTTGAACAGCTGGCCTTGGCCGTCAGCGTAGCATAGTTGTTCCGCCATGCCGATTTTTACGGTATGATTCCCCCCCAGATAGAACTCCAGCTCCTCCTGGTTTTGTACCTGGCCGTCCTCATTCAGTTTGCTCATCAGGTACCCCACATTGTTGATCCCCGACCAGCGGGATTTCACCTTGAAATCATAGGCCCGAATATAAAAACGGTCGCCGCTCTTGCCCTCGACAACAAGGATATCGCCAAAATCGACGTCCTGGTTAGGCGCAACCACAAACTCGACATAGGTACCTTTGGCGTAAGTCAAGCGTCCCTTGTAATCAGCCACTCGCCTGCCCCCTTTCACTCCGTCGGAACGTTTGCGTCCACAACTTATTGTGCGCGCTGCGAAACGAAAAAAAACAGGCAAACTTTGCATTGCTGCAAACGGCAACATTCTGCTGGCACCGCGGGCCGCCATTATGGTATCATGATGAAAAACAGCCTAAGGAGAATCTATGATAAAGCTGGCGGCAAGCACTCTTGTCTTCCTTCTTACCCTTGTCCTGACCACCGCTTCCTCCTCCTCCGGCCAAAGCCTGCTGGCCGACAAAGTCATCGTCATCGATCCCGGCCACGGCGGCATTTACCCCGGGGCGGTTCACAACGGCATCCGCGAGGCAACCGTCAACCTCGCCGTGGCTCTTAAAGTGCGCGACAGACTCGCCGCCACCGGAGCGGCCGTTATTCTCACCCGGACCACCGACACCAACCTGGCTGCCCCCGGTGCCTCTCTCGCCGACGATCTTCAGGCCAGGGTCGATGTTGCCAAGACCGCCGGCGCCGACATCTTTATCAGCCTGCACGCCAACGCCGATGAAAACGTCACCGCCGCCGGTGTGATCGGTTTTTTCCCTGCCGGCCGGCCTGACGATCTGGCCCGGGCGCTGAAAGACGGCGCCGTGCATGGGACCGCCGCCGTCGACGGCGGGGTCCGCCCGGCGAACTTCTATGTCCTCAGGAACAGCGAAATACCGGCAGCCCTGCTGGAGATGGGCTTTCTGACCTGCCCGGAGGAAGCGGCCTGCCTGAGCGAGGACACTTACCAGAATCAGCTGGCTGAAGGCATCGTCAAGGGGATCATCACTTATTTCCAGGACCATTAAACGTTAAAAGGCACTCATCCATTCCGGTGAGTGCCTTTCTCATTTAATGTTTTAGAACATCATTTTCCGTAATTGCAAAACCGTATAGGCTGTTCAAAAAGGTCAAGATGCTAGGCGGCTGCGAGGAAACGCGCGCAGGCAGTACATGAATGCGTACGGCAAGCGCGCTCCCGGAGCACCAAAGTGCGCAGTTCTTGCGCTTCAGCGCTTAGAAATGCGGCCTGCCCCTTGCGGGTACGACGCAGATTGGCCTTTTTCAACAGCCATTCTCATTTTAGTTATTGGAGATGGCCTGCTTATCATCCCCGCTGACCTGCTTGTATTCACAGCCATGGGGGAAGACGAACCAGACCGTGCCGTCCTTGCCCTTGATCTGCATCTCGGCGATATTTTGGATCTTCATTTTGCGGACCATCACCGTACCCTGATTCTTCGAGACCGAGCTGTCGATATTGTCGTTGGTCCCGGTCCAGTTGGCCTCCATGATCCACTCGTATGTCCCGTCGTCACGGGTCAGCTTGGACCCGCCGGCATAGGCATAATCTCCTCCGGGGGCTTTGCCTTTGAGGTCTTTGGTAAAGGTAATCTGCCCTGAAACAATATTGCCGCTGGCATCAAGACGAAATTTCATATCCACCTTGCGGTTGCCGTTTCTTTCAACGCCGCTGGCGACACAGTCCCAATACGACTCCGCCGAAACGGCGCCGGTGAGAAAAATTGTGATTAACAGGCTAAGAATCAAGCTGCTCAAAACCTTGGACAGGCGCATGATGGTAACACTCCTTACTTCGTCACTCCGGATTTTTGCTTCACTGCATGCTTACTTTGTTTCTCGCTGTTGCCGCAATTTTCCTCTTTTCCCGACAAAACGCGAGGGGCGGAACAAAAAAATGACAGGGAGCCTCCCTGTCATTCACCTAACCTGGCCTCTTTAAAGGGTCAAGGTGAAACTCATACGGAAGGGAATTTCCCTCCCGCACCATACTTTGTTCAGCCGCCCCAGCGTTTACCCCTGGCCGGCTCGCTATATTGCTATCTCCCGCGCCGTCTCATCGGTCTGAGCGCCCGCGGGGGCTGCAGTATCTCGGCATAGATAATGCCGTTGACCACCTCAGCCTGATCGAGCCTCAGCGGCCCGAGTGTTCCCTCCGCCGGCCCCGGAACCTTGCTTTCCCCCGGCCGGACCTCCGGCTGGAACGGAGCGGCGGATTCCGCCGCATAAGCGTAAGGGACGGCGGGGGTTTCGTCTGCCTTGCCTGGCGCCGGGGGCGGCACCGTCTCCGGCATGGGCACCCGGTCGGGGATCTGCGGATATTCGTAGGTCTTGGGCCGCCGTCGTTTCAGCAGCTCAGGCACAAGATAAAAAAGTGCCATCAAAATTAAAAGGGTTACAATATCCATCATTCATTCCTTATTTCTTGGGTTCTTCCGGTTTGAGTGACTGAGCGGCAGGTCCGGACTTGGAAATGGTTTCCCGCATCTGAGTATCGGCCAGGATATTGTTCATATTGTAGTAATCCATCACACCCATCCGGCCTTCCTTGAGAGCCACCGCTAGGGCGTGCGGTACTTCGGCCTGGGCTTCCACAACCTTGGCCTGCATTTCCTGGGTGTAGGCCCGCATTTCCTGCTCCTTGGCCACACCCATCGCCCGGCGCTCCTCGGCTTTGGCCTGGGCGACCCTTTTTTCGGCCTCGGCCTGATCGGTCATGAGCTCAGCGCCGATGTTGCGGCCCACATCCACATCGGCGATGTCGATGGACAATATTTCAAAAGCCGTCCCGGCGTCAAGGCCTTTGGCCAGCACCGTCTGGGAAATATGGTCGGGATTCTCCAGCACGTCCTTGTGGTCGATGGCTCCGCCGACGCTGGTGACGATACCCTCGCCTACCCTGGCGATGATGGTGGCCTCACCGGCGCCGCCCACCAGGCGGTCGATATTGGCCCGCACCGTCACCCGGGCTTTGACCTTGAGCTCGATGCCGTTTTTGGCAACCCCTGACACGAACGGCGTTTCGATGACCTTCGGGTTGACGCTCATCTGCACAGCCTCCAGCACGTTGCGCCCCGCCAGGTCGATGGCGGCCGACCGGGCGAAAGGCAGTGCGATCTCCGCCCGGTGGGCGGCGATCAGGGCGTCAACCACCCTGTCCACATTTCCGCCGGCAAGAAAGTGAGCCTCAAGCTGGTTGACATTGACGTCAAGCCCGGCCTTGTTCGCCTTGATCAGAGGCAGGACGATCTGGGACGGCGGCACCCTTCTCAGCCGCATGCCAATGAGGGTGAATATCCCCACGTTGACTCCGGCGGCCAGAGCCGAAACCCACAGTCCCAGGGGAACAAAGTGCAAAAACAGGGCGATACCGATTACAAAAATGACCAATAAAAATACACTGCTGACCAAACTCGTTAATACCATAATGATCTGCGCCTCCTAAATTACTCTTTATCACCAGTGGGCCGCACCACAATCCTGTGGCCGTTCACACTCACCACCTTGATCTTTGTCCCTGCGGTAATATACTGCCCCTCTGACACCACATCCAGGTGCGCGCCATCGACATCCACCACCCCGGCGGGTCTGAGCAGGGTGATGGTTACCCCCGTCCGGCCCAGGTAAGAACGGTAGTCATGCCCGGAGACATAGCCTGCCGACGTGGTCTCGGCGTCCTTTAGCACCAGCCGCTGCCACAGTCGGCTGGAAGGAAGCCTTTTTACGATCAGCATGAATACAGCCACCGCTACGACCAGGCTGACCGCCAGAAGGTTCAGCGCGGCCACATCCCCGCCCAGTGTCAGGAAAAAGCTCGCCAGGATGCAGGCAATGCCCCCCAGCCCGAACAGACCGAGCCCCGGGGCGTGCAGCTCAAACAAAATGAGGATCGCCCCGCCGATAAACAGCAGAATTTCCATCCAGCCGGCCAGCCCGGTCAGCCAGCCGCTGCCGAAGAACAGCAGCGCCGCCAGGAGACCGATGAAGGCGGCCAGACCAAGTCCGGCGGTCTTGATCTCGGTAAGGATGGCCAAAAACATCAGTGACAGGAGCCCGCCCCGCACTGTGGGGTTGGACAGCCAGCCGGCCAGCTGTTCCGCCCAGCCCTGACTGTATTCCTGTATCGGCGCGTCCGCCAGGCCGTAATAAGCCAGCACCGCACCGCGGTCGGCCGCGACCAGATCGGCGTAGCCCACCTGCACTGCCTGATAGTCGGTCAGGGCCAGAATCTGGCCCGGTTCGGCGTATCCAGGGAAACCGAGGGATTTATCCACCATCGCCTCCGCCACCCGGGGATTGCGGCCCGTCTTGTTGGCGGTGGCGGCGAACTCCGCCTTCAGCGCGGCCACCGTCTTTTCAGTGGTCGGAATCGGTTCGGCCGCTCCGATGCTGCCGCCGGGAGCTATGGCAATCCTTTTGTGAGAAAGGGCGATCAGTGCTCCCGCCGACCAGGCCCGGTTTTTGATATAGCAGATCGTTTCCACCGGAGCGTCGCTGATCATGTCGCGGATGGCGACCGCGGCATTCACCAGCCCGCCGAAAGTATCGATCTCCACCAGCACGGCACGGGCATTTTGAGATTTGGCCTCTGCCATCGCTTTATGGACAAGGGCCGACTGTCCGCCATCGATTTCACCCTTGATATTGATGATAACCACCGGACCCGCGGCACCGTGGGCGACCGGAGCCGCCAATCCGGATGCCAGGGCCATAAAAACAATAAGCACCAACCCTGTCAGTACCCGTCGCATAAGCACTCCCCCGCATCTTCTTGTGTTAGTGTATTCGCCGTGGGAAGATGTATTCCTGTTCTTGCCGGACCGCCCCCTGGAATTATCCGGCCATTGTTTGATTAATTTTAATATTACTTCTTTTTTCAGAGAGCTTGACTAGCCAGTCCCGATATGGTATTTTTCTGTTATGTTATAGTGAAGCATCGCCACCAATCATGTAACATTGCAGCAACCTACGCAGCCTATTTGCAGTTGGGAACGCAGCAAAATCGCAGCAGCAGTCGCACTCTCTTCCTTAGAATCACATCTGCCCCACAGCTTACCATATACGCACTCTATTCGCAGCATCCGTCGCAGCTTTTTCCTATCACGAATCGCAGTAATTGTCGCCGCTTCACTGAACAAATAAAAGACAGGTCTTTTGACCTGTCTTTTATTTTTGTTTTCCAGGCCGCGGCCAAACTCTCTTTCACGGCCCAATGGCTTCCGGCTTCGGAATGATTACCATCGACGGCCCGGTTATGGAAGAAGCCGGCAGAGCTTTGACGTCCTTCGTTCCCCCGCATTTTGTTTCAAACTCGTCCAACGGTCCGAAACGCAGGGCCCGCATCACGCAGGAACCCGTGCAGGCCGGCTCTTCACCGGCGGCGACAAGCCCTTCGCACATGTCGCACTTGACGGCTTTGCCGCTGGCTTCGTCAATATAAATATTCCCGTATGGGCAGGACTGCCGGCACTTTCGGCAGCCGCTGCATTTATCCGGGTCAATCAGCACCGCTCCCAGCCGGGTCTCTTTATACAGCGCTCCGGTCGGACAGGCGCTCACACAAAGCGGTTCCCGGCAATGATTGCATGACAGCGAAAGGTAGTAGACCCAGGGATGGGGAAACTTCCCGCCTTCACAGCCGGTCACCCGGCGAAACAGCAGCCCCGGCGCCAGGTCGTTCTTGTCCTGACAGGCGATCTGGCAGGTTTTGCAGCCGATGCATGCCGTCATATCATAGAAAAATCCCATCTGAGCCATAGTCATGCCCCCCCTTGCCGCCGATATTGTCCCAACAGTCTACTCATTCCTTCAGCACCTGCACATTGCAGGAATTGTAGCCGCCGTGCCCCTGGCCCGTCGGGATCGCCCCGATCAGCACATTCACCGATCCGGCCAGATCCACGCCGGCCTCATCATCCCACGTCACCCAGGCACCCTGCCCCAGCGCCACCACGCCGGGCATCATTCTCTCTGTCAGCCGCACCGGCCGCCGCACCGTACCATGACGACTCCTCACAAGTACGCTTTCGCCGTTTGCTATCCCGCGGCTTTCGGCATCGTCAGGATTCATCAGCAGGTCGTGGCCAAACGCTTCCCGCAGCCAGGCGACGTTGTCCATGCAGGAATGGGCCCTGGCAAGGACATGGATCGAATAAAGCTGCAGCGGGTATTCGCCCTTGGCTTTTGCCGCCCAGTCGCTGAAAGTATCCTCATAGCCCTCACAGGGCGCCTGATACGTAGGAATCGGATCGATTTGGGTCCAGCCGCACTTTGACACAAGGTCGGCGACAGCCTGGCAGTGGATCTCCAGCCTGCCGCTGGGTGTAGGCAGAGGATGGGCAGTCGGGTCTTCCCGGAACTCTTTCAGGTGGATATAGGAAAACTTGTCTCCTGCCGCCCGGGGGACCTGATAGATGCCCTTATCCCGCAGCTCCTGCAGCGTAATCCGGCCGGTCTGCGGCTGTCCGGCCGCCCCCATCGCCGCGATATCAGCGTCACTGATGGTCAGCAGCGGTTCGTAGCCGGCGCCGTCCGCCCTGATCACCCTGGCTCCGGCCAGCTGATTAAACCAGACTTGAGCCGGCGGCACAGGCTCAAGCCTGGCGGCGTCGATCCCCAGCCGCCCGGCCAGTTCTTTGGCGATCCAGCTGACGTCCCGCGCCTCGCCGTACGGCTCCATCACCTGGTCGGTGCACAGCAGAGACTCGCGGTTTCCGTTAAACAGCATACTGCCCCGCTCCCACATCGTGGTGACAGGCAGTACGATATCCGCGTATTGCGCGCTGGGGTTGAGCACATAGTT
>JARLHY010000181.1 GCA_031292015.1 Negativicutes bacterium | reverse complement strand
TTTCCTTGCAGGGTTCGGCTACCCCCGGGGTGTAGGCGATGCTCAGATCATGCATGTTCTCCAGTGGCACCTTGCTGGCCACCTGCAGCTTGCCCTGATGGTCCTTGTGCAGTTTCAACGCTTCTTCCCTGTTGGTCATTCCTGTTGCCCCCTCAATGTTATTTTAACCAGCCTCGTGCACCTTTTCTCCGGCGGGGCTGGCAAACCGGCGGGAACTCAGTGTCTGGACTGGCGTTGCCTGATCGCGCCGATCACCGGCAAGGCCTCGTCTGACCGCAGATAATCGTAGGTTTCTTTCGGTACCAGGCCGCGGATTTCCTCCCAGTCGCCCTGCCGGATAAGCTCCCTGACCCGCGAGGCGCTGATTGCTTCTCCACCCACCGCCGCCCGCGGCACAACCACCACTTCGATCCCCCGTGGCGGCAGAATCTCCAGCAAAGCCTGATTGTAGCTCTCAGTCACCGCGCAGTAGGGCTCCTCCCCCACATAACGCCTGGTGATTCCCAGGGCCGGAGCTATATACCCGGCAAAAACAGTGGCATCCAGCCTGGTCTGAGCCAGGACGGTCTCTTCGCCGCGGGTGAAATAGCCGGGGAAGGTCGCCGCCGATATGACGTACTTTCCGCCAGGCAGCACCAGGATATTGCCGAATTCCTTCAGTCCTTCCCGCACCAGCCGCAGCCGGGCTTCAAACGGAAAGAGAGACTTGTCCTCCTCCACCACCATCACCACGACAGCGGCATTTTCCCCGGCCGCCTTGGCGATTACCGCCCGATGTCCCAGGGTAAAGGGATTGCAGTTGACCACCAGCGCCGCCCGCGGCCCGGGCGGCAGGCCGCGGGTCTTGTCCGCCAGTTCCCGGCAATAATCGTCGATCAGGCCGAGGCCCGATTCCAGCAGTGCCGCGTACGGCTCGACCCGGCCTATTTCGTTGAAGCCGAGGCCGCCGAAAAGATGGGCGGCAGACGGCTTGGTGTAGATGAAATAATGAAAGCGCCCCCGCCGCGCGGCTTCGCGCATGAGGTGGCTGACCACCAGCGCCGTCACCCCCTCACCCTGCAGCGACGGCTCCACGGCGATATTGCGCAGCACCTCGCCGGCCAGCGACCCGGTGGCCACCATCCGGTCCTCGCGATATAGAGCTACGGTGTATTCCACCGCAGCGTCAAACGTCAGATCAAAGCGGGCGAGAAAGGCCTGCACCGCGGCCTGGTCCTGCTCTTTTTTCAGATTGACAGTCCGTTCCTCAAAGCCGTCCCAATACACCCTGCCTTCACGCCTTCCCCTGCCTTGTGAGCGTCTTGCCCTTCCTTTTCTTTCGCCGTTTTTCCAGCAAGTTCCTTCCATGAAGGCGACATAACTTTGGCGATTTTCCCCTTGCCGGCCTGTCCGGCAAATTTCATCAAGGGCGGTGAAACGGAAAAAGCGGCGGAAATATTGACCGCTGGCAAATTTGTGTGCTATTTTATAGCTGGTATGTATTTTTCACCACTGCCGCCAACTATCCATGGGAGGTAACAACATGCCGGGTTTATCGCCGATCAATCTGGACAACTACAAGCCGCTGCGCGAGGTGGTGTTCGAGGTAATCAGAACCGCCATCACCAGCGGCACCCTGCAGCCAGGGGAGCGCATCATGGAGAATCAGTTGGCCGAGCAGCTCAACGTCAGCCGCACGCCGGTCCGGGAAGCCATCCGCAAGCTGGAACAGGAAGGTTTCGTGGTTATGGTTCCCCGTCGCGGCACCTACGTATCCGACCTGTCCATCCGGGATATCAACGAAGTATTCGAAATCCGCACCGCCCTTGAAGTTCTGGCTGCCGGTCTGGCGGCGGAACGGATCACCGAAGACGGGCTTGAGCTGCTGGAGCGCCTGCTGGTGGAAATCGGCGAACTCATCGACCTCGGCGACACCGAGCGGCTGGTCGAGGCCGACTGCCGTTTTCACGACATCCTCTACAACGCCACCCACAACAAAACCCTGGCCAACATAACCAACAACCTGCGGGAAAAATTTACTCCCTTCCGGGCCATCTCCTATTCCTACCCCGGCCGCGCCAAACGCTCGCTGGAAGAACACCGCCGCCTTGTGGAGGCCCTGGCGGAGCGAAACCCGCTCCTCGCCCAGCAGGTGGCCCGCAAGCACATGGAAAAAGCCGAGCAGACCCTCCTCCAGCACATGAGCGAACACAACCTGCAGCGACACCAGGACTAGGATTACAATGTATAAAGAAACCCCGGCAGGCACCCTTGGTGTCCTCCGGGGTTTTTGCTTTGGACTCAGTCTTACCGCCCTTTTTTACATTGCCTGACCACGGCCTGGCAGGCCGGTGGGTCATAAAGCAATATGTACTCCGCTAAGTCTGCCGATGCTCCGCTCCATCTCCACTAGTAGCCAGGGCAGACTGCGCCAGAGTTCTTCGATGTCTTTTTCGGACAGGGCATCTTTTCTTTCGTTATGCCCTTCGGAATCTATATGGTTTGTGCTTCTACTCACCTTCATCATCCATTCTGCGAAAAGTCCGTTTATGCCGGGTTGACCCTGAAAATTTGGCTATGCGGGGTTTACCCCTTCACGGCAACCCCGCATAGTCGGCCAGCAGCTTTTCAACCAGCTCGCGGCAATGTTTTCTGCTCCGCGTGTTTCTTCTGCCTGTCACATATCCTGCAGCAAATTGTGGAATCAATGCTCGCTGGTATCCTTGCTGTTGACTATAGCTTACACCAAACAAAACGCCACTGGCATCCATCAAAATATATAACCCGGCAAAAAAATATCAACTCCCGCCAACCCTTTCCTTTCATGCCTTCACGCCGGTTACGCCAACCCCGGGCGGACTCTGTCAAAAGATAGAGAGAAAGTACATGGTACGTCTGCAACATCCCTTGCTATCGCTCCGGGCATGAAAAAGCCGCTCTAACCAGAGCGGCACAAAACCCGGCAAAATTGGTCACAAAGCAGCCTCACCCGCTCCGCCGCAGCGGCACAATACTGGGCTTGACCTGATCGCCGGAGATGTCCAGCAGGCCGAAGCTCGGGCTCTGGCCGCCGCGGGGATGGACGGTGCTGCCGGGGTTGAACAGCAGCAGGCCTTCTGTCCAGTTCACATCGGCGACATGGGAATGGCCGTAGATGACGATATCGACGCCGTAGTGCCGGCCCCACCATCCCAGTTCGGCGCTTCGCTCCCTGACCTTGTAACGGTGCCCGTGGGTCAGCCAGATCTTCTTGCCCCCGGCGGTGACGAATTCGTCGATCTTCGCGGTGGTGCTTCCGTCACAGTTGCCGGCCGCCGCCGTCACCGGCACGCCGCTCCGCTCGGCCAAAAAGACCGCGTCCTGGCTGTAGTCGCCGGCATGCAGCCACATATCCACCGGCCCGGCAGCCTCCAGGGCCCGCAGGATAGACGCTTTATTGCCATGAGTATCGCTAATCACACCGATTTTCATGAAAATACCTCGCCAGTTTCGTGGTCATGTTGCGCAAAGCCTGGCCCCGGTGGCTCACAGCGTTCTTTTCCGCCAGCGACAGCTCGGCCATGCTTTTGCCGAGGGAAGGAAGATAAAACAAAGGATCATAGCCAAACCCGCCCTCACCTCGGGGCTCGCAGAGGATTTCCCCTTCACAGCTCCCTTCGGCGGTCAGCAGCACCCCTTCCGGAGCGACATAGGCCAGCACGCAGCGAAACCGGGCGCTGCGCAGGGCTGGCGGCACGGCGGCCAGTTCGGCCAGCAGCTTGCTGTTGCAGGCGGCTTCACCGACGCCCTCGCCGGCGTAGCGGGCTGAATATACCCCCGGCGCCCCGTGCAGGGCGTCGACTTCCAGTCCCGAATCATCAGCCAGGCAAGGCTTGCCGGTGAGCAGCGAATAATGGGTCGCTTTAAGGACGGCGTTGGCTTCGAAGGTCTGGCCGTTTTCCTCGGCCTCGGCGACCGCGCCCGCTTCCTCCAGCGACAGCACCCTGACCGACAGGACTTCCAGCGAAGCGGCGATTTCGGCCACTTTGCCCTTGTTGCCTGAGGCCACGACAACTTCTTTCATCCTTCCCGGCCCACCCTCCAGGCCAGGCTCCCCAGGAGGTCCTTCTGATAATCGATAAGTTCGCTGATTCCCTTCTCACCGGCCGCGAGCAGCTGGTGAAACTGGTCCTTGCTGAACGGCCGCTTTTCCCCGGTGCCCTGCACCTCGACAAGCTCGCCGCTGCCGGTCATCACGAGGTTCATGTCGACAATGGCGTTGGAATCCTCGCTGTAGCAAAGGTCCAGCAGAACCTCGTCAGCCACGACTCCGACGCTGACCGCCGCAAGAAAATCCCTGATGGGGAAAGGCTTGGTGGTGTCGGTGTATAACGTGTTCAAGGCGTCGAACAGGGCGATGAACGCCCCGGTCACCGAAGCCGTTCTGGTGCCGCCGTCGGCCTGGATGACATCGCAGTCGATCCAGATGGTGCGTTCGCCGACGGCTTTCAGATCGGTCACGCTGCGCAGGGCCCGGCCGATCAGCCGCTGAATCTCCTGGGTCCGCCCGGTCAGCTTGCCTCTGGCCGCCTCCCGGACATTCCTGACCTGGGTGGAACGGGGCAACAGCGAATACTCGGCCGTAACCCAGCCCTCGCCGGTTCCCTTGAGGAAGGGCGGGACCTTTTCCTCCACGCTGGCCGCGCAAAGCACCTTGGTTTCACCGAATTCCACCAGCACAGATCCCTCGGCGTATTTCAGATAATTGCGGGTGATCCTAACCTCACGCAGTTGGAGCGCCTGCCGTCCGTCGCTTCTTGTCATATTGATATTGCCTCCCTGTTGTCCGTTGTTTAGAGCCGCTCCAAAAGGTCCTGCTCTCTATCCTGAATAAAATAATGCTGATATTTGCCGGTCTTTTTGGCTGCAGCCGCAGCGTCGCGTCCATCCCGCCGGCAGCGCGGACAGACCTGGCGGGGAATGACGGCGGCGAACGCCGACTTAAAGCCGAAACCGTGGCCTTCGGCCTCGGTGGCCACAGTCAGGTAGCCATGGCAGTCCGGGCACAGGCGCAGCACCTCGGCCTGACGCTCGCTGATGCCGCTGTCGTCGTAGTAAATGCCCCGCCGCCGCTGCCAGAAGTCCCCGGCTTTGGCCACCGCTTCCCGGCTGAGGCGGTCCCGCCCTTTCCACAGGCTGCTTTGCTGGTCTACCAGCTGTCTGACATACGCCTTGGAGCCTTCCGATTCGCCCCGGGGAGCCCGGGCGATATCCTGCTCGATCACTTTGCTGTAATCCAGTCCGGCCATGGCCAGAATGATTCCGGTGTTCACGTAAGGCAGCGCGTCTTCGATGGAATAACCGCCCTCCAGCACCGCCACATCGGCCTTGAGTTTTTCCGCCAGCCGGGCGTAACCCTGGGCCGTAATGGCCATGTTGGCCAGCGGATCGCTGTAGTGATTATCCTGCCCGGCCGAATTGATGATTATGTCCGGGCGGAAATCCTCCAGGACAGGAAGAATCAGATTGTCCAGCACGTAGTGCAGCCCTTCGTCCGTCGTTCCGGGCGGCAGGGGCAGGTTGATGGTCGTGCCCAGGGCCCTGGGGCTGCCGGCTTCGTCGGTGAAGCCGCTGCCGGGGTACAGTGTCCGTCCGTCCTGATGAAAGGAAATGAACAGCGTGTCCGGGTCATGGTAAAAAACGTCCTGGGTCCCGTCGCCATGATGGACGTCGGTGTCGACGATGGCCACCCGGCCGATGCCGTGATGCTGCCGGAGATACTCCACCATCACCGCCTCGATGTTGATGGTGCAAAACCCCCTGGTGCCGTGGACCACCCGCATGGCGTGGTGACCCGGCGGCCGCACCAGGGCAAAAGCCCGCGTCACCTCGCCGGCCAGCACCGCCTCGGCCGCCGTGATCGCACCGCCGGCCGACACCAGATGAGCGTCGGTGATCAGTGAGGCGATATCCGGCACGCCGATATGGACCCGCTCGGCGTCTTTCGTCAGTGCCAGCCGCGGTTTGTACTCCCGGATGCCGGGGATGTCCAGCAGGCCTTCCTCCACGATCTGATCGCGGGTAAACAGCAGCCGCTCCTCCCGTTCAGGGTGAGTCGGGCTGATCGCCCAGTCAAAGGCCGGGAAAAATACCAGTCCAAACGGTTTGGCGTTCATGACGCTCCCCCCTCGCCGGCGATGCCGCTGAACACGCCGGGTTTGATCTGCAGCCGGCAGGTGATGATTTTGCCGGTGGTGCTGAACCCCCGCACCAGGTTGAATTCTTCGGCGAAGGTCGTCTCCACCGCCGTCACCGGAATCCCGGCCTGCGCCGCCCGTTCGGCCAGGTGACGCGCCGCCAGTTCGCGGGCATCAGCCAGCGTCATCCGTTTGGCCGGCAGACCGGCCTTGAAGCCCATCTCGGCGATAGTATAATAGCCCTGGGCCGTGTCGGCCCTGAGCGTCACTTCCAGCGTCGGTCTGGCCACCGCCGCACCGATGGCGTTGGCCACCATCGCCCGCTCCGGCACAGTGCAGCTTACCCCCAGCCGCCGAGCGACCAGAGGCGCCAATCCGGCCGCCGCGCCGCCCACGCCGACGACGGTGCGGGGATCGGGCCGGCTGCCATGGACAATATCGTCGACCCGGTACACCGGCTCCGCCGCCCGCTCGTCGATCATTGCCCCGATGGCGGCAAAGATCGTGTCCGCCGCCTCATCCAGCACGCTCTGGGCTGCTTCTTCCGGGGTCTGTCCTGCGGCCGCGACCTGCCGCATTGCCTCGGTGGCCCTCGCTTTGTCGCCAAAGGCCGCCAGTCCGGCCACGATCATTGCGTCCGTCACCGTGGGCACCGGTCCGCCGACCGCCATTGCCGGCCCCTGGCGCATCGGTCCCACCGCCAGTTTTCCCTGTTCCCGGCGGACATAGCTGTCGCCGCCGATCCCCACCGAATGCAGCCAGAACGACCGCACCGCCGTGGGGTAACCGGCGATTCGCGCCCCCCGCTCGGCGAACAGCGGGATGCCGTCCCGCCATAGGGCGATATCGGTGCTGGTGCCGCCTATATCCAGCGACACCGCCTCCCCTTGCGGGGTGGTCAGGGCCAGAATGCCGAGCACGCTGGCCGCCGGACCGGTAAACACCGCCTCCACCGGCCGCAGCGCCGCTGCCGCCAGCGGCATCGTGCCGCCGTCAGCTTTCAGGACATAAACCGGGGCCTGGATGCCGCGTTCGGTCATGGCTTGGTTGATAGCGGCCGCGAACCGTCCGAAGGGCCGCCATACCGCCGAGTTATAATAGGCGGAATTGGCCCGCCGCCAAAAGTTGAGAGCCCCTGAAATCGCCGCTCCGGTGGTCACATAGTCCGGTTCGGCAAAGCGGTTCACCCACTGCGCCGCCGTCACCTCATGCATCGGGTTGCGAACCGCGAATTTGCCGACAACGGCGAAAACCCGCCTGTCTTTCAGTTCCCGGCAGGCCGCCGCCACTTCCGCTTCCTGCGGCTTGGCCGTCTCCCGGCCGCGATGGTCGATATAGCCTGATAACAGGTAAGGCTTTTCCGGAACCAGGGCTGTGATGTCCATACCGGGCCCGGGCATCAAGAGCAGGCCGACCCGGTCGGTCTTGCCCTCCACCACTGCGTTGGTGACGATGGTGGTGGACAGGGCCACCCGCTCCAGCCGTCCGGCATCGATGCCTTCCAGAGCCATGTCCATGGCTGCCAGAACGCCGCAGAGCAGATCGCCGTGCGTGGTGGGCGCCTTGGCTTGGGCAATCACCGCCCCTGCGTCAACCACCACCGCGTCGGTAAAAGTCCCGCCGACGTCAATTCCGAGCAACATCCTTATCCCTCACTTCCCGGGCGTGCACGGCGCATCCGATGGCTCCGTTCAGCTGCGGCTGCTCCGGCACCACCACCTGCACCCCCATTTCCTGTTCGATAATAGACTTAAGAGCCCCACCCAGCGCCACCCCGCCGGTAAAAATCACCGTCTCGCTCTTCAGGGCGGTGAGCATCGGCTTGATGCGCTTGAAAATCGTGTAATTCACCCCGGCGGCCAGTTCGGCCACACTGAAACCCTCGACGATCCGGCCGATAAGCTCCGACTCGCCGAAGATGGCGCAAGTGGCGTCAAGCCCCACCGGGTTGTCGCTGTGGCGGCTCAGTTCATCCAGGCTGATCCCCAGCACCGTCGCCATGTTTTCCAGATAACGTCCGGTGCTGGCGGCGCACTTGTCGTTGGTCTCGAAACCCGCCATCCGGCCCTTGCGCACTTTGACGACTTTGCTGTCCTGGCCCCCCAGGTCCAGCAGGGTGAAATCCGTGAGTCCGGTCTGCCAGATGGCGCCAAGCATATGGGCCTTCAGTTCGGGGATGACCGCCGCGCCGGCGATATCCAGCGTGTTGCGCCCATAACCGGTGGCTACCACCCCGTCCACCGCCCCCAGCCCCAGGGCCGCGAAGTCGACAACGAACTGCCCCTCGCTGCGCCGCCCGTACTGCCGGTAAAAATCCACCGTTTCCAGCACCTTGGTCCGGCAGACGCAGTCATCATCCATCATCACTATTTTTACGCTTCGGCTGCCCATATCGATGCCGCAAAACATATTCTTCACCTCAGCGCAACATTTCCAGAAAGCTGTCGATTCTCAGCTTGGTGCGGGCGTCCATCCGGCCAGGCTTGTCGCCCTCCACCGTCAAAATAGGCACATCCAGCTTTTCGCGGAAAATCATGTCCTCGATCTGCCGGAAACAAAAACTCTGTACATAGTGAATGATCCCATCCACCCCGCGCCGGTCGAGCTCAACCTCAATATCCTTGATCCGGCCGAAAACACCGTAGGGATAGGTATACTGGCGGTACTGCTCGACAATGTCGTCACAGGCATGAGGCATGGCGAACTGGCGCTGTACTTCGTTGAAAACCACCCGCGCCCCCATTCGCTCCAGATAATCGTACAGGTCGGTCAGAATCGGCGGTACGCCGATAAAGCCCAGACGGACATCCTCGGCAAACTCGGCCGCACCACGGGCCTGCTCCAGGAAGGCCGCGACCTCCTTGTCAAAAACGTCGACATCGCCGTTGAAATCGCTGCAGCTGACCTGATAGAGATGGTTGTGCCAGCCGCTCACCGTATTGTCCCGCCAGGTAAAGTCGTCGATCTGGGCCACCTGTGCCCGGACAGCGTCCAACCGCCGCTTGACGGCGTTCACAGCGTCCCAGTCCGTCCCCAGCGCTTTGATCAGCTTGTCCATCTGCAGCCGCAGCAGATCGTAATCCCGGTCGAAAGGAAAAGCGAAGGGAATGGTGGCGATCCCTGCCAGCTCATACGTCTCCATCAGGGCGTGGGTGTTGCTGCAGTCGCCCTGAGTCACCGCGATCACGGTGTCGATGTCGCCGCTTTCCACCACCACCGAATAAAGACCCTTGATCCAGCCGCAGATGTTGCGGGGATAGCCGGCCTCTTCCGCCGCCTCGGTAAGCCTGGCGGCGTCGGGTTTGTTGATGAATATATTGTTCAGGTCCACCGGCGTATGGCCGGCGGCCAGAATGATTTCCACCGGTACAGTTGTGGTTATCCCGATCCGCGCCACTTGGCACCTCCTGATTTGACGGCGATACCTCCAGGCCGTTCATAAAGCCTCAGATACAAGGCGCACCGGAGAACACGCCCAAAGGGTACTGGGAAAGTACTTCGAGGGGGTGTTCGCGAAGCAACGACCTAGATGAGGGTTTGTGAACAGCCTAGACAGAAGGAAAAGAGGATAGCTTGTCTGCCTACCCTCTCCGTTCTGCTACTGAGCCGATGCTTCTGCCGCCGCCACTGCCGCGTAATTTTTGATGATGACAATCGGGGTCCGCTGACTGGCGTTGCCGAAAGGATTGTTGATCAGAATCCGGGCCAGTTCGCCCGGCGCCAGTCCTTTGGTCACACCCAGAACCGCGGCCCGTTTCAGGTCGTTGACGTCGGCCACCGCCGCCCCGTGACAGCCCAGCCGTTCTTTGATGGCCTCGGCGACCCCGTCCGGGTCCTGCGGCCCGTAAACGATGCATTTGTC
Source organism: Negativicutes bacterium (assembly GCA_031292015.1). The sequence continues at coordinate 583 of JARLHY010000181.1, read as the reverse complement.
GAAAGGCGGCATCGTCCCGGTGACATCATCGACAAGCGCCGCCTGTTCGCCGGCCATTTCGTAGAATACGCCGCTGCGGCCGACCAGCTTTGCCAGCATCCCCATCACCATCGCGAAGGTTACCCGCCACTTGCCGTCGGCGTTCATCGCGGCCTGCATCCCGTAAACACTGGACATGCTGCCCTTCTGCGGCACAAACCGGCAAAGCAGCTTGGCCAAAAAACAGGGGTCCAGTTCCTCAGGCCTGGTCAGCCGCCCCTGGGTGATGGCCACCACGCTTTCAGCCACCGACACAATGTCGTCGGGGCCGACCTGGCCTTTGGTATACTCCTCGATCGCATCAACGATGTCATCCTTTGGAGTGAGAATCCGGGTTCTCACCGGAATAAGTTCAAGTTCTGCCATTTCCTGTCCCTCCTACGCTTCGGCGCGTCCGGCGCTGAGCGCCTTGGCCAGTTCGTCGGCCGGTGCGGTCATGCGCTGCTTGGTTATGTACCATTTGCTTCTGGCCACCACCTGGTAGACAATATCGACCCCCATGTCCACCATATCGGTCATTGCCTGCCTGATGTCGCCTGCCTTG
>JARLHY010000180.1 GCA_031292015.1 Negativicutes bacterium | reverse complement strand
GTCAAGGAGGACCGCGCGAGGAGCCCCTGCGCACGGATGCGTCATGGGCGACGGTACGATAGCTGTCGGCCTTAGCCATACAGCGCCTTGCTCCGGAACTTCGCCGACCGGCACTTTTGCGGCGGAAAGCGGGAAAAGCCTGGAGGAGAGGGAAAGGCATCGTTGATAACGGCTGGAGAACAAGAGTGAAATAGGCTTGTCTACTCTTCGTTGATCTTCTTTTTCATCAAACTGGATAATATCGCCACTTCCCGGGCAGACTGTTCCTAGTAAAACTAGGAGGTGTCCCGGTGCGAGTTTGTTGTTTGGTAATGACGTTGCTATTTTGCCTTTGTGTCCCGGTAGCCGCTGTAGCGCCTGTCAACGCCGGTTTGATCGACGAGGCCCAGAACTACGGCAGAACCAACGCCGGCAAGTCGCTGGCCGAATTTCTTCAGCCCTGGACGGTGTACGAGGAAAGGTCCGAAAAACTGGATGAGACCGCTGAACGGGCCTATGTCTACACGCCGTTTTTGCTGCTGGCCGCCGACGCCAGGGATAAAGCGCTGAACGCCCAGGGGATAAACCGGGCTGATGCCGAAAAGATCCTGACCGACTATAACGGCTATGTCATTTTCGGGGTGGTGGTGTCAGGCAGCGAGCCCAACTTTTCCGACAAACTGGCCGCAGTGGTGAAGCAGGATAAAAAGACGGTGAAAGAATATACGGGTACAAGGCCGCCGAAGGCTGAAAAGGCCCCGTGGTCGCCGGAGACGCCGCCGGTTTATGTCTGTCATGCTTATATCTATTTCAAAAGCAAAGATATCGCCACTGATAAGCCGCTCGTGCTGCAAATCAACAGCGGCAGGCAGGAACGCCGGTTTAGCTTTGATTTGACCCAATATAAGTGATTGGGATCGATTTTCAGGGGGGAAATCCTCCTTTTTTTATTGTTGGCGAATAAAGGAATTACAGGGCGCAGGAGAGAAGTAAATTTTTAAAATCGCAGGTTAAAGAATTTTTATAACGCGAATAATAACAACGCATAGGAAGGAGCAACTCTCAGTGCTAAAGAGCATGACGGGGTTTGGCCGCGGGGAATTCCTGGACGCCGGACACCGCTTTATCGTGGAAATTAAAGCCGTTAACCATCGTTATAATGAAATAGTCATCCGTATGCCGAAAAATCTCGGTTCCCTCGAGGACAAGATCCGCCGGTTGGTGGCGAATACGTTGGTCAGAGGGCGAATCGATGTTTTTATTACTGCCGACGAATATGGGCAGCGGGCCCGGGCGGTAAGGGTTGACAAAGAACTGGCTATCGCGTACCATAAAGCATTGAAAGAACTGGCTGATTTATTCGCTGTACCGGCAGGAGAAAATATCTATCATATCGCCCGCTATCCTGATGTCATCAAGATCGAGGAAGTGGCGGAGGATGTTTCGCTGCTGTGGCCGAAATTGTCACAGGCTATTGATACGGCCATAAACAATCTTATGACCATGCGGCTGGCCGAGGGCGCCAACATTCAAAAGGACATGCTCGCCCGGATCGAAAAGCTGGCCGAATATGTCCGGTTTATTGACGAACGGGCGCCGCGGATCGCCGAAGAGTATCGGGCAAAATTGATCGGCCGGATGAAGGAACTCCTGGCTACTATCGGCGCTGAACCTGACGAAGCCCGGCTGCTTCAGGAGGCGGCCCTGTTCGCCGACAGGACCAGCGTTACCGAGGAACTTGTGCGGCTTTCCAGCCACCTGGAGCAACTCAGGGACACGCTGCTGTCCAGTGAAGCGGTGGGACGCAAGCTGGATTTCATTGTCCAGGAAGTCAACCGCGAGACGAACACTATCGCGTCCAAGGCCAATGATTCGTCTGTCGCCAATATTGTATTAGAAATTAAAAGTGAGATAGAGAAGGTCAGAGAGCAAATCCAAAACATAGAGTAATGTAGGGAAATCATCGTCAAAACGCGGGCTCATTCGATCGATAAATTACTGGGAGGAATTAAGGCTATGGACATTAAACTTATTAACATTGGGTTCGGTAATATTGTCTCCGCCAATCGGATCGTCGCTATCGTCAGTCCGGAATCAGCGCCGATCAAACGTATCATCCAGGAAGCCCGCGACCGGGGAATGCTGATTGATGCCACTTATGGACGGAGAACCCGGGCCGTCATTATCGCCGACAGCGATCATGTGGTTTTATCCGCCGTGCAGCCCGAAACGGTCGCACATCGACTTGTCAGCAAAGAAACCACGGAAGAGCCTGCTGAGTAGTGGCTGGTGAAAGGAGAACCGCCCACATGACGCGGCAAGGTATTCTGGTTGTTCTTTCCGGTCCCTCCGGCACCGGCAAAGGAACAATATGCAAAGAACTGATGCAGCAATGTCCGAATCTGAATTATTCCATATCCGCCACGACCCGTTCGCCCCGCACCGGGGAAACCGACGGCATAAACTATTGGTTCACGGCACCGGAAGACTTTCAGTCCATGGTGAAAAATGACGAAATGCTGGAATGGGCCGAAGTTTACGGCAATTATTACGGTACGCCCCGCCGTTGGGTCACCCAGATGCTACATAGCGGTAAAGACGTCGTCCTGGAGATTGACACCCAGGGGGCGCTGCAGGTTAAAGCCAAATTCCCGCAGGGGGTGTTTGTCTACATCGTTCCGCCATCGATCAGGGAACTGGCGGCGCGAATCACCAAACGCGGCACCGACAGCCCGGAAGTGATTGAAAAGCGGCTCAACGCAGCATACGAGGAGTTGTCCTTCGCCTATAAATACAATTATGTTGTGGTGAATGACCAGGTCGCTCTGGCGACGGCGAAGATTGCCGCGATCATCACTGCCGAGAAATGCCGGGTCGAACGCAACAACGACCTGATCAAGATGATTTGCGAATACGGGAGTATCGACTGATTGGAAGGAGGACTTATATGATTCATCCGTCGCTTGATATTTTGGTTAAAAAAGTCGACAGCAAATATACTCTGGTGGTGTTTGCCGCCAAACGGGCCAGGGAAATTATGAATGGAGATGCCCCGCTGGTGGACAGCAAGTCCAACAAACCGGTGACCATCGCCCTGGAAGAAATAGCCCAGGGTAAGATTGTCTATGAACGGACCAAGGCTGGCATCAAGTAGAGGAGGCGTCATGCTTACCGGAAAAAATATTGTCCTCGGGGTGTCCGGCGGCATAGCTGCTTACAAAGTGGTGGAAGTGGTCAGCCGTCTGAAGAAGGCCGGGGCTTCGGTCCATGTTATCATGACCCAGGCGGCGACGCGGTTCGTTACGCCGCTCACTTTCAGGGAAATCAGCGGCAACCGGGTTGTTGTCGACATGTGGGAAGAAACCAAAGAGTGGAATGTGGAACATATTGCGTTGGCCACCTTGGCCGACTTATTTTTGATCGCCCCGGCAACAGCCAACATGATCGGCAAAATCGCGGGCGGCATCGCCGACGACTTTCTGTCCACCACCGTGATGGCCACTACGGCGCCGGTGGTGCTGGTACCGGCGATGAACTCCAACATGTATCTCAACGCAATTGTCCAGCAGAATATTACGAAACTGGCCGGCCTTGGCTATCATGTCATGGAACCGGCGCAGGGGATGCTGGCCTGTGGGACAGAGGGGCCGGGACGGCTCCCGGAACCGCCGGTGATCGTCGAAATGGTGACAAGTATCTTGGCGGCGCGCCAGGACCTGGCTGGGAAAAAAGTAGTGGTGACCGCAGGCGGAACCCGCGAACCGCTGGATCCGGTACGGTTCATCGGCAACCATTCCAGCGGCAAGATGGGCTATGCCCTGGCCCGGTGCGCCGCAGCCCGCGGGGCTGAGGTGGTGCTGGTGTCAGGCCCGGCAAGCCTGTCGCAGCCGGCGGGAGTTACGGTCAGGACGGTACAGACGGCCGAGGAGATGAGACAGGCCGTTCTGGGGGAATTCGGCGACTGTGACATTGTCATCAAAGCGGCTGCTGTGGCCGATTACCGCCCCAGCGAAAAAAGCGAGCACAAGATCAAGAAAACCGGCGATACCCTGACGGTGGTGCTGGAAAAGACGCCCGACATTCTGGCCGAACTGGGCCGGCTGAAAACGAGTCAGCTGCTGGTGGGTTTCGCGGCGGAAACCCGGGAACTCATTGCTTCAGCTAGGGAAAAACTGACCCGCAAGAATCTGGACATGATCGTCGCCAACGATATTACCCTGCCGGGGGCCGGCTTCAACTGCGATACCAATATCGCCAAGCTGGTTTACAGCGACGGGCGGATCGAAGAATTGCCCAAGCAGACAAAAACTGAACTGGCTGAACTGATTTTGGATAGAATATCTGTTTTAATGACAAAAAACCATTGATTTTTTCGGCCGTTTCCAGTAAAATCTTTACGAAAAGTATATAGATTATGACTCATCAAGAGTTGGTGGAGGGACTGGCCCGATGAAACCGCGGCAACCATTTGGCCTGGCCAAAACGGTGCCAATTCCTGCGGGGCTGCCCCGCAAAGATGGGGGAGTTGTTATTCTCCCTTCGGGAGTTTTTTTATTATGTTTAGGAGGTAAGCAATGGAAAAAATGCGTAAACTATTCACATCTGAGTCTGTCACCGAAGGGCATCCCGACAAAATTGCCGATCAAATTTCGGACAGCGTCCTTGATGCCATCATCGCCCGCGATCCGATGGCCCGCGTGGCCTGCGAGACGCTGGTTACCACCGGCCTTGTTCATGTGGTGGGAGAGATAACCACCAGTTGCTATGTGGATATCCCCAAGATTGTCAGGGAGACCATCAAGGAAATTGGCTATACCCGGGCCAAATTCGGTTTTGACGGCGATACTTGCGGCGTCATGACTTCCATTGACGAGCAGTCGCCTGACATCGCCATGGGTGTTAACCAATCGCAGGAAGGAAAAAGAGGCGAAATGGAGGCCCTCGAGGCCATCGGCGCCGGCGACCAGGGCATGATGTTCGGTTATGCCAGCAACGAAACGCCGGAATACATGCCGATGCCTATTTCGCTGGCCCACGCTCTGGCCCGGCGGTTGGCTGACGTCCGGAAAAACCGCGTGCTGCCTTATCTCCGTCCTGACGGAAAAACCCAGGTCACGGTGGAGTACGTGGACGATAAACCCGTCCGGATCGACGCCATTGTCGTCGCGGCCCAGCACCGTCCCGACATCGACCTGCCTGATATTGAGGAAGACATCATTGAAAAGGTGATCAAGCCGGTGGTGCCTGCTGCGCTGCTGGACTCGAAAACCAAGTACTATATCAACCCTACCGGCCGTTTCGTTGTGGGTGGTCCACAAGGCGACGCCGGCCTGACCGGCCGCAAGATCATTGTGGATACATACGGCGGGATGGCCCGTCACGGCGGCGGAGCGTTCTCCGGCAAAGATCCCACAAAGGTTGACCGTTCGGGGGCCTATGCCGCCCGCTATGTTGCCAAGAACGTCGTGGCCGCAGGCCTTGCCGACAAATGCGAAATTCAGCTGGCTTACGCCATTGGCGTATCCCATCCGGTCTCGGTTTTAGTGGAAACCTTTGGGACGGCGAAGGTGGATGAGAACCTTATCGTCCAGCTGATCCAGAAACATTTCGATCTTCGTCCGGCCGGGATCATCAAGATGCTTGACCTGCGCAGGCCTCTTTACCGGCAGACCGCGGCTTATGGCCATTTCGGCCGCCTCGATCTCGACCTGCCGTGGGAGAGGACCGACAAAGCCGAAATCTTGCGCCGCGAAGCCAAAATTTAGCGCTTCTGCGGATAAACAGAGGCAAATGGAATATGGCGAAGCTGGCAATACTAACAGCGCTAAGCTATAGCGAGGAGGTTGGTATTTCCAGATGAGCGTGAAAAGTGGTTTTAAGACAGCGACCTACCGGGTTGGGGGAATGAAAGACGAACACTGCCGGGACAGGATTGAAAATACCCTTTCCCAGCTGGAAGGCGTCAGTCAGGTTGATGTCGACCTTGACAGCAAAGCGATCAAGGTGGCTTACGACCCTACCGTCATTCCCGGCGGCTATATCGAAGAAACCCTGCAGACGCTGGGCTATTCCGTCCAGGGCTAGCCAGGAAAACAACAGGAGTAGATTGCGAACAGACTCAGGATTCGGCAGGGATTAAGGATTGAAGAAACGAATATAGTGTAAAAGCCAAGAGGAGGGACTTAATCAAGTCCCTCCTTAGGCTGTTGAAAAAGGCCAATCTGCGTCGTTGGTGCATCTTCGCTTCGCTCGAAGAAAGCGACCACATCAGCGCTGAAGCGCTGTGTGCCTGCTTTTCCGGGAGCGCGCTTGCCGTACGCAGCCAGGTACTGTCGCCCCGAGCATATCGCCATCCATGGCGTGTTCGGGACTAGGCCATCCAAGGCCGTCGGCGCGCGCTTCCTCGCAGCGACCCGCACATGATGCGCAAGATTATCGCCAGCAAACCTATGCGCTGATAAAATTGGTGAAATCAGAACGTGCATCTCGGCCTTTTTGAACAGCCTCGGGTTCTCGACAAGCTAAGGAGGGACTTAGTTAAGTCTCTTTATGGTTGTTTTGGAAAGCCGGTCCAGTGGGAATGCGGATTTCGATAATTCGGGTGAAGTCACAGTCTGCTTAGTGGTGAGGTATATGGGACGTATTGCCGAAGTGTATATCAATATGCCGGTAAAAAACATCGGACGGCTTTTTTCGTACGCCGTGCCGGATGAGCTGGATCACATCGCCGGAGGCTGGCGGGTAACGGTGCCGTTCGGCAGCCGCAATGCGGAAGGGTTTGTGATCAGCGTCAGGTCCGGCGACGACGAAGAACTGAAGCCGATTTTGGGGACAATTGATGTCGAGCCGTGGTTTACCGACCATATGCTCGCCGTGGCCCGCTGGCTGAGCGACTATTACCTGTGCACTCCGGCGGAGGCCATGCGGCTGTTTATTCCCGGCAAAGCCGGTATTAAGACCGGAACGCTTTTCCGGGCTCTCAGCGGCGGGGAGGCTGACGCCGGTTTGACAGGGTGTTCGCCGGTCCAGCGCCGGTTGTATGACGGGCTGCTGAGCGCCGGACCGCGGACGCTGGCCCAACTGACGACCGAGTTCGGCCGCGGGGCGGCCGGCAGCCTGCGACGGCTGATTGAGGCCCATGCGGTGCAGGTCGAAGCGGTGGTCCGGAAAACGGCGCAAAATCAATATAAAGCCTTCTGGCGGCTGGCAGTCAGCCCTGAGATTGCCGCCACCGCCTGCGCGGATTTAAAAAGAAAGCCGGCTCAGTGCCGGCTGATGGAAGCGCTGCTTACAAAGGAGTCTCTGACGGCCGAAGAACTGCGCCGGATGAAGATAAGCGCAAGCGCGGTGAAAGGGTTGCTGGCCGCCGGCCTGATCGTCGCCGGGCAGACCCAACTGCTGCGGGACAGCTACGCGACGGTGGGCGGCAAGGCTCCGGTCCTGCGGTTGACCACCGAACAGGAGCGGGCCCTGGCGACCATTTATTCCTCGCTGGACGCCCGGGAATACGGTTCGTTTTTGCTGTTCGGCATCACCGGCAGCGGCAAGACCCAGGTCTATATCGAAGCGGTGGCGAGAGCCCGGCAGCTTGGCCGCCAGGCGGTAGTCCTGGTGCCGGAGATCGCTCTGACCGGGCAGATTGTCTCCCGTTTCAAGGAGAAATTCGGCGATGACGTGGTGGTGCTGCACAGCCGGCTGTCGGTGGGGGAGCGTTACGATACCTGGCAGCGGCTTCGCGCCGGGACGGCCGGAATTGTGATCGGGGCGCGTTCGGCTGTCTTTGCGCCGGTGGCCGATCCAGGCGTATTTATCATTGACGAGGAACACGAATTTACCTATAAACAGGAAGAATCCCCCCACTATCACACCAGCCGGGTGGCACTGCAGCGGGCACAACTGGCCGGAGCGGTTGTGGTGCTGGGCAGCGCCACCCCGGCGGTGGAGACATATTACCAGGCGCTGCAAGGTATTCACCGGATTGTCAGCCTGCCTTCACGGATCGACGGAGCGCTGTTGCCGGAGGTCACGGTGGTGGATATGCGGGAAGAGCTCCAGGCCGGCCGGCGCAGCGTCATATCCCGGCCGCTGGAGGAATTGCTGGTTTCGACCATCAGCCGGGGTGAGCAGGCCATCATCCTGCTGAACCGCCGCGGCTACGCCACCTTTGTCAGCTGCCGCGAATGCGGCCATGTGATGCGCTGCTCCCACTGCGCCGTTTCGCTGGTATATCACGCTTCCGGCGGAATACTGCGCTGCCACTACTGTCAGGCCAGCGAGCCGTCGCCGGACGTGTGTCCGACCTGCGGCAGCCGCTATATCCGTTATTTCGGCACAGGGACCCAAAAGGTGGAGCAGGAGCTTGCCACTTTGTTGCCGCAAGCCAGGGTGATCAGGATGGACCAGGACACCACCGGGGGAAAAATGGGCCATGGCCGGATACTGGAGGCCTTTACAGCCGGTAGGTACGACATTCTGCTGGGCACCCAGATGGTGGCCAAGGGGCATGATATCAAGAACGTGACGGCTGTGGGCATTGTCTCGGCCGATACGGCTCTGAATCTGCCGGATTTCCGTGCTGCCGAGAGAACCTTTGCCCTGCTTACCCAGGCCGCCGGGCGAGCCGGCCGGGGCGAGCAGCCCGGCCGGGTGGTGGTTCAGACTTATAATCCCGAGCACTATGCGATCATGGCCGGGGCCGTTCATGATTATCCCGCTTTTTACGAGCAGGAGGAGGCTTTCCGGCAGGAACTGCTCTATCCGCCTTACAGCCAGCTGATCAAGTTGACAATCCAGGGCAGCGACGAAGCCAAGATCCGGCGACAGGCGGAAGAAACGGCGGCGCAGCTGCGGTTGGCCTTTGCCGACAGCGAGCCTGTCGCAATCGGTCCGTTTCCTGCTCCGATCGCCAGGATCAGCGACATCTACAGGATGAACATTCTCATCAAGACCGCCGACATCGCGGCAGCGACCGCCGTGATTAGAAGCGCCGGGCTCCAGGAACGCAGCGATGTTATTGTGGATGTCGATCCGCTCAATGTCTTATAATAACTACTGGGCGAAAGGGTATGTTAGGGTTAGTGCTTTTTTTGTGTTTTTGTGCTAGAATGGGGGGCAAAAGGGGGCTGTTGGATGACCGTGATGGATATTAGAAAAGCGGGCGACAAAGTGCTCAAAGAACAGGCGGCGCCTGTGGCCAAGATCGACCGCAGGATCAGACGTCTGCTTGACGATATGGCTCAGACCATGTATCATGCCGAAGGGGTGGGCCTGGCCGCGCCGCAGGTGGGGGTTTCCCTGCGGATGATCGTTATTGACGTCGGCGATGGGCTCATCGAACTTATCAATCCGGTGCTGAGCGAATGCGAGGGCTGCGAGTGTTCCACCGAGGGATGCCTGAGCATTCCCGGTATTTACGGCGAGGTGGAGCGGGGCGCCAGCGTAAAGGTGGAGGGTTTCAACCGGGAAGGGAAACCGGTATGCCTTACCGCCACCGGACTGCTGGCCAGAGCGCTTCAGCATGAGATCGACCATTTGGACGGGGTACTGTTTATTGACCGTGCGACTACCATCAAGAAGGTATCCAGTAATGACTGAACTGAGGCTTGTATATATGGGGACGCCGGATTTCGCTGTCCCATGCCTGGACATCCTGGCGGCGGAAGGCTATGAGCTTGCCGCAGTGGTGACCCAGCCCGACCGGCCAAAAGGAAGGGGGCAGAAACTGACCCCTTCACCGGTGAAGGAATGCGCTCTGCGGCACGGCGTGCCGGTACTGCAGCCGGAAAAAATCCGCAGACCGGAGTTTGTCGCCGAAATAGCGGCCCTGGCGCCGGACGTCATCGTCGTGGTCGCCTTCGGCCAGTTTCTGCCTCAGGCGATGTTGGACATACCCCCTCTTGGCTGTATCAATGTTCATGCTTCACTGCTGCCGCAATACCGGGGGGCGGCGCCGATCCACTGGGCGGTGATCAACGGCGAGGCGAGAAGCGGGGTCACCACCATGTTCATGGATCGCGGTATGGACACCGGCGACATGATTTTGCGGGCCGAGGCGGCCATCGCGCCGGACGAGTCCAGTGGCGAACTGCATGACAGACTTAAAGTGCTCGGTGCTGAGCTGTTGGCCCGGACGCTGAAATTGGCCGCGGCAGGCAGCGCGCCACGGATCAAGCAGGATGAGGCCCTGGCGACGTACGCGCCGCTCTTGACACGGGAAACGGAACGGATTGACTGGTATAAACCGGCGCAGGCGGTACATAATTTGGTCAGAGGGCTGAATCCCTGGCCAGGTGCTTACTGTCTGCACCGGGACAAGACTCTTAAAATATGGCAGACCGGATTCAGGCCGACCGGGACGGCGGCTCAGGAGCCGGGAAGAGTGATCGCGGTGAGCGGCGATAGCATTGTCGTGGCCACGGCGGCGGGGACTGTCGAACTGCGGGAGGTTCAGCCGGAAAATCGGCGCCGGATGGCTGCCGGAGAATACGCACGGGGGTACAACCTGGATGTCGGCGAAATACTGGGCTAAAGGCGAAGGGGTTATGGGGGCGGTCCCCCGCCCGCGCAAGAGATTGTTTCTGGCGCTGATCGTGATCAGCCTGCTGCTGGCCACCCTTTCCGGTTACGGGCTATGGAGGGTCAGCTTCTTAGGGCTGGCCACCATCAGCGCTATCCTGCCGTTTGTCCTGGGGGGCCTGCTGGCGGCGGTCATTTTGGCGATTGCCACAGGGATCGTCGGTATTGTGATGGCTATTTTGGGTTTTCCGACGCCGGGGGTGTTTCTGGGACTGGCCTGGTCGACAATCAATCTTTTGTTTCCCCTGGCGATCCAGGTTGGCAAGATTTTTGATATTGAGAAGGAGCGGATTGAGCGGTCGTTCATTGAACTAAGCAATCACCTGGTGCGCCAAAAGAGGATCAGGGTGAAGGCTGAGCGGCTGCTGGTGCTGTCGCCGCACTGCATCCAGCAGGAATCCTGTCCGCACAAAATAACCCGCGATGTCTCCAATTGCCGGGAGTGCGGCGAGTGCCGGGTGGGAGACTTGGTGCGCATCACCCGGGAATATGGCGTGAATCTGGCGATCGTCACCGGCGGCACCCTGGCCCGCAAGGTGGTCAAGACATTGAGGCCGCATGCCGTGCTGGCCATTGCCTGCGAACGGGATTTGACCAGCGGTATTCAGGACGTCTTTCCGCTGCCGGCCATCGGCATCCTGAACGAACGGCCGGAAGGGCCGTGCTGTAATACTACCGTGGATATGGACAAGGTGGAAAAGGCGATACAGGCCTTTTTGGTCGAACAAAAATAAGTTTGACGGGAATCTTTCCGAAGCAGAAGGGGTAACAACATGGCCAATGTGAACGCGCGGGAAGTCGCGCTCAAGATCATCGGCGAAGTGGACGGCGGCGGAGCTTACGCCAACATCGCGCTGGCCCGCGAGCTTTCGCGGCAGCGTCTGTCCGACCAGGACCGCCGTTTTGTCACTGAACTGGTTTACGGCACCGTGAAGGCCGGGGAAACCCTGGACTGGCTGCTTGGCCATTACAGCAGCAGACCGCTGGGCCAAACGCCGGCAGTGATCCGCAACATCCTGCGGATGGGGGCGTACCAGCTATTTTTTTTGTCGAAAGTCCCGGCTTCGGCGGCCTGCAACCAGGCGGTGGAGCTGGCGAAAAAATACGGCCACGCCGGTACGGTGAAATTCGTCAACGCCGTGCTGCGCAGCGCGGCCCGGGCACCGGAGAAGGCGGTTTATCCCGACAAGGAGAAAGCCGCGGCCCAGTATCTTTCCCTAAAATATTTTCATCCGGCCTGGCTGGTGGACAGATGGCTGGCCAGACTGGGGTTCGATGAGTGCGAGGCCTTGTGCCGGGTTGATAACGCGACCCCGCCGCTTTCACTGAGAACTAATACCCTGAAAATCAGCCAGGAGGAACTGCTGGAGCGGCTGGCGGCCGAGGGTGTCGTCTGTCTGCCGTCGCAGTGGACGCCGGAGGGGATCGTCTGCAGCGAGTTTCCGGCGCTGGCGACCCTGGCGTCGCTGCGGGAGGGGCTTTTCCAGGTGCAGGACGAAAGCTCGATGCTGGTCGGCCACGTACTGGCTCCCCGGCCCGGCGAATTCGTCATCGACGCCTGCGGTGCCCCCGGCGGAAAAAGCACCCATATAGCCGCGCTGATGAAGGATGAGGGCCGGGTGCTGTCGGTGGACCTTTATGAACACAAGCTGAAGATAACGCGGGAAAACGCCGCACGGCTGGGCATAACCAGTATCGAAACCAGGCAGCTCGACGCCACTGGGCTGGCCGGGCTGTATGCCGGACAGGCCGATCGGGTGCTGGTGGACGCACCCTGCTCGGGGCTCGGGGTGCTGCGGCGCAAACCTGATTCACGCTGGCGCAAGAGTGAGAGCCAACTGCTGGAGCTGCCCAAACTGCAGTCGGCGATCCTGGAAAGCGCCGCCGGCTGCGTCAAGCCGGGCGGGGTGCTCGTCTACAGCACCTGCACCACCGAGCCGGAAGAAAACCAGCAGGTGGTGGAGGCCTTTTTGGCCAAGAACCCGGAATTTACGCTGCAAAGGGGCGGGGATTACCTGCCGGTGCCGAGGCCTGAGGAGATGGTCCAGCTCTGGCCGCAGCGGGACGAGACGGATGGTTTTTTCATCGCCCGGATGATTCGTCGGTTGTGAGGAGAATGAGTGTTGACAAAGCTTGATTTATTTGGCCTGTTTGCCGAGGAGATCACCGCGGCGGTGGTGGCAAACGGCCTGGAAAAATACCGGGGCCGTCAGATCGCCGAGTGGATGTACCAGCGTCGGGTGCGCGATTTTGCGGCGATGACCAATCTTTCCAAAGCTCAGCGGGAAATGCTCGCAGACCGCTTCCTGCTGGGGGGAGTCAGTCTGGCGGCGCGGCAGCAGGCGGCCAACGGCCAGACCAGCAAACTGCTGCTGACCCTGGCGGACGAACTGACGGTGGAGACTGTGCTGATGCGTCACTCCTACGGCAACAGCGTCTGTGTTTCCAGCCAGGTGGGCTGCGGCATGGGCTGCGTGTTCTGCGCCTCGACCCTTCAGGGTGTCGCCCGCAACTTGAGCGGCGGCGAGATGCTGGCTCAGGTGCTGTTTGTCAGCGACCTTCTCGGCGAGGAGAAGGCCGGCGTCAATTCCATTGTCATCATGGGTTCGGGTGAGCCGCTGGCCAACTACGACAATGTGCTGCGCTTCATCCGGCTCTGTCATGAAAGCTACTGCCTGAACCTGAGCTATCGCAGCTTTACGCTGTCGACCGCGGGACTGGTTCCCGGCATCGACCGGCTGGCGGCCGAGGGACTGCCGATCACCCTGGCGGTGTCGCTGCACGCGCCGAACAATGCGCTAAGGTCGCAAATCATGCCGATCAACGAAAAGTACCCGCTGCAGGAGGTGCTGGCGGCGGCGGACCGCTACGCCGCGACAACCGGCCGGAGGGTTACCTATGAATATACCCTGATCGCCGGCCTGAATGACAGCGACGCCCAGGCCAGGGAACTGGCGGCGCTGCTGCGGGGCAAGCTTGCCAACGTCAATTTTATCCCGGTCAACCCGGTGGCTGAGCGCGGTCTTATGCGACCGGATGCGGCCAGGATGAACCGCTTTCTCGAGGTTGTGAAGGCAGGGGGAATCAACGCCACCGTCCGGCGGGAAATGGGCGCCGATATCCGGGCGGCGTGCGGGCAGCTAAGACAGGCGGTGCTGGAGGGCGAAGCTCCATAGGGCTGTTGAAAAAGGCCAATCTGCGTCGTTGGTGCATCTTCGCTTCGCTCGAAGAAAGCGACCACATCAGCGCTGAAGCGCTGTGTGCCTGCTTTTCCGGGAGCGCGCTTGCCGTACCTCACCTGTACTGTCTGCGCGCGCTTCCTCGCAGCGACTCGCACACATCGCGTGAGATTATCGCCAGAAAACAGGATGCGTTGATACGACCGGAGTAGTCAGAACGTGCATCTCGACCTTTTTGAACAGCCCTGAGGTAAATACGCTCTGAT
>JARLHY010000033.1 GCA_031292015.1 Negativicutes bacterium | reverse complement strand
GTGGAAGCGGTCATTCGGGATGGCGCCGCTAAAGCCGGCAGCCAATTTAACCGATGAGGATGATGAATTTGCCAACCGCGCTTTACGCTACTGCCGCCGGCGAGATCTTCGACGCGCCGGGCTACGCGGCGGTGGGGCGGGATGGCGGCGAGGACCGGCCGCTCGGCCTGGATGATATGATTTTGCTGCCGGACGGCGCCGATCTGATGTTTTTGCCTGACTGCAGCGCCCTGGCGGCTCAAGGTCAGACCATAGCGCCCATCGCTTCCAGCCTGCTCGCTGTGGCGGCGGTCCTGCCTGTGGGCTACACCCGCACGCATCTGCCGGCGTACCTCAAGCAGCCTGCGGCGGGACTGCTGCCTCTTTATGGCTACACGGCGGTGGCTATGGTTAACGAAAAGATCTACGCGGCGGCGCTTAAAAGCGATGATAACGCCAAATGGCAGCCCCGCCGCTACAATACCGCGGCGCTAGCCGGCAAAATCGCCAAAGTGCAGGCCGACCTGCCCGGCAACCGCCTGGTGGATCACCTGGCCCGCTGCTCGCGCGAGTGGCATTGCTGTACCGCCCAGAACCTTTTCTATCACCGCTGGGAGGCGGGAATTCCCGTCTCTCCGGCCTGCAACGCCGACTGCCTCGGCTGCATCTCCCTTCAGCCGGCCGAGTGCTGTCCGGCCCCCCAGAGCAGAATCGGCTTTGTTCCCACCCCGGAGGAAGTGGCCGCCGTCGGTCTCTACCATCTCGCCGGCGCCCCGGAGCCTATCGTCAGTTTCGGCCAGGGCTGTGAAGGCGAGCCGTCCCTGGAAGCCGACGTGATCGCCTCCGCCATCGGCAAGATCCGCGCCTCATGCCGCCGGGGCGTCATCAACATCAACACCAACGCCGGCTTCACCGCCGGCATCAGACAGATAACCGACGCCGGCCTCGACACCATGCGGGTCAGCATGATCAGCGCCCGGCCCGCGTTATTTCAGGCCTACTACCGCGCCAGCTACTCCCTGGATGACGTGCGGCGGTCCATCGCCTACGCCAAGACCCGGGGCGTCTATGTCTCGCTGAATATGCTGCTGCTGCCCGGCCTCAACGATCAGCCGGCCGAACTGGACGCCTGGCTGGAATTTATCCAGGCCACCGGCATCGACATGATCCAGCTGCGCAACCTCAACATCGACCCGGATATCGTCTGGCAGGTGGCGCCTCCGGCCCAGCCGCCCCTCGGCGTCCGTTTTTTCATCGAAACCCTGCGCCGGAAGTTCCCGGACCTGCGGATCGGCAACTTCAGCCGCTATATCGAAAAATAGGAATCCACTAAAACCGAAACCATCGCCGCCGGCGGTGGTTTTTTAGTTGCAGGCAGCTGTCGGCCCCACGATCTCGCAGTCGCACTGATTTTCGCAACATTCAACACTCCGAAACCATCGCCTGACGACAGGGGATGCCTGTGCAAAATAAATAACAGTTGCCGGCTATGCATGAAAATAGTAGAATTGTAAATAATAATATTATTATTTGGGAGAGTGCTGTAATTGACTGAGGAAATCATAAAACGACTGCGAGAAAAGGGGTGTAAGATCACGCCCCAGCGCCGGGCGGTGATCCAGTCCCTGCTCAATTTCGATAAATTTCCCACCGCATCCGAAGTTTTCAACGACATCCGGCCGGCCAATCCGGACGTGGGACTGGACACGGTGTACCGGAACCTCAATCTGCTTGTCGACATCGGTGTAGTCAACCAGATCAACCTGCCCGGCAAAGATACCAAAGTCTTTGAACTGGCGCTCGGCGGCCATCACCATCATCTGATCTGCATCGGCTGCGGCAACGCCAACTGCCTTGATTACTGCCCGGTGGACGAAAAAGGCCTGCAACAGGCGGCCGGCTCGGAATTCAAGATCGTGGGCCATTCCCTTGAATTATACGGCTACTGCAAAAAATGCCGGAACCGACAACCAGGAGGGGCTCAATGAACGCCTTCGAATTTGAAAATGTGTCTTTCGCCTATTCCGACCACAACGTTTTCACCCATATCAACCTGAAGATGGCGGCCGGGGACTTTGTGGCCGTTGTCGGAGGAAACGGGGCCGGCAAGTCCACCCTGCTCAAACTGTGTGTCGGAACGCTGCAGCCGGACTGCGGCCAGGTAAGGATCTTCGGTCAGCCGATGGCGGCTTTCCGGGAGTGGTACAAGGTCGGCTATGTTCCCCAGAATCCGCTAAGGGACAGGGCCTTTCCCGCCACCGTCGGAGAGATCGTGGCCATGGGGCGGGTCGCCCGCCTGGGTGTCGGCCGTCGCCTGGGACAGGCCGATCATGAAATCGTCGCCAGGGCGATGGAACTGGTAGGCGTGGGCAGCTTGCGGTCAAGGATGATCGGACTGCTTTCCGGCGGCCAGCAGCAGCGGGTCATGGTGGCCCGAGCCCTTGCCGCCGAACCGGAGGTGCTGATTCTGGACGAACCCACAGCCGGGGTCGACGCCAAAGGCGCGGAAGAGTTTTACGCTTTGCTCAGGGGTCTTCACAAGGACTCGGGTATTACCGTCCTGATTGTTTCCCACGACGTGGACAGAATGGTCAAATACGCAAGCACCATCGCCAATCTGGAGCATGGACTGCAGTATTACGGCCCGGCCAGCCGGTTTTATCAGCCGCCGCGCTACATCAATTCCCGCAAAGTACGAAAAGGAGATATCGTAAATCATGCCTGAAATCCTCCAGTTTGACTTCATGCAGCGGGCCGTGGTCGCCGGCTTGTTGGTTGGTCTGATTTGCCCGATTATCGGGATATTCATTATTATGAAAAAACAGTCGCTGGTCGGCGACGGGCTCGGTCACATCGCCTTCGCCGGCGTGGCCACCGGCTGGCTGCTGGGGATCTACCCGGTACTCAGTGCAACGGTGGTTACTGTGCTCGCGGCAGTGGGTATCGAAGAACTGCGGGCCAGGCGGCCGGCATTCGCCGATATGACCCTGGCCATCTTTTTTTACACCGGCATCGCCTGCGCAGTTTTGTTTTCCAGCATGGCCAAAACCAACGCCGCCAGCCTGCTGGGCTATCTGTTCGGCAGCATCGTGACCGTGAGCAATCAGGACGTATGGACCGTTGCGGTCCTTGCCCTTGTGGTCCTGCTGGCCCTTGGCGTGATTTTCAAAGAGCTGGTCTTTGTGACCTTTGACGAAGAAGTCGCCCGGATCAGCGGGCTGCCGATCAAGAAGATCAACATGGTGCTGGCGATATTGACCGCGCTGACCGTATCGGTCTCGATGCGCATTGTCGGCATCTTAATGGTTTCGGCGCTGATGGTCATCCCGGTGGCGGCCAGTCTCCAGATTTCCCGCAGCTTTCGCGGTACCCTCATCAACGCGGTGATCATTTCTGAAGTTTCGGTGATCACTGGACTGACGGCGTCCTTTTATCTGAATTTCGCCTCCGGCGGAACCATCGTCATTGTCGCCGCCCTGCTTTTCGTGGTCGCTTTTTCCCTGAAACAGGTTGTTTTCGAGAAACTGGAAAAAGCAAAAACGATGCAACAGGGCTTCTAGTCACGGCCATCCTTTCGCCCGGCCTCACGGCAGACCGCCTTGACAAGCCCCGGCGCTTCCGATAATATATGTATATACATATATCTGACGGGAGAGAATCATGGAACGTGCGGTTTTGGCGGGAGCGAGACGATGTGCCTGCGGTAACGTCAGGCGGACCACCCGCGCCCTGACCCAGTTTTATGATCAGCAGCTGAAATCCAGCGGCCTGCGGGTGACCCAATTTTCCCTGCTCCTCAATATCTCGCTGCACGAAGGCATTACCGTGGGCGAACTGGCCCGGCTGCTGCTGATGGATCAGACGACGGTGACCCGCGATCTGACGGCTCTCAAAAAGGCCGGCTACATAGAAGCAACCAGGCAGGACCGCGACACCAGAAAGAAAAACCTTATCCTCAGCCCGGCCGGCAGCGAAGTCTTGGCTGCCGCCATGCCGCTGTGGGAGAAAGCCCAGGCCTGTGTCGAAGACGGGCTGGGCCGGGAGCGTTACCGGGAATTGCTCAGGATGTTGTCCGAGGTCGCTGCGCTGACCAGATGAAGAAAGAGAGTTGGCTATGACGTTAGAGCGGAAAAACCGGTCGGCCTGGATGTTGATGATAAGCTCGGCCGCAATTTTGATGATTACCATGGGGGCCCGGCAGTCGGTAGGGCTTTTTGTCGCCCCGCTGGACTCGGCCACCGGCCTGGGGATCGTTGCCATCAGTTTTGCCCTGGCGGTGGGCCAGTTTGTCTGGGGGCTGGCCCAACCCATCTTTGGCGCTATTGCCGACAAGAAAGGCCCCTATCACGTTATCGCGGCAGGTTCGCTGATGCTTGCGGCAGGGTTGGCGCTGACGCCGTGGGTCGGATCGGAATGGGCGCTGGTGCTGACCATGGGAATTATCGGTCCGGCCGGAGCCGGGGCGGGGAGTTTCTCCATTTTGATCGGAGCGACTTCGGGACGGCTTGCCCCCGAGCGCCGCGCTTTTGCCGGCGGCTTTATCAACGCCGGCGGATCGCTGGGCCAGGTGGTGTTCGCCCCGCTGATGCAGGCCATCATCAGCCTGTTCGGCTGGGCGCAGGCGCTGTTCACCATGGCGGCGACGACACTGCTGGCGATTCCCCTCGCCTCGTTGCTGCGGGGCGGGGCCAGGGCGCCGGTTGAGGCTGCGGGCCCGCAGCTGGGCCTGCTGGCGCAGGTCGGCCAGTCGCTGCGGAATATGAGCTACCTGTGCCTTCACGCCGGCTTTTTCACCTGCGGTTTCCATGTGGCTTTCCTGGTCACTCACCTGCCGGGGGAAGTCGCCCTGTGCGGCCATTCCGCCAGCGTATCCGCCGCTTCCTTGGGCATCATCGGCCTGTTTAACATCGGCGGCAGTCTGTTCGCCGGCGCGCTGGGCTCCAGGTGCCGGATGAAATATATTCTTGCCGTCATGTACGCCAGCCGGGCGGTGATGATCGCCGTCTACCTGCTGGCCCCCAAGACCGAGCTGACCTTCTACGTGTTTGCCGCGGCCCTCGGCTTCACCTGGCTCGCCACCGTGCCCCCCACCGCCGGCCTGGTGGGAAAACTGTTCGGCACGCGGTATCTGGCCACTCTTTTCGGTCTGACCCTCCTGACCCATCAGATCGGCGGCTTTCTCGGCGCCTGGCTGGGCGGGATCGCCATGGCCCACGACGGCAACTATCAGTGGATGTGGTACGCCGATATCGCCCTGGCGGCGGCGGCGGCCCTGGTCAATCTGCCGATCCGCGAGGAAAAGGTCAGCTGGAGCCGGCCAACCTCGCGGTGACGCCGAAATAATAATAATGAGGTGATCGATCATGGAAAATACGGGTATTTCCAATGCCTTCCTGACTTTCATGCAAGAGGCCCCGGAATATTCCCAGGCCTGGATGGAGATGGTGCAGAAGCTGGACGCAGCCAACCCGCTGGAGGAAAAGACCAAGACGCTGGCCTATCTTGCCGTTCTGGCCGCTGCGGGACTGACCGGCGGCGTGCCTTTTCACGTCCGCCACGCCAAAGCCTGCGGCGCCACCAGGCAAGAAATCATCGGGGCGGTTTTGGTGGGGCTGCCGGCGGTGGGGCACGCCGTTGTTCAGGCTTTGCCGGCGGCTATCGCCGCGTATGACAGCGAAGCATAGCCCGCAGAATGATTTTCCACTGAATTGTTGCATGGGAGAATACCATGTGCTATAATTATTTAGCGTGAACCAACCGATTGCAGTAAAGTGAGGTGCAAGGCATGAAAGAGAAAATTCACCCTAAATACGGTGAAGCGACGGTGGCCTGCGGTTGTGGCAACACCTTCGTAACCGGCTCGACCAAAAAAGAACTCCGTGTTGACGTGTGTTCCAAATGTCATCCGTTTTTTACCGGCCAGCAACGCCAGGCGAAGGCCCGTGGACGCATCGAACAGTTCAACAAGCGTTACGGACAAGAAAGCTAAGGAAAAGGCAGAGCAGCGATGCTCTGCTTTATTTTAGCACAAGGTAATACCTGAAGCGAAATGCGACTAAGGCTCGTCGGGGACTTGGCGAAAGCCAGGTCCTTTCTGATATTCTCGCCTGATGTCCTACTATATAGAGGGGAGTACAACCGTGAAACCAAAAACCAACATTGGCGGTCAAGCGGTTATCGAAGGAGTCATGATGCGCGGACCGGACTATATTGCCACCGCCGTCCGCGAACCCTCCGGCAACATCACCGTCAAAAAGGATCCTCTAGTTACCATCACCGACCGGTATCCTATACTCAAAAAGCCCATGGTGCGCGG
Source organism: Negativicutes bacterium (assembly GCA_031292015.1). The sequence continues at coordinate 6,775 of JARLHY010000033.1, read as the reverse complement.
GGTGGTCGCTCTCACCGAATCGCTGGTCTACGGGCTCAAAGCCCTGTCCTTCTCCGCCCAGGCGGCGGGAGAGGAAGGCGAGGAGCTTACCGCGAAAGAAATCGCTTTCACCATGGTTTTTGCCCTGGGACTGGCCATTCTCCTGTTTGTCATAATTCCGACCTATGCGGCAAAATATATTCATAGTTCGGTCACTGACCCACGGCTTCTCAACTTCTTCGAGGGACTGCTGCGGCTGGCGATTTTCTTCGCCTACGTCGGATGCATTTCCATGCTGAAGGACATCCAGCGGGTGTTCCAGTATCATGGCGCCGAACACAAGACCATTCATGCCTATGAGGCCGGAGTGCCTCTGGATGTGGAGCATGTCCGCCCCTTCAGTACCCTCCATCCCCGCTGCGGCACCAATTTCTTGCTGATTGTTATGGTTGTCAGCATTTTGGTCTTTTCCTTCCTGGGCTGGCCCGACCTGTGGCTGAGGATCGCCTCCCGGGTTGCGCTGCTGCCCCTGATCGCCGGGATCGGCTATGAAATTATCCGCTTCGCCGGCAGGAGCGAACAGCGGTGGGTGGTCTGCGCCATTACCCCTGGGCTTTGGCTGCAGAAACTGACTACCCGCGAGCCCAGCGACGATCAGATCGAGGTCGCCATTCAGGCGCTGGAAGCGGTGCGGCCCGAAGAGCCGAAAGAGGTGAACCAGAATGCTTGATAAACTTCAGGCTATCGAGGATAGATATTTCGAACTGGAAAAACTGATCAGTGATCCTGCGACTATGACGGATATGGGCGAATGGCAAAAGCACACCAAGGCTCACTCCAAGCTGACGCCGCTTGTCGGCAAGTTCCGTGAGTACAAAAAAATCCGGCAGGACCTGGATGACGCCAAAGAACTGCTCAAAGACAAGCTGGACGACGAGTTCCGTCAAATGGTGGAGAGCGAAGCGGCCCAGCTGCGGGAAGCGAGCGCCAGTCTGGAAGAAGAGCTGAAAGTGCTGCTGCTGCCGCGGGATCCCAGCGACGACAAAAACGTCATCATCGAAATCCGCGGCGGGGCCGGCGGCGACGAAGCGGCCCTTTTCGCCGGTGATTTGTTCCGCATGTACACCCGTTACGCCGAGAACCGCGGCTGGAAGACCGAAGTGCTGGACGCCAACCCTACCGATCTCGGCGGCTTCAAAGAAGTCGTATTTGTAATCGAGGGCGACGGGGCTTACTCCCGCCTGAAATATGAGAGTGGTGTGCACCGGGTGCAGCGGGTGCCGGCCACCGAGGCCAGCGGCCGTATTCACACCTCGACAGTGACGGTGGCGGTGCTGGCGGAGGCTGAAGACGTGGATATCGACATCAATCCCGGCGATCTGCGGATCGACACCTATTGCGCCAGCGGCGCCGGAGGCCAGCATGTCAACAAGACCGAGTCGGCGGTGCGAATCACTCACCTTCCGACCGGAGTGGTGGTGCAGTGCCAGGATGAAAAATCCCAGCTGAAAAACCGGGGTGCCGCTATGCGGGTGCTCAGAGCCAAGCTGCTGGAACTCGCCCAGGAAACCCAGCGGGCCGAAGTGGCCGAGACCCGCAAGAGCCAGGTGGGAACAGGCGACCGCAGCGAACGGATCCGGACCTACAACTTTCCCCAGGGCCGGATCAGCGATCATCGTGTCGGACTGACGCTGCACAGGCTGGACTATGTTCTGAACGGTGATCTTGACGAAGTTATCGACGCCCTCAGCACCGCCGCCCAGAGCGAACGCCTGAAACAGGTCGACTGACCATGAATGAGACACGCTGGACCATTGGTTCGATCTTAACATGGACCAAGCAGTACTTTGAGGGAAAAGGCGTGGAATCCCCTCGCCTTGACGCCGAAGTGCTGCTTTCTCACATTCTGGGCAAGGACCGGCTGTATTTATACGTCAATTTCGACCAACCGCTGCAGGCCGGAGAACTGGCCGCTTTTCGCGAAGCGGTCAAGCATCGGGCCACGCGTGTTCCGGTTGCCTACATAACCGGCAGGAAAGAATTCATGGGCCTCGGCTTCGCCGTCACTCCGGCGGTGCTCATCCCCCGACCGGACACCGAAGTGCTGGTGGAGGCGGCCCTCAATCTGCTTAAAGATACCGGCGAACCGCGGATCCTCGATCTCGGCACCGGCAGCGGCGCCATCATCGTCAGCCTGCTTTCAAAGCTGGCCGGAGCCTGCGGCGTTGCTGTCGACATCTCGCCCGAGGCTCTGGCGGTGGCGGCGAAGAACGCCGCCGTCCTCGGCGTAGCCGACCGTCTGACAATGGAGCAGGGCGACCTTTTCGCTCCTGTGGCCGGACGGACCTTCGACGCCATTGTCAGTAACCCGCCTTATATTTCCGCCGGCGACCTGGCCGGACTGGCACCGGAGGTGAGGCGCGAACCGGCCCTGGCCCTGGATGGCGGCGCCGACGGCCTCGCCTTTTACCGCCGGATCGTGGCCGGCGCGGGTGCGCGTTTGAGTCAAGAAGGATTTGTCGCGCTGGAAGTCGGCGCGGGACAAGCCCCGGCGGTGGCCGCCCTGGCCGGAGAAGCCAGCGGCCTCGGGCCGGCGGCGATCATCAAGGATTATGCCGGGATAGAGCGGGTTGTAGTCCTAAAGCGGAGGTAATCATGCACACTGAATATGTCAGCCTTGACAGCAGCCAGCCCGATATCCGCATCCTGGCCCAGGCAGCCGACATACTGCGACGCGGCGGCCTTGTCGCCTTTCCCACCGAAACCGTCTATGGCCTGGGCGCCAACGGCCTCGACCCTCACGCCGTGGCCGGAATTTTTGCCGCCAAGGGGCGGCCTGTAGACAACCCGCTGATTCTGCATATCGCCGACTGCCGTGAGGTGGCCAAGCTGGTTCGCCTGGTTCCGGCCAACGCCAGGGTGCTGATGGAAACCTACTGGCCCGGCCCGTTGACCCTGGTTATGGAGCGCACCAAGGCGGTGCCGGACGCCGCTACCGGCGGTCTTGATACTGTCGCCATCCGCCTGCCGGACTCGCTGGTGGCCCGGGAACTCATCAAGCTGGCCGGCGTGCCGCTGGCCGCTCCCAGTGCCAATACCTCGGGCCGGCCCAGCCCGACCACGGCCCAGGATGTGCTGGCCGATCTGGACGGGAAGATCGACATGGTGATTGATGCCGGACCGTGCAACATCGGCGTCGAGTCGACGGTGGTGGACTGTACGACCCCGGTGCCGACCCTGCTGCGGCCGGGCGGGATCACCCTGGAGATGCTGCTGGAAACCCTGGGCGAGGTCGAAGTCGACCCCGGTCTCGGCGGCGCGGCCATTCCCCGCTCGCCGGGCATGAAATACACCCATTATGCCCCGGCGGCGCCGCTCATCCTGCTGGAAGGGGAGTATCCGGCCCAGACGAAAGTCCTGGCCGAACAAATCCGCAAGGCCCAGGCCGAGGGCAAACGGGTCGGAGCGGTGGTGGCAACCGAGACCGCCGTGCCGGAAGGCGTAGCGGCGGCGGTGTACGGTTCACGCCGCCACTCGGAAGAAATCGCCGCCAATCTCTACAACGCCCTGCGATTTTTTGACACCGAGCCTGTGGACATTATCTTTGCCGAGGGGATCGAGGAAACCGGCCTCGGCCTGGCGGTCATGAACCGTCTTCGCAAGGCCGCCGGGTACCGCATCATCCGCTGCGAGTGAGTGGAGCAAGTTATTTTTCCTAACTGCTGTCGGCGTTTTAGCGCTAAGCAGCGCAAGCTTCGCCGCCGGCCGCGCGTTTGCTCGGTTTTGCGGGATGAATTACCATTTGACAAGTCGTCCTGAAATGGTTAAAATATATTTATGTCTGGATGAATTGGCTTACTGGGGAGTCGCCAAGCTGGTTAAGGCATCGGACTCTGACTCCGACATTCGAGGGTTCAAATCCTTCCTCCCCAGCCATCTGACTCGCTAGCTCAACTGGCAGAGCAACTGACTCTTAATCAGTAGGTTCACGGTTCGATTCCGTGGCGGGTCACCAGCAATAACAAGGCTTCGCGGCAACGCGGAGTCTTTTGTTATGTCGCCTGATGACAGAACTGATGACAGTGACCTAAAAAATAGTGCCAACAACAGCAAAGGCTTACCAACAAAAAAAGAGAACAGGCCGGTTATCTGGCCTGTTTTTTTTGTGCCTGTTTTGCTTTTTCTGTTGCCTGCTGCATGAAATTCTCCAGGGTGGTGGCCGTCTCTTTCTCAGTCGATTTCAGAAGATGACTATAAACAAGCTGCGTTGTGGTTGAGTTTTTATGCCCAAGTTTGCCTGCTACCGTGCGAACGTCGGTGCCGGAGGTTATCAGGTAGGTCGCGGCCATGTGTCGAAAGTCGTGCGGTGTGAGCGGCGGCAGACCATTTTCTGAAACGAAGTTTTTTAGCCACGTATTCATGCTGTCGGGGTGGGCCGGAGCGCCATTCCAGGTCGTTAATATCCGGTCATTGTCGGGGCTTTCCGCTCCGGCCCACTTGCCGCCTGTGCTCTCCGTACCGCCAAGTTTTAACCTTTTGGCGTTCTGCTCGGCTTTTAGCTGCTTCAATAAGGCGATAATACTTTCCGACACGGTGACGATACGTTTGCTGCTTTCGTTTTTGGTCGATTTCGTGAAGATTCCCTTTTCCGGCAGATATTGGCTAGCCTGCTCGATTGTTATGGAGCAGTTATCTTCGTCAACATGTTGCCATTCAAGGCCGAACAGTTCACCGCGTCTCATGCCAGATGCCAGGCTGAGCAAGGCCATTGCTCGATGCCTTAAGTGTTCTCCTTCCAATAGCAACAAGAATTTTCCGGTTATTTCCTCGTCGTATATGGACTTTGGCTGACGTATGTTTTTCGGCGGCTCAACTTTCGCGGCGGGGTTATACGTGATGAATTGCCATTGGTGAGCCTTTTCGAGAAGCGTGTGCAGTAAAACGTGATATTTTTTTATGGTGTTCGGGGAAAGCGTATCCTTGCGTGGCTTGTCCGCTTTATTTTCAGCGCTGAAATCGTCCGGTTTTACTTTCCGCCTGCCCTCGTTCGGGTCCTGGCGTATACCGGCTTCGGCCAGGTTTTTGTAGAATGCCAACAGATTTCTGGGTTCGATCTTGTCCAGACGCTTCCGGCCCATGGCTTCTTTAATTCGCTTGAACAGCCCTTTATTATAGTTGATGGTCTTCGGTTCGTGTCGGCCTTCGGCGTGGTTTTCCAGCCAGTAATCAAAGAATTCGGTTAAGGTCATTTTGCCGGAGGTGGCAATCTGACCTCTTTCTATTTCAGCGATAAACAGAGCCAATTGTCGCCGGGCCTCCTTCTCCTGGGCCTCTGGTGTGTTCCCGCTAACCTTCACGGTCTTGGTATGCCGTAACCTTTTGCCGGAACCATCGGAACCTGAGCAAACCACGAGGAACCAAGAGTTTTTGCCTCTATGTTGGACGCTACCTGTGCTTGACATCAAGATTTAACCTCCTTCAAAAATTTTTTCACCTTCTGCACGCTCGGTAAAACTTCGGTCTTCCAAATAGTTCCCTAGGGAATCAGACCCCCAGCAGCTACGCCTCTCAGGTGGTTTGCCAGGCTTCATAGCAAAAGGTAAACTAGCCTTGTAGGTGGACCAGTTTTTGGGGGACCCTCACTACTTACATTGTAAAGAAAATAATGCATATTGTAAATAAATAAGTGAATAATGCAATAATAGAGAGCGGCTTGCTCCTCCGGCCAAGGGGAACAATAATCTTAAGTTAAGTCGTTAAGCCTAACGGTCTCGGGCGATAACAGCGGTTTAAAGTAACATGGCGGGGAATGGGGAGTTTAGCCGGCTGGAAGCTCTTCAGCTACGGGCTTTTATTTGATTATCAGATATGGATAAGGTACAGAGTCCGCGACATAGCCCACCTGACTGAAAACGGTTACTATCCCGAGGAAATCCAGCAGGTGGACATGTTTTCCCGCACGTATCACGTTGAGCCGGTAGTTCGGCTGGAAGAATACACAAGCCTTAAAGCCTTGTATAACAATGTAGCAAAAGAATTAAACACGGCTTGATAAAGTTCAGGCCGTGTTTTTACCGTTCATTACGAAACGCGATGGGGGGGATGTCTAGCGTAAATAGCCGGAGATGAGTGTCTTTAATCAAACTCGCCTATATCCCACCATAACCAAATGCATTTGCCTGTTTGATCTACGATCATAAACCATTACCCCATTTTGTGGTGCTTACACCCGTACCACATATTGGATTTTTTCCCTTTTACCAACAGGTCCATTTTGAGACACCTCTCTGATTCGATTGATCGGCGCTTGTTGCCATGATTATCATGATTGTGAATCGAGAACAGAGAACCTTCCATATTTTCAAGTTATATATTGATCTTTTTTTCTTGATACATTTATTTGATATTTTTGCAACTTCTTTACAAATGCAGATTGACTTATTCCAAGTATTTGGGCAGCTTTTCGTGTTGTACCAGTTTTATTATAAGCATCGATGATAATTTTCTTTTCCTCATCCTCAAGAACCGATTTTAGTAATATGTCTTTTTCTCTTACCAATATTCCTGGTAAAAATTGATTTATACAAGTTATATCAATACATTCATCCGAACACATAACCGTTATTCTTTCTATAAAATTTTCAAGTTCGCGAACGTTACCAGGCCAGTCATGACTAACCAACTTTTGTAAAGCTTCTTGCTCAAGAAATTTCCTAAAGCCATATTTACAATTGGCTTTCTCCAGGAATTCATTGGCTAATAATACTATATCTTCTTTACGTTTGCGTAAAGGAGG
>JARLHY010000179.1 GCA_031292015.1 Negativicutes bacterium | reverse complement strand
CAAGGGTGTCCGGCGGCGTAGTGTAGGAGCTTAGGGACTGTTGGATAAGATTGCCGGTAAGTGCGCAGTTCTTGGCGCTTCAGCGCTTAGAAATGCGGCCTGCCCCTTGCGGGTGCAGCATCGTACGCGCGGTCAAGGATGACCGCGCGAGGAGACCCTGCGCATGGATGCGTCATGGGCGACGGTACGATAGCTGTCGGCCTTAGGCATACAGTGCCTTGCTCCGGAACTTCGCCGTCCGGCACTTTTGCGGTGAAAGGCGGGAAAAGCCTGGATGAGAGGGAAAGGAATCGTTGATAACGGCTGAGAAATGGTATTGAGGAACCTTTTCTCCCGTTCTTGTTGGCCATGGTGCTGTTAAAAAACGGCCTCGGGAATTCTCCCGAGGCTTTAGTTGCACTTATCCACGTATGTGGGCGAGTCCCGCTGCGGAAAACCCCTCCCGCTTCCTTGCTCGCAGATTAAAAGTGAGTTTTGTTTACAATCCAAAGGAGCTGTCTCAATAGAAGATATTGAGGCGGCCCCTTTTGGGGTTGAGGGGCTGTGCATACTGGTTTTTGGTTCACCACGCCGGCGGGGTCTCCAGGTTGACCACCCGGAATTCGAAACCGCGGTCCTGGAAAAACGTGATGATGTCCGGCAGGGCCCGGACTGTTTCCGTGTGGCCCCGGCCGTCGTGGAGCAGGACGATGGCGTGATCCCAGAGGTACTGATTGCCGTCAACCTGACGGACGGTGTTGGCGACAAGCTGGTCGGCCCGGGCGCGGGAGGCGTCGCCGGCGACGACGTTCCAGCCGATCTCGACGTAGCCTTCGCGGCGCAGCGCCTGCCAGTATTCGGTGGTGAAGCTGCCGGCCGAGCCGCCGGGAGCCCGGGAGATGCGCGGCCTTACGCCGATCGCTTTCTTGATGGCATCGTCGGTGCGGTTGAGCTGGGAGGTGTAGGCGGCGGCAGAACGGTACAGGTCGCGGTAGACGTGGGTGTAGCTGTGGTTGCCGATGGCGTGCCCTTCCCGGTATATCTGCCGGACGATCGCCGGGTACTTTTCCACTTCGGTGCCGATGAGGAAGAAGGTGGCCTTTACTCCGTATTGGCGCAGGATATCCAGTATCATCGGGGTATTGTCAGGGTCGGGACCGTCGTCAAAAGTCAGGTAGACCGTTTTTTCCCGGTAATAGGGCTTGACGGACGGAAGGGCGGTGGGAAGGCCAGCCTTTTCCCGTTCGGAAAATGTGTCGGGGTCGTAGACCGGAAGACCGGGAGGAAGCGGCGTCACGGGATCGGCGCCGAGGATATCCACCTCCGGCTGGTCCGATCCGTTGTCCGGAGCTGCAGGAGGGGAACCGGGAAGCTGGACGGCGATTTCGGTTTCCGGCTCCATAGGGTGGCGGAAGGCCGTGCTGGCCAGGGGAAACAGGCCCAGAACAACAAAAATGGCGGCGCTGAGAAGAACGGTGGTGCGAAGGATGCTGCTTTTCTTGAACATTTCTTACCTCGGGCTTTGCAAGTTATCAGGAGCATATTCGGCGGGGGATAAAAGATTCCTGCACGAAAAAAGCTGTCAACCTTTGGATATACTAATCCTGATGAGAGGAGGGGAAGACAGCTATGGCCCAGCAGCACCGCGGCCGACGAGACAAGCCTTTTTACCGCCAGGAAAAGGTGATCGCCGGGGTTATCATCGGACTGATTGTTTTTTTTCTCGGCAGTGTTGTTTACGCCTTCTTTTCTTTGCCCCGCACCGACAATTTGGAAAATTTGCAGATGATGGCGGCGACCCAGGTCTTCGACATCAACGGACAGCTGATCTCGAAGCTGTTTGAAGAGAACCGGACCATCGTGTCGTTCAATAATATGGGACCTTATCTGCCGGCAGCGGTAGTTGCCAACGAAGACGCCCGCTTTTACAGCCATTACGGCATTGATCCCATCGGCATCATCCGGGCTGTCCTGGTGGATATCCGCAGCGGTAGTCTGGCCGAAGGCGGCAGCACCATCACCCAGCAACTGGCAAAGAACATGTTTCTGACCCAGGAACGGACCGTCGGCCGCAAGCTGAAAGAAGCGCTGCTGGCGTTGGTCATTGAAAACAAGTTTTCCAAGCAGGAGATCCTGCAGGCCTACCTGAACCAGGTCTATTTCGGAGAAGGAGCCTATGGCGTCGAGGCGGCTTCCCAGGTATACTTCGGCAAGCACGCCAGTCAACTCAGCCTAGGGGAGAGCGCTCTCATGGCGGGACTGCCCCGCGGCCCCAACCTGTATTCGCCCTATGCCGATCTTCGCGCCGCGGTGGAGCGGCGGGGCGTCGTCCTGCAGGGAATGGCCAAGGCGGGTTACATTACGCCGCAGCAGGCCGATCAGGCCCAAGGGCAGCCGGTGGTTCTGGCCGGGAAAAAGAAGCGGACGGTTCAGGCTTCCTACTTTCTCGACTATGTGGCCAACGAACTGGCGGGACGGTATGGGACAAGCCGGGTCTATAAAGGAGGCCTCAAAGTCTATACTACCCTGGATATCGCCCAGCAGCAGGCCGCCGAGTTGGTTCTGGACAAATACCAGGGAGCGGTGCTGATGCTGGACCCACGGACAGGCTACATCAAGGCGATGGTCGGCGGGCGAAACTATGAGGAAAGCCAGATCAACAGGGTGACGGCCGAAATCCGGCAGCCCGGTTCGGCCTTCAAGCCGTTCGTCTACGCCACGGCGCTGAACCGGGGGCTGACCGCCAACGCAACCATTGTCGACGAGCCGGTCAACATTGGCGGCTACGCTCCACAGAACTACGATAAAAAATACCATGGCCCGATTACGCTGAAGAAGGCCCTCGGACTGTCGGTCAACGTGGCGGCGGTAAAACTGGGCCAGGAGGTCGGTATGGGCAACGTCCTGAGCCTGGCCTCGAGCATGGGAATCACCACTCTGGTGCCGGAGGACGCCAATCTGGCGGCGGCTTTGGGCGGATTGACCCAAGGCGTCAATCTGATGGAGCTGTGCACTGCCTACACCGCCTTTGCCAACGGGGGAGTTTTGTCCAGACCGGTGGCCATTCTCAAGGTGCTTGACGAGAACGATCAGGTGCTGGAGGAGGTGAGACTGGCGCAGACTTCGGTGCTGCGTCCCGAAATCTCCTATATCATGACCGACCTGATGAAACGGGTCTTTCAGGTCGGTGGAACCGGAACTCCGGGCAATATCGGCCGCCCGGCGGCAGGAAAGACCGGGACGACCGACAATTACGAAACTGCCTGGTTCATCGGGTATACGCCCGATCTTCTGGCCGGTATTTTCGTCGGCAACGACGACCGCAGTACGGTGGAGATATCGGGTACCCAGGTGTCCGGGCTGTGGGGCAAGATGATGACCAAGGCATGCGCAAAGGCGCCGCCGACCGATTTTACGGTCCCGGCCAACGTGATCACCGGAGTGCCGATATGCACCGACTCAGGTAAGCTGGCGACTCCCGGCTGCCCGGAAATCGAGTATGACGCCTTTGTCCGCGGAACCGAACCGACGGCTGTAGACCCCCGGGTGCGGCCCGGCATGCCGCCGTTGCCGCCTGACGAGGAACCCGGGGCGGCTCCGACCCCGGCTGCACCGCCGCCGCGGTGGAGGATGCCGTGGCTGTAGAATTGCCGCGGGCTGGAAGGTATGGTAAAATAGTATAATACAGGCCGTTGTGAATCTTCATCGCACAGCGACAGCGCCGCGGGACACCTTTGCAGCCCCGCTGTCCCGGAATTGCAGACTATAAAAGGAGAAGAGAATTTGCGAATCAAGGTTTTGGGAGTATCGATCGACGAGGTAACGATGGCTGAAGCCCTGGCGATCGTGGAGAACTACATCGGTAAAAGACAGCCGCGACTTGTGGCGACAGCCAACGCCGAAATGGTGATGCTGGCCCAACAGGACAGCGAACTGGCCCGGATTTTGAATCAGGCCGATCTGGTGGTTCCGGACGGGGCCGGGGTCGTATGGGCGGCCAGGCACCAAGGCCGGCCGGTGCCTGAGCGGGTGGCAGGGTACGACCTTGCGCAAGTGCTGCTGGCGAAAGCTGCTGTTTGCGGTTACCGGGTCTATTTTTTCGGCGGAGCGCCGGGTGTCGCCAACAAGGCCAGGGAAGCTGCCCAGCGATGGTATCCGGGCCTGCAGGTGGTGGGGGTCCGTCACGGCTTTTTTACGGCGGACGATGAGACAGGCATCATCGAGGAAATCCGCAGGAACGAGCCGGATGTCCTTTTGGCGGCTCTGGGGGTGCCGAAGCAGGAAAAGTGGCTTGCCGCCCATCTGGCCGAACTGGCGGTGCCGGTAGCGATAGGGGTCGGCGGAACCTTCGACGTGATGGCGGGAGTCATGCGCCGGGCGCCGCTGTGGATGCAGCAGGCGGGTCTGGAATGGCTGTTTAGGCTTTATTGTCAGCCGACGCGGCTGATCAGGATGATGGCGCTGCCGCGCTTTGTCCTGCGGGTGCTCAGGGCCAAAAAAGATTAGACAAAAACAAAGCCGGTATATTATAATGATTTAGGAAAATAGGGCGGGGTAGGGAATTACTCGCTTTTTATTTTACAGTCGGAAAGGATAACCTTTCTGAGATACATAAGCGCAACAAAGGGCTTGCGCCGCCATTTGAGGCTCGGCGCAAGCCGGGTTTTCTAATCGAGATATAGCGGGCGGCACCCAGGGGGGGTTGATAGATGATAAAAGCTCCAATCGTCCGAGAAGGCTATCTATATATCGGGATTCTGGCATTCATCACGGCTGTAGTGGCTATGGCCGTTGATCCATATTGGAGCATTGTTCCCGGAGTGCTGTGCCTGTTCGTCACCTTCTTTTTCCGCAATCCCAAACGGTCGGTGCCTGATGACGACAATCTGGTGATGTCGCCGGCCGACGGCACGGTGATGGGAATCAGTGAAGTTTATGAAGATCAGTTTCTGCTGGAGACAGCGATCAAGGTGACTATTTTTCTGTCGGTGTTTGATGTTCACATCAACCGCAGTCCGGTTACCGGAGAAATCAAATTTCAACAATATACTTGCGGTCGCTTCCGTCCGGCTTACAAGGAATCAGCCGGCTGCGAGAACGAACGCCATACTCTGGGGCTTGAGAATGAACTGATGAAGGTGCTTGTCACGCAGGTTGCCGGAATTCTGGCCCGCCGTATCGTTTCCTGGGTAACCCTGGGCAGCGTCCTTCAGCGGGGGCAGCGGTACGGTATGATCAAGTTTGGCTCTTGTACCGAGCTCGTCGTCCCGGCGGCAGTGGAAATCCTGGTGCAAAAGGGCGATAAAGTCCGGGGCGGTGAAACGGTCATTGGGAGGCTGCGTGAATGAAAACTTTCATTCCTAATCTTCTTACTGTGTCAAATCTGGTTTTCGGCGTGTTTTCCCTGATCGCGACGTTTCAGGGGCTGTTTGCGCTGGCGGGAATATGGATTGTCGTCGCTATGATCGCCGACGGGCTGGATGGCAGGGCTGCCCGCTATTTCAAGGTAAGCAGCGAGTTTGGCAAGGAGCTTGATTCGCTGTGCGACTTGGGATCCTTCGGTGTGGCGCCGGCGCTTCTGGCCTATGTCTTTTTGCTCAAGGATTTCGGCTGGGCCGGTGCTCTGGTGGCGGCGGCGTTCGCGGTCTGCGGCGCGCTGCGGCTGGCCCGGTTCAATGTTAATACCAGCACGGTGAAGGGCTATTTCATGGGGCTGCCGATACCGGCCGCCGGCTGTGTGGTCGCCACTTTCGTGATGACCGGGATCAAGCCGCCGAGCTGGGTATTTGCGGTGATGGTAGCCGGCTTTGCCTATCTAATGGTCAGCACGATCAAATATCCCGACTTTAAGGGCAAGGGGGAAAAAGTCCGGGTTGTGCCGGTAGCATTGACTGCGCTGTTGGCAGGGTATATTCTTTATGTGTCGCTCTGGGCGCTGCCATTCGTTGTCTTTTTCGGTTACGCCGTTTTTGGGATACTGAACACGATTTTCGGTCTTCTCGAGGCCCGGCCGTCAGGCAGCTAACGACCGGCGCGACGGGGAAGGATAGTTATTTTTTTGCCTGGATATATTAATGATAGCTTTGAATTTAGCAGGAAAAGAGGGTTCTGCGGCGAAGTTCAGAGCAGTATGCTACTGTTGGGCAGCTTAGATCATCATGCGGTTTTTTCCGATTTGACAAATCTCAGCAGGAAGTATACAATTTTTTTTGTGTTATAAACCTCGAAGCTCGATAGCAACAGACGAGTCATAAGGTTATCAGACGCCCTTATAAAAAAGGAGAAAGTCCATGAACCATATTGCTGATTATATTATGGTGCCAATGCAGTTGATCATCGTATTTTTTACGCTGTACTATTTCGTCATCGCCTTTTTCGGTATCATTCGCAAGCATGAAGAGAAAATCCTGATACCGCAAAAAACATTCGCCATCGTCATCGCTGCCCATAACGAAGAAAACGTGATCTGCCAGCTGCTGGAGAATCTCCATGTGCTAAATTACCCGAAGGAACTGTACGACATATTCGTAGTGGCGGACAACTGCAAGGACAAGACGGCGCAGCTCGCCCGCGGCGCCGGTGCCATCGTTTATGAGCGCTTTAATCTGGAACAGCGCGGCAAAGGTTTCGCCATGGAATGGATTTTTGCCAAGATTTTTCGGCTGAAACGAAAGTACGACGGCATCGTCGTTTTTGACGCCGACAACCTGGTACACCCCAGCTTTCTGATGGAGATGAACAACCGCCTCTGTAAAGGTGAAAAGATTATCCAAGGTTACCTGGATTCGAAAAATCCCCGTGATACCTGGATCGCCGGCACTTTTGCGATTTCTTTCTGGGTGGTCAACCATATCTGGCATCTGGCCAAGTACAACCTTGGGCTGTCCAGCGTACTGGGCGGCACAGGCATGTGCATCGCCACCGACATCCTGCAGGAGTTCGGCTGGGGAGCCACTTGTCTGACCGAGGACATGGAATTCACGATGAAGGTGCTGCTGCGGGGCGTTCCCACCACCTGGGCCCATGACGCCATCGTCTATGACGAAAAGCCGCTGACCTTCAAACAATCCTGGCACCAGCGCAAACGCTGGGCCCAAGGTCATTTCGACGTGGCCGGCCGTTACATCCCTCGCCTGATTATAGAAGGGATCCGTCAGCGGGATGTTCGGATACTGGACGGCGTGCTTCACCTTCTTCAGCCGCATTTTCTCATCATGTCCACCACCTTCGTGGCCCTGAGCTACGTGTACCATATTGTCCCCTTCTACACCAACATTCTCTACATGGTGCTGCCGGTGGAAGTCTGGAGCATTATCGCCGTCGGCCAGTACATATTCCCGGTGATTGTTCTGGGCAAAATCCGCGCTCCCCTGAAATCCTGGTTTTATCTGATCTTATATCCTTTATTCGTCTACAGCTGGATTCCGATCACTTTCATTGGCTACATGCGCCGCAACGATCACGAGTGGAGCCACACCGAGCATACTCGCGGCATAAGCTACCACGAAGTGGTTCTGCTGCCTCAGCCCGAGGATTTCTCCAAGGAGCCTTTCCTGAGCAAGCAGGCGGCGAAATAGCCTGGATTCGAGCCGCAGGCGCGCTGGACGGATTATCCGCTATATTTTGCCGACAGTCAGGGATAGATGAGTGATAATAGCTCATCTATTTTTGTATATGGAGAAAATCACTGCTTTTTTGGCTGATAGTTACTCATACTAAATAGGGAGGGGTCAACGTGTACGAACTTACAACCATCGTCGATTTTGAAGCCGCCCACCGCCTGGCGGATTATCCCGGCAAATGCTGCCGGCTGCACGGGCACAACTGGAAGGTGGAAGTGACGGTTGCGGGCGAGGAGCTCGACCAGCTGGGAATGCTGATCGATTTTCGCGTTCTGAAGCAGGAAGTGAATAAGGTGATTGAGACTCTCGACCACTACTATCTCAACGAGATAGAACCTTTCCGGACAGTCAATCCCACCGCCGAGAATATCGCCAGGTATGTCTACCAGGAACTGAAAAGCCATCTCGTCGTCAGCCGGGGCGTCGCGGTAACGTTGGTCAAGGTATGGGAATCGCCCCACTCCGCGGCTGTTTACCGGGAGGAGTGACCAGTGCAGCCGCTTGACCTTGTGGAAGTTTTCTCCTCGATCCAGGGGGAAGGAAAATATGTCGGTTACCGCCAGGTTTTCGTCCGCCTGGCGGGGTGCAACGCGACCTGCGCTTATTGCGATACCGAGCAGTCGCGCCGAGCGGGCGCTCAGGGCCGGATCGAGTCAGTCGCCGGGGGCCGGGATTTTGTCGCAGTGGCCAATCCGGTGCCGGCTGAGGAACTGGCCCGCCGGATCAACAGCCTGCTCACAGCGCCGCATCACTCGGTGAGCTTTACCGGCGGCGAACCTCTCTGCCAGGCGGAGGCTCTGTCCGGGCTGCTCCCGCTGGTGAAGGGCCGCATTTATCTGGAGACCAACGGCACACTGCCGGCCGCGCTGGCCCTGGTGCTGCCTCAGGTCGCCATCATCAGCATGGATATCAAACTGCCCAGTACCGCCGGCCGGGAATACTGGCAGGAGCACGCCGAATTTCTGCGTCTGGCGGCAACCAGGGAGATATTTGTCAAGATCGTTGTGACCGGACAGACCGAAAAGAAGGAGTTTCGCCGGGCGATGGAGATTGTAGCCGCGGTGGACGCTGCTATTCCGGTGGTGATCCAGCCGGTTTCCCCGGTAAATTTCGTCCGGGGCATAGCGCCGGAGGCGGTGCTGAAGCTTCAGGCGGAGGCGCTGGCGGTGCTGAGCGACGTCCGGGTTATACCTCAGACGCATAAGTTCATGGGGCAACTATAGAGAGCGGCTGTTGAAAAAGGCCAATCTGCGTCGCACCCGCAAGGGGCAGGCCGCATTTCTAGGCGCTGAAGCGCGAGAACTGCGCACTTGGTGCTCCGGGAGCGCGCTTGCCGTACGTTGCCACGTACTGTCTGCGCGCGCTTCCTCGCAGCGACCCGCACAATATGCGCAAGACTATCGCCAGAGAACACAATGCGCTGATGCGACCGGCGTAGTCAGAACGTGCGTCTCGACCTTTTTGAACAGCCTAGGGGCGGTTTAAAAATCCATGAAAAATGATTTTCTAAAGCCTAATTAGGGGGAATCGAGTTTGCGCATTTTACTTACCAACGATGACGGTATTAACGCGCCGGGCATCCAGGCGCTGTGGCAGGAACTGTCGGCTATCGGGGAGATCACGGTTGTGGCGCCTGACAGTGAGCGCAGCGCCACCAGCCAGGCGATCACCGTCCATCATCCGATACGGGTCGACGAGTTTTGCATAGAAAATCCGCCCATCTGCGCCTGGCGAGTGGGCGGCACACCCACCGACTGCGTGAAGATCGCGGTGGAAGCCTTGATGAAGGATAAACCCGATGTGGTGGTCTCCGGCATCAATCAGGGACCGAACATGGGAACCGACGTCCTTTATTCCGGTACGGTCAGTGCCGCCATTGAGGGCGCGCTGCACGGCATACCAGCCATCGCCGTGTCGCTGACCAACTGGCAGGCGGCCGACTTTGGACCGGCGGCCCGTTTCGCCAGAAAACTGGTGCTGACCATGGCTGAGCGGTCTCTGCCGCCCAATACTCTCCTGAATGTCAATGTGCCGTCTCTGCCGGCAGAGCAGTTGAAGGGAGTGGCGATCACCAAACTCGGAGTGACGGAATATGAGAACACCTTTGAACGGCGGCTCGATCCGCGGGGCCGGACTTACTACTGGATGGGCGGCAGCCTGGTCGACAGCCGCAACGAGGAAGGCACCGACGTGGAAGTTGTGAAACAGGGCAAAATATCGGTCACACCCATCCATTTCGACCTGACAAACTATGCTATTATGCATTTGCTTGAGGAATGGAATTTAGGAACTTAGCATAAATTACAGTAAAACTCTGGGGAGGGAATGCTGTGGCTAAGGTTTCCCGGCGCGCGCGGTTCGGCGCCCAGCCTAAAATGGCTCCCGGTGTTGCTGTATTGATCTTTAAAGGGGTATTGGTCAGCCTTGCTGTATCGCTCGCGTGTGTCCTGTTTTTAGCGCTGGCCAGCCTGGCGACGGAAAGTCTGCTTGTGGAAAACTATATGCGTTATATCATGGTCGCGGTGACGGTGATCAGCATTTTCAGCGGTGCCGCTTACGCCGCCCAACGGGCAGGATCGGCAGGACTGTTCATCGGGATGGCGGTGGGGGCTGCCTATGTGCTGATCTCCTTGGCCATCGGGCTGGAGATCACCCCTGAATCGGTATCCTTCCTGGTTCTGGCCAACAAATTCCTGGCCGGTGTCGCCGCCGGAGCACTGGGTGGCCTGGTCGGCGTAAATTTGTAATCAGAGGCAGGTATTTTTCGGAAATGCGGCGAAATAAAAGGGATATCTATGACAAGGGGTGATTGGCATAAAGAAGCTTTTATCAGGTAATGAGGCTATCGCGCGCGGCGCTTACGAGGCCGGCGTCCGGGCCGCCTGCGCGTATCCGGGGACGCCCAGCACCGAAATTCTTGAGAATATCGCCGGCTATCCGGAAATTTACAGTGAGTGGGCTCCCAATGAAAAGGTCGCGGTGGAAGTGGCCCAAGGCGCCTGTTTTGCGGGAGGACGGGCACTTGTTGCCATGAAACACGTCGGGGTCAATGTGGCGGCTGATCCGCTCTTTTCGCTGGCCTACACCGGCGTAAACGGCGGTTTTGTTCTCGTTTCCGCCGACGATCCGGGTATGCACAGTTCCCAGAACGAGCAAGACAACCGCTATTATGCTAAGTTTATGAAAATGGGGCTGTTGGAACCGGCGGACAGTCAGGAGGCCAAGGACTTCACGGCTCTGGGCTTTGAGCTGAGCGAGCGGTTTGATATGCCGTTCATGCTGAGGATCACTACCCGTATTTCTCATTCCAAAGGACCGGTGACCTTAGGTGAACGGTGTGAAGTTCCCTTGCGCCAGTACCAGAAAAATCCTGGCAAGTACGTGGTGATGCCGGCTATCGCCAGGAAGCTGCGGGTAACCCTGGAGGAGCGGCTGGCCCGACTGGCCGAGTTCGCGGAAAGTTTCCCAGGCAACCGGGTTGAGGGCAACGGCAAGGAGTTCGCGGTCATCACCAGCGGCATCGGCTATCAATACGCCAGGGAAGCCCTGGGGGACAGGGCCACTTATCTGCGGCTGGGACTGACCTTTCCTCTGCCGCAGCATCTGATCCGCGATTTCGTGGACAGGCATGGCAAGGTTTATGTTATCGAAGAAGGCGAGCCGGTTCTGGAAGACCAGATGAAAGCTCTGGGCATTCCGGTCATCGGCAAGGAAGTCCTGCCGGCGATCGGCGAGCTGAGCGCCACCATTATCAGGCAGAAGCTGCTGGGCCAGACTCCGGCGCAAGGTACGATCGCCACCGATGCGCCGGTTCGACCGCCGGTACTTTGTCCGGGCTGTCCGCATCGCGGAGTGTATTACACCATTAATAAGGTCGCCGATGTGGTGACAACCGATATAGGCTGCTATACCCTGGGGGCCCTGCCGCCGCTCAGCGCCGGCGAAACCTGCATATGCATGGGGGCCAGCGTCGGCGTGGCGATGGGTATGGCCAAGATGATGCCGGACAAGAAAATCGTCGCCACCATCGGCGATTCGACCTTCCTGCATTCCGGGGTCACCGGACTGATGGATGTTGTCTACAACCGTGGGATTATCACCCTGGTCATTCTCGACAATTCCATTACCGGCATGACCGGACATCAGCAAAATCCCGCCACCGGGTTTACCATCAAGAACGAACCTACCAATAAGTTGGATCTCGTTGAGATGGTCAAAGCCTGCGGCGTAAAAAAAATCTGGGTCGTGGACGCCTACGATCTCGCTGAGGTCGAGGCGGCGCTCAGGGCCGCCACAGCCTGCGGCGAAGCGGCGGTGGTTATCGCCAAACAGCCGTGTGTGCTGCTGCCGGGCCGTGTTGGCGGCGAGGCTTTCATGATCAGCGACGACTGCAAGTTCTGCAAAATGTGCATGAAACTGGGCTGTCCGGCCATCGAACAGAAAGAAGGCCGGGTTGTTATCGGCGCGTTGTGCAACGGCTGCGGCGTCTGCCTGCAGGTGTGCAAATTCAGCGCCATCAAAAAGGCGGGTGATACCAATGGCTAAAGTCACCAATGTGCTGATTGTCGGCGTGGGCGGGCAGGGAACGCTGCTGGCCAGTAAGGTTATCGGCCAGGCGGCGATGAACGGGGGCCTGGATGTAAAACAGTCGGAAGTCCACGGCATGGCCCAGCGGGGCGGCAGTGTGGTAACCCACGTAAAGTTCGGGCCCAAAGTCGATTCTCCGCTGGTGGAAAAGGGCGAGGCCGACATCGTTATGGCCTTCGAAAAACTGGAGGCCCTGCGCTGGGCGGACTACCTGAAACCAGGCGGCACGCTCATCATAAATGATCAGGAAATACCACCGATGCCTGTGATTATCGGAGCGGCGGTTTATCCCCAGCAGATCTATGAACGGCTGTCCGGGGCCGGGATCAAGGTGATCCGGGTCAACGCCACCGAGCTGGCCCGCACCGCCGGGGAGGCGCGGACCGTAAACGTCATACTGCTGGCGGTAGCCGCGAAGCTCCTGGATTTCGACAAAGCCACCTGGGAAAAGGCGGTGACCGAAGCGGTTCCCCAAAAGGCTCTTGCCGCGAATCTGCAGGCTTTTGCGATTGGATGGGATTTAGAGTAAGGGAGCCTATAGGGCTCCTTTATTTTCGGGTTGGACTAGCTTACCCGCAGCGCGGACAGGCTATGTAAGAAACAAGGGTCTGGAGGAACAATTTTGGGGTACAAAGGCGTTTTGTTTGATCTTGACGGGACACTGCTGGACACTACCGATCTGATCGTCAAGTCGTTTCAGTACAGCTTCAAAAAACATTACGACCGGGAGGCGGACATTGGCGTGGTCAAGGCCTATTTCGGCAGGCCGCTGCGGGATGCGCTGGAAGTCATGGCCCCCGGCGAAGTGGAAGAGGTGCTGAAGACCTATCGCGAATACAACCTGGCCAATCACGACCGGCTGGCAAAAAGTTTTGCCGGGGTGGCTGAAGTGATCCGGGATATGTATAATGACGGGGTATTAATGGGTATTGTTACATCGAAAACACATACTACCGCCGTTCGCGGCCTGAAGCTTTTTGATATGGACAGATATTTCCCGGTGATCATCGGTTTCGAGCAGTGCCGGCATCACAAGCCCCATCCCGAGCCTGTCCAGCTGGCGGTGGCGGGTCTCGGACTCAGCCCCCAGGAGTGTCTGATGGTGGGCGACAGCCCTTTTGACCTTATCAGCGCCCGTGCCGCGGGGGTCAAGACGGTGGCTGTGCGCTGGAGCGAGGTCCCCTGGGATGATGTCATGGCCGCAGAGCCCGACTATGTGATTGAGACAATGCGGGACCTTGTAGCCCTGGTGAAAGAAAATAAATAGAGGCGTCTTTCGACGCCGGGCGTTGGCTGCCAGATGGTTAACAAAAATAGAGGTCAAATCCTAGTGCGATTTTCCCGGGGCCGATCCGAGAGGCAAAAGGCAGGGATATCGGCTCTTGAGGCGAATATTATAAAGTTATGATTGAAGGCTAGGTGATGTCTCATGACCAACATTGCGATTATCGGCGGAACCGGTCTTTATGACCCGCGCATGCTCAGCAACATCAGGGAGGAAGAACTGATCACCCCCTACGGTCGGGTAGCCTACAAGGCCGGGGAGTTCGACGGCCGGGAGGTGGCGTTTATTCCCCGGCATGGCAGCAAACATTCCATTCCGCCCCACCTGATCAATTATCGGGCCAATATCTGGGCGATGAAAAAGATCGGGGTCACCAAGATCATTTCCACCACCGCCGTGGGCTCATTGAACCGGTCGATGGGGCCGGGGGCCTTTGTTTTGGTTGACCAGTTTCTCGATTTTACCAAGAACCGGGTGACCACCTTTTATGAAGGCGGCGAACGGGGCGTGGTCCATGTGGACGTGTCGGAGCCTTATTGTCCCGACCTGAGGGGCATATTGCTGACAGCGGCCAAGGAGCTGGCGATACCTGTGCACGCGGCCGGGACCTATCTTTGCACCGAAGGGCCGCGGTTTGAAACTCCGGCGGAAATCAAGGCTTTCACTATTCTCGGTGGCGATGTCGTCGGTATGACTAACGTGCCGGAAGTGGTGCTGGCCAGGGAAGCGGAAATGTGCTATGCCACCGTTTCGATGGTCACCAATTTTGCTGCCGGCATGTCCGGCAAGCCGCTGACCCATGGCGAAGTGCTGGAGACGATGAAGCAGAATACGGAAAATATCAAGCGCCTGGTGATGGCGGCGATCAGTGCCATCGACCCAAAGAGAGACTGTGCCTGCCGGCATGCCCTGGCAGAGTACGGCGGGTTTAAGCTTTAGGAGGGGATCATTTGCAGACTCTAGCCTGGACAGGGCAGTGCCTGACGCTGCTGGACCAGACGGCGCTACCCGGTAAAACCGAATTTATCGCTTGCCAGGATTACCGCCGTGTGGCGGAGGCCATCCGGCGGCTGGAAGTGCGGGGCGCACCGGCGATAGGCGCGGCGGCAGCCTTCGGGCTGGTGCTGGGGGCGAAGGAACTGGCAAACACTCCGTCGACATTCTGGGAAAGCCTGCTGGAGATCGCCGGCGAACTCAGGCAGACCAGGCCAACGGCGGTAAATTTATTTTGGGCTATCGACCGCATGCTGGCTGTGGCCAGCCGCTATGCCCCGGCAACGGATCTCGGCGAGGTGCTGACCGCCCTGGAAGAGGAAGCTGTGGCCATCGCCGAGGAGGACAAGCGGGTCAACCGGCGGATGGCCGAGCACGGGGCCCAACTGCTGACCGGCAACATTGCCGTTCTGACCCACTGCAACGCCGGAGCACTGGCGACTGTTGCTTTCGGCACCGCCTTGGGCGTCATTCGCCAGGCGTGGGCCGAGGGCAAGATAGCGCGGGTATTTGCCGACGAAACCAGGCCGCTGCTGCAGGGAGCGAGACTGACCGCCTGGGAACTCTGCCAGGAAGGCATTCCGGTGACCCTGATCACCGACAGCATGGCCGGCTGGGTCATGAAGCGAAAAATGGTCCAGGCGGTGATCGTCGGGGCCGACCGGATCGCCGCCAACGGCGATGTGGCGAATAAGATCGGCACTTACAGTGTGGCGGTGCTGGCCAGAGCGCACAACATTCCTTTTTATGTGGCGGCGCCTTTGTCCACTTTTGATTTTGGCATTGCCAGCGGCGAAGACATCCCGATCGAAGAGCGGAGCCGCAAGGAAGTGACGTCCTTCGGCGGAGTGGTTACCGCGCCGGAAGGGGTCGAGGTATTCAATCCCGCTTTCGATGTCACCCCGCATTCGCTTGTTACGGCGATCATCACCGAACACGGCGTGCTAACCGCGCCGTATGGGGACGCCATCGCCAACCTGGAACAGATGAAAGGTGGAATAATATGATGGATTCGATGATCAGGGACAAAAGTCTGGCACCCCAGGGGCAGGACAAGATCAACTGGGTGAAAGAGCATATGCCGGTTTTGAATGTCCTGAACGCTGAACTTTCAGCCGCAAAGCCGCTCGCCGGCAAGAACCTTGTTATTACAATGCACCTGGAAGCCAAAACCGCCTATCTGGGGCTGGTGCTGAAGAACGCCGGCGCCAACGTGGCGGTGACCGGCTCCAACCCGCTGTCGACCCAGGATGATGTGGCAGCAGCGCTGGCGGCAAACGGCGTCAAGGTTTTCGCCTGGTACAACACCAGCCCGGAGGAATATGACCTGTTTTTACATAAAGCCCTCGACACCAGGCCGGACATCATCATTGACGACGGTGGCGATCTGGTGTCACTGCTGCACGGTGAGCGGGCCGACCTGGCGCCGAACATTCTCGGCGGGTCGGAGGAAACTACCACCGGTGTTCACCGCCTCAAGGCCCTGGCGGCGGCCGGAAAGCTCCGCTTTCCGATGATGGCTGTCAATGACGCCTATTGCAAATACCTCTTCGACAACCGCTACGGGACCGGCCAGTCGACCTGGGACGGCATCATCCGTACCACCAATCTGACCATCGCCAGCAAAACGGTGGTGGTGGCCGGCTACGGCTGGTGCGGCAAAGGCGTGGCCATGCGGGCCAAGGGAATGGGTGCCAATATCATCGTGACTGAAGTGGATCCGATCAAGGCCGCGGAGGCGGTTTTCGACGGGTTCACGGTGATGAGCATGCTGGAGGCGGCCAAGCGCGGCGACTTTTTCGTGACAGTCACCGGCTGCCGCGATGTCATCTGCCGGGAACATCTGGCGGTGATGAAAGCAGGGGCGATCATGGCCAACGCCGGCCACTTCGATGTGGAGATCAACAAGGAGCACCTTGCCGAGCTTTCCCAGTCCCGGCGCACGGTGCGGAAAAATATCGAGGAATTCGTGCTGAAGGACGGGCGCAAAGTGTATCTTCTGGCCGAGGGCCGGTTGGTCAACCTGGCGGCCGGCGACGGTCACCCCACCGAAATCATGGATCTGTCCTTCGCCGTACAGGCGCTTTCGGTACTGCATATACTAAAGAATCATAAAGAGATGAAAAACGAGGTCCATAACCTGCCCTATGAGCTGGACCAACAAGTGGCGGCCCTCAAAATGCAGGCGATGGGCATCACCATTGACAAACTTACCGCCAGTCAGTACGATTATCTGCATAAAGCATGACCGTCTGGCCAGCAGAATCCGGCGAAGGAGGCGAAGCTTTGGCAGAAGAAGATTACGCCGGTATCAGGGCCGAAATAGTGGCGGCAGGCCGACACCTGATAGCAAAGGGACTGGTGGCCGGGACGTGGGGCAATGTCAGCGTCCGGATTCCAGGTGCGCCGCAGGTGCTGATCACGCCGTCAGGCCGGGACTACGAAAGTCTGACTCCGGCCGAGCTTATCGCCGTCGACCTGGAGGGTAGGACGCTGTCAGGCGGTGTTCCCTCGTCGGAGACGCCGCTGCATCTGGCCATTTACCGGCAGCGCCCTGATGTTCAGGCCATCGTCCACACCCACAGCCTGTTCGCCAGTGCCTGCGCCGTGGCTCATCGCAGCATTCCGCCGGTCATCGAGGATCTGGTCCAACTGGTGGGCGGTGAGGTGGAAGTGGCGGCCTACGCCTTGCCCGGAACGGCCGAACTGGGGCAGAGCGCCGTCGCGGCGCTGGGCGACAAACAGGCGGTGCTGCTGGCCAACCACGGGGCGGTAGGCTGCGGGACGAGGCTGGGGGAAGCTATGCTGGCCTGCGAGCTTGTGGAGAAGGCTGCCCAGATCTACCTGTACGCTAATATGCTGGGTGGGGCTAAGCTGCTCAGTGGCGAAGATGTGGCGCTCATGCGCCGGTTTTATCTGGAAAATTACCGCCAACGGCAAAGGGGAGAAACCTGATGGCGAAAATACTACTGAAAAACGGAGAAATTTTAGGCTCAGACGGTCGGGTCGTCGCGGCGGATATCGCCATAACCGACACCGTCATCAGCGAAGTTGGCGTCGTGGCCCCCGCCTGGCAGGCGGACCGGGTCATTGACTGCAGCGGCAAGCTCGTCCTGCCCGGTTTCGTCAATACCCACACCCATGCGGCGATGACGCTATTTCGCAGCTACGCCGACGATATGGCGCTGATGGACTGGCTGCAGACCAAGATATGGCCGGCGGAAGCGGGCCTCACCGGCGAAGACGTGTACTGGGGAACGCAGCTGGCTATTGCTGAAATGCTGCGGACAGGCACTACCACCTTTGCCGACATGTATTTTTTCATGAATGACGTGGCCGAAGCCGTGGCCCAGAGCGGTATCCGGGCGGTGCTGGCGAGAGGCATGGCCGGGGTGACTCCCAGCGCCGATCAGGCGCTGGTCGAAAGCGAGGAATTTTACCGGCAGTGGCATGGCGGTGCCGACGGCCGCATCACGGTGATGATCGGCCCGCACGCTCCGTATACCTGCCCGCCGGAGTACCTGAAGAAAGTCATCGCTCTTGCCCAGCGACTTGGGGCCGAGATTCATATCCACCTGGCCGAGACGGTGGGGGAAGTGGAGGAGTGCCGGAAAACTTACGGCAGCTCTCCCATCGCCCTGATGAACGAGCTGGGTTTGCTTGACCTGGGTGTTCTGGCGGCCCACTGTGTCCATGTCTCGACAGATGATATTGCTGTTATGGCTGAAAAGAAGGTGCGGGTCGCCCATAACCCGGGCAGCAACATGAAGCTGGCCAGCGGTATCGCACCGCTGCCGGAACTGCTCGCTGCCGGTATCTGCGTGGGCCTCGGCACTGACGGCACGGCAAGCAACAACAATCTCGACATGCTGGAAGAACTGCGTCTGGCGGCTCTCCTGCACAAGGTCAACACCCTGGATCCGCTGGTCATTCCCGCCGCCAAGGCGGTGGACCTGGCGACAGCTTCCGGGGCGGCGGCCCTGGGATTGGGCGGAGTTACCGGCCGGCTGACCCCCGGCTGCAAAGCCGATATTGCCATTTTTTCGATGGAAGCCGCCCACTGGTATCCCCGCCACGACCGTCTTTCGCTCTTAACCTACGCCGCGAACGCCGCCGATGTCGACACCGTACTGGTGGACGGCAAGGTACTCTTTGCTAGCGGCAAACTGACGACAATTGACGAAGAAAAATTAAAATATGAAGTACAAAAACGGGGCATGCGTCTGGTAGCCAGACAATAGTCCCGGGAACAGGGAGGTAAGGAGATTGGAAACCCAAAACAAAGCAGAGTGGAATGTCTACAACATCGTGAGCAAGGAGGAACTGTCGCCAGGGGTCCTGCTTTTTGTCATCAAAGCGCCGCTGGTTGCCCGCAAATGTCAGCCGGGTCAGTTCATCATCCTGCGCATCGACGAGGAGGGGGAACGAATTCCCCTGACCATCGCCGACTTTGACCGCGCAGCAGGAACCATCAGTCTTATTTTTCAGGAGGTGGGGCGTACCACCCGCCAGTTGGGAGCCATGGCAGTGGGAGATTCGCTGCTGGACCTGGCCGGACCGCTGGGCAAAGCCACCCATATGGGGAAATTCGGCACCGTGGTATGTATCGGCGGCGGCATTGGCGTCGCACCGGTGTACCCCATTGCCCGGGCTTACAAACAGGCCGGCAACAAAGTCATCTCCATCGTCGGCGCCCGCAATGAAGGTCTGCTGATCCTGGAAAAAGAAATGACGGCGGTGAGCGACAAACTGTATATCACCACCGACGATGGCTCCAAAGGCCATAAAGGCCTGGTGGTCGATCCCCTCAAGGACATGATCGCCGCCGGCGAAAAAATCGACCTGGTGATGGCCATCGGTCCGGTGGTGATGATGCGCGGCGTGGCGGAAGTCACCCGTCCCTTTGGTATCCATACCATCGTCAGTCTCAATCCGATCATGGTGGACGGCACCGGCATGTGCGGCGGCTGCCGGGTAAATGTCGGCAACAAGAACCAGTTTGCCTGTGTCGACGGCCCTGAGTTCGACGCCCATCAGGTGGACTTCAACGGTCTGATGACCAGGCAGCGGATGTATCAGGAACACGAAAAGGTTGAGCATAAATGCGGAGGTGATTGTTCATGTCATCGCTAAAAAACAAGATGCCTGAGCAGCCGCCGGAGGTACGGCGCCACAATTTCAGCGAGGTGGCTCTCGGCTATGAGGCCGAAACAGCCAAAGCCGAGGCGTCGCGCTGCCTGCAGTGTAAAACCGCGCCTTGCCGGCAGGGCTGCCCGGTGGAAGTCGACATCCCCGCTTTTATTAAGAAGATCCGCGAAGACGATATTGGAGCCGCCATCGCCGAGATCAAAACCAAGAACAGTCTGCCGGCGGTATGCGGCCGGGTGTGCCCGCAGGAGGACCAGTGCGAGAAATTCTGCGTGCTGGGCCGAAAAGGTGAACCAGTCGGCATCGGCCGCCTGGAGCGGTTTGCCGCCGATTATGCCATCAGACAGGGGCTGGAGGATCAGGCCGGAGTTGCCGTCGCGGCGCAAGGGAAAGTAGCGGTGGTCGGAGGCGGACCGGCTAGCCTGACGGCGGCTGGCGATCTGGCCCGCCGGGGTTACAAGGTGACGGTTTTCGAGGCTCTTCACGCTCCAGGCGGGGTGCTGATGTACGGCATTCCCGAGTTTCGTCTGCCTAAGGCCATTGTCCGCAAGGAGATCGAAGCCTTAAAGAAGCTCGGTGTGGAAATCGTGGTCAACGCCGTTATCGGCAAGACTTTCACCATCGACGAACTGATTGAAGAAGAAGGCTATGACGCGGTATTTATCGGCACAGGCGCCGGTTTGCCGCACTTTATGGATATACCGGGGGAAAACCTCAACGGCGTCTACTCGGCCAATGAATTTCTCACCCGGACCAATCTGATGAAGGCTTATCAATTCCCCCACACCAGCACACCGGTCCGGGTCGGCAAAGCGGTGGCAGTGGTCGGGGCCGGGAATGTGGCCATGGACTCGGCCCGTACCGCGCTCAGGCTGGGGGCGGAAAAAGTCTATATTGTCTATCGCCGTTCCGAGGAGGAAATGCCGGCGCGGGCCGAGGAACTGGAACACGCCAAGGAAGAGGGCGTCGATTTCCGGCTGCTCACGGCTCCGGTGCGGATTCTGGGGGACGAAAAAGGCTGGGTCAAGGCCATCGAATGCATTAAAATGCAGCTGGGTGAAGCTGACGAATCGGGCCGCCGCAAACCTGTGCCGATGCCTGATTCCAACTACGTCCTGGACGTCGATACCGTAGTGATGGCCATCGGTCAGGGGCCAAACCCTCTGGTCCAGGACACCACCCCGGGCCTGGCGGTGAATAAGCGCGGCAACATTGTCGCCGACGAGTCGGGCGCCACCTCCAAGGCCGGAGTGTTCGCCGGCGGCGACATCGTGACAGGCGCCGCCACCGTCATCCTGGCGATGGGAGCTGGCAAGAAGGCGGCTGACAAGATTGATGAATATATCAAAAGCAAGAAGTAAGCAACAGGAATTCTGATGTTTTTTCTTGAATGTTTTATTCGGAAATGAACTTTTGCCACGGAGGTGACAGCATGTTGGAGCAGGCCGCGAGGATGCAGGGAATGTCGTCAGCCATCTTTACCCAGGTGGATGATTTGCGCAAGAAAGCGGTAGCTGCCGGTCAAGATGTCATTACGCTAAGTATAGGCAGCCCTGACATGGCCCCGGCGCCTCATATCATTGAGGCCCTGAAGCAAGGCGTCGAAGATTTGAGCAAATACGGTTATGCCTTGTCCAAGGGGACGCCGCAGTTTTCCCAGGCCGTGGCCGGATGGTACCGGCAGAAATTCGGCGTGGAGCTTGACCCGGACAGCGAAGTCCACTCTCTGATCGGTTCGCAGGAGGGACTGGCCCACATATCCCTTTGTTTTGTCAATCCCGGGGACGTCGTTCTCATACCCGACCCGGGTTATCCCATTTACAGCGCCGGGCCGCTGGCCGCCGACGCCGAGCTTTACCGGATGCCGCTGACGGCGGACAATCAGTATCTGCCCGACCTTGACGCTATCCCTGAGAGTGTGCTCAAACGGACGAAAATCATGATTCTCAACTACCCGAACAATCCCCTGGCGGCCATCGCCCCGGTAGAGTTTTTCCAACAGGTGGTGGAGCTGGCCAAGCGGTATAATTTTCTGGTATGCCATGATTTCGCCTATAGTGAACTGTGTTTCGACGGATACCGTCCGCCGAGTTTCCTGAGCGTTCCCGGCGCCAAAGACGTCGGCGTCGAGTTTCATTCCATGTCCAAGACCTTCAGTATGGCCGGATGCCGGGCCGGCTTCCTGGTGGGCAACGCTCAGGCCATCGCGGTGCTGGGCCGGATCAAATCCAACTTCGACTACGGGATTTTCCTGCCGGTTCAGATGGCGGCAGTGGCGGCGCTGACCGGTCCCCAGGACTGCGTCGCCGCGACCGCCGCAGCTTATCAGCGCCGACGCGATATCCTTGTGGAGGGACTCACGGCGGCAGGCTGGAAAGTGCCCCGGCCGCGGGCCTCGATGTACATCTGGGCACCGGTGCCGACAAAACAGCTGGCCTTCGATTTCGCGGCAGATCTGCTCAAAGGAGCCGGGGTGGCGGTAATCCCGGGAGTGGGCTTCGGACCTTACGGCGAAGGTTACGTCAGAATTGCGCTGGTACAGCCGGAAGACCGGCTGCGGCTGGCGGTGGACCGTATCAGGGCCTGGTTATCGTAAACTTATAATCGGGAGAGGGGAATTGGTATGCGCGCTTTGAATTTCTATTCTTCCAACTATCACAGTCAACTGGTGTGCCGCCGCAAAACCTGTACAATCCGCCTCGGGGACAAGACCTCAAAGTACGCAGAGGGAGACATCGTCTGGATCACTGTCGGCAAACGGTTTGCCCAAAAGAAAAAGATCTATACCGCGGTGATCGACCGGGTTCTTGTCAAGCCAATCAGCCAACTGTCCAGCGACGATCTTCAGGGAGAAAACCCGGATCTCGCCAACGCTGACGATCTGCTTGTTTTCCTGCAGTCGGTGTATGATAAACCGCTTACGCCGATGGACACGGTCACGGTGGTATATTTTTCGGAAATCATCGAGTAGTTTTCGCGCAACGATAATGTTAAAAGGAGTTGATCCAGGCTATGGCCAAGTCCATTCCGGTGGGTATTTCCGCCCGCCATGTCCATGTATCAAAGGAAGATCTTGCTACCCTTTTCGGTGAAGGTTACGAACTGCAGCGCTATAAGGAACTGTCTCAGCCGGGGCAGTTCGCCGCCCAGGAAGCCGTCGACCTTGTGACTGAGAAAGGCACCTTCAAAAAGGTCCGTATTCTCGGTCCGGTCCGCAAACAGACCCAGGTCGAGGTCGCGCTGACTGACGCCATGAAGCTGGGAATCGCCCCGCCAGTGCGGGATTCGGGCGATCTGAAGGTGTCTCCCGGACTGACCGTGGTTGGACCGAAAGGGTCCATCACCCTGAATGAGGGCGTCATCGCCGCCTGCCGCCATATTCATATGACTCCGGCCGACGCTGCCGAATTCGGCGTGAAG
Source organism: Negativicutes bacterium (assembly GCA_031292015.1). Next base: position 37,017 of record JARLHY010000179.1, on the reverse strand, counting down.
GACAAGGAGATCGTCAAAGCCAAGGTGGGCAGTGACGACCGCTGCCTGATCTTCGACCGGGTGCTTGTCAGGGTCCATGACAGCTTCAAGCTGGAAATGCATCTTGATACCGACGAAGGCAACGCCGCCAGAACGAAAACCGGCGATACCGCTGAAATTGTCCGCTAGACAAAATTAGGTTTGAGATGACCCCGTCGTGAGACGGGGTTTTTCGTTGGTATAGTTGTTTAGAAACAAAGCAGGCGCATAAGATACCTTCACACTGACACCCTGCCATGCGGCCGGTTTTTTCTTTTTTTATTACATATCAATTCGCTGATTATCGACAGGTGTGCGCGGAGAATGGATTTTTCTGGTATTTTGTATTCATGATCGCTCTGTCACGTCATGGCAGGATTTTTTTTGCAAAAACAAGAATATACTAGATTATACTGAACGCCGTTCGGTCAGCGGAAACGGAGATGGTTGATCTGAGCACAAAGATGTCCCCGTATATCGTGGCTTCGGTGGACCGGGCCATGGAGCTTCTGATGCTGCTGGGCAAGAGCCAGCGGGATATGGGCGTCACCGAGCTGAGCAAGCTGCTCGGGGTGCATAAGAGCACGGTGCATGGTGTGCTGCAGACTCTGATGCTGCGGGGGTTCGTCCGTCAGACCGACTCCGGGCGCTATGCCCTGGGTTTCGGCCTGATCCAGCTGGGCGAGGCCTGCGGTGCGCAGTTGGACCTCAGAACCGTCGCCCGCCCGTTCATGACCGAGCTGGCTGATGAGACCCAGGAAATCGCCCTGCTGGCCGTGCTTTCCGGCACTGAACTGTTTATTCTTGATAAGGTTGAACCTCAGCGCCCGTTTTTGATTATTCCCAAATTTGATTTTAGCATCACTTTACATAGCACCGCGATCGGCAAAGTTCTTTTGGCCAATGCGCCGGCTGAGATCATTGAGCTGGTGCTGGAGCGCGGTTTTGAAAGTTTTACGCCGTACACTCTTACTGAGCGGGAGGAACTGTTGTCAGAAATGGACAACGTGCGGCGACACGGCTATGCCATCGGCTGCGACGAGACCATCGAAGGCCTGACCTGTATCGCCGTGCCGCTGTTTGACGGCGCCGGCAAAGTGATCGCGGCCCTGTCGGTCTCCAGCGCCAGTTCGGTCCTGATTCCGTCCCGCTATGAGACGGTGATCGCGACACTCCACAGTAAAGGAAAGCTGATTTCCGAGCGGTTAGGTTTTTCTGCTGCCCGCTAATATAGTCAAAACATTCGAAAAGGGGGACTCTTGATGCCGAAACCTGTGTTCAACGAGGAAAGATGCAAAGGGTGCGAACTGTGTACTGCGGTATGCCCGAAAAAAATCGTCGTGATTGCCAACCGGTTTAACAGCAAAGGCTATCGCGTGGCGAGCTGCAGCGACGAAGCGCAATGCATCGGTTGCATGCTGTGCGCTAAGACATGTCCGGATGTTGTGATTGAAATTCATAAGTAGGACAGGAGTGAAAATTGTGGCTGAAAAGATTTTGATGAAGGGTAACGAGGCTATCGGTGAAGCGGCGGTTGTCGCCGGATGTCGCCATTATTTCGGTTACCCGATAACCCCGCAGAGTGAACTGATCGAATATATGGCCAGGCGGATGCCACAGGTGGAAGGGGTATTCCTGCAGGCCGAGAGCGAGATTGCCGCGATCAATATGGTATACGGCGCCTCCGGAGCCGGGGCGCGGGTAATGACTTCGTCGTCCAGTCCCGGGATCAGCCTCAAGCAGGAGGGTATTTCCTATATCGCCGGGGCCGAGCTTCCCTGCGTCATCGTGAACATCGTCCGCGGCGGTCCCGGACTTGGCAGCATCCAGCCGGGCCAGTGCGACTACTTTCAGGCCACCAAGGGCGGCGGCCACGGCGACTATCACAACATCGTCCTGGCGCCCAACTCGGTGCAGGAACTTGTGGATATGACCATCCTGGCGTTCGATCTTGCCGATAAGTACCGCAATCCGGTGATGCTTCTGGGTGACGGGGCGCTGGGCCAGATGATGGAGCCGGTTGAATTCAAGAAAAGCACGTCAAAACCTCCGGCCAAGCCGTGGGCGACCACCGGCCTCAGGGGGCGCAGCGAGACGAATGTTATCAATTCGCTACATATTCAGCCTGATGCCCTGGAAAAGCACAACATCCATCTGCAGCAAAAATACAGCACCATCACCGCGAATGAAACCCGTTATGAAGCCCAGTACACCGAAGACGCCGAACTTGTTCTGGTGGCCTACGGCATTACTTCCCGGATTGCCCAGTCGGCGATGGAAAGAGCCCGGAAAGAGGGTATGAAGGTAGGGATGATCAGGCCGATCACGGTATGGCCCTTCCCGGTAAAACCCTTCATCGAAACGGCTCCCAAGGCCAAGGCCTTTTTGGCACTGGAGCTCAGCGCCGGCCAGATGGTTGAAGATGTCCGGCTCGCGGTGAACGGCGTGCGTCCGGTCTATCATTTCGGACGCACCGGGGGCATGATCCCCAGCCCGAAAGATATATACGCACAGATCACCAAGATACTGCAAGGCAAGGAGGGTAACTGACATGGCTGAAGTGATGTTTTCCAGGCCCAAATCGCTGAAAGACATAGCTTTTCATTACTGCCCGGGGTGTCATCACGGCATTATTCACCGGTTGGTTGCCGAGGTAATCGACGAGCTGGGAGTGCGGGACAAGACGATCGGGGTTGTTCCGGTCGGCTGCTCGGTATTGGCTTACGACTATTTCAATTTCGATACAGTGGAAGCTGCCCACGGCCGTGCGCCGGCCGCGGCGACCGGCGTCAAGCGGGTCCATCCTGACGCGGTGGTATTCACCTACCAGGGAGACGGCGATCTTGCTGCCATCGGCTGCGCTGAGATCGTGCACGCCGCCGCCAGGGGCGAGAAAATCACCACCATATTTGTCAATAACGCCATTTACGGTATGACCGGGGGGCAAATGGCGCCGACAACCCTGGTGGAGCAGGTGACCACAACATCACCGTACGGACGCAAACAGGATTCTGCCGGGAAACCGATCCGGGTGTCGGAGATGCTGTCAAGCCTCGACGGCGCAAAGTTTATTGCCAGGGTGGCAGTGAATAATCCGGCCAATATGGCGAAAGCCAAGGCTGCTATCAAGAAAGCCTTCGAAATTCAGCTCCGGGGCGAGGGTTTTGCCATCGTGGAAGTGCTGTCGACCTGTCCTACCAACTGGGGAATGACGCCGCTGGAGTCTGTTGCCTGGATGGAAAAGAACATGATGCCGCTCTATCCGCTGGGAGTTGTGAAAGCGGCCGAGGAGGTGGCGAAATGACCCACGAAATCGTTATGGCCGGTTTCGGCGGCCAGGGAGTCATGCTGATGGGTCAGCTGATAACCTACGCCGGGATGCTGGAGAACAAATACGTCTCATGGATTCCTTCCTACGGGCCGGAGATGCGCGGCGGAACCGCCAACTGCTCGGTCATTGTCTCGGAGGAGCCGGTAGGTGCACCGATCGTCACAGAGCCGACGGCGGTTGTGGCCATGAACCTGCCCTCACTGGATAAATTCGAGCCTTTGATCAAGCCGGGCGGGATACTGATCATCAACAGTTCGCTGATCGAGCGCGGGGCAAAGCGGTCGGATGTCAAGGCTTACCAGATCCCTTCCAATGATGTTGCCGACGAACTGGGCAACATGAAAGTAGCCAACATGGTAGTACTCGGGGCGATTATCGCCGCTACCGGGGCGGTCAGCCAGGAGTCGGTGATGAAGGCTTTTGCCAAGATGTTCGCGAAAAAGCCCGGACTGCTGGCGATCAACGAAAAAGCCATCAAGCGGGGTGCAGAGCTCATAGCCGGCAAATAAGAGAAGAATTTGCCCAAAACCGCCTGAAACCATCAGGCGGTTTTTTCCTTTTTCCGGTCTGCAGATGGGCAGGATTTTCCGCCAGAGTAAGCGAATTAAGCGTGATACGTGTTTTTTTTAAGGGTGGTTGAATGCCGGTGAATGATCCGCAAGCGTTCGGGGCCATGCTAAAGACAATGACTGACGTTTTGCCGTCAGCCCTGGCTTATGTGGACAAGCAGGGCACCGTTTGCTTTCTCCAGATGAGCAGACGTTCGGACAAAATCCGTCGTTATTATCAGGGCCGGCCGGCGGCAAAGCTGCTGCGGGCATTGTTCAGATCCGCCGCCGCACCGCTCTTGGACGCTCTGGCAGCCTGCTCCCATGAACGGGAAGAGGTCGAAATCAGACGGTTTCGGCATCAGACAGTGCGCGACATGACCGAATACCTGGATTGGCGCTTCCGGCCGTCTCCGCAGCCCGGCGAGGTCATCATCTGCGTGTGTAATGTCACGGAAAGCGTGGGAATGGAAGAGGAGTTTGTCGCAGTTTCCCAGCAGAATGAGATGGCCAATCGCGAGCTTCACGCCGCGATGACCCAACTGGATTTTCGTCTGATGGATATTGATCAGGCCCACAAGAAATTTGCCGCCTTATACCGCATCACTTCCATCGTCCAGCGAACCGTACGGGAACTGGAAGTCCTGGAGGAGATTGTGGATGGTATAACGACAGAACTGGGATTCGCATCGGCCGCAATTTTGCTGCTGGATGAAGTCCGCCAAGAGTTGGTGGTGGCTGCCGATCGCGGTTATCACGCCAAACTGCTGCGCCTTCCCCGTGGGCATGGCGTTACCTGGCGCGCGGTTCTCAGCCGCGACCTGGTTTTCATTCCCGATGTGACCCAGGAACCGGATTATGTGTCCGGAGCCAGCTGCGGCGTAAGTGAGGTAGCGATTCCGCTTACTTTTGCCGATAAGGTGATCGGTGTTCTGGATATCGAAACTTCAGCCGAACGGCCGGTCCAGCCATATGACCTCAATCTGCTTCAGTCACTGGCCGGGCAGGTGGCGCTGACCATCCTGCACGCCCAGCACGTGGCGCGGGTTGAGGCCGAGGCTACCATTGACGCTCTGACCGGGCTTTTCAATTACCGCTATTTTACCGGTCTGCTGGACCGGGAATTCAAACGGGCCATGCGTTACGACCGTCCCTTGGCGCTCTTTATCCTTGATATCGATTGTTTCAAAAGATATAATGACACTCACGGACATCCTGCAGGCAACGAGGTGTTGCGGCGGGTGGCGGAAATCATTAAGACCAATTGTCGCGATGTGGATTTTATTGTCCGTTACGGCGGCGAGGAATTCGTGGTGCTCCTCCCGGAAACCGGCATGCCTGAGGCCTATGATATTGCTGAGCGGATCAGGGGCGCGATCGCCGAGTTTCCTTTTGCCGGGCGCAGCAGTCAGCCTGGCGGCGCGTTGACTGTCAGCATCGGAGTGGCGGCTTATCCCCAGGATGCTTATTCCGATGAGGAGATACTGGAACACGCCGATACCGCCCTGTATCTTGCCAAACGTTCAACCCGCAATCGGGTGGTGTGTTATCCGAAGTCGTCGCCAACCGGCCTAAAGGCATGATCGGCTGTTAAAAAAAGACCAATCTTCGTTGTTGTGTTTCCGGTCGCAGTCTCGCCGTACTTCCATTATACTGTTGCCCCAGACGTTCGTCAGTTATGACGCGTTCGCCGACTAGGCCATCCAAGGACGCCGTCGAGCGCTTCCTCGAAACGCCTGGCATTTTGACCTTTTTGAACAGCCGACTGAGACAAAAAAGTTTTGTCTCGGTTTAAAGAATAAGACTCGGGGTAGATGGTGGGGGGAGCATGGTGACCCAGGAAATTTTCGGCGACTTGAAAACTTATTCTCTGGCCGGGACCGAACAGGAAGCCGGGTTTATCGTCAAAGTCCTGGATTTGCCGGCTGGTTCCGCTATCCTTGATCTTTACTGCGGATACGGGCGCCATGCCATTGAACTGGCTAAGCGGGGCTTTCAGGTTACCGGTGTTGACGCAACTCAGGCTTTCCTGGATATCGCCGCCCAGAAGGCTCAGGAAGAGCAAGTCCCGGTAGCTTTCCGTCTTTGCGACATGCGGGAACTGGATTACAACAACCGCTTCGATGCTGTGATCAATATGTTTGCCGCCTTTGGCTATTTCACCGATGAGGAAAACGCCGGGGTCCTGCAGCGGGTAGCCGACGCTCTCAGGCCAGGGGGCCTGTTTCTGATTGATTTATTGAACCGGGAATGGATGGTGCGCAATAATCTCAATCGCTATTGGCGCCACCCAAGCGGTGATTATGTATTGTCCTACAAAGTCGAACTGAAGCACGGCATTGTGACAATGAAACGGGTGCTGGTCAATCAGGTGACAGACACCAAAACCCAGTATGAATTTGTGCTCAGGGCTTACTCCTTGCCGGAAATGGAGTTCATTCTGGACAAGAGCCGCCTTAAAATCAAAGCTACTTACGGCGGTTTCGACGGCCGGGCTTACGGGGCCGAAGCACCCCGAATGATTATTTTGGCCCAGAAGGAATAGTCTCACCGCCTGACGTTTCAGGCGGTTTCTTTTTACTAAATCTGCCCTGGTTGCGGTTTTTTTTGCATAAAACTTATCAAATATGGTAAAATGTACGATATATAGTTAGATAGGTAAAAAACAAACACCACGATTGGGGTCAAGTCGGATGAAAATCAAAGTGTTAATTGTTGATGACTCCCGGGTAGCCCGGGCAGTGCTGACAGGCTATGTGAACAAAATAGCCGGCTTCGCGGTGGTGGCCCAGGCGGCAAACGGGGGCGAGGCGGTTGAAACTTATGAAAAAGTCCATCCGGACATCGTGTTTATGGATGTAGTAATGCCGGGGATGGATGGGATAACCGCACTCAAAAAGATTCTTGAAAGCCACGCTGATGCTAAGGTTATCGTCTTGTCGGCAATGGACGACGATCTCACCGTTAAGAAAGCCTTTTTGGCGGGCGCGAAAGCGTTTCTGCCCAAACCGTACGAGCAAAAAAAGCTGGTCACCATTTTGAACGATTTCCGGAGTCAGTTCCGGGTCAGCACCAGGAGAATGAAAGGCAGCCTTGGATAGGATTCCTGATAAACAAGGATGTCGCGCAAAGAACCTGTTGTGAAATCAAAGTCTTGAATGCCTGTGGTAAAGGGCCTTCAAGGCTTTTTCTTTTAGGTCGATTTAACAAGCCAAAGCCCACCTTCATAGGATATTACCGAGGGGGGTCTAGCGGTGAATGATAAAATTGTCCGGGTCAACGGGCGTCAATACGACCGCAAACCGAGAGTCGGCCTGGTGCTCAGCGGCGGCGGACTGCGGGGGATGGCCCACATCGGGGTCATCAAAGTGCTGGTGGAGAACAAGATACCTATCGACATGATTGCCGGGACCAGTGCGGGCGCCGTAATTGCCACGATGCATGCCTGCGGCTACACACCCCGCCAGATGCAGGGGATTGCCGAAAGCTTGGATGTCACCAAGCTGGTCGATCTCAAGGTTACGGTCGGGGATTTGTTCAAACATGGCCTGAAATGGCTATTTTCCGGCCGGTTTCGCTTCTGGTCGGTCCTATCCTCCGGTCTGGTCAAGGGGGAGAAAATTGAGGATTATTTCACCGGCTTGTGGGAACGCCGCACAGTGCGCGACACTGTGGTTCCGCTGGCGATTACCGCTGTTGACATAAACTCAGGGGACACTGTGTTTTTCCTGACCCCGGTGGCCGGGCAAAGGTCGATTCTCAACGCCCGCTATTATAACAACGCGCTTTTGGCGGAAGCGGTACGGGCCAGTATTTCCATTCCGGGAATTTTCACCCCGAAAAAGTATCGCGGCATGACGCTGGTGGACGGGGCGGTAAAAAACAATCTTCCTTCAGACATTTTACATCAGATGGGCGCAGATGTTATTATCGCCGTCGATCTGGGTTATTCGGGCCAACCCAACCCGGAGCTAAAGTCGGTGGGAGAGATCCTGCTTCAGTGCATTGATATCATGGGCCGGGAGGTTACATTGCTGAAAGGGGAGCAGTACGCGGATATTGTCATTCGTCCTGAGGTCTTCGATCTTGCCCTTAACAGTACGAATCAGCTCAGCCTTTGCATCGCCCGGGGAGCGCAGGCAGCCTGGGCCAGGATGGATGAAATCCGCAAGATTATTACAGCCTGAAAAGCGGCTAATCCGGCTGTCCGCGAGTCTGGGACCTGATACGCGGTCAGGCTACGCCTCCGTCAGACCAAAAGAAGCGGCAGTCCGCAAGGGGCGCGGGCTGCCGCTACGTGACGAAGATCTGTCTTTCGCCGCTGCGACGGCGAGTGGTCAGGGCTGTATTTTCGCCTCGCGGTAGAAGACATAAGTGAGAGCCTTGCTGACCCCGAGGCTTCGGCCGGAAGTGATTTTGGCGACGAACATGGTGTGAGTGCCTACATCGACGATTTTGTCCGGCAGCACTTCGGCTTCCAGGTAACCGAGGCAATCAGCGAGGACCGGGCAGCCGTTTTTCCCGGGAAGGTACTTTATATCCGCGAATTTATCGACATTTCGCCCGGATTGGTAGCCGAATTTCCGGACAAGGTCGCACTGGTCCTCGGAGAGAATCGAGATGGCGAACCGGCCGCTGGCGGTGATGTAGTCGTGGGTCAGATTGCGTTTATTAATGCTGACCGCGATCTGGGGGGGCACCGCAGTCAGCTGAAAAACGGCGTTGGCGGTCTGGCCGTTAATTTTGCCGCCGGCGGCTGAGGATACGATATACAGACCGTAGGTGACGGCGTCCAGGGCCGAGTTGACGGTAGTTTCGTCGGTTGCTTCGATGGTTCCGGGGGTGAGTTCCCGGAGTTCAGCGGCAAGCAGGATAAACTGGTCTTTTCCCACACCGCAGACCGGGCAGATATCCGGCGGTTCATCGCCACTGTGGGTATAGTCACAGACGATGCATTTCCAGCGCTTTTGCGGGCCGGCTTTTTCCTGGGGCGCGAGCAGGACGAACTCTTCAGGCCCGACGCCGCACAGCGGACAAACATCAGGCGGATTAGGGCCTTCATGCACATACCCGCATACCTTGCAGATCCATTTAGTCACGATATTACCTCCAACAGCGAGAAAAATTAGTCAATCAGCCAAGATTATCCAATCTTATTATACAATATTCGACAGACTGCGCAAACGATAACCGCAGCTGAGGGCTAACCATAACCGGAGAAACACTCCCCGCATATCATACACTAGACTTTCATTGCGGGAGGAGTGGTTAGATGGACCGTCAAGGACTGGCGGATTTATACCGAAAAATAGCCGGGATCGAGAATGTCGTGGGTGTGGGGCGAGGCCATAAATGGGTGAGGGGCGAAGATACCGGACAGGACGCGACAATCATTTTGGTTAGGAAAAAACAGCTGAAAGCCGACCTGACCAGGGCCGATCAGATTCCCAAACAGATCGACGGGACCTTTACCGATGTTATCGAAGTAGGGGACATCCGGCTGTTGGCCGATGACCGCAAGGAGCTGCGACGCCCGGCCCGTCCGGGGGTAAGCATCGGACACTACAAGGTTTCCGCAGGCACTTTCGGCGCGCTGGTCCATGATCGCGATACCGGCGAGCCGCTCATCCTGTCCAATAATCATGTGCTTGCCAATCTGAGCAGCGGATCGGATGAGCGGGCCAAGCCGGGAGATGCCATCCTGCAGCCCGGCCTGTACGACGGCGGCAATATCGACAGGGCGGTTATCGGTCATTTGAAGCGGTTCGTGCCACTGCAGCTGGAGGTCAATTCGCCGAAGTGCCTGATTGCCAAGTGGGTGGAAACCGTTCTGAATAAATCGGTTCAGTTGGTACGGCCTCACTACCGGGTCCAGGTACTGCGGGAAAACGAACGGGAGAACCTGGTGGATTGCGCCGTGGCCGCTCCGGTGTCGGCGGATCTGGTCGCCGCCGATATCGTGGATGTGGGGCCGGTGGCCGGTATCAAAGAACCGAAGCCGGGGATGATCATAAAAAAGAGCGGTCGCAGCTCAGGCCTGACCTTCAGCATCATTCTGGCTACGGATGTGACCCTCAGGGTCGGCATAAGCCGTTCGGAATACGGAATGTTCGCGGAGCAGATTCTGGCAGGGCCGATGAGTATGCCGGGGGACAGCGGTTCGCTGGTGCTGACTGAAGACAACCACGCGGTAGGCCTTTTGTTTGCCGGTTCGGACCAGGCGACGATGTTCAGCCCGATTGACCGGGTCTTCGAGGCTTTGAACGTCAGGCTGTAAACAACATAAAAGACCAAATGAAAAAACCAGGCTCAAAGTCCTGGTTTTTCACTCATCTACAGGGTCCATTCGATTTGCGAACCGCTGCCGCCCCGGGTCTGGGCTCGACCACTGCGGAGCGACTGACCCCGGCCGGCCATATAGCGGCTGCCAGCCTTGGCTTCCAAATTTCCTGACCGGCGTTGGGAGCTTTCCGCTCTTTGACTTGACTGCTCCCGTTGGCCGCCGGTGGAGTACCAGCCTTCCTGTTCCATAATCCCGAACACGGTCTCGGCCATCAGGTGCTCGTCATGCTGCAGGGTTTCGAAGGTGTCGCGGACCATGCCGCTGGAGGATTCCATGATGGCGTGGTCATAAAGGTGGGACATGCTTTTGCCGCTGGCGAGCAGGTCAAAGAGCATATCGCGGTCCGACAGCCCGTTGCGGCTGCTGGTTGTGTTGCGGTTGCGGTAAACCATTCAATCACCTCTTATTGAAATTGTTGACTGCTGGATTGGCCCAGAAGCTGTTTGATTTTGTTGGCGTGCTGGCGTTTGGTTTTGCCGATGTCGATCAGGAGGGATTTGATTTCCTGATCACTGCACTGATCGGCATAGACGCTGCATTTCGTGATATTGAGATTCTCCATTTGCAGGGCGTCTTCCAGGTAGTCTCTTTCCTTGTGGGTAAGGTCATTCTGATAAGGCAATACCGGTCACCTCCGCTATAGTACTAATGGTAATATGTGTTTCCGGCAGGCTTTCTATACGTGGACAACGGCGTTTAAACCGATTTTCGCGACAGATAAAGCGGAGCCGGACGCCGAATGAGGCGCCCGGCGGATTTCTTCAGGGTGGCGTCGCTTATAACGGGAAGATCATATGATCCCAGAAACTGGAGTCTTCATCGATCAAACCGTCGATGGCGGAATCGGCGCTTTCCGGCGAGTAGTCGTCAGCTTCCGGTATATCAGGGTCAAAGAACTCGCTTAGCAGCCAAGGCCTTCGCGGACTTGTCACGATGACCGCCTCCCGCTGCCGCTGCCTGCTGATTCGGCGGGATTCTGTTCAGGCAGTTTTTCGGCGGTGTTGCCGAAGACGCCGATTTCTTCCGCGTACTCGTACAGATGGCGGGTGGAATTGGATTTATAGGAAGACTTGAGCTGCATGCAATACCACATCCTTTGCGAAAGAATAGTGATGGCTCAGATGTAGTTTGTGAGCGCAGACTGTATTCATACATATGAAAAATAACTTCATGCAAGCTAAAGGGCGCTTTTAACCTGCGAGGCAAAAATGCGGGGCAGGAATTCCATAACAAAGCCAGCAAAGGTGTCCGGCGGCGTAGTGAAGGAGGTTAGGGGCTGTTGGATAAGATTGCCGGTCACAGCATCGTACGCGCGGTCAAGGAGGACCGCGCGAGGAGCCCCTGCGCACGGATGCGTCATGGGCGACGGTACGATAGCTGTGGGCCTTAGCCATTCAGCCCCTTAATCCGGAACTCCGTCGACCGGCACTTTGTGGTGGAAGGCGGGAAAAGCCCGGATCAGAGGGATCGGCATCGTTGATAATGGCTGTGAATGAGAGTCCCGCTGCGGAAATCCCCTCCCGTTTCCGTAGCATAGCTCAAAAATAGGTTTGTCTACAGCTAAGGCCCCGTGGGTTTCACGGGGCCTTGAAAACTTTGTATGCGCATATATTTTCGGTGTATTATCAACAAACACCGCTTATACGTCAGAGACCGGTTCAACCCGGCGGCGGTTATTTGCCAGTCGTGGCCGACTGACCGTCAGCAGAGAAGGTGTTCAGCTCAATGAGTGGGATGGCTTTTAAAGCGAGTTCAAGAATCAGGAGATGGTCTGTTTTGTCGAAGTTCAGATGACATATCTGTTCGATCTGTTCCAACCGATAGCGTATCGTATTGTGATGGACGAACATCTGCTGGGCGCATTTCCGGTTGCTGCGGTTGTTTTCCAGGAAGATCTTCAGGGTTTTTACCAATTCGCTTTTATTTTGGCGGTCATACTCGATCAGAGGAACAAGATAGTCCTGGAGATAACCGGTTAATTCCGGCTGAATGGCGGTATTGTTCAGTATCCTGTAAACGCCCAGATCGTTGAACAATGTCACTGTGCCGTAGCCGAACACCTGAGTGCCGAGCTTCAGAGCGTTTACGGCTTCCTGAAAGCTTCGTTTCAAGCCACTGAGTTTGGGATGATATTTACCTACACCGAAACTAAAGGTCATGTTGGAGAAATGCTTTTCGAGACTGCTTTTCAGGTCGGCGATCTTAGTTCGCGCCAGTTTATACGGATCGGTTGCTTCATTTAGGCTCGATATGGGGATCAAAAAGAATAATTCGCCGAATTTTCCGAAACCGCAGAGCACATTAAAGACATTTCTTGCCTGATAAAAGAAATCTTCCAGCTTGTCATGAATGGCTTCTTCGGTGAAAATCGTTGTCGGTGATTTTGCCGATATTTCGGCGACGGCGACGATATAATTGGCGATGAGAGCCAGCCCCAGCTGATTTGCCTGGGAGAAAACCAGATCGGTATTTTGAACGTCTTCCAATAATAGGCGAAAGAGAAAGTCGTTTTGTTCCCGCAGGAGATCTTTGCGGGGACCGGAAAATTCATGGAACCGAAGCTTGATGGAGTTTATCGCATACTGGAGAATGATCAGCTGCTCGTGGGTCAGATCTGTCTTGTTAACCCAGATCAGAATGTTGGTGAGGATATTGTTATAATGTTTTATTTGCGCGACGATGACGGAGTTGCCCGAGGCGTTGTCGAGTTGAACGGCATAAATATCGGAATGGGGCAGTAAGCGTTCGGCGTTTGCCGGGAAATTTTCCAATATGGAGCCGATGTCCCGGGGCGGTTTGAAATTAACCGGGTAACTGACGGTGGTGGACTTATTGAGCATGCTCACAAGACTGCACGGGTTATTGGTGAGATCGTAAATCAACTTCAAAATGCCTAAAAAACCAGAAATATTGACAAGTTTATCTGAGTAGCAATTTAAGACATCGAATATGTCGTTGCTGGGGTTGTGTTTGTCTACCAGGCAATTAATCAGAATCGGCGAAGAAATTTCATGCCAGCTGTATTCGTTGGGCAAGGAGAGTATCGGGAAATTTTTTTCGTTGGCGTAGTCAATGTTCTTCTGGGACAGGCGGCTTATGTATCTGTTGAACTTTATGCCCAGACCGGCGGCGTTCCGCTCGTACAATTCCATCAGGATACGATCTTCCAGCCCGGGGTCATCGCGGAAGATGTAGCCGGTGGTGACGACCAGTTCGCCTGGTTTTACAAACTTGAAAGAATCCGGGGCATCGAGGATACCGAACAGGGTAATTCGGCGATCCAGTCCGTCGGCTCCCGCGATGAGCGGAGCTTTATCAAGAGGATGGATGGCGAGAGCTTCTTTTATCGTCAGACTCATGGCTCAAATCACCATTTCTTTCTTGGTAGTTATTCCGAAGAAGATTATCCTGTTTCCATTGTACAATACAAATGGACAAAAAGCAGTACCCTGATGGAGATTCCCGGCATTTGCTTCCTTTTTTCGGCAAATGCCAATGCCTTACCGGATGGGCGTTTGATGGCCTGTCAGATAAATGCAGGAGCTATTGCGGAACAAATATACAAAATATTCGGGAATCTGTTGTACGTATGACCGAAGGGAAAAAAACCAAGGGAAAGGAAATTTAGAGAAGATTTCAAATTATACGAGAAACTTTCTTGCAGGGAGGAGGTGTCTTATGTACCATACCACGCTGGACAAGATCGAGGGCGTGACAATAAACCAGGACATCAATGAACGAATGATCAAGGTGCTGGCTTCCCGTAGGTCGGCCATCAAACGCGATCAATTCACGGTAGGGGTCTCGATCATCGGTCCGGGGAAGATCCATGAAGAACACAAGCATGATGATAATCAGGAACTGATCACCGTTATCGGCGGGGAAGGAGTGGCCAGGATTGACGGCAGGGAATTCGCCATCAGCCAGGGGAGTGTGATCGGGCTGGACAGGGGCGAGAGACATGGCTTTGTAAATACTGGCAAGACGGATTTGATGATGCTGTGGATTTACGATCCGCCAGGGGCCGAGGAAAAGTTTCTTAAAGGGCCATCCTAGCGGGACCGCTGGCAGCCTTGCTCACGGCGCCCGCCAGAGGCGCGAAACATGATCGTAGGGTAAGAATTGTCTTGGGAGGTTTGATATTGTGCTTGATGCTAAGAAGATTAAAGAGCTGGAGAAATTCGCCATACAGATAAGGCTGGAGGCGATGCGGGGGTTTCATGCGCTTGGATTCGGCCACATCGGCGGCTCGATGTCCGTAGCCGAGCTGCTCGCGGTCCTATATGGCGGGGTGATGAAGATCGATCCTCAGAATCCCGGTTGGCCGGACCGGGACTGGTTTGTTTTGTCGAAAGGCCACGCGGGGCCGGCGCTCTATGCCGCGCTCGGCTTGAAGGGATATTTCCCGGTGGAAGAGCTTGTGACGCTGAACAAGCCGAATACCCGTTTTCCCAGTCACTGCGACCGCAACAAGACCCCCGGAGTGGATATGACGACAGGCTCTTTGGGCCAGGGAATGTCAACCGCCATCGGCGTGGCGTTGGGCAATCTCCTGGACGGCAGGGAGAGTTACACCTATCTGGTTCTGGGGGACGGAGAATGCGACGAGGGCCAGGTTTGGGAAGGCGCGCTGTTTGCCCGGCAGCAAAAGGTTTACAATCTGATAGCCTTTGTCGATTATAATGGCCAGCAGTTGGACGGCTATACGAAAGATATCTGCGATCTCGGCGACATCGCAGGCAAGTTCGCCGAATTCGGCTGGTTTACGCAAAGTATCGACGGCCACGATGTCGCCGCGATTCATTCGGCCATCGAGAAGGCGAAGGCGCAAAAAGACAAGCCGGCGATGATTGTGCTCAACACCAGCAAGGGCAAGGGTTGCTGCTTTGCCGAGAATATTCTTTACAATCATCATATGAATTTCAGCAAGGAGCAGTCCGCCGAGGCGATTGCCCTGCTGGAAGCCCAACTTGGGAAGTATAGTCAGCTGTAGACAAAGGAGGTGCCATTTGTGAGTGTATTTATTGCCCAGCAAAATGTCGAAGAAAAACTAGCTATGCGGGATGCGTACTGTCAAACTCTCATGGAGCTGGCGGAAAAGAATGATCAAATCGTTGTTCTTGACGCCGACCTGATGAACTCCATGGGCATGGTGCCGTTTCAGCAAAAGTACCCGCGGCGGATGTTCAACTGCGGAATCCAGGAGGCAAACATGATTGGGGTGGCGGCGGGCCTGTCGGCGACCGGCAAAGTACCGTTTGCCCATACCTTTGGTGTATTCGCCAGCAGGCGGTGCTTTGATCAGACTTTCATATCGGCGGCCTTCGCCCGGCTCAATGTAAGGATCATCGGCAGCGATCCCGGAGTTACCGCCGCGTTCAACGGCGGAACCCACATGCCTTTCGAGGACATGGGGATCATGAGGAACATTCCGAACATCACGATCATCGAGCCGACGGATTCGACGATGATTATCGATTTGGTCAAACAGCTGGCCACAGCCTACGGGGTTTACTATATCCGTCTTGTCCGGCGCAACGCCATAAAGGTTTACGAGGAAGGCTCGACCTTTGAAATCGGCAAGGCTATCCAGATCAGAGAAGGCAGCGATGTCAGCATTTTTGCCACTGGCCTGTGCGTCGCCGAAAGCATCGAAGCAGCCAAAATTCTTGCCGGAAAAGGCATTTCGGCCAGGGTTTTGAATATGTTCACCCTAAAACCCATCGACAAGCAGGCTATAATGGCATGCGCTGAGGAAACCGGCGCCATCGTGACGGCCGAGAATCACAATATCATCAACGGCTTAGGTTCGGCCGTGGCTGAGGTACTTTCGGAGAATATTCCCACTCCGCTGGAGCGGGTCGGCGTACAGGACAGCTTCGGCGAGGTTGGGCCGGTCAATTTCCTTAAAGAAAAATTCGCCCTGACAGCGAAAGATATTGCCGACAAGGCCGAGAAAGCCATTGCCCGAAAGAAAAAGATCAGCTGATGCCCGTAGCGGCGGCTATACGGGCCGATTGTAACATTGGATGATAAAAAACCGATTCATTAGGTTAATGGTCAAAGGGGATTTGCGTCCGATCGATAATTCTCAATAATATGAAAAATCAGTCTTTCCGGTACATTCTAGGGGGGTTATGCATTGCTTGCTCTCGTCAAAACAAAGCCAGGCAAAGGATTAACGCTTATGGAGGTAGATAACCCGGTTCCGGCGGCGGATGAGGTTGTGATCAAGGTTGCCGCGGCAGGTATATGCGGCTCCGATGTGCATATCTACGAGTGGACGCCGGGCTACGAATGGATGGAAGGTCTGATGCCGGTCATCCCCGGCCACGAAGTGACGGGAGTGGTCACCGAAAAAGGGGCGAAGGTCAGCGACTTAGCGGTCGGGGACAAGGTCGTCTGTATGCCTGGCAACGGGTGCGGTGTATGCGAGCTCTGCCAGGAAGGGCTGATTGCGATCTGCCCTGATAAAAAGCAGATCGGCCTCCAGCGCAACGGAGCATTCGCCGAATATGTGGCCGTTGCGGCGGCAACCTGTGTCAAGCTGCCGGAACAGGCCGATTTGAAGGTGTTTGCCCTGGCGGAGCCGATGACGGTGAGCGCCCGGGCGGTCCAGCGGGCCGGCAACTTATTCGGCAAGAAAGTGGCTGTCCTGGGAGCCGGGATTATCGGTCTGGGCGCAGCCTATTACGCAAGTCTCGACCATGCAAGGGTATGGCTTTTCGGTAAGGAACAGGACAGGGAAAAATTCAAGATATCAAAGCGCCTGGGAACGGAAGAATGCATTAACGTCGACCGCGACAACGTACAGAAGAAATGGAACAAGATTACCAATAACAACGGTTTCGACGCTATATTCGACTGTACAGGGGTGAGTCCGCTTATCCAGCAATGCCTGGATATGACCAAGGTTGGCGGCTCGGTAATCGCCGTGGGAATTTATCCTTCCCTGGTCCAGATTGATCTTCGGAGCATGGTACGACAGGAGAAGAGCCTGATTACTTCCTACGGATACACCCGGAGCATTTTCGAAGGGGTTGTCACCCACATGGGAGAGTTTCCCCACCATTACGAAAACCTGATTACTCATACTTATGCCCTGAAAGACGGGCTGACGGCGATGGAACATGCCGCAAAGAGCGTCGCCGGCAAGATTGTTCTGTGCCCCTGACCACATGGGAACGCGGTAACGGCAACAGCCCGAAGGACGGGCACCCGCCTGCGGCGCGCGAGGCTTACAGGCCTGTAACAAATATAAAAGGGGAGGTAGTTCAATGGCAAAGCGGAAAGGTTTTTTGGTTGCACTGGGGTTGTTGATGATTGCCATCATGGTTGTGGCGACAGGGTGTGGCGGTTCTTCAACAGGTTCAGACTCGCAGAAGAAGGTTGCCGAGGTTAAAATCGGCGGCTTGTGGCCACTCTCCGGGGGAGCTTCGACGATCGGCAACCAGTGCAAGGACGGGATGGAATACGCGATCGAGGAGATTAACCGGAACGGCGGCATCAAGTCCATGGGCGGTGCCAAAATGGTGCCGGTGTGGGCCGATACCCAATCGAAGCCTGATGTAGGGGTTTCGCAGGCCGATCGTCTGCTCAGCAAAGAAGGCGTAAAATTGCTGCTGGGCGCGTATCAAAGCGGCGTAACTTTCCCGGTTACTGATGTCGCCGAAAGATATGGCATACCGATGCTGGTTAACGGCGCCGTGAAAAACGAGATAACAGAGCGGAAATATAAAAATGTTTTCCGGATCTGTAATAAGGCCAGCTATGACGTTAATGAAATGGCCCAGTCCCTCGCCGATTTTTCCAAGGTGACCGGCCAGACGGTCAAGACCATCGGGATTATTTATGACAGTTCCGACTGGGGCGCCGACACCGCCCGAATCTTACGGGAGAGAGTCAAGGAATTAAATTGGGAAATCGTTATGGACGAGCCGGTTACTACCGGCCAGACTGATCTTAGCCCAAGTATCCTAAAACTGAAAAACGCCAGTCCTGATGTAGTATTTCTAGCTCTTTATACTCCGGAACATATCTTGTTCAACAAAACTTTTGCGGCCAATAAGGTTGATCTCCGGTTCGGGATCATGTCAGTCGGGGCTGGGTCCGAGGATCCGGCGTTCTACAAAGCCGTTCCCGACGCGATGACTGAATATATCTTCGTGCAGGATGACTGGGATACCGGCGGTCCGGCCCGCGAAGAGTGGAAAGGCCAGCTGGCCAAAGCGTGCAAGGAAAAATACGGTTATGACATGATGACTTACTGGGCCCAGGGTTATGTCACCGCGTACGTTGCCAAGGAAGCTCTGGAAAAGGCCGGCAGCACCGATCCGGAAGCTCTGCGGAAAGCTCTGGCTGGGATCGACATTTCTTCCGGTCCGGCGATGCTGCTTGGCTATCAGCGCATCAAATTTGACGAAAACGGTCAGAACACTTTCGCCCATGGTACCATTTCCCAGCGGCAGAAAGGCCAGCGGGTCGTGCTGTGGCCAGATGCCAATAAAACGCCGGGCGGAAAGGTAATTTTACCGGTACCGACATGGGCGGAAAGATAGTACTAAGGAAGTAATACTACGGCTTATTCCTCCGGTGGGCGGGCTTTACTGCCCCGCGGATCGCGCCGCCTGCCGGAGGGAATGGAGGAAGGCTAATGCTGACAAGCACTATCATACCCGCCATCATTCACGGCCTTATTATCGGCGGGATATACGGGGGCATCGCACTGGGATTGAGTTTGATTTTCGGCGTATTGCGGATCACTAATTTTGCCCACGGATCGGTGATTGTTTTAGCCGCATTCGCCTATTACTGGATATTCGTCCTGACCGGCATCAATCCGTATATCGCCATTCCGATCGTAGCCACGGCTATGTTCGTTTTTGGCTACGTTATCCAGAATTTGTTCATCTACAAGCTTCTGAAGAGGGAAAGGGCGAGTGTGGCCGACCCCATCAGTGCGCTGATGCTCACGGTGGGCTTGTGGATACTGCTCGACAATTTGGCGCTGATGCTTTTCGGACCCAATACGAGAACGATCACTACATTCATATCAGAACATAATGTGGCGATAGCCGGTACGGTGGTTCAGACTGCGAAGATATTAGCCTTTTTTGGAAGTTTTGTCCTCGCCGGATTACTGGTGGGTCTACTTTATAAGACCGAAATCGGCAGGTTGATCAGATCGGTTTCGCAAAACCGCGATGCGGCGTCTTTATGCGGGGTAAACGTCAGGCGAATCTACAGCATAACTTTCGGTTTGGGCTGCGCGGTAGTAAGCGTGAGTGCCGCCATGCTGATGCAGTTTTACTACGTCAGTCCGTCGATGGGGCAGGTTTTTGGCATCAAGTCGTTTCTTGTGGTCATTTTGGGAGGGCTCGGCAGCATCCCCGGGGCGCTATTGGGCGGACTCATATTTGGTCTGGTGGAATCGGTCGGCGGCCAATTTATCGCCTCTTCATCGGCTAGCATGCTATCGTTTGGGTTGTTCATCATCGTATTGTTAATCAGACCTAACGGACTTTTCGGCAGGTTCCGCGTTTAAGGAGGAGCAACGTGAATCATACGCAATCTAATGATAAATCGCTGTTGGCGAGTAAGTGGAGATACCTGCTGCTGGCGGCCTGTTTCCTGCTGATCCTCTCATTGCCGCTATACATAACCAGTCCTTATAATCTCGGGATTTTTATCCTGGTATTATACTTCGCCTTTATGGCGAGTGCCTGGAATATTGTATGCGGTTTCCTGGGGGAACTGTCGTTAGGGCATTGTGTCTTTGTCGGCTTCGGCGGGTATACTTCCACCCTTTTGCTCACTAATCTGGGCCTGTCGCCATGGATTGGCATGATCGCAGGCGCTGTCGTTGCCGGATTGACGGGTGTGATCATCGGGTATCCATGTTTTCGGCTGCGAGGGCCGTACTTCACTCTGACAACCATCGCCTTTGCCGAACTCCTGCGGGTGTACCTTTATAGTACAGAGGTTGGACCTTTCGGTCTTCCGCTAAAGGGGGCCATGGGCCTTCTGCTTCCCATGCGGGGCGAGTCGCTGGCCGCCATGGAGTTTCGGAGCAAGGTTCCGTTTTTCTATGTGATCCTGGCTTTTCTTGTCGTCTCATTGCTGATTACCTACTATATTCAGAAAACCCGGCTAGGCTACTTTCTGGTGGCTATCCGTAGCGACCATGACGCAGCAGCTTCTTTGGGAATCAATATAACCAAATACAAGTTGATCGCCATGGCAATAAGCTGCAGTCTGATTGCCCTGGGCGGCAGTTTTTACGCCCAGTATTTTCGCTATATCGGTCCCGAACGGATCTTCGGCATCGACCTGTCTGTCGAGATCGCCCTGATTGCCCTGGTGGGCGGACAAGGAACTTTGTTTGGTCCGGTCATCGGCGCTTTTATCCTGGTGCCGGTCAGTGAGTTTTTGTCGGAGAACTTCGGCGGGAATATACCGGGTTTCAGCCTCTTCATCTACGGTGTTGTGATGATGCTTGTGGTGATGTATCTGCCCAAAGGGGTGTGGAGCTACTTATCGAAACTGGCTGGGATGTTGGATAAGCTGATGACACGGGGTGCTTCGGCGAAAATCACCTAGCAAGCATGGAAATAAAAATTGCAGGCAGCGGTGGAGGTGATGATTTGTCTATCATCAAGGTGAGAGGACTGACCAAGAAATTTGGCGGCCTCGTAGCCGTGTCCAAGTTTGACATGGAGGTGGAAGAGAACGAGATTGTCGGGCTTATCGGGCCGAATGGGGCGGGAAAAACAACGGTATTCAACATGATCGCGTGTTATCTGAACCCGAGTGAAGGCGAAATCTTTTTCCGGGAACAGAATATTACCAATCTGGTGCCCCATCAAATATGCAACCTGGGAATAGCCAGAACCTTCCAGGTGACAAAACCTTTCGGCGATATGACTTTGCTGGAAAACATAATGGTCGGTGCTTTCCACCGGACTGCCGACGAAGCGACCGCGCGACGAAAAGCCGACGAGATGTACGAATTGTTTAAGTTTGCCGGTTCCAAGGAACAGAGTGCGCACAATCTGACGACCGTTGACAGGAAGAAGCTTGAAGTGGCCCGGGCTCTGGCCACCGATCCGAAGCTGTTGCTCCTCGATGAGGTCATGGCAGGATGCAACCCTTCCGAAAAATTGGAGATAGTCGATCTGCTTTTCCGACTCCGAAAACTCGGGATTACTATTATTGTCATTGAACACGACATGAAAACAATCATGTCCTTGTGCGACCGGGTCATTGTACTCAACCGCGGGGAAAAGCTGGTAGAAGGTACCCCTGAAGAGGTATCCAACGATAAAAGAGCGATAAGCGCTTATCTGGGGGAGGAATACGCCTGCTTACTCTAAAGAATGTGAGATCCGGATATGACAAAATCGAGGTAATCGCAGGAATTTCCCTGGATATCGAGAAAATGCAGATCATTTCCATCGTCGGAGCCAACGGTGTCGGCAAATCCACTCTGCTTAAGACTATCTGCGGGATGATCAAGCCCCAAAGCGGCGAGATTTATTTCAACGACCAGCGGATTGACGGTCTTTCTCCGCACGAAATCGTCAAGCTGGGTATATCGATGGTGCCGGAAGGCCGGCAGTTGTTCAATCATTTAACTGTGCTCGAAAATCTTGAAGTGGGTTCAAGTATCCAGCGGGCCAAGGCAGTTCGCAAGGAAAGCATGGAGAAAATGTTCGAGCTGTTTCCGCGCCTCAAGGAGCGCATTAGCCAGTACGCAGGCACATTAAGCGGCGGTGAGCAGCAAATGCTGGCCATGGCCAGGGCTTTGATGGCCCTGCCCACGCTGCTGATTATGGACGAGCCGTCCTGGGGACTTGCTCCCATTCTTGTCAACGAAATGTTTGAGCAGATCCATAAAATCCGGGAGCAGGGAACATCAATACTCATTGTTGAACAAAATGTCTGCAAAACCTTGCAGATGTCGGATTATGGCTATGTTATCGAACGAGGAAGCATTGTTCTTCAGGGGTCCGGCAACGAACTGCTGGAAAACAAGGAACTTAAACAGGCCTATTTGGGTATTTAATTTATTCCAGCGAATCAATTTCATAATAAAAGGAGAGACAATCAATGACAGTAAAACGGACGATGAAAATCAGCGAAGGCATCGAGTTCAGAAAAATCGGCGGCTATGTGCTCAGACTGGTGAACCCGGCAACGACCGGATCGAAGAATATCGGTACTTCCATGTGTTATTTGAATCCCGGCGAGGAGGTTGTACCCCATCGGCACGAATACGAGGAGGTTTATTTCATCCTCAGTGGTGAGGGAACCATGGTTCTGGAAGATCAGACCATCCGTCTCGAAAAAAACCTTAGTGTGTATGTGCCGGCTAATGCGCTGCATGGACAGAAAAATGACGGCGAGGAGCCGATGGCGATATACTGTTCGCTTTCCCCGGCGCCGAAAATCGACTGATCACTAATCCCAACTTTTTAGTATTGCATCAGAGGCTTGTTGTTAGGTGCCGAGCTGCATGCTGCCCGCCTTCGCAGCACTTTACCCGCTAAATGGTAGTGACTGCAGAAGGGTCGGCACTGGAGCTTGCGTGTATCTTGTAACAGCCTTTGTTTTTTGCCCGAAATGGACTGCCTCAGGCGGGGCAGGATTCAAATGAACGAAAAGAGGTGCCTGGTATGTATATGGAGATGACTTCTCCCCGGAAGCTGGTAAGCGGCGCGGGGGCGCTGGAGCATGTCAAGACCCTTAAAGGTGAGCGGGCCTTCATCGTAATGTCGGGAGCTTTCGCCAAACGCAACCCCACGGTCGCCGCGACGCTGGAAAGCTACCTGAAAGAGGCGGGGTTTGCTGTAACCAAGATATTCAGCGAAGGGCGGGAGCCCACGCTTGATTATGTCCGGGAATCGGCCAAGATCATGGAGCAGTTCGCCCCTGATCATATCTTTGCGGTGGGCGGCGGCTCCACCCTCGATGCCGCCAAGATCATGAAAGTCATATACGAGTTTCCTGACATCAGCGACGAGGCCCTGTTCCGGCGTTTCAATCTCCCCAGCCTTGAGCGTAAGGCAAGCATGGTGGCTATTCCCACCACCAGCGGGACGGGCTCGGAGGTAACGCCGTTCAATATGGTCTTTGTCAAGACCGGCAACGACGAAGTTCCCTATATCAAGAATTCGGTCGCCGATTACCAGACCATTCCGGATGTCGTCATCCTTGACCCAGCCTTCACTATCAGCATGTCGCCGGAAGTCACCGCGAATACCGGCTTGGACGCCCTTGTCCATGCTATTGAAGCCTATACGTCGAAAAAGCCCAAAAATATTTTTTCCGACCTATATACCCTGGAAGCAATCCGGACGATTGTCGAAAATTTGCCTATCGTCTATAAAGACGGCGCAAATGTCGAAGCCCGGGCCAAGCTGCAGTATGCGTCGATGATGGCCGGCATTGCCATTGCCAACCGGGGCACCGGTTTGGCTCACGGAATCGGAAATCCGCTGGGCGCGTTCGGCGTTGCCCACGGTGTGGCGGTGGCCCTGGTGCTGGACGCGGTGATGAAGTTCAACTTTGCTTTTTGCCGTGATGGCTACAGGGAAATTGCCGTCTGCCTGGGTGTCGCCCCAGGAACGGACGAGGCGATGTTCCAGGCGCTGATGGATAAGATCGCCGGCCTGAAACAGGCGATAGCCTTTCCGGCCAAGATCACCGCGTTTGGCATCAGCGGCGAAGCGTATCGGACAAAGATTGATTTTCTCGCCCAAGACGCTGTCGGCGCCGGGTCAACGCTGGTAAACCCGCGGACACCGACTGTTGACGACATCAAGCAGATATTGACGTCAATATGCTAGGCAGAAAAAGTTAGGCGGAGGTATTTATATGGAAAACTTCAAATTAGCCACTGAGCTGATGATCCTGGACGGGGCGGAAGAGTTCGTCAGCACGCTTTTGCCATCGGAAAAAGACCTGATCATCACCAATGCGGTGATTTATGACACTCATCTGGCGTCCTTCGGTCTCAAGTCCCGGGTTGTCTATCAGGAAAATTACGGGGCCGGCGAGCCGAGCGACAAAATGATCAATACCATTCTGAAAGATGTCCACGACCAGGAGTTTCAGCGGATTTTCGCCATTGGCGGAGGCACTGTCATCGATGTGGGCAAAGCCCTCTCGGTTGCCGGCGTCACCGATATCCTCGACGTCCTGTACGGACGGCTGGCTCTAAAAAAAGGCCATGAGCTTATCGCGGTCCCGACCACCTGCGGCACAGGCAGCGAAGTGACCAACATCGCGATTCTCGAAGACACTACGGCCCATGTAAAGAAGGGAATCGTCGGCCCGGAAATATTTCCTGACAAGGCCGTGCTGGTGCCTGCTTTTCTCAAAGGAATACCTTACAAGTTCTTTGCTTTCAGTTCCATCGACGCGCTGATCCACGCAGTGGAGTCCTTTGTGGCGCCGCGATCCAATCAGATGACCGAACTCCATGCGATTAAAGCCATGCAGCAAATTATCGGCGCTTACCAGGAAATTGTCGCAGCGAAAGGCGCCATCGCCGACGAGCTTTATCGACGGGTACTCCTGGCAAGTACTTTTGCCGGCATAGCCTTCGGCAACACAGGCGTCGGCGCGGTCCATGCCATGTCCTATCCCTTGGGCGGGAAATACCACGTGGCTCATGGCGAGTCGAATTACGCCTTTTTGGGTGTGGTTCTCAGCAAGTACGAAGAGCTGAATCCCACCGGGCGGTTTGTGGAACTGCGCGGCCTGCTGGCGGATATCCTCGGGGTCAAGGCTCAGGACGCGGTTACGGCACTGGCCGATTTGCTGAACAACATCATTCCCCTGAAGCGGCTGCGGGAATACGGCGTGCAAGAGGCGGAACTGGGCGAGTTTGCCCAGGCGGCCATGGCCCAGGAGCGGTTGATGAAAAATAACTATGTGCCGCTGTCGGCCGAAGTTGTCTATGATATGTTCAAGTCCCGCTTCTAGGTAATAAAGGAGGTAACTGTGATGAAAAGGCTGGAGGAAGTGCTGCTGAAGCAGCGGCGGGTCGCGGACCTGCTGGAGCAGAAAGGTCTGGACGCCTTATTGCTGAAAAAACAGCCGAATTTCTCCTGGTTTACCGGCGGCGGGCTGAATATGGTCGGGATAGCTACCGAAATGGGCGTTACCTCGCTGCTCATCACTAAGGAAGCCCGCTATGTCCTGGCCAGCAGGATCGAGGCGGCCCGGATGATGGAGGACGAGGGGCTGGCTGAACTCGGATTTGTGCTGCTTGACTATGAATGGTACGCCGACAAAGAGGCTGAGCTTATCCGCAAGGTGACACCCGACCTGAGCCGCGTCGGTGCCGATGCGGGATTCGGATCATGCCTGAATATTGACGGGGATATCAAGAAACTGCGCTACTGTCTGACCGAAAATGAAGTTGAGCGGTATCGGTTTTTGGGCGACAAGCTGTCTCAGGCGATTGAGAAAATCATGCTTGGTATCAGACCGGGGGACAAGGAGTGCGAGATTGCCGGCAGAATCGGGGGTGAGCTTTGGCCGGACAGGATCGACCCCACCGGCCTTCAGGTGGCGGCTGACGACCGCATCTACCGCTTCAGGCATCCTATACCTACCGCGCAGATGGTAAAGCGTTATGTCATGGTCAGTGTCAACGCGCGCTATAAGGGGCTGATCACCACCGTCACCCGGCTGCTGCATTTCGGCAGGCCTCCACAGGAGCTGATCAAGCAGTTTGTCGACAATAACGAAATCGAATGCCGGATGATTGCGGTCGCCAGGCCGGGGGTCCCGTGGGCGGACGCTTTCCAAACCGGTCTGGCCGCTTACAAGGAACTGGGGTATGAGAACGAATGGCAGCTCCACCACCAGGGCGGAGCGATGGGCTATTATGCCCGGGATATCAGAGTCACCCCCGATACTTCCGAACGGATTCAGGCTGATCAGGCCATCTGCTGGAATCCTTCCATCGCCGGTACCAAGACCGAGGACGGTTTTATCGCCACAGGCGAAGGTCCCCTGATGATTACCCAGCCTGTCATTTACCCCAAAATCGTGACCGAGGTCGGCGGGACGCGGATCGTCAAACCGGGACTATTGATCCTGGACTGAAGGAGGAAGAGGACATGACCTATGCCGGTGTCGCTCTTATTGGAGCCGGAATGGTGGCCAACATCCATGCCGCGGCTCTTCAGGAGATTCCCGGAGCCAAGATAGCGGGGGTATGGAGCCGGAATCCTGAGGCTGCAGCCAGCTTTGCCGCGAAGTACGGTGTTCGTGCCTACCGGTCTTATGAGGAGGCTCTGGCCGATCCGGCGGCCGGTGTCGTCAGTCTTTGCCTGCCGCCGGGGCTTCATGTCGATTTTGGCCTGGAGGCCGCAGCGGCAGGGAAGCATCTGATTGTGGAGAAACCGCTGGATATCGACGTTGCAAAGGCCCGGCGACTTATCGGCACCTACCGGGCCAAGCAGCTCACCTTGGCGGTCATCCTCCAGAACCGGTTCACTCCCGCGGCGCAGAGAGTGAAGGCCGCGCTGCTGGCAGGACTGCTCGGGAAGCTGATTCTTGGGGACGCTTATGTCAAATGGTACCGCTCGCCGGAGTACTATCGCAGCAATGCCTGGCGGGGCACCTGGACGGTCGAGGGAGGCGGGGCGCTTATTACCCAGGCCATTCACACCATCGACCTGCTGCAATGGTTTATGGGCGGCGTCCAAAGCGTATCCGGGCTGATTCGGACGTCGCTCCACAGCATCGATACCGAAGACTTGGGGGTCGCGACGGTGGAATACCGCAATGGGGCGGTGGGAGTGATCGAAGGATCCACAGCCATAAAGCCCGGCTATAAGGAGCGGATCGAGATTCATGGCAGCAAAGGCTCCTTTGTTCTGGAAGGCGGGCTGGTCAGGGAATGGAAGGTCGAAGGCTGCCGGGAAGAAGACTTTGTCGATGCCGCGAAAATATCTTACGGTGACGTCAATTCTCCGGCCATCTCCACTGTAAACCACAAGGCTCAGCTGACAGACATTCTCCAGGCCGTCGCCACAGGCAGGGAACCGTCGGTCACCGGTGAAGAAGGCCTGAAGTCGCTGGAGATCGTGCTTGGGATCTATGAATCGGCCCGCAGGGGCCAAAAAGTGGCGCTGGCGTCAACCTGAGCGGGAGGATGCAAAGCCCATTGCGCAGTGCCTGCTTCGGTGAAAGAACGGTTTTTTAACAAGTCCGCAACCAGAGCACAGCTGATCGGTTGCCCTTATCAGATTTTTTTCTGATAAGGGCAACTTGCTTTTTCACCTCTGTGCTCCAGGGGCTGATCGTCTTTTTGCCTCGTCTGGGGCGCGGGCCGGGTTTCTGATGCCCGGCAATCCGATTTTTACAGGGCAACTATAGTTATTTGGCATATTGAATATTCTGAAATTGAATTTTACCTGTTGGACTGACTGGGATATACTATATATTAAGGGAGGCTTGACTGTACTCAGCTGGAAACATCGGTTGACCGAGTTTCAAAGGGTTCGACTGTTAATCTAAATTATTTAAGGAGGAATGGAATATGGCTAAAGTGAAAATGAGTGTATCAGAAGCCATTGTCAGGATTTTGGAGAAAGAGGGCATTACTGATGCCTTCGGGATTCCCGGTGCAGGTATAAACGGAGTTTACAAGTATCTGGCCAATTCGAAGATCAAGCATTATATCGTGCGGCACGAGGAAGCTGCTGTCCACGCTGCTGACGCATATTTCAGGGCCAGCGGCAAAATGGCTATGGCGATTTGCACCTCCGGTCCCGGGGCCACAAATTTCGTCACAGGCATCTACACCGCGAATATTGATTCGATTCCGCTGATCGCCATCACTGGCCAGGCGGTTACCGCCCAGCTTGGCAAAGACGCTTTCCAGTGCGTCGATATCGCCAAAATCTGCGAACCTATCGCCAAGGCCACCTACTGCATCACCGACGCCGCCAAGGCGGTGGAAACCTTCCAGACCGCGTTCAAACAGGCAAAATCAGGCAAGCCCGGCCCGGTACTGCTCGACCTGCCACTTGACGTGCAACTGGCCGAGATCGAGTTCGATGCTGACGCCTATGCACCGCTGAAGTGGGAAAACCCGCGCCCGGCGGAAGCTGACATCAAAAAAGCCATCGCCATGATCAACGAAGCCAAGAACCCGACCCTCATCATGGGCGGCGGGGTTATCCTGGCTGAGGCCACCGATCTGTGTGTGAAGTTCGCCGAAATGATGAACCTTCCGGTCATCACGACCTATATGGCCAAAGGCGGCATCCCGACAAATCATCCGCTAGATGCAGGGCATGCCGGCATCCAGGTCGGTCAGCCCATCGGCAACAAAGTATTCGTCGATTCCGACCTCATCCTCGGTATCGGCTGCCGCTTCACCGACAGGCATACCGGCAACATCAGCGTTTACAAAGGAAACAGAAAGTTTATCCATATCAATGTTGAGCCCAGCGAGATCGGCAAAATATTCCAGCCTGACCTGGGGATCGTTGCTGATGCCAAGTACGCCCTGGAAGCCCTCATCAAAGTCGCGGCGAAAGAGGGCAAGAAGAAAGATGATGCCCGCATCAAGGCTCTGCCTGCGCTGAAAGCCGAGCTAAAACGCAAAACCGATTACGACGCTGTACCCATCAAGCCGCACCGGGTATACGAAGAACTCAACAAATTCTTCAAGGATAACGCCATGTTCACTACCGGCTGTGGTCTGAACCAGATCTGGTCCGGACAGCTTCAGGACGTCAGCAAGCCTCGCCTGTACCTGCCTTCCGGAGGCGCCGGTACCCTGGGCTTTGATATCCCCGCCGCCTTTGGGGCCAAGGTCGCCGTTCCGGATAAGCACGCCGTTGCGGTGATGGGCGACTTCGGTTTCACCTTCCTGGTGGAGGAACTGGCTGTCGCGGCCGCCTATGATATTCCGGTCATCGTCGTGATTGTCAACAACGCTTATCTCAGCCTGATCCGGCAAAATCAGAAGTACGCCTTTGGTTATGAGTATGAAGTGGCGCTTGAAGTCAACCAAGGCGTCATGGACTATATGAAGGTTGCTGAAGGCTTCGGCGGCGCGGGCGAAAGGGTGACAAAACCCGGCGACATCAAGGGCGCTCTGGAAAGAGCAGCCAAGTCCAAGAAGCCGTATGTCATCGACATCGTCTGTGAAAAGAACACCGACTGCTCGATGGGACCTGCCGTCGATTGCGTCAAAGAGTTTATCTAAGAACAGACCGCCGAAAATACAGCTGCCGACAGGCAGCTGTATTTCCGGC
The DNA here is from genome assembly GCA_031292015.1 of Negativicutes bacterium. Next base: position 7,488 of record JARLHY010000179.1, on the reverse strand, counting down.
GTAAAGGCCTGGTACATAAAGCAGGGAACAAACAAGGAAAAGGGCGAGGTGTGGAAAAGATGAAAATCGGATTTATCGGTCTGGGAATTATGGGGAAGCCGATGAGCAAAAATTTGCTCAAGGCCGGGTATGAGCTGGTTGTATGCGATGTGGTGAAAGCGGCGGTCGACGAGGTCGTCGCAGCCGGAGCCAAGGCCGTGGCAACTCCCCGGGAGGTTGCCCAGCAGGCTGAGATTGTCATCACGATGCTGCCCAATTCCCCCCACGTCAAACAGGTTGTGTTGGGGGAAAATGGAGTGATCGAGGGGGTAAAGCCGGGCTCTATTGTTGTGGACATGAGCTCGATCGCTCCGCTGGTCAGCCGGGAAGTCGCCGCCAAACTGGCGGAAAAAGGCGCTGAAATGCTGGATGCCCCGGTGAGCGGCGGCGAGCCCAAGGCCATCGACGGCACACTGTCGGTCATGGTCGGCGGCAAGAAAGAAGTATTCGACAAATGCTATCCTATTCTGAAGAACATGGCCGGCTCGGTGGTTCTGACCGGCGATGTCGGCGCAGGCAATGTCACAAAACTGGCCAATCAGATCATCGTTGCCCTGAATATCGCCGCGATGTCCGAGGCTCTTGTCCTGGCGACCAAAGCCGGTGTGGAACCGGACCTGGTTTATCAGGCCATCCGGGGCGGACTGGCCGGCAGCACGGTGCTGGACGCCAAGGCTCCGCTGGTGATGGACCGCAAATTCGACCCGGGTTTTCGGATCAATCTCCATATCAAAGATTTGAACAATGTCCTGGAAACCTCGCATGAAATCGGTGTGTCGCTGCCGCTTACCGCCGCTGTGATGGAAATAATGCAAGCCCTGAAGGTGGACGGCCTGGGCGACAAGGATCACGGCAGTCTGATCCGCTACTACGAAAAACTGGCCAAGGTTGAGGTAAAACGGTAAAATATTACCAAAGCCTCTTATCGGCGATAGAGACAGACACGGGGTAAGAGGCTTTGCCCTGTTGGGGGCAGGAGTCCTAGAAAGAAGGGAGGGTGAGAAATGATCACAAAGGCCAGTCAGCTGAAAACCGAGGTCTTCGAAAAGCGCCTGGGAGGCAAGGGGGAAATAAAGGTTACCCACATTTTGGACAATGACCAGATGCAGGGTAAGGGCCGCCTGTTCTCCCGCCAACTGCTGACAGCAGGCTCGTCGCTGGGTTATCACCAGCACAAGGGGGATGTCGAGGCCTACTACATCCTTAGCGGCACCGGAACGGTCGACGACAACGGAACGAAAGTGGAGGTCGGCCCGGGGGACGCGGTATTTACGACAGCCGGCGAAAGCCACTCCATCGAAAATACCGGGAAGACCGATCTGGAGTTCATTGCCTTGATTCTGTTCACCTAGACAGTTCAGCGGTCTGACTCCGGCCCGGGCACAGCATTCGCCCGCCGGCAGCAGCCAGTTTTCCCAGGACGCGTCCGACAGCCCTGGATTTTTCTTATCGCAGCTAACTACACACCAGTGCCTGCCGTCGGGCTTGAGCGGACACATCGCTAGCAACCGGACGGATCCGCCAATTCTTTCTTCACCGCGCCTGCACCGCTCGGCCTGTCTGCAAGACCGCCGGTGCGGCAGGAGTTTGATCAATCAAGAATGGAAAGGTGTGTTGCGTGTGCAATGGCTTCACAATTATGCGGCAGTTAGTGGCAGCTTGGGTCTCACCGCTCTGGTAGTGTCGATCCCGATTTTCTATCTTTTCTGGGCGCTTGCGGTAAAGCGGATGAAGGGGCATATTGCCGGCGTTTCGACGTTGGTGCTGACGATCGTGGTTGTCGTTCTGGCCTACGGCATGCCGGTGAGTGTGGCCCTGTCGGCCGCCGCACTGGGGATGCTCAACGGTCTTTTCCCCATAGGCTGGATCATCCTGACCGCCGTGTTTTTGTACAATCTGACTGTGGAATCAGGGCAGTTCGAAATCATTAAAAGTTCTATTTCATCTTTGTCCACAGACCGCAGGCTTCAGGCCCTGCTGGTCGCCTTTTGTTTCTCGGCGTTCATGGAAGGGGTCTCCGGACAGGGCGCCCCGGTGGCGGTTGCCGCGGCGATGCTGATCGGGCTTGGTTTTCCGGCGCTGCCGGCAGCCGTAATCTGTCTGGTGGCCAATACTCCGCCGGTTCCCTTCGGACCGGTGGGAACCCCGACCATCATGATGTCGACAGTGACCGAAATCAACAGTTTGATCGTTTCCCGGGCCATTGGCTGGGATATGACCATTCTGGCGCTGGTGATCCCCATCTTCATGCTGGTGGTCGTGGCCGGCTGGAAGAACGTCACCGGCGTACTGCCTGCGGCAATCGTCGCCGGCGTCAGTTATGCCATCACCAACCACATTGTCAGTCAGAATATGGGACCGGAGCTGCCGGCTATCCTGTCATCCTTTGTGTCGATGATTTGTCTGGGCGTATTTCTCAAGTTCTGGAAGCCGGCAACTATCTGGCGATTCCCCAACGACACCGACGCCGCCAAGGATATGGCTGTCAAGTACAGCGCCGGCCAGATTATAAAGGCATGGTCGCCATTCATCATCCTGATGATTGTCATGGGGATATGGGGCACTCCGGCCTTCAAAGGGTATGTTGGCAACACCCTGAAATGGTTTGTCAATATCCCGTCCTGGCCCGGTCTGGACGGCGTCGTCTATCGCGCGGCGCCGATCGTGGCTGCACCGGCAAAATACGCGGCTGGTTACCGCTGGGATTATTTCTCGGCTCCCGGCACGGCGATGCTGATTTCCTCACTGATCGCGATGGTCGTGCTGGGCATCGGTCCGGCCACCGGGGTCAGAGTTTTCTCCAAGACCTTAAAGCAGCTGTCCTATTCACTGATTACCCTGGCTTCGGTTCTCGGTATCGGCTTTTTAGCCAACTATTCCGGTATGTCCTTCACGCTGGGACTGGCCTTCGCGGCTTATACCGGCATGATGTTTCCTGTTTTCTCGCCGGTCATCGGCTATCTGGGCGTGTTTTTGACCGGTTCGGTGACTTCGTCGGCGGCCCTGTTTGGCAAGCTGCAGCAGGTTACCGCCAGCCAGCTGGGCTTCAATCCGCTGCTGACCATTTCGGCGAACCTGTTCGGCGCCGACATCGGCAAGCTGATTTCGCCCCAGTCGATTGCGGTTGCCTGTGCGGCCACCGGCCTTGTCGGGCATGAGACCGATATTTTCCGGATCACTGTCAAATACTCCATCTATCTTCTGCTGCTGGTTATCGCGATTATCCTGCTGCAGGCGTGGGTCATTCCGGGGGTTCTTCCCCAGCTCTGATGAGCCGGCGTCTGTCTAAAACAACATAAGGTCCGGGGAGCCCGGCGAGCTCCCCGGACAACATGCAGCTGGAACCATGCATAAGAGATCATAGTTTGATAATAGTAAGTGATAAGCCCGCGTCAGCGGGCTCAGGCCGCTCTGCAACCCCCAGCTGCTTTGTACCCGTAAAGGGTAGGCCGCAGCTCTAAACGCTTCGCCTGGCTAACGTCTCGCTCGAAAGCAGAGCTTTCGGTTCGCTTGTTGCCAGGCATAAGCGACCACATCATCGCTGAAGCGCTGTGTGTCTGCTTAACGCGTAAGAGCTGCGCACTTGGCCCCATAAACCCATTGCTAGCGTACTTCCCGGTACGCGTCGCTGCTGGGTTCGTGGGGCCGTCGCGCATCTGGGGGTTTCTGAACGGCCTGAAAAATAGGTTTCTCAACAAGCTGAAGCCTACATGTAGGCTGCTTTATGGAGATGCCTTTTTAAGCGAGATGATGGATAGGCTCTTTGAAAAACAATCTGCGGAAAAACAGCAGAGGTTTTCCGGCGGGGTTTGGCGAATTTATGCTGAAAGTTGCCGCAAAAGGTCCTTATGGCAAAAACTCAGACCAGCGAAACGAACTTGAAATATGCCGCAATGATTGACTGAAAATTTGCTATTGCCTCATTGTTGCAAAAAAAACAGGTTGGCACGGAATTTGCGTTTCGTAATTACCTGAAGACCAAAATGGTCTGCCGTAATCATTTATTGTTTCCGGACGAAGGGAAAGGAGGAGCGTAGCAAGGAGAAAAGAAGCCGCCGGGGGTTGCCTTGCGCGGCAGGTGATTTGCCAAGACAGATTCGGTGTAAGCCGGCGAAGGACAAGGCTTGGGTGAGCTGCAAACCGAACCATCGCCGCACAAAAGGAGGATAATCAATGGATGTCTCCGTACTCTCCCTGATTGCACTTGTCATTGCGCTGATCATAGCTTGTATTTCACCAAAAAATGTCGGTGTACTGGCCATCGCTTTCGCGTTTATCGTCGGACAGATCGGGCAGGTGCCGACAGCTAAAATCATCGGTGGTTTTCCGCTGTCCCTGTTTATGACGCTGGCAGGCACTACCTATTTATTCGGTATCGCCATCGCCAACGGGACGATCGACAAATTTACCAAATACTCGGTCAAGGCTGTTCGGGGCAGCGTGGCTGTCCTGCCTATCGTCCTGTTTTTCGTGGCCTTTATTCTTTCGGCCCTTGGACCGGGTCATACGGCGATTCTGGCGCTGATATCGGCGCCTTGCCTGCTGCTGGCCGAGGAGGTCGGCATTCCGGTGTTTGTGATGGCGATGATGATCGGCAACGGCGCTCAGGCGGCGGCAATGTCGCCAATCACGCCGGCCGGGGTTATCGCCAACAGCCTGGCTGCCAAAATCGGCTACACAGGTATTACCTGGCACTTGTTCTGGAACACCTTTCTCGGTCACGCGGTGGTGGGCTTTGCGGCTTACTGCCTGTTCGGAGGGCTGAAACTGTGGAAGAAGCAGGACGAAGCTTCGAAGGCTGCCGTCCGGCGGATTCTCGATGTTCCGGTGGAGCCTTTCAACTATCAGCAAAAGATCACCATGGTCGGGGTTCTTGTTTTGATGGTTTCTGCCCTGATCTTTAAGACGGACGTCGGTTTGACCGCCTTTACCGTTGGCGCGGCGCTCACCCTGCTGAACGCCGCCGATGAAAATAAGGCCATCAAGGCGATGCCCTGGCCGACCATTCTTCTGATCTGCGGGGTTACGGTGCTCATCGGCCTGATGCAGAATGTCGGCGGGATGGCACTTTTCGCCGGCTTTATCGCCAAGGTCTCCACGCCGGAAACCGCCACGGCGGTGGTAGGCTCGGTAGCAGCACTGATTTCGGTGTACGCCAGCACATCGGGAGTGATCATGCCGGCCTTTATTCCGATGATACCGGACCTGCTCGCCAAGATGGGGGGCGGCGACGGAGTGGCCCTGGTGTATACGGTGGTTCTGGCGGGGCACATTGTGGACCTGAGTTCGCTGTCGCCCTCCGGCGCCTTGCTGTTCGGCGGCGCCGGACCGAAAACCGACAAGACCAAGTTTTTCCGGCAACTGCTGGCCTGGGGCTTCGCGATGGTGGTTGTCGGGGCCTTCATCTCCTGGCTGTTCTTCACGGTTCTTAAGCTATGACCTCAGCTGGGCACCGGCGATGTCGTATCACCTACCAACGGTGTCTCCTTGGCGCGCTGCTGCTAACTATGACTGTCGGCTGCGGAAGAGGTCCGGCGCCGACTCAGAATGCGGAGGGTAAACAGGTGATTATTGAAGTATTTCACGCCGATTCGCTGGCCGGGCCGATGGCGGGACTAAAAACGGCTTTCGCGGCCAAACACCAAAATATCAAAATCAATCTTACCTCCGGCCGATCCAAAGAGCTTTCCAACCGGATCCTCCAGGGCGATACCTGTGACGTGTTCGCTCCGTCTGATCCCCAGGTGGTCAAAGATATGATCGGTAAAAGCGTCGCCGGCAAGGAGGCCGCGAGCTGGTATGTCACTTTCTCCGCCAATGAGCTGGTCGTGATCACCCAAAAAGGCAATCCGCTGGGGCTCAAACAGATGTCCGATCTGGCCGGAAGCGGGGTAAAACTGGCCCGGGTAACCGGTGAAAAGGATATGGCAACCTTCCGGACAATGGAGTTTGTCAAAAAAGCGGCTGCGGCCGAGGGCAAGCCTGCTCTGGCTGACGAGATCATCGACCGGGCCCGGAAAGCTGAAACTATCCCTGCTGTCCTGCAGGCGGTGAAGGGCGGCGAGGCCAATACCGGCATCGTCTATCTGTCTGCGGCGGTAACGCTGGCCGACGACGTGGATATTGTTTACTTTCCGGCGAAGGTTAACCTCAGCGAAGAAATCCGCAATGTGGTGACTATCCCCGGCACCGCCCCGAATGCTGACGCGGCGAAAGCTTTCGTCAAATTTCTTCTGTCCGCAGACGGGCAGGAGATCCTGAAGAAGACCGGGCAACCGCCGATTGTTCCACCGCTCCTGGAAGGCAGCGTGCCTTCCGGTATCTTATCCTAGCGGTGACAGGAACGCTGCACCCCAAGGCCCGATGGCCCGCTTATCATGATTTTCAAAGGAGGCAAGGTTATCTTGGCTAAGAACCTACCTGTAGTTCCTTCGGCTAAACCTGGCACCATGGCCGAGGCTCCGTCCGGCATCGTCTGGCGCGAGCAGCACCCGGTCATCGGTGAGGGCTGCAGCCAGTGTCTGGTCTGCACCCTGTTTTGTCCGGAAGGCGCCCTGAAGCTGGAAGACGGCCGGGTGACCGTGGATCTGAAACTGTGCAACGGCTGCGGCACCTGCGCGGTGGAGTGCCCGGAAAAGGCGATTGCGATGGTTTTGGAGTATAAGGGAGATCGAGGTCTTTTCCCGCTAAAGGAGGCTAAGTGATGAGTGTATCTCTTCTGACCGGCAGCGAGGCCGCCGCTTATGCCGCAAAGCTGGCCAAGATCGAAGTTTTGGCCTATTATCCCATTACTCCCGCTTTTCCGGCGATGGAGAAGATCTCCAAGTTCATCGAGGATGGCGAAATGAAGACCCGTTTCGTGCGGGTCGAGTGCGACCACAGCGCGCTGGCGGCCGCTCTGGGGGCGTCGCTGGCCGGGAGCAGAACCTTTACAGTGACCAATTCCCAGGGCCTGCTGTATATGACCGAAGTGGTATATCATACGGCAGGTCTGCGCCAGCCGGTGGTGATGGCGGTGGCCAACAGGGCGCTCTCGGCGCCGCACAGCCGCTTCCCTGAGCATGGCGACGCCATATCCCAGGATGCCAGCGGCTGGATTCAGCTGTTTTGCGAGAACAACCAGGAAGTGCTGGACACAACGCTGCAGGCCTTCAAAGTTGCCGAAGCCTGCCGCCTGCCGGCAATGGTCAACTACGAAGGTTATATTCAGTCCCATACCCAGGAAGAAGTGGATGTTCCCGGACAGGCGGCGGTGGACGCCTTCCTGCCCTTTACACGGATAGCCGCGCTGGATATCAACAATCCTCAGGCTCTGAACACGGTTACCAGCCCGGAGTTCTATATGGATTACAAGTACCGCCAGAATGAAGCCCTGGAGCAGGCCGGCGGACTGATCAACGATGTGGCCGGCGAATTCGGCCGGGCCTTCGGCCGGAACTGGTCGGGGGT
>JARLHY010000032.1 GCA_031292015.1 Negativicutes bacterium | reverse complement strand
TATTGCAGAACGAAGCGGCAATCCCTTCTTTTAAAACAAAAACCTTGTATTCAGGGCTTTTCTCATAGCTATAAGCTTCTTGGAACCAGTTGCCTGACAGGCGGATAACAAAAAGGCGGAGTCTTTTGACAGACTCCGCCCGCTTCATGCGAAAGCGCGATTAGTATCTTCCCCGCGTATGCTTCAGTCTTTCTTCTTGGAAGGACGGATGCCCGCCGCCAGAAAAACAGCATTGGCAGCTATGCCGGCATATAACGGATCGATCCCTTGCGGGAAAATGACTTTACAGGCAATAACCGCAGCCGTCCCGGCAATCATTGACCATAGCGCCCACTTCCTGCTGATCCGCGACGGCATAAAAATGGCTGCAGTCAATGGCAGAAATATCCCTGCACCACGCAAACCCATCGACAAGAAGTTCCATTCCAGAACCAGCGATTTTAGGTTACCGAAGGAAAACCAGGTGGCGACAAGGGTGACAACAAGCACAATCGAGCGGTTGAGCCACAACAATACCTGGGCGCGCTGGCATTTGAAGCGGGCCGCAATATCACACGTCAACATGGTACTGACACCCAGAGCCAACCCCGCGGCCGACCCTACCGCCGCCAATAACAGGGTCGCCATGGCCACGCCGCCGAGCCACGGCGGCAGATACTGGAGAATGAACAGAGGCAGAGCCTCGATCGGCGCGATGTCAGGATGGTTGACCCGCATGAACATCCCGGCCATGATGGCCGGAATGCCGGAGGGCAGAGTAATGACAGCCGCCAAAACGGCGCCCCGCCGGGCCGCCTTCACATCCCGCGCGGCGTAGATGGCCTGGATGTAGGTTTGGGTCGACAAGGTGCCTACCAGCATCGACAAGGCACTGCCGATATCTACCCAGGCGCCCCGACCGAATAAACTAAACCAGGGAAACGGAGGGAAAGCGGCTATATAGCCGGCCATACCGCCCAACTGGCGATAAGAGACCACCGCCACGGCAACCAGGCTGATAAAGGTCAATATCGTTTTGAGAATTCCGACCTGCCCTGTACCCCAGACCCCGCCAAAAAAAACGTAGGCGATGACAAGGGTAAATACCATGGCGATCGCCTGCAGCGCTCCCATGCTGAATACAGCGCCCACCAGCGACGTCGCCGCCAGAACGCTGGCGACAATGCTGAAAAAGATGCCAAGGGAAGAAGATACGCTTGTCAACGCTCCCGCGGTCTGGCCATAATGAAGCGCCAGATATTCGGGAATGGTCTGCAGCCCGCTGGTCCGCAACGGGCGGGCGTAAAAGAAAGCCATAACCAGCAGCGACAGTCCGGCTCCGAGGGTAAACCACCAGGCTGAGAGACCGATGGAAAAAGCCAACTGGGCCGTACCGATCGTCGATGCCCCACCGATAATTGTACCGATTATCGTCCCGGCGACCAGCGTCATTCCTGAACGATGCCCGCCGACAGTAAAGTCGTCAGCGGTTTTTACCTGACGGGCGGCATTTAGCCCTACTGCAGATACTATAACCAAGGTAATGATCAAACCTATCAAATGTTCGGCGGTAACGACCATCCGCAAACCCCTTCCCCTTCAATATCTGCGCGGTGAACTGCGGGCCCTTATCCCACGGCGGAGTGCTTTTTATCCGCCTCCGCGCAATCATCCAGGCACAGATACTGCGGTTTTCGTTAAATGCCTTGCTGCGGTTCAACAAATTCGCGGGCCTCTTCCTCGCCCCGGAGCACTCTTAAGGTGCCGAGAGCCAAAGCCTCCAATTCGTTTTCGCCAGGCACGATGACTACCGGAGCAATAAACTGCACCCGATCGACAACCCAGCCGGTAAACAGCCGGGAATGGGCGATGGCACCGGTAAGAATAATCACGTCGACATTTCCGCTTACCACCGTGGCCAGTTCACCAACGCCCTTGGCGACCTGATAAGCCATTCCCTGATAGATCAATTCCGCGGACTGGTCCCCCTGTTTGATCCTTTTTTCCACTTCCAAGGCGTTGTTGGTGCCAAGATACGCCAGCAGCCCCCCGTGGCCGCGCATCCGTTTTGTCGCAGAACTCCGGTCGTGCTTTCCGGAAAAACAGAGATCAACCAACTGGCGACAGGGGACCCGGCCGGCCCGCTCCGGTGAAAAAGGGCCTTCTTCATCAGTCAGAACATCGATCATTCTGCCGTTTTGTATTACCGTGGCCGTAATCCCGCCGCCCATGTGGCAGACCACTACATTCAGCTCGTCGAGCCGGCGGCCCATCTTTTGGGCGGTCTTCAGGGCGACGGCCCGCATGTTCAGGACATGGCAGGAGGCTTTTCGCTTAAGCTCCGGCACCCCCGACAATCGCGCCACATCCTCCAGCTCATCAACCACTACGGCGTCGTATATGAAGGAAGGGATACCCAGCGGCGCAGCGATGCTGTGGGCAATAATCGCCCCTAAATTGGAAGCATGCTCATCGATGGGGTGATAGGTCAAAAAATCGACCATCGATTTAGTAATCCGGTAAGCGCCCCGCACCAGGGGAGGAAGCTTGCCACCCCGTCCCGCGACCGCAGAAAGGCTTGCCAAAGGGAAATCGAGCTGCTTTAAGCACTCCGCTATTGCCTTCTGGCGCATCGCCAACTGATCCACCATCAATTTATAGCCAGCCAGTTCCTGTCCATCATGGGTCACGGTTTTTTGAAACAATTCCTGTTCGTTTTCGTAGACGGCAATCTTCGTCGATGTCGAACCAGGATTAATTGACAATATCCTGTATATTTTTTCTGCCAACAGCCTATCCTCCTGTTCCGATATGTTCAGGCGACCGGAGATTGCCCTGGAGCATCTCCGGCAGCCATGTTAGACGAACCGGCTGGCCTCAGCCGCCAGCAAAATCGGCAGATACTTATTGGTCGTTTCCGCTGCCCGGGATGTCAGTACCAAAGGCACCTTACCCCCGAGAACCACGCCTGCGCTGACGGCTCCAGCCGAATAGCGGAGGGCTTTCAGCAGAATATTCCCGGCAGCCAGATTGGGGACCACCATCAGATCGGCGTCGCCGCAGACCGGGCTGTCAATTCCTTTGAGCTCGGCCGCCTCCCTGGACATCACCAGGTCATAGGAAAGCGGACCGTCGACAACGCAGTCCGGCAGAAGGCCTTCGGCATTCATCCGTTTGAGCTCGGCGGCATCCACCGTTTCCTGCATTTTGGGATTGACTTGCTCAACAGCTGCCAACACGGCCACCTTCGGTGTGTCAAAGCCCATGTTCAGCATTGCCCGAACGGCATTTTTTATCATGTCGCTCTTTTGCTTCAGGTCGGGATATACACAAAGCGCCGCGTCGGTCAAACCGATAAGTTTATGATAATTGGGTATCTGCACAACACTGAGGTGGGACATCATCATATCGGTGCGAAAGCCGCATTTTTCGCTCAGCAATACCTTCATCATCTCGCCGGTCTGGATGAACCCTTTCATAAGGAAATGGGCCTGTCCGTCCTTCACAAGCCTCGCCGCTTTCAGCACCACGTCCTCAGAATTGTCAGCATGGATGATCGTGTAGTCAGACCGTCGTTCATCGAGCAGCGCCAACTGCCGGTGAATTTTGGCCTTATCGCCGACGAGAATCGCGTCCACCGTCCCGGCCTTGGCGGCTTGACTTACCGCTTCAAGGGTGTGGGCGTCCTCGGCTGCCATGACTGCCACAAGCTGTTTTTGTCTGTATTCGTTGTTGTTTTTAGCGAACAACTGGTCGAAACTCTGATAAATCATTCGCCATTCCCTCCGTTTTTTCGGCTGGTGATTTACACCGCTTCCACAATTGTTGTCATACCCATACCCCCTGCGGCACAGAGTGTGGCCAGGCCATATTTCAGACCTCTGCGGCGCATTTCATAGAGGAGCGTAACAAGAATGCGCGAACCGGAACTGCCCACGGGGTGCCCCAGCGCGATCGCACCGCCGTTGACATTCACCATAGCCGGGTTCAGGTCAAGCTCGCGGATGCAGCCAAGAGACTGGGCGGCAAAAGCTTCGTTGAGCTCGATGAGGCCGATATCGGCAAGGGTTAGCCCCGCGTTTTTCAGAGCCTTCTTTGTTGCCGGAACAGGGCCGAGGCCCATGATCCGGGGATCAATGCCGGCTGCCGCAAAGCCGCGGATGACTCCCATCGGTTTGAGGCCCAGTTTCTGCGCTTTTTCACCTGACATCAATAGAAGAGCGGAAGCGCCATCGTTCCGGCCGGAAGAATTTCCCGCCGTTACGCTTCCTTTCCCATCGGTGCGGAAAACCGGCTTTAGCTTTGCCAGCTTTTCCAGCGTAGTCTCTTTGGGGTACTCGTCAGTATCAAAGATCACAGGCTCTTTTTTCCTGCCCTGCGGCACAGACACCGGCGTGATTTCGTCCCTGAACCGACCGGCCGCGATAGCGGCGGCGGCTTTCGTCTGGGATTCAAAGGCAAAAATGTCCTGGTCCTCCCGGCTGATATTCAGGCGTTCCGCCACATTTTCGGCCGTCATCCCCATATTAAACCTGCCGTAGACATCCTGGGGCTGAGAGCAGAACTGAACTTCGGTGACAGAGTCGAGTAACTCCCTATTGCCTGTACCGAGACCGTAGCGGGCGTTTCTCATATAGAAAATTGCGTTGCTCATGCTCTCGGTCCCGCCGGCAAGCACGATTTCGTTCTGTCCGGTCTGGATCGACATCGCTCCGTCGTAAACCGCGGTCATGCCGGAAGCGCATTGCCGCATGACGGTGTATGCCGGCACTGCCTCCGGGATGCCGCAGCGCAGAGCCGCAATCCTTGCGATATTCGGGTTGTCCGAGCTCTGACGGCAGTGACCGAGGATGACCTCGTCAACCAGTGCGGAGTCGATACCGGCTCGCGTCAGCGTTCCTCCCAGCACGGCGCAGGCCAGATCTTCCGGCTGCAAAGGCTTCAGACTTCCGCCCATGGCCCCCACCGCCGTGCGGCAGGCCTCAATGATAACAACATCGTTCATAACAAAACTCCTATATTTTTTCGTTAATCAGATGCTTTGTAGCCTTGAGCACCTGAAACAACATTTTATCGCGTTTTTTGCAAAGCTCGGCATAACTGCGTTCGCCATAATCAAAAAAGCCTTTTCCGGTTTTGGCTCCCAGTTCGCCCTTATCAACATGGTCGAAAAGCACTTGGGGCCGTTTGCTGGTCTCGGGCATGACATAGCTTGCGTTGATTATGTTGTTGGCGCTGATATCAAGGCCGGTGAAATCGTACCGCTGCACAAGGCCGAGCACCATGCCCCGGGGCATGAGGCTTGCCTTTACCGCAAGGTCAAGTTGTTCCGGCGTACATATGCCATTGTCCAGCAGATAAAATACTTCGGTATTCAAAAGGATCTGGAGCCTGTTTATGATATAGCCGGGCACGAACTTCTCCAGTCTTACCGGGGTCTTGCCGCATGTTTGCAGCAGCTCGATAGCCACCGCCATCGTCTCTTCGGTCGTGGCTTCGCCTCTGGCAACCTCGACCAAAGGGATGATATGGGGCGGGGCGAACCAATGGGCAGTGGTAAAGAAGGGTTGGCGCCGCTTGGGCATCAGCTCGAACGGATTCAACGAAGAGGCGTTGGATACGATGACGACATTTGCCGGCAACAACCGATCCAGCTCCTCAAATACCGCCTTTTTGACCGCCGGTCTTTCCGCCACCGTTTCCTGAACAAACTGCACGCCCGCCACCGCCTCGGCCACAGTGCCGCAAAATGAAATTCGGCCCAGGACCTGCTGCGCTTCGGCGGCAGTCAGCAGTTCTTCCTCCACAAAAGTATCCACATTGGTACGGAGCATCACCTTTGCCTTTTCCAGGGCAGCTTCGCTGATATCGCAAAGTCTGACTTCTCTGCCGCCCATGGCATAAGTCTGGGCTATGCCGGGTCCCATCGTACCTGCCCCCAGCACCGCCACTTTTTTGATTTCCTTGAGCATCATGGCACTCGCCTCACAGTCTCATTTTTACTGCCGGTGTTTTTTCAGTCCGAGAATTTGCCGCGTTTCCTGCGCTGTCGCAATCTGTCTGCCTGCCATTTTCCCGAGTTCGACGGCGCGGGTGACAAGCTGGGCATTCGTCGCCTGAACACCTTTCTCAAAAAACACATTGTCCTCAAGACCAACCCGCAGCCCGTCGCAACCTGCGGCCAATCCCGCCAGCATCATCGGCACATGACTTTTGCCGATGCCGGTTATGGACCAGGTGGAACCCTGCGGAATCTTCGGCAGCAGATAGGACAGGCTTTCTATGTTGCCTGGCATTCCGCCGGATACGTCCAGTACGAACTGATAGTGGCAGGGGGCTTTCAGCACACCTTTTTTGAGATAATATTCGACATTGCCGATCATGCCGGCGTCGAAGATCTCGATCTCAGGCTTAATCTGAAGTTCCTGGCAAACAGCACCGAGTTTTTCCAAAAAAGATGGAGTGTTCAAAAACACATAACTGTTTGCCCAGTTCATCGAACCTGGGTCATAGGAGCACATTTCCGGCATTAACACCGGCAGGTGGGCAACACGTACCTCTTCAGGCCAACGACTGCCGGAAGTCGTCAGGTTCAGCACAAGATCGAGCCCGGCTGCGGCGACAGCCTTGCGCACTTTTCCTATCACCTCGACGAACAGGTCGGTCGCCATACTGTTACTGCCATTTTCATCGCGTACATGAATATGGGCGATGGCCGCACCTGCTTTGGCGCATGCGACAGCGTCCGCCGCTATTTCGTCCGGAGTGAGGGGCACATAGGGAGACAGAGCTCTTGTGGTGCCCGCACCGCAGAGGGCGGCGGTTATAATCAATTTTTTGTTCAAAATAATCATCTCCTGTCTAGAATCATTCTGCAGTTCAGCACTCAGCAATTTTACGGTCACTCAGTTAAGCGCCTGTCGCGAAAAGAGTCCTGCAATCGTAAAAAGCAGATTAAAGCCTGTTTCTGACCATCGGCAAAGTAGCAAGAACAGAAATCACACCATTAACCCCCAGCAGATAAAAGCCGGCGTCAAGGGAGCCCAGGTACTTATAAATGGCGCCCATGATGTAAGGAAAGGCCGAAGAAAAAACGTAGGCAAACCCGGTAAAACAACCAACCGCCGCCGCTACCTCATTGGAGTCCATGCCATTTTGCAGAATGGGAAAAAGGGAGCAGTTGGCCATGGTAATGCATCCGAACCCTATCGATATGGCGGTAAGAGCCATAATAGGGTCCCCGGCTAATGTAACCAAAAACATGGAAACCGTCAGGAACACGCAGCCCCCCGCCGTAAAAGGAGCCCTTGTGTTGTATTTATCCATCAGGGGAGTAAATATCAGCAAAAACAAAATATTTACACCATAGGGAACGCCGGATAACAGGCCGCCCTTGGCCCAGGAAAATCCATGGGTTGTTATCAGGTAAGTCGGCAACCAGGTCTGTATCCCCCAAAAGCTGGCCAGATTAAATGAATATACAATCGTCGTCAGCCAGAATACCTTCTTGGTCAAAAACTTATACGAAGTCAAACGGGTACCGGAAGAATGGATGTCCTCCACCTTGCCGGCTGATATGTACTCGACTTCTTCTTTGCTGATCCGTGGGTGTGCGGCGACAGTATCGTACACAATAGCCAAACAGGCGAACACCGGGATGATATTCAAGATAGCTATGGAATAAAAGCTGCCGCTCCAGCCAAATACCGCAACAAGCCATGCTACGATCGGTATGCCGGCCAACAGGGAGAAATTGAGTCCCACGAACCATACGCCGTTTGCTTTGGCCCGTTCCTGGGCAGGAAACCAGGTATGGATAAGTTTGGAGCAGACAGGCGCTGCCATTGCCTCAGTCAGGCCAAGGATTACCCGGCAGAAAATATGTACCTTAAATGAAGCGACTGCTCCCATGACAATCATGATACCGGCCCAGAGCAGCAAATTGTAGATAAGGACTTTTCTGGGGCCGATCCGATCAATGACCGGACCGATGAAAAAACTGGCAAGACCGTAAAAGAACAGAAAACTGGTCATTAATAAGCCCTGACTGCCTCTATCGCCGGCAATTCCCAATGCTTCGGTATAACCGCCGTTCGCAATCAGTACCGATATGTTGGCTCGATCCAAGTAGGCCATAAAAAATGCCAGAAACATGATCACCCAAATCTCATAGCGCACTGTGCCCCGAGGCTTGCTTATCTCCATTTTCGCTAAATCAGTAGACATTTTGCTCCTCCTTCACTACACTGTCGATTTTCATCCAGCGGTCCAGTTGATCTCTAACAGTCGCTCCGCAAGGAATACTCGCAACGCCGTTTATGTGTGACCCGTGCCTGGCGTTTACTCGGATCGGTCATCCGGGCCCTTTCCGATTGTCCTCTTAAGGTATTTCGCCAAAGCTTAACGACGTCCTGGTGTCACCAATCCCTGTTTTGCCGGAGCGGGTTGCAGCAGAACCGCCATTTCTCCCGCCCGCGCCTGCTGAAGATCGCGCTAAGATACGGAACCCGGACATTCAGCCGGTCCCGCCGCTTCATTGACAACCTCCTTCCGACCATGCCCAAGGCCTGTTCGGTGATCAACCGAGTTACCTTCGGTTTGTAAATTGTCGCACAATATAGGCTATATTGTATTGCTTATTTAAAATATAGGTGATTATCGATTTTTTGTCAATCGGTATCTAGATCATTGCCAGCAATAAAAAAGACATGAATCGTCATAAAGATGATTCATGCCTTTAAAAAGGCTATTATTTTTTTACTTGCCTGTTAATTGTTCGGCATAAAAATCAAAAGCCTTTTTTCTGTTTCGTTCCAGTTCCTGTACCGCTTCATTGCCGCTGCGCCTCTCCAGGGCGTTTAATATTTTTTTGTGTTGTTCAATATCCGGTTTTCCGCGCCAAATCCGAAGTTTAAATACTTTAATGCCCCGCTCATTGTGATCGGCAGCATCAATCAATGCCCTGATCAGATAGGGAACATTACAGAAAGCGAAACAGTCGTCATGGAATTTTTTGTGCAGAGCATAGTATCCCGCTAAATCTTCTTTTTCCAGGGCCTCCTGCATCTTATTTATATCCTGCCTGAGACTTTGAATCCCTTCGTCGTCGATATATTTTGCCGAGCGGCTGATCGCGATGGATTCAAGCTGCAGCCGGACATCCAGCATTTCTAAAAACTGTTGTTCCGACAAGGGGGCAACATATAGCGCAATCCCCTGTTCCACAACAAAATTTTCGGAAACCAGGCGCTTTAAAGCTTCCCTGATGGGGCTTTCACTGACATGTAAGTCTTTGGCCAGATAAGCGATCACAAGCCGCTCGCCGGGAGCGAAGTTCGCGTTGACGATTGCTGTTCTTATTTCTTTATATACAAGCTCCTGTTTTGTCCTAAATTCGAGCTTATTGAAAAATCCCATATGAGTCATTCCTTCCAGATGCTAAATGTATCATCAGCTGCAAATATATATGATATCATTCGGATCACTATTTCCGCAAGGTTCAGACAATATATAGTATGCAGAATATAGTCTGTTATTAATACTGCTTATCCTACGATAGGAAAACTTCAAACTCCTGTCTATCCCCGCCCCTTCTACAGGCTGGTGAATAAGTATTTTAACCTTTCATCTTCTTCATATTCTGACTCCTCTGTTGTAATACCATGTTCTTTATGTTATAGCATATGTAACAACAATGATTGAAAAGTTTGGTTGTAACATTCAATAAACATCATATATTTCCTCTTTTGGCCACTATTATCCTGGTCTTGGCCCCATATGTCCCTATCGCCGGCAAAATCCGTCCGGTTATTTTGGGGGCAGCTCCCCCGCCTATTCTATTGTCTTAATAGGTGATAAAGCAAAAAACGGAGTCTTTTGCAAGACTCCGTCGCTTCGGTATAAGCGGATCAAAACTTCAAGGTAACTCCCATTCCCAAACCAGGTGCGGTGATGGTGCTGGTATCGTGCCAAACAGCACCGCTATCCTCGTAGGTTATGTTGAGGTTTCTGACTGTTAACCAGCGGTAACTGAGATTGAATTCGAGATTTTTCGTGAAGGCATAGGATACTCCGACTTCCCGGTCCGTGAGATCCCGGCCAAAGCCGACGGTTCCGTAAAGAACGGTGTCACGGCCAAGCGGAGTATAGCCGATGAGGCCTCCCTGAAATATATTCTTTTTCTCCGGTTGTGCCCGGGAGTCCGAAGTAGAATATTTGGCGTTTAAAACTCCGGCAAAGACGGAAATTCCTTTGTCAACCTGATATAACAGGTTGAACTGTTGGGTGGCAACGCCCCAAAAGGGCGCCCTGGGAGCATAAGCCCCGTATTGAAGCGCCATCCTGTTGCCAAGGCCGATGGTCGCGGCAAAATCGCCCGCCTTCTTGCCTGGAACCGTCAGTTGGTCATCGCCGTCATCTCCCGAAAATTCGCTTTTCACGTTACCCGAAGCGTGAAGAGTCAAATCAATAGCCGTCTTCCCGGCCGAGTAATCGGCCAGCGGGCTGGCCAGCGCGGTGCCTGAAAGCAGCACAAAAACAAATATTCCTGATAAAATACTCCTTTTCACTGATATCCCTCCTGAAAATGATTGCCTCAGGTCCTGGTCAGCGGTTACTGAGCAAGTCCTTCAGTTCGCGATTTGAATCCGCCAAGGCTGAACCTGCCGCCACCGCTGCTCCACGTCCGCATCGGCGCGCTCTCCTGAACTGAGATTCTTCCGCTACCGCTGCTCGGTGAAACGGTAGGCCTTCAAGGTTGTTTCGACAGACTGGGTGGTGAGGCTGCCTTTGAAGGCGGTCACCCCTGCCGCGGTCTGGCTCCGTCCGCCGATGGAGGCCTTCAGAAGGCCATCATTGACGATCAGCACCAGCGGGGTCGACGCCGTAATCGCCGTCAACCGTTCACTGAAAAGCACCTGTTTCCTGTTTTGCAGCCTGACCTCGACCATGCTGTTGCTGAAGCCCAGTATCAGCCAGTCGGTGCCGTCGCCGGTCTCCAGATAGAAAATCATCTGGGCGCCAGCCCCCCAGAGATTCTTCACGTTATAGAGCTCCACCCGCCCGGTGGACGGCTGATCGAAAAAAGAGTAGTCCAGCGGCGTCACCGCCTTGTCGGCGACGATATCCAGCTGCTGGAGAAACTCCGGCGCGGCTGCCGCCGGGGCAATCTGCCCCAGCAGCAAAAAACCTGTCAAAAGCATTGCCAGAAAGTACTTTGCCATTCCTTTATCCTCCTTCACTTGTTGACTCTTCCCGGATAAAAACCGTTCCCGACAACAACTTGTTAACCGGCGGCAATTACGGTTCCTGCCTTTTTTCTACCGACTGCGCCAACCGGTTGATCTGCTCCTGCATCTGCTGAAGCTGGCCTTGCTGCTGCTGATTCTGCTCCTGCATGCGCCGGTTCTGGGTTTCCAGTTGCTGAACCTTTTTCTGCAGCTCCTCGGCGCCGCCGCTTTGGCCTGTTGTCTTTTTCGCCGGCCGGCCCAGCTTCCAGGCCACGCCGATGCGTCCCATCCTTTCGCCGCCGCTCAGGGAAAAGCCGAGGTTGAAAGCCAGGGAATCGCTGGCGTAGAGGGTCAGCCCGGCGGCCACCGCCTGCTGACCGCCGTAACTGCCGGTGCCGATAAGCAGCTGCAGCGGCGCCTTGGGATCATAGGGCAGCGGCGTCAGGCCGCTGATGGCCGAGGCCATGGCGCCAACCCGGCGAACCTTGGTGTCCAGTCCGTCCACTCTGGCGCTGAGGGCGTCGATGCTGCCGCTGCTGAGGCTGGCCAGGGCGCTGTTCAGCTGCTGCACATTCACGGCGTCGGTAGCCGTTGTTCCTGCGGCGACGTTGGTGATCTGCCGCTCGGCCCCGGCCGCGCCTACCGAGACGGAGTTGACCCGGTCGGCTACCGAACCGGTCCCTAAAGCAACGCTATTGACCGCGGTGGCACGGGAACCCTGACCAAAGGCACTGCTGTTATTAGCGGTTGCCCCGGCATACTGACCGACGACGGTGGCGTTATCGCCAAGTGCACCTGACCCTTGCCCTATTACGGTACTGTTGGTGTAGGTAGCCGAAGCTCCCTGACCAATAGCAATGCTATAATTTCCTCCGCCATTAGCGCCTTGTCCGACGGCGACACTGCTATTACCGTAGGTTGAAGTGGTCTCTCCGACAGCGACACTTGAATCGCCGCCGGCGTACGTATTCTGGCCGATGGCGGTACCCGCGAGTCCGGTGGCGGTAGCTGCCTGGCCGATGGCGGTACCGAGGCTGTTGGCAGTAGCGGTATCGCCCACGGCGGTGCTGTTGCTGCCGTTGGCCGTGGCCCCCGGGGCGGCATAAGAGTTCGCCGAAACCGGGATTGCCGCGGAACCCCAAACGAAGAAAAACAAGGTAATCGCCGTTAAGAATCTGGACATGCGTTTTTTCACAGGGTATTTCCTCCTAAATCACTAGTTCAAGCAGAAACTGTGATTTTTATAGTAGCAAGCGCCGCTGAACAAAAAACTGAACATTTTCTCCCCTGCCAGCAGCCCAGACCATTGATAACTCGTGGTCTTATCTTTATTTTCCTTTTCTCACCAGGCATAGACCGCATTGTAAAAAATAGCCTTATTTCTAATTTTTTTGTTCTTTTGAAGGATTTTGCCGGTTTGAACCCAGAATTTACCGTATATATCTACAATATGGAAGAGGAACTGCCATGTCTGAACTGTTGTCCAGCAAACTATCCGCGCCTTATGTCGGAACAAACCTGCTTGAACGGCCACGCCTGTTGCAGCTGCTAAAGGACTGCGGTCGTCGCAGCGCGACGGTCATCGCCGCTCCGGCCGGCTACGGCAAGACCGCCCTGCTGGCGCAGTTGGCCGGTGTCGTCAACAAGCCGCTGGTCTGGTACCAGCTGGATGACTATGACAACGACCCGGCAGTCTTTCTCCAGTACCTGGTGGCCGGTCTACGCCGCCATTTTCCCGATTTTGGCTCAGACATCCTGCGGTTGGTGTCCAGCGGCGACGCCAAACCCAATCTGCGCCTGCTGGCGATGGCAGTGGTCAACAGTCTGGAAACAAAGACCAGTGCCGATTTCCTCCTGGTCCTTGACGACTATCACCTTGTGACCGAGCCTGTCATCCACGGTCTTGTCCAGGAACTGCTGCTGCACCTTCCGGGCGGCATCCATGTCATGATCGCCAGCCGGACAAGCCCGCCCTTCCCCCTGCCCCGGCTGAAGCTGCAGAGAAAAATAAACGTCATCGGCCCTGAGGAATTGCGTTTCACCCGCGAGGAGATCAGCGCGTTCCGATCCAAAAACAGCGCAACTGCCTCTGATACTATTATTGAGTCGATCGAACGCAAAACGGCCGGATGGCCGGCCGCGGTTCGGATGATCGGCGATTCGCCCTCAGGCTTCGCCGACGATATACTAAGCAGCAGCCAACAGGAAATTTACGACTACCTGACGGCGGAGGTTTTTGACCAGCAGCCGGAGGCCGTCCGGGATTTTCTGCTGTCCACCTCGGTGTTGGAAAACATCACTGCCGCTTTTTGCGACAAGCTCCTGGGACGGACCGATTCGGCCCAGGTCCTGGCCTTTTTGGAAAAGCAGCAGCTTTTTCTCATTCCCCTTGCCGGGGAAGAAAAGGCTTACCGTTACCACGACCTGTTCCGGAGCTTTCTCCGGACCCGCCTGGGAACAACAGGAGAGTCCCTGCTGCGGCAGGCGGGACTGCTGGCCCGGGAGGCCGGCAATCTGGAAAGCGCTATCGAATACTTCATCGCGGCCGGCTCTTACGCTGATTCCATAGCTGTCATCCAGGAAGCAGGCAATCAGGCCTTTGCCAGCGGACACTGGCAGACGGTCGCCCGCTGGCTGGAGCCGCTATCTCCGGAAGTGCCGGCCGCCCATCCCTGGCTGGCCCTGTACAAGGCCAAGGTGGAAGTATACCGCGGCCGTCTCGGTGATGCCGAGACCTGGGTAGATAAAGCAACCCCGCTTTTTGCCAATAACGGTGACCAGACCGGCCTGGCGGAAAGCCGCCTGCTGCAGGCCCGGATTCTGCGATCCCGGGGTCACTTCGCGGAAAGCCTGGAACTTCTTGACCGCATGCTTCAGGAGATACCGGAGGAGCAAAGAAGGAAACGTTTTGACCTGGTACTGGAAAGACATCTTTGTTTTGGTATGACCGGGCACTTCGAGGAGTCGGAGGCGGCTCTGACCGCCGCCATCGACGCAGCGAAACAGGAAGACAATAACTATGTCCTGGCCTACTTGCTGGAAGCTCTGGGGGGCACCTACTGGGCTCTGGGCAAATATCCCGAGGCGCTGCGAAGTTACCAGCTGGCGGCCGGTGTTTCGCCGGACCGGCTTCTCCCGTCCTATTACATGCAGGACTTCGTCGCCATCATCTATCACGACTGGGGCGAGTCGGACCGGGCGCTTGAACATGTGAAGCGCAGCATAGCAGTCAAGGAAAATCTCGGTCTGACCGAAAGCCTGCCGTCTGCCTATCTCCAGTTGGCGATCATTCACTCCGACCAGCGCGAATGGGAACAGTCGGAAACATATTTCAACAAGGCCGTCCGCCTCATCCGGGAAAACAACGGCGAGGGCTTCTACCTGGCCATGATCATGGTCTTGTGGACCGAAAGCCTGGGACTGCAGGGCCGCTGGCTCGAAGCGCGGGCCAAATACGATCAGGCTGTAGCCGAGTTGCCGCCGCAGCACGGGGTAGCCTGGAGCATCTGGGGCGCTCAGACCATTGTCCATACCAGCGGCTTCCGGGAAGGACAGCTGTTCCTCTCCGCCGCGATCGCCGAACTTGAGCAGTCCGGGTACAAAAAGGGCCTGTGCCATGCTTACGCCTTCCAAGCCTGGCTGTATCATCACGAAGGACAGACTACGGCTGCCGGGGAATATATGGCAAAAGCCCTCCCGCTTTCGGCCAGGCTCAACTACCAACAGCTTTATATCGGCCGTTACGAAACCCTTCAACCGATCCTCAAACTGGCGCTGAGAAACGGTGTCGAGGCCATGTTCATCCAACGGATCCTGATCCGTCTGGGGGAGCGAGCCTTGGGGCTGTTGGCCGATCTGGCCGACGACGTAGACCCGGCGGTCCGCGGCAGAAGCATCGCCCCTTTGTCGGAGATCGGCGGCTCCCGGGCCGAAAAGCTGCTCCGCCGCCTGGCCGGCGATCCCGACCGGGATGTACGCCTGCTGGCGCTGCTGGCTACTCATCGTCTTGACGGCATGGCCGGCGACGAAAGCCAGCCGGTGGATGACCGTCATCAGTTGCAGGTGGTCACCTTCGGCCCCTTCCAGGCCTTTTTGCGGGATGCTGAAGACAGTGCCGTATTCTGGCGCACCAAAAAAACCCATGACCTATTGGCCTATTTGGTTCATCAGCAGGAGCCGGCGACCAAGGAAAGAATTTTGCGGGACCTTTGGCCGGATATAGACAGCGAAAAGGCGGAAGTCATTTTTCACACCACGATGTATAACCTGCGCCGCGGACTGGCCAGCCTCAATTGCAAGAACCTGATCCGGTACAGCAATAAACGGTATCAGCTGCAACCAGGCGCTTTCAGCTCCGAGCGCCAGCAATTCCAGGAGCTGCTGGCCATGGGAATGCGGGCCGGGGTATCCGGGGAGAAGACCGCCGCGCTGCTGGAAAAAGCCGTGGCGCTTTACCGGGGGGATTATCTGGAAGACATCGACTATACCTGGGTCATTCCCTACCGGGAAAACCTGAAACAGGCCCATATCGAAGCCCGGCTGAACCTGGCGCGGTACTATCAGGAAAAGCAGGACTATCGGCAGGCGATGGCTCACCTGCTTATTATCGAGACATACGATCCTTTTATGGAGGAAGCACACGCCTTGCTGATGAAGACATACGCCGGTCAGCGCGACCGGCAGGCTTTGGACAGGCATTATAAAAAAGTAGTGTCGGTCTTCAAGCGGGAGCTTGGCCTTCCGCCCTCCCCCGCGCTCAACAGCTTATATCGGAAATTGGCGGGAGCCATATAGTGGTATATAAAACTTCAACGCCCTTGCTAAGCTATAGCAAGGGCGTTTTGACGGATTTCACGCTTTAAGTTATGCGGCTTTATAACTGTTTAGTGGTGAATCACCAGATGAATATCGGTCCCTTTTCCCACTACCGATTCGATGGTGCATTCGTCAGGAAAATTTACAATACTGGTCAGTCCGACACCTGCTCCGAAACCCATCTCCCGTGCCTTTGCCGGAGCCGTGGAATAACCCCGCCGGAGCGCCAGATCGAGATCGGCGATGCCGGGGCCTTTATCGGAAATCAACAGCTCGGTCCGATCGGAATAAATCGTGGCCTGCATCATTCCCCGGCAGGCGTGGATGACCACATTCATCGCCGCCTCGTAGGAGCTTATGGCAACACGCCGTATGACATCCGACGGGACACCGATCTGTTTCAGCGTATCTTTAATGCGGCAAGCCGCGTCTCCCGCCGTATCAAAATCAGCTTCCGCCAAAGGAAATTCGAGAACGATTGCTTCGTTTGCGTCCATCACTTATTCCCCCTTTTGCAACCCCAGGGACTAATCTAATTCGAATTTTAATAAAATTATGACGTTTTGTCAATAAAGTTATTTTAATAACGTTATTTCTTTCACAATATATTTTTACTATGTTATTTTTATCACTTACTTTTTATGGACATTAACAGCCTAAAAAACCAATGCCCGGAACTGTTACATTCCGGGCATTCATCCTCTGGTGTGTTCTAATGGGTAGCGTCATCGCCCCGGTCACTCGTCAAACTGGTACACTTTGTACTTTCCGGTGATTGACTGGGTGGTGAGCGAGCCGGTAAAAGAGTTTACCTCACTGACAGTCCTGGCTTTCGCTCCAATGGAGACGGTAAGCTTGCCATCCCGCACTTTAACTGTCAGCGGACTGGTTTTGGTCACCGCTGAAACCCGTTCAACAAGAAGGGTAAAGTGACGATTCTGAAGTTTGACTTCCAGCATGTCGCCACTGAAGGAAAAAACGAGCCAGTCACGTCCGCCCTCGGTATTTACGTAGACAATCATCTGGGCCCCCGAGCCATAAAGGTTTTTCAGGTTGTAGAACTCCAGCCTGCCGGTACCGGCTTCCTCGAAAAAGGAAGCGTCCATCGGGTTTACATACCTGTCGGCAACCAGATCAAACTCCTGAACCAGATGTTCCGCCGGCGCCGCATAAGCTGCCGTCACGGACACAAACATCAGAAAAACCGTTAAAAACAATATCAGCCTGCCTGTTCTCATTAGGAGAACCTCCTCTTATAGCCAGAATGTACATCCATTATTCTATCGTTACTATTGCCGATATTCTTTAGGGTGAATTAAACTCAGTATCAGCCGCCGGTTGGAAAGGTTGGCGAATTCCCGGCCGGACCTGTCGCCTCCCGGTCACTTTTTTTCACTTTGTACCAAGCTGCGTACATGGTGGGCAAAACCAATAGTGTCAGTATGGTCGCCCCGAGCAGGCCCCCGGCAATGGCAACCGCCATCGGCCCCCAGAACGCGGTGGGAATCAAGGGAATCATGCCGAGAATCGCAGCGGCCGCCGTCAGCATAATCGGCCGAAACCGCAGGACGGCAGAGTCAATGATAGCGTCCCACGCCGACTGGCCGGCTTTGATGTGTTGCTCAATCTGATCGATCAGGATTACCGAATTGCGAATGATCATCCCGCCCAGAGCCAGTATACCCAGTTCAGCCACAAATCCGATGGGGCGCTGAAACACAAGCATGGCAATACTGACGCCGATAATCCCGAGCGGTGCGGTGAGCACCGTCATGATCATCAGGGGTATTCGCTGCAGCTGCAGCATCAGCAGCGTTATAATGACAATAATCATGACAGGTACCGGCTGCAGCAGAAAATTCACGGCGATGCCGCTTTTCTCCAGCGAACCGTCGGCGGAAACACTGTACCCTGGCGGCAGTTTTTCCCTTAAGGTTGCCAGGCTGTCGAGCACCCGCCTGGCAACGTCATTTCCGGTAAGGCTGGAAACTACATCCGCCTGCACGGTGATCGTCGGCTTCAGGTCACGCCGCCAGATGAGACCTTCTTCGGCCTCAAAGCTGATTTTAGCGATCTGATCCAGCGGGACGAACTTGCCGCTGCCGATGTGAATGGGAAGATCTTTAATGTGAGCCAGGTCTTTGCGGTTTTGCGCGTCCATCCGGAATATGATATCAACGGTTTTGTCCTGCTGACGAAACTGGGCTATCGCCGCTCCTGACAACTGGGTCTGCAGGTCAACCGCAAGGCTTTGGCTGTCGATCCCCATCATCCTCGCCTTGTTTTGGTCGATATCCAGATGCATGACCTTGCTTTTTTCGTTCCAGTTGAAATTGATGTTGCCCAGATTTGGATCGGTGGCCATGACCCCTCTCACTTCCTCGGCAATGGCCCGGACTTTTTCGTGATCGTATCCGCTCACCCGCAGCATGACCGGGTAGGGAGAAGACGGCCCGGTCTGAATGAATTTAACATGACCGCGAACATTTTCAAAGCCTTCGGCAAACAGCTTGTCAATCTTCCCATTCATTCTTGTCCGCGCTTCGGCATCTTTAGTCACAATGACAAACTGGGCGTAGTTTCCTGCCGGTAAAACAGGGTCGATGGTCAGAACAAACCGCGGCGCACCTTGACCGACATAGTAGCTGTAATTGGCAATGTCGGGATCATCGGCCAGGCCTTCAGCGAATTTCCGGGCTTCCCGTTCGGTGGCCTGCAGGGAGGAGCCCTCCGGCAGCGTCATTTCCACGATGAGTTCCGGCCTGATGGACGGCGGGAAAAATTCCTGCCGCACGAATTTCAGGATAAAGAGCGATCCGATAAAGCAGGCCAGGGTCATACTCAGCACCAGTTTCCGGTGCAGCAGACACCATGTCAATACTTGTTTGAATACCCGGTAAAACCGCTTGTCATAGACGTCCGGGTGCGCATCGCCCTGCCCAGTCCCCGCCTTGACCCGGATCAGGCTGTACCCGAGCAAGGGAGCCACCAAAACGGAAACAAGCCAGGAAACGACCAAGGCCACAGTGATGACGGTGAACAGACTGCTGGTAAACTCAGGCGCGTTCCCCTTGGCAAAGCCGATGGGAATAAAGCCGGCGCACGTAATCAGCGTGCCGGTGAGCATCGGAAACGCGGTGGCCGTGTAGGCAAAACAGGCAGCCCGAAACCGGTCCCACCCCTGCTCCAGTTTGACGCTCATCATTTCCACAGCGATGATGGCGTCGTCAACCAATAACCCCAGGGAAATGATCAAGGCTCCTAACGATACCTTATGTAAATCCACCCCGGTGATTTTCATCGCCACAAATACGCCGGCGATTACCAGCGGAATGCACAAAGCAACCACAATGCCGGTACGCATTCCCAGGCTCAGGAAACTGACAATCAGCACAATAATAATGGCTTCCCGCAGCGATTTTACAAAATCGCTTATCGACGCCTCCACCACCTTGGGCTGGTCGGATACCTGACTGATTTCCAGTCCAAGGGGAAGCTCCTGACTGATTTGTTCGATTGTTTGGCTCAGATCGGCCCCGAGGGTAAGGATGTTGCCCCCTTTGTCCATCGACACGGCAATGCCGACAGCCGGCTGTCCATTGGCATACATTTTCGGTTCGATGGGGTCGGCATAGCTACGCTTTATGACCGCGATATCCCCCAGCCGGAACGTACGGCCGTTCGCCCGGATCGGCAGGTCGCGGATACCGTCGATATCCTCGAACATCCCGGTCACCCGCAAATAGACATTGTCGGAAGAGGTCTCTATGACCCCGGAAGGAGCCGTCGCGTTTTGCGTTTTAACGGCGCTGGCAATCAGGTTGGGGTCGATCCCCAGTTGCGCCAGCTTGCTTCTCTCCATCTCAATAAAGATTTTCTCGCTTTGAACGCCGATAAGGTCGACCTTCTTGACGTTTTTTACTCCCAGCAGGACGCGCCGTATTTTTTCGGCCCTGTCCCGCATTTCTTCATAGCTATAGCCATCGCCGGTGAGAGCGTAAATACTGCCGAAAACATCGTCGAAACGGTCGTTGAAACTTACCCCGGCCACTCCCTCCGGCAAGGTATTCCTGATATCATTCACCAGATTGCGCACTTCAAGCCAGCTTGGCCGAACGTCTTTTTCAGGCACCGTTTCCTTCAAATTTACATAAATCAGGGCCTGGCCGGGTTTGGAGTAGCTTTTCAGATAATCCAGCCCCGGCGTATCCTGCAGTTTTTTCTCAATTTTATCAGTAACCTGCTCCTCCACTTGCCTGGCGCTGGCTCCTGGCCAGGCCACAGACACAATCATCGTCCGGATGACAAAATCAGGGTCTTCCATTCTTCCCAGCTGCCGGTAGGAGAATATCCCCATAACAAAAATCAAAAAGATGAAATAGTATACTAGCTGTTTATTGTTCAGGGCCCACTCGGTCAGGTTGATATTTTTCATCGAAGATCACCCGTTGTGCGCACTTGCTGACCGTCCTGCAGTTTATGAACCCCCGCCGTGACAATGGTCTCACCATCCTGAAGCCCTTCCAGCACCTGGACCCGCTCGTCGCCCCAAACACCGGTCTTGATTTGACGCAGCTTTGCCGTACCGTTGTCAACGACCCACACGCAAGGCATATCGCCAGTCTGATACACGGCCGCCAAAGGAACATATGCCGTGCCGGGTCCTCCCGCGGCGGCGACCGAGACGGCGGCTGTCATGCCCAGCTTTACTTCCGGCGAAGGGTTGATAAGGCTGATACGCACTTTAAAAGTGCGGGAAACCTTATCGGCAACAGGAGAGACCTCCCTTACCCGGCCTTCGACCTCCTGCGCGGGCAGCGCCCAGAAACTGACCTGGATCTGCCGGGTATTGCGCAGTTGGGCGATCCGGTTCTCCGGCACAGAGATTTCAACTTCCCGCTCCCCGTCCTGTACTACCGTGAGAACCGGCTGACCGGCACTGACAACCTGCCCGATCTCGGCGCTTACTCCCGCTACAACGCCGGCGGCGTCTGCGGTCAGGTCGCTGTAATCCAGCTGATTAAGGCCCTGGGAGTACTGCGCACTCGCATAACGCAGCAAGGCCTCGGCTCGATGATAACTATTCACATAACTGTCATAGGACGCTTTACTCACCGCCCCCTGTTCATATAAACGCTGGTAGCGCTGAAGATCATTGGCGGCCAGCTGCAGCTGGGACTCGGCGGCATAGCGCTCCGCCTCGCCGCTGTTGACATTCTGGCGAACATCGCGGGCGTCGATCTGCATCAGTACATCACCGGCGGCAACGGCACTGCCCAGATCCACATTACGCCTGACAATCTTTCCGCCCACCTGAAAGGCCAGCTGACTTTCAAAGCGCCCGCGCACCTCTCCGGAATAAACGGCACCTTGGCCGCTGCCATCCACTTTTATAACCTGGGAACGGACGAGAGGCGCTTCCTGCTTTACAACCTTGGCGGATGAGCATCCTGCGATCAGGACGGTTGCCACCAAGACGGAAACTACTGCCCCCATACCAGCCAACGCTTTTTGCATACTGAATCTCTCCCTTCATGGTAACTGTCTTCGGCCGCAACACCCAATAAACTAATTCGTTTTTTGAGTTTCCCGAGGCCGAAAATAAACCGGCTCGTGTCGCCTGTGGCTATCGCGGCAACCGGAAACCGCGAGCCACAATAAGTCTATTTTTTAGCTACGGCATTTATGAAAAAATCTACGAGCGCTTCCTTATAGTAACCCTGCTCTTCTTTTTCCTCCTCAAACTCCACTGTCCGCATATAACTAAACGACTCGAACAATTTTAAGCCGGCATAGGCCACGACTTTTTCGTCGACATCCCTGACGAGCCCGAGTTCCTTACCCTCGCTGATAATGGCTGCGATGCCGGAAATGATGTCTTCAGCCATTTTGTAACGGTATTTCTTGGTGATGAATGCAGAAAACAAAGCGTCCTCGTCTTTTAATATCCTTGTAAGGAAATTATCTTCGCTGAAATAATCAATAGCGGCCCGGATCAATTGCTTCAACCGGTCGAGGGGGTTGGCGATACCCTGGGTGCGGGCAAAGATGACGGTCTGAGCCTCGCGTCCCTCCCGCATAAACAAGCAATTAAACAAGTTTTCCTTGTCCTGAAAATGCTCATAAAGCGTTTTTTTCGAAATTCGACAATCTGCACTTATCTCGTCCATCGTCGTCTTTTTGTAGCCGAAGCGGTCGAATCTGTCCCGTGCCTTGTCGAGAATGAGGTTTTTTATATCGTTCACAGCAATTACCCCTTGTACTGTCAAAATCATCCACACTCAAATACAATTATAGTTTTCCGGTTTTAAGAAAGCAATAAAAAAAAAGACCCAAAGCCTTTGACCTGGGCTCCTGGGTCTTTAATTGTTATCCTTAGCCTGCATAATCGCTTAGTCTGCTTCTCATCAATCAAGCTACACGCGGAATTTTACCACTGCCGCCTGCAAGTCTTGCGCTAGCTTTGCCAAAGCCTGACTGGAGGATGCGATTTCCTCCATGGATGCCAGTTGTTCCTCAGTAGCCGCTGAAACGCTCTGGGATTCGCCCGCCGATTTCTTGCTGAGATCATCAATCTTTTGAACCGATCCCACGATTTGCTGGCTACCGGTAGCCATTTGCTGAATAGCCGCCGAAATTTCTTTGATCTGGCCCGACACTTGGGTCACCAGTTCCGCAATCTCCCGAAAGGCACCCCCGGCCGTATTAACCACCTCGGCCCCCGTTTTGACCTCCCGCGTTCCGTCGTTCATAGCTACGACGGCCTTGTCGGTGTCCCCCTGGATTTCCCCGATCAGTTCGGCGATCTTCTTTGCTGCTTCCTGGGACTGTTCAGCCAATTTTCGCACTTCCTCTGCCACCACCGCAAAGCCCCGCCCCTGCTCTCCCGCCCGCGCAGCCTCAATGGCGGCGTTGAGCGCCAGTAGATTGGTCTGCCCCGCTATACCGGAGATGGTATCCACAATCTGACCGATTTCCTTGGAGCGTTCGCCCAGTTTGGCCACCACCGAGGCCGAGGTGTTGACGGTAGTCTCCAGATGACTCATCTGAGTTATCGCCTTCTCCACAGCCTTGCCGCCATCGGTGGCCTTATCAACCGCCTGAGCCGCCCGGGCCGCCACCTGATTAGTATTGTCGGCAACCTGTTGGATGCTTGCCGACATCTGTTTCACCACTACCGCGGCTTCGTTAGCCGCCTCCAACTGCTGGTCAGCTCCTGATGCGACATCGGTTATCGACGCAGCGATCTGGTTGGACGCCTGAGCGGATTGTTCCGAACTGGCGGTGAGTGCTTCGCTGGAAGACGCTACTTGCCCGGCCTGTGATTGCACGTTCATGACCAAGGCCCTTATTTGGGAACGCATATCACGGAAACCTCTTGCCAGCTGACCAATCTCATCTTCCGTCGCAATCTTCGCCTCCCGCTCCCTGAAGTCCCCCTGAGCCAATAGTAGACACTCATCGCGAATTAGGCCAACAGGCTTGGCGAAACGTTTGCTTACAATAATAATAAACAGCACTGCCAAAATAATAAACACTGTCGATACCACTACCATTGTTCTGCTCAGAATAACCGTTTCCCGGGTAGCTTCCTCTTCTGGCGCCGCAACGGCCATAACCCAACGTTGGCCCCCCGGTAGATCAATAGGGGTATAAACTGCCACTCGGGTTATTCCATCAACGAATGTGTACTTGCCTTCAACCTGTTTTCCCGTTTCGGCAACCTTCTTAAACAGAGCGATCTGTCGGTCATCCAGTTCGGTCTGTTTCAGTTGAAGCTCAGGATTTATTTTCTTTTCGGAATAATTGAGTTTGCCGACAAGTTCAGGTAATTTGGGGTGGGCAAGCAGAAGTCCCGACTTGTCTAGGATGACTCCGTAGCCTGTATCTTTGAATTTCAAGTTTTTGATAAGATCAGTCGTTACATCTAATAGCAATGACGTAGCCACCATACCTGTAAATTGTCCATTAACGATTACCGGGACAACTAGCAGGGTTGAGGCCTTACCGGTAGCCCGACCGATAGTAATATCTGAAACATACGGTTTTTTAGTTTCAATAACCTTTTTAACGTATTCCCGGTCGGCAAGTTGCATAGTTGTCCCGTCAAAGCGAGTGGTTGAACCATCCAGGCGTATATAAAGCGCACTGTCAGCATGCCTGATCCGTTCACGCCCTGCGGCCAGCGCTTGTACAATTTGCGCATTGTCGTTTCCAGCCTGTATCACAGGCATAGCAGCTAAATCCTCTGTTTGTAAAATCATGGTAATGATCTCAGCTCGAACGCGGTCGGCATAGTCGGTTCCGACAGCTGATGCCGTCTCATTCACACTCTTAGACAGTGATTGCTGAGATAAATAATAACTTATCCCTGACAGCACTGTGAACGATAGGATGAAAAACGGCAACAAGATAAAAAGAAGTCTGGTCTGAATGCTTGTCACTTTCATAATGCCACCTCATATTTTTGTACGTTTTGACATGACAATTGATAGAAATGCTAGTTGAAGAAATTCCTTCTGATCCAGGCTTACAAGCCCAAATACTACTTCAGAAATACGACAATTAACGCTATATCCCTGCTTTTTCCTGCCAAACATTTACAGAATGTCTTTTCTGTAAATTTATCATGACCTCCAAAATAAAAGAAAAGCAGCCAGGAAGTTACGGTAGGATTATTCTGTCGCGCAACGCCGATTCTGGGCGCAAGACGCGCACTCCCTCGCCCCCTTCTGTCAGCGCAAAAAAAGAAGACCACTTCTATATGGTCTTTGTGGACATGGTCTTCTCAATGTAGATTCGATAAATCCTGATCGCCGACATTTGGAAGATACCGTTCGCTTATTCGCGTCCATTAGTTTCTGATGGACTCCTTTGTGCTTTGATCGAGAAATACCCGAGGCCTATTGAAAGCCGTGAGTATTTTATCAGTTTAGCCGTAGTTGTTGTATTAAGCTGCTTTTTCACAGAAAATTTCTATTTTTCCTCCTGCGCCAAACGAAAAATCAATTTCTCCAGTTCCATGATCGCCTGATCTTCGTCTTCCCCTGACGCCTGAACAGTAATTTCGGCTCCTTGAGCAATGCCGAGCCCCAAAATGCCTATTATACTTTTGGCATCAGCCTTTTTACCGTTTTTAAAAACCGAAATTGAACTTTTGTACTTGCAGGCTTCTTTGATAAATTGGGCTGCCGGCCTGGCATGCAATCCGGTTTTATTCGTAATGAAAATCTCGCGTTCGACCATGTTGTTCTTACCTCCATTAAAATATCTTTTTAAACCAGGCTTAATCGCTTATTCTGCTGTTATTGTCAACCGTAATGCTTTCCCGGTCAGGCAATGCACTTAGAAAGTAACATATTTCGGAATCAGGCACCTCTAACATCAAATTTTTGCCGGCATCGAACAGTATCTGTTTCAACCGTCGGAAATCTTCCTGCCGCTTTGCCTGTAACCGGCCGCTCCATTCGGGCGTCTGGAGCGCCGCCCCCGCTTTAATGCGGTCAAACATACACGCGGCGTGTAAGTAAGTGCGAACCAACGCATCTTTGGGCAGGCATCCTCTAAATAGTACCTTCCCAATTTCTTGAACAAGCGCCTCACAGCATGGCCGAACCCTATCTGTCGGCAATGCTTTGACAAATTTATTCAGCTGCCCGTCAAGCAGCGCAAAGGCTTCCTTAATCTCGGCCTGATTACCGTTCGTCCGGCGCTCGCCGTTTAGCGCCTGGCTCAACAAAAAACCTACATGTCGAATACCTGCCGGCGTAAGCAGTTCACTCACATGCACAAATGGAACGGATTGTAACATTGGATCAATGCTGCCAACGGCTATTCGCGGCTTGCTGCTCAATTGCGCGATGACTGATTTTGCGTCACTCATCGCGCTTACATTCACAAAATCCATGCTGCCGGCAACAGAAAAGTGACTGAGCAAAATCTCCTTAACCTTTTCCGCCACCCCCTGGCCGCTTGCGCAAGTGACTAAAATAGTACCCACCCCAGTTACCTGCGACAACCGTCTTTGCCTCAGCGTAGTAGTATATTCGTCATAGGCGTCGTTAACATTATCCACGGCCTGTTCCAGCGAATCGTCCGTTGTAAGCACCCTTCTGCCGGCCTCCAACAATAGGGCGGTGGTAACATTAGGAATAATTCGGAGAGGAACATTAGTTGCTTGAAACAGCATCGTCTCCATAGTAACCAAAAAACCCATGTCAACAAGCAGCAGGACACCTTTGCCTTCATTTGAGTTCACTATCAGCTCCTGAAGTTCTTCCACTGTCTTTGCATTGCTCTTGCTCAGAGGAATGTCATAAGCTTTCACATGGTCTGTCCCCAATAAATTATTGGCCACTTCAGCCATGTTTTGGGCCGTACCCCGGCCGTGGGCCACAATGATTAAGCCGATCCGCTGCTTTACCGTATCATCGGCGCCGTGAACCAAAAACATTGCGATAAAGCCAAGTTCGTCAGCAGGGATGTCGACACCGAGTTTTTGGGTCAAACCCGGAGCATTATCCAGGGTTATTTGATATGCCTTTGCGTGCTCGGCTTTAATTGCTTTGAGATGCGGATTATAAATCATCCGTCCAGATGTCGCCCGTTCCTTAAATTGCTGCAGATGCAGCGCCA
The DNA here is from genome assembly GCA_031292015.1 of Negativicutes bacterium. The sequence continues at coordinate 57,128 of JARLHY010000032.1, read as the reverse complement.
GAGCAACTAATGTTTTTCTGCCGTATTTGCGGTTCATTTTACCCGACGCGTCACTCAGGATGAGAGCGGCGGCCTCCCAGATATTCTTCTGAACAATACTTGTCGGGATCCCTAATACTTCAGGCTTCAGAAAAGCCCTGACCGCGGCGTTAAAATATTTCTCCAGATCCCTGCCGACTTGATGCTCAACTTCGTCCTCCGACATCCTCATCTGCCGGTAATTCTCTATTTTTTTATCAATAAAGCCATAAAGATCTATCGGCAACTCGTAATCGTTAAACAAAGTCTGCGGTAACGGCGGTCCCCCCGGCTGGATCAGGATACCCTCCTTGAAGATTCTGCTCAGCGAAGCTTCTGCTGCTTCCTTATCCCCAACCATGGAAAATATCCGCTGCGGAATAACATCTGTATCAATGATCAGTTTATCGGCGGCTGACGCCAGATAGGACAGATAACTCTTCGCACAGCATAGCTGCAGATCATTGCGCAGTTCACCGATATTAGCCGGACAATTGTAGTATGAAAAGGTCTGCAGCGCTTCACCTGAGATCCAAAGCGGCAGTCCCAGGCGTTTTGCCTCCTGCCTGACAAAATGAGCGATCAGGGCGACCCTCTCGCTGAGCGGCCGTTCACTAATTTTAGGTAATGTTATTTGTACAGGAATGCGGCGCCGGAAAGTCATCAGCAAAGAACTGGATATCTCTTCTGATGTTGCGCCGATCAGCATTAACTGAGCCTCTCGTTCCTCCTTGGTCTCCCCCAGCCTTCTATAGATCCCTTTATCCACCAGCATAAACAATAATTCCTGACCCGCCGGCGGCAGTCGGTGTATCTCGTCCAAAAACAAAATCCCGCCGCGGGCTCTGTCCACTATCCCTTCACGCTCTTCCGCCGCGCCGGTAAAAGCGCCTTTTACATATCCAAAAAGCTGTGACAAAAGCAATTGGGAATTATCTGCGTAATCGGCACAGCAAAAGGTGACAAACGGAATCTTTGTTTTGCTTTGGCTTTGAGCTGCCCGTATCTGGTCAGCATACCGCCACATCGCTTCAGCCATAAGACTCTTCCCTACGCCGGTTTCACCGCAAACCAAGGTATGCAGTCCGTTAGGAGGATACACCACCGCCGCTTTGGCAAGCTCTATCTGGGCCTTCAGACTTCCTTCACTGCCAATGATCCCGGAAAAGGCGAATGGTTCATCAGAACTTTGGCGGATCACAGAGGCTTTTGAATGGTTAGTGGCCGCCTTAGCAACCGCCGCCAATTGCTCTTTTGGATTTAGGTTAGAAAAGTAAAGCACCGGCTTTGTTCCGCTTTTTTCAATATGGCCAAGTCTAAATAATCGATTAAGGTCTGCAGAGGCATCATTACGATGAATTTTTAAGGCTGCCGCCACGGCGGCAGCGCTTGCCCCCGGCCGCTCGCCCCGTTTTTCCGCCTCTTTCGTATGACTGTCCACATATTCCCTGACCCGATCCATTCTGGCCATCAAGCTTCACTCCCCACCCAAAAAACAGCCCAGCTGCCACTTTACTGACCAAATAGCGACCGGCCAGATCTGGCAGGCGCCGCCAGACTTCACACAAACCAAAGATCCATTAGAATATCCACCTATCCAAAAACCTCTTCCAAATATAATTTCACATCAAGCAGGCTCAGCATTTGCTTCAGGGCCAATACTTTGACATTTTCGCCCGGTTCTTTCCTATCCGGAATCATGATTGACGGCATGCCGGCGCGGTATGCGGCTATCACTCCCGCTTCGGAGTCTTCCAGTACCAGGCACCTTTTGGGCGCGCAGCCTAATTTCGCCGCAACTTTTAAAAATATATCCGGATGTGGTTTGGATTTTTCAACTTCATCGCCACATAGTACATAATCAAAGCGCCTGTCTATACCCGCTTTTTTCAGTAAGCTGACGGCCCTGTCCTTACTTGTTGAGGTTGCCACCGCTTTTTTTATATCGAGGGTGTCCAGATAGTCCAAGAGTTCGTAAAGCCCACGCTTGATGGGAACCCCGTTGGCTGCAAGGAATTTTTCGGCAAGGTTAAATCTTTCACTTTCGATTTTTTCGAAAGGAAACTGCAGGCCAAAATGGGTTAAATATATTTCCTTTTCTCTCGCAAGATTTACCCCGATTACTTCAGCAAATATTTTTTCGTCTATCTCGTAGCCATTTTTATAAGCCGCTTCTTTCCAGCAGGCAAAGGCTATTCTTTCTGTGTCAAACATCAAACCGTCCATATCAAAGATGATTAATTCCAAATCGTTCATTTTTCTTTACTCCCGGCTGACTTCATTTTTTCCCCCAGATTTTAGTGCAAAACGGCGGCAGTTGTGGTAAAAGCGAGGGAAAGTCTTCCCTGAGCGGTCTTTCCCTCCCGCTTTTACCTCGGGTCCGTCAAATATCGATGACCTTTATATTTTTGCGCTGCTGCCGAACAAAGTCATATAATGCCTGAGCGCACTTTTGTAGCCTTGCTGGTTTTTGCGGGCTACAACAGGACCGGCCGGAAATTTTTCCTGGGTAAGATACTCCTGCATTTTATTGATTCCCGCAGTAAACAGGTCTGTCGCCAGGTTCACCTTGGTAATACCGAGACGAATCGCTTTAACAAGATTTTCATCCCCGGTAGAAGATCCCCCGTGCAGAACCAACGGAACGGACACACTCCCGCGAATTTCGGCTAAACGCTGAAACTCCACCCGCGGCGTGCCAGCATAGCGGCCATGGGCCGTACCAACGGCTATCGCCAAGCAGTCTATCGCGGTTTCATGCACAAATCTAACGGCTTCATCGGCCCGGGTAAACGCATCTGTTTCGCTGTCCTGATAGTCCACGCCCATCCCGACATGCCCCAGCTCGGCTTCTACGGAAACACCTACCGCATGAGCTATTTTGACAATTTCCTTCGTTTCGCGAATATTATCTTCGAGGGTAGCCTGTGAGCGGTCTACCATTACAGAGGTGAATCCTGCCCGGATTGCTCTCACGGCCGAAGCGTATGCTTTGCCATGATCCAGGTTCAATGCCACAGGCAGCTGCGGGAATCTCTCAGCAAAGAGTTTCACCATTGCGGCAATTGCTTCTAAATCAAATCTTTCGGCGCAGTCAATCACTAAGGGTGATCCAACTTCAGCCGCGCATTCAAAAGCCCCTTCAACGGTTTCCAGGTTAAAAACATTTGGCGCTGCAATGCCGTAGCCTGCTTCGGCAGCCTTTTGGAGAATAACACCCATTGGTACCAGCATATGCAATCCCCCCGTTTTTTAATTCCTTATCACCACATCGTCAAAGATACGCGGAAAGTCCCTGGCACGGCAGCAAATTCAAAGGCTTTTTGGATTTGTGCCAACGGAACTTTCTGCGAAATCAGCGCTTCGACTTTGACCTGGCCATTATTTAGTAATCGGGCGGCAATTTCATAATCCGACGGATCTGAGCCAAAGGTCCCGATAAGCTCATATTCTTTATAATGAATGCTGTTGGGATCAAAATTCATCGCCGGCGCAGGATAACCTGCGGCAAAAAATAAAATCCTGGCCATGGGCGACAAAACCCGCGCCGCCTGTTCATTTGCCTTGGTATGACCCACAGCCAGTATGGCCGCAGATATGCCCTGCCCGTTGGTTGACTCCCTGATAAACCGGTCGAAATCCGGCAATTCCGGGTTAACTGTTGCAAACCCCAGTTTTTGAGCCAATACCAGCCGATCCGGATTGATCTCGCTGACTAAAACATCGGCTCCATACACCCTGGCCACCTGAGCGTTGACCAGGCCTAAATTACCGGCCCCAATAACCAGCACCCTGTCGCCCGGCCTGACTCGCAGTCTTCTGGCGCCATGCACGGCGGTGGCCACCGGTTCCAGATATCCCCCCTGCTCATAAGGCAAACGGTCATCCAGCCGATAAACCCGCTCAGCCGCATAAACCATATATTGCGACATGCCAAAAGATCCAGCCACACCTTCAAAGGACAATTCCCTGGGTTTATTCATACACCTGCTTGGATGCGCATTCCGGCAATAGACACACGCCCCGCAGCCGCGGGTGCCCTGCGTTGAGAATCCAACCCTCATTCCGGCTTTAATATCCGGTCGGACGGATTGGCCCACTTCAACAACATCGCCTGCCATTTCGTGGCCGGGAGCCCAAGGGAACGCCCGGCCCTGAGATTTTCTCAATCCCGCCCAGGTCTGCCAGTCGGTGGTACAAATATTGCATTGATGAATTTTTACCAAGACATCCTTGTCGCCAACGGCCGGGATATCCATTTCCCGCAGAGCCATCCGGTGAAAATCTTCCATTACTCCAACCAGCATCTTTGCCATGTTAATCTCCTCCCCTTCATGCAATCTGTAAAAATTCACTGCCGGAATTCATCCTAGAAAACCCCAAGCAGCGCTGATATTATGCTTATCGACAACAATATGACCAGTATCCTGACAAAGTGGGGACCCTTTGTTACCAGATAGGCATAAATGCCAAATACCACAATCAGAGGCAGCAATCCGGGAACAATTTTGTCGATGATCGCCTGAATCGCTAATGGATCTGATCCGGGAAGCGGTATTTTCAGCGGTGTTGACAGCTTGACAAAAGACGCCGATAAAACGCCCATCATAAACATGCCCAAAACGCCGGCCCCAGTGATCAGCTCCTGTATCCAGCCACCTTCCAGAATATTCATGATGGACTCCCGCCCCATGCTGTAGCCCCGCATCCAAAGACTATAACTGATACAGCAGGTGATGGCCACAAACAGGATAATCGGCAAAGCAGCCCCCATGATACTGCCGGTAATAGCCAGCGGAATACAAAGACCGAGAACGATCGGCTTTATTGTCCCATAATCGAGAGTGTCGCCAATTCCGGCAAACGGCCCCATCAAGCCTGTCTTGATACCGTTGATGGCTTCATCGGGAACATCCGCCCCGTTCGCTTTCTGCTCCTCCATGGCGATCGTCACGCCATGAATCGGGACACCCCAATCCCCTTCCGTATTGAAAAAAATCAAATGCCGGGTTAGAGCCGCGCTTAACGCTTCTTTCGTTTTATACAATTTTTTCAGTATCGGGATCATACATGCGCAGAAGGCCAGCGTCTGCAAGCGTTCGAAAGAATTGGACATTTCCGCGAAAATGTACCACAGAAACCAGGATTTGCGCAGATCGGCTTTGGTTATTGGCTCCGGACGACTGTCCGCAGTTCCGCTTAACGTCGCCTCCACTGTTTGACGGTCATTATCTGGCAGCATTAGAACAGGTCGCCTCCTTTATTGTTTTTCCCCTGGAGATGGACGTGAAGAAATGCAACACAGGTTCCGAATATCGCCGCAGACATGATATTAATGCTGGCGTATTTGACGAGAAAAAAGCCGATCAGAAAATACGGCAAAAGACTGCGCCGCCCGATCACCATGATTGTCAGCGCAAATCCGAGGCCCGGCAGCACTCCTCCGGTTATTTCAACCCCATGGATTATCCATCTCGGTACGATCTTCATAAACGAGCTGACAGCGTCAGCGCCGTACAGGGCCGCCAGGAAAACCGGGGCAACCCGCAGCGGCAGCTGAAGTAATAACGGCCATAACCCAGCACAGCGGTAAATGCCCGCGGTATTGGCATCTTCCGCATATTTATCAGCCAGATGAACAAAGAAGGCATTTAACGTCCTGCGCACCTGATCTATAAATATTCCCATTACCCCTAACGGAACGGCAAGCGCCACCGCCATCTCCGGCGTCATATGCGTTTTTAGCGCTATCGGGATAGCCACGCAGGCAGCCAGACCTTCGTCAGCCGGGATATTCGCCCCTGGCGCGATAATGCCCATATAAAGCAGTTCCATGGTCGCGCCAATAATCACGGCATCATGTAAATTCCCCATTATGATGCCGATGGGTATTGATAAGGTAATCGGCTGCCGCATAAAGTGCTGAAAGGAATAACCGATTTTACTCCAGGCAAACCAATATAAAAGCCCCAGCAATATGGCCTGTAAAACATCACTACTCATTTTTTTCCCTCCCTAAAATTTCACATTCTGCAAAACATCAGTCAGCTTTCCGGGTTTATCCTCCGGTACTGTTTGGAATATTACTTCAACCCCGCCCTTTTGCATTTCCAACAAATCATCTGCTTCACTTTTAATTAAAGTGACACTTTGGAAAACTACTTTTCGGCCAGGAGCCCCGATCAATCCCCCTACCTGCAGCTGCCTCAGCGGCAGTCCGGCCTGCCAGCACCGCTTGGTTGTCGCAACATCTTTAAACAGGATCAGCAGCCTGGCCGGATTCTCGCTGTTTATTAAGGCTGTGACGCCTTCGTCGACCGACTTTATATAGACTTGGCAACCTGGGGGCGCAGCCATTTTGTAAACCTTCCCCATAAACGGATCCTTTGATAGCGTGTCGTCAATAATCAGAATATGACTGGCATTGGTCTGCTTCATCCACTTCGTAATGACCTGCCCGTGAATCAGCCGGCTGTCAATCCTGGTAAGCACTATATTGGCCATCAGCCTTCCCCCCCAACGTTAATTTTGTTGTCAGTCCATGTCACGCAGAGCCGCCAAAATGTTTTGACACCCATCTCTGCCTGCTGAAACAACCGCCTCAGCCAATTTTTCACCTTTCAAACTGTTCCGGGCAGTTGCTGCTTCAATAAGCATGTTAAGACTCAGGCCTGAAACCGCACAGATATTCCTGGTGCATGATACAGCTGCCGAAACATTGGCCGGCGTGCCGCCGAATAAGTCACTAATAAGCAGGGTTCCATCAGGCATGGATTGCAAAATCTGAACAACATCGGCCATAAACTCCTCTGGTGCCATCCCAGGCATTAACGCTAGTGCGCTCATTCCTTCCACCGGGCCAATAATCATTTCGGCACTCCGTATCAGCTCTTCCCCGGCGCGCCCATGCGTCAGAACGAGGATGCCGGGAACTACGCCGGCTACTCCCTTACCGTCGCTCACTTCCACACCACCTCCTTTGCCGAATATTCTAAATTATCTACGCTTTCTTATCTTGCAAAGGGTGTGCCACTACACTTTCAGCCCTGCGCCATGCGGCTATCTGGCCGTTATCCGATAAAAAAAGTAAGATGTGTAGCAATTGTCGCTACACATCTTACTTTAGGAAATATCTTGGCCCTGACGTCTTTTTCGCATCCACTTTTTACTACATGCTCCACGTACATCGAGCCGGTTATACAGGTGTAAAATAAAAACATTTATCATTTTTAAAAAAACATTTTGTCTTGTCCGCAGGACGTGGACAGCCTAACCCAGGGATGTGTGGAGGGGCGTTTAAAGCTCAAAAAAGAAAACGGCGGCCTCTATTATTGCGAAATACCAAGGTCGACTGTTTAAGTTTTCACCTTCTCCCAACCAATAAACCAAGGAATCGACTGAAAAGGCTTCTATCTGTTGCCAGATAGAAGCCTTTTTCATTATCTATCAGGTTGATCTTCTTTGCGCTAAGCCTAGCAATGCCGGTCCATCCTTCTGTCATGGCAATCGTTTTACAATTTCGCCCATTACAGTTGCGGCAGCGCTCAAATCCGACAACATCTGCCCGTCCAGTACCGCTAGCTTGTCGCCAACTTTTTGGATGGCCTCGTCTTTAATGTGACTTAGCTGTACCAATCCGGCGTCGGTAAGGCTTATTTTTACGATTCGCCGGTCAGATGGGTCATACTCCCGTCCGACAAGGCCCATAGATACTAATTTGTCGACGATGCGGGTCATCTGCGTTTTTGGCATTTTGACCTCATTGGCCAACACCGTCATTGTGGCAGCTTTCTCTTCTCCGAGCGTATCCAGGACGTGAACCTGAAGAGGACTAAGGTCCAAATCTGATTGCTGAATAACGGGCCTCATCATTTTTTTATGAACAAGAAACATCAGGTGTAGCAGTTGCTCGGCAACTTTAGCACTATTTTTGTCAGCCACAAGACTTCCCCCCTGTTTATCTTGACATTGTTGTTAAATACATGTACAGTTATATATAGTTAACAAAAGTACACTATTAATATATCTATATTATGTTTAATTATTAATAATTTCTATCTGAGAATAGTGTAGCATAAAGGAAGCGCCAAGTCGAGAATACAGCCTAATCATTATCATCCAGGAGGAATTGCAATTGAACACCAGATTTAAGAAGGTCGGAAGCTTCATGCTGATGTCGGCTGCACTGCTGCTTGCCGGTTGCGGAGGTCAGCCAAAGACCCAGGCGCCGCAGGCGGTCGAGGTCAGCGCCATGCAGGTCATCCAACGGGATACACCCATTACCTACGAATATGTAGGGCAGGTAAAAGCCCAAAATGAAGTACAAATCCGCTCCAACGTTTCCGGCAACATTGTTGCGAAAATGGTGACCGGCGGCGCCTCGGTCAGCGCGGGCCAGGCGCTCTTCCAGATCGATCGTCGCCAGTACGAGGCCTCCTTACTGAACGCGCAAGCTCAGTTGGCCCAGTCCGAGGCGCAGCTCAGCAATTCCCATCTTGATTCACTGCGATATCAAAAGCTCGCGTCGCAGAACGCCATAGCTCAGCAAACGGTGGATACGCAGTTGTCAACCGAAAGGCAAAACGCTGCCGCCGCTAACGCCTATCGCGCCAAAGTGCAACAGGCGGCCGACGACCTTAGCGATACCCTGATCGTCGCTCCGTTCAGCGGACGTATCGATATGAGTGATCTCAGTGTAGGAAATTATGTTGCAGCAGGCTCGACAACGCTGGCCACCATGTCCTCTGTCGACCCGATATTTGTTCAATTCAGCATGAGCGAAAACGAATACCTCAAGTTCAGTCAGGCGGGCGACGGTTCCTTGCCGGCCGACTGGGGCAACAGTCTTAAGCTGCTTCTCAGCGACGGGTCGCAATACCCGCTTTCAGGGCATATTGAGCAGGTAGACCGGGGACTGGCAACTGATACCGGTACTCTGACAATCAAGGCGGCATTCGAAAATCCGCAAAAACTACTCATCCCAGGCATGTTCGCCAGGGTCCAGGTGCAAGGCGGGGTTCGCAGGGGGGCGCTTCTGATACCGCAGCGGGCGGTACAGCAGCTTCTGGGCAAGACCTTTGTGACGGTTGTCGGCGAAGGCGACAAGGCGGTATCGCGGCCGGTCACTATGGGCCCCCGTGTCGGTGACATGTGGATCGTGGAGGATGGCCTGATCACCGCCGAACGGGTGGTAGTCGAAGGCTTTGCTAAGGCCCAGCCGGGATCGTCATTAAAAGTAAGCATGATGGACCGAAACGAAGCTCAATTGTCCCAATAGACGGTAGGGGGAAATTTACGTGGCAAAATTTTTCATCGAACGCCCGATCTTTGCGATCGTATTGTCAATCGTCATAACAGTGGTTGGCTTGATATCGGCGTTTAATCTGCCTATTGCCCAGTATCCGCAAATTTCGCCGCCGACCATCGGTGTTAGTACCTCGTACATGGGAGCAAATGCCGAAGTGGTCGATCAGACGGTCGCCCAGATCATTGAGCAACAGATGAATGGCGTGGAAGATATGGTATCCATGTCCTCAACAAGCTCAGATAACGGCTCGTATTCTTTGAGCATTCAGTTTGAATCAGGAAAGGATGCAGACATCGCCGCGGTTCAGGCCCAGAACCGGGTGTCGCAGGCCAATCCTTCGCTGCCGACCGATGTCCAGACGGCCGGGGTGACAACCCGAAAGTCCACCCAGGATATGGCGATGATCATCGCCCTGACCTCCCCCAACGGCACCTATGACTCAATTTTTCTAAAAAATTACGGCAGCATATACCTCCTTGACGACATCAAAAGAGTCAAGGGCGTCGGCAATGTCATGGAATTCGGCTCGGACTACGCCATGAGGATTTGGCTGCAACCGGACAAGATGGCCCGGCTCGGCATCACCACCACCGACGTGTCGAATGCCATCAGCAAACAGAACATTCAGGTCCCGTCCGGCGCGCTGGGACAGTCTCCGTCCGCCCCCACGCAGCAGTTTCAGTATAGCACCCGGATGCAGGGCCGTCTGACGGAAAAAGAAGATTTCGAAAGTATCATCGTCCGTTCCCAATCCGACGGTTCTTTCGTCCGCATCAAGGATATCGCCACGGTGGAACTCGGCAGCAAGGACTATTCCTTCGGCAGTGAACTGAACGGAATGCCGACGGTGGGATTTGCGATCCAGCTAAGCAGCGACGCCAACGCCCTACAGACCATCTCGAACGTCCGCAAAGTGATTGCCGACGCAGCGACCCGGTTTCCCGCCGATATGGAATACAAAATCCCGGTGGACAACACCGAATATGTGCGGGAGTCGATGCTGGAGGTCTGCAAGACCCTGGCCGAGGCCCTCGGGCTTGTATTGCTGGTTGTATTCATTTTTTTGCAGAGCTGGCGGGCAACGCTTATCCCGATACTGGCTATCCCAGTTTCGCTCATCGGGACCTTCGGTGCTTTCTGGGCCTTGGGTTTCTCCATCAATACCCTGACCTTGTTCGCAATGGTCCTAGCCATCGGACTGGTGGTTGACGACGCCATCGTCGTCATCGAGGCGGTGGAACATCATATGCGCTACAACGGCCTCAGTCCCCATGACGCCACCAGCAGAGCGATGAGCGAAGTGTCGGGCCCGGTTATTGCCATCGCTTTTGTCCTGGCGTCGGTCTTCCTTCCCGTGGCCTTTTTCGGCGGAACCATGGGCATTTTGTACAAGCAGTTCGCTCTGACCATTGCAGTATCGATGGCCTTGTCGGCGATCGTGGCCCTGTCGCTGACTCCGGCGCTCTGCGCCCTTCTGCTTAAGCCTTACAGTCCCCAAGCGCATCAGGGTAACGTCGGAAAGTTTTTTGAACGCTTTAATCAGTGGTTTGAACGGACGATAGAACGATACGGCTCTGGGCTGACCGGCGCGATCCATAAAGCGAAGCTCTGGATGGCGCTGCTGGGTGTCCTTCTGATTCTGGCCGGAGGTTTATACCGAGTTGTACCATCTTCCTTTGTTCCGTCGGAAGACCAGGGTTATTTCATTACCGCCGTCAACCTGCCGGAGGCAGCCACTTTGGACCGCAGCAACGCCGTCGTCCACAAGGTGGCGGAAGAAATCAGGTCCCACCCGGGTGTCAACATGACGATGGCGGTGTCGGGCTTCGATCTTATGGGTGGAGGCACCAAGTCAAACGCCGCGGCGATATTCACTAATCTAAAACCTTGGGCCGAGCGAAGAGGCCCCGAGCTGCAGATACAAAGCCAGGTTATGAATGTGCTGATGTCCGGCGCACATTTACCGGAGGCAACGGTGATAGCGCTCAATCCTCCATCCCTGCCCGGACTCGGGATGGTCGGCGGTTTTACCTTCATGCTGGAAGACCGTACCGGCGCAAGCATCGATGAGATCGACCGGGTCTCCAAGGAGTTTCTGGCCGCCGCGAAAAAACGGTCGGAAATCGGGGCGATTTCCACTACCTTCTCGGTCGATACCCCCGGCTATGAGTTCAAGCTGGACCGGGAAAAGGCCGAAAAACTAGGAGTCTCCGTCAGCGACGTTTCCAACGCGCTGCAGGCCTTCCTCGGCGGACTGCAGGTCAACGACTTCAACCGGTTCGGCCGCACCTACAAAGTGATCCTCCAGGCTTCTCCCCAGTATCGAAGCGATGCGGAAGCCATGCGATTTTTCTTCCTGAAAAGCGCCAACGGTACGATGGTGCCGCTGAACACCCTAGTCAAAGCGGAACCGGTAAACGCCCCCACCGTACTCACCCGGTTCAACGGCAGTCGGGCGGTCCAGTTTAACGGAAGCCCGTCGCAAGGCTACAGTTCCGGGCAGGCCATGACAGCCTTGGAGGAGGTCGCCGCCCAGACCCTGCCAAGTGGTTTTGGATACGAATGGTCGGGCCAGAGCAGGGAAGAGAAACTATCCGGCAGCAGGACGCCAATCGTGTTCGGGATGGCATTGTTCTTCGTGTTTCTCTGCCTGGCGGCGCTGTATGAGAGCTGGAGTATTCCCCTTGCGGTCATCTTCTGCGTGCCTGTCGGGATATTCGGCGCTTTCCTCTTCCAGTGCGCCCGGAATCTTGAGAACAGCATCTATATGCAGATCGGGCTGGTGATGCTGATTGGCCTGGCAGCAAAAAATGCAATTCTGATCGTCGAGTTTGCGAAAATTCGGGTTGATAGAGGTATGAACCCTGTACAAGCTGCGATTGAGGCGGCCAAGCTCCGCCTGCGGCCTATATTAATGACCTCGTTGGCCTTTATTATTGGTTGCCTGCCCCTGGCATATGCTTCCGGCGCTGGAGCTGGGGCGAGAAATACCATGGGAACGACAGTGGTAGGAGGAATGCTCTTGGCCACAGGCGTAGGGATTTTTCTTATTCCGGTTCTATTTGTTGTGATTGAGCGGCTGACGGAAAAGCTGCACCGCCGCAGGAAAGAACCGGTTGGAGGGCAGCCATGGATCGATCCGACGCTCTAAGCGAAGATAAAATTCCCTCACTCCTATGGCGTTTTTCCCTCCCGGCGATCACAGGAGTCATCGTCAATGCATTGTACAATGTTATTGACAGCATTTTTGTCGGGCAAGGCGTGGGGGAAATAGGTCTTGTAGCTGTGACAATTGCTTTTCCGCTCATGGTGATCATCATGGGAATAGGCATGTTTGTCGGACTAGGAGCAGCCACCCTGGTCTCGATCCGGCTGGGCGAAAAAGATAAGGACGGTGCGGAATTAGTCCTGGGAAACGCCTGCACTATGATTGTTGTCTTCATGTTCATCTCCACAGCGGTTGCCCTGCCCAATCTGGATAATCTACTGACGCTCCTGGGTGCCACGCCGGACGTAATGCCCTACGCCAGGGACTTTGCGGCGATAATCCTTTCCGGCAGTATCTTCATGCATCTGGGATTTGGCCTAAATGGCATTATTAACGCTCAGGGTGATCCCAAGACGGCACTGAAGACCATGCTGATCGCCGCTTTGCTGAATTGTCTCTTGAATCCGCTTTTGATTTTTGGACTGAAGATGGGGATCAAGGGATCGGCTTGGGCCACGGTCTTGTCCCAGGCAGTTGCCGCAATATGGGTCATCGTCTATTTTCTGCGAGGCAATGGCACGCTCAATTTGAGACTGCGTTATCTGTCCCTACGCAGAGAAATCATCTTAGGAATCGCCAAAATTGGCTTGGCGCCCTTCTTGATGCAGATATGTACAAGTCTGGTAATGCTTATTTTCAATTTCAGTCTGCTGAAATACGGCGGGGAATTGGCGGTTGCTATATTCGGAATCATCAACAGGATTCTTTTCCTGACGTTGATGCCGGTCATCGGAATCAGCCAGGGAGCCCAACCGATTATCGGCTACAATTACGGTGCTGGCAAATACGATCGTGTCCTGGAAACCGCCAAATATGCCGTGGCGGCGGCAACTGTCGTGTGTTTGATTAGTTTTACGGTTGTCGAAATTTTTGCCGAACCGATCTTCGGACTGTTTAGCGGCAGTCAGGAAATGATCCGGATGGGAGCTTGGGGCCTGAGACTTTTTTTGATGATGCTGCCGGTCCTCGGCTTTCAAATCATCTGTGCAAATTATTTTCAAGCTGTCAATCAAGCCGGCTATTCCATCGTTTTTAACCTACTCAGACAGATGTTTCTCCTGGTTCCGCTAGTCTACGTTTTACCGAAAATTTGGGGTCTTGCGGGGATCTGGCTGGCTGAACCGTTTTCCGATTTCGGGGCGGCGCTGTTAACCGGACTAATTTTTTCCCTGGAAACGAAACGGCTAAAGAAATTGAACCAAACGGCGCCTGCTTAGGGACAAAACCGGCAAGGCAATTAACAGTGGTTTTCATGAGGAGGATGGGTATGAAAAAGTCGAGCTCGATAACTTCGTTCTTGGTTTTGGTCCTATGCATATTCGGTCGATCTGTGTCTGCCGCACCAATCGAACTATCTCTTGATGAAAGCATCGCCCTGGCGATGAGGAATAACTCCAACATTCTAATCGCCAAGTCCGACCGGGAAAAAACGCTTTGGGCAGTAAAGCAGGCGGAGGCCAATAAGGGTTTTACGCTCAGCTACACGCACACCGACGAGCGCTATGATACGCCGCCATCGTCTTCCAACGGGGACAGGTATACCTTTACAACCAAATATGACAACAATCTTTCGGCCAATCTGCCGGTTTACTCCGGCGAAAAACTGGAAAGCCAGATCGACCAGGCCAAACTTAACCTCAGAATTTCCGACCTTAACCTGGAGGCGACCAAACAACAACTTAGACAGACGGTGACTACCGATTATTTCAATGTGCTGCAATATCGCAACTCACTGCAAATCAGCCAGGAAACAGTGGATAATTATTCCAGTCACCTGAAAAATGTCCAGGCCCAATATGAGGTCGGTACCGTAGCCAAATCGGATGTGCTCTCCAGCGAAGTGTCGCTGGCAAACGCCCAGGACAGCCTTATCAAGGCGGAGAACAACTATCAGTTGGCCGGAGCTACCCTTAACAACGCCATCGGCATGCCGCTAAGCAGCGACCTGAGACTGAAAGAAGACCTCAGATATGAAAAGTATCCTTTGACCCTTGAGTATTGCTCCGACTACGCACTTGTCAACCGGCCAGAAATGGCCCAGTATCAAGCGAAGATAGCCTCTTCCCAGGACGATCTTAAGATTGCCCAGAGTGGTTATCTGCCATCGGCCAACCTATCCGCAACCCAGGACTGGTATGACATGGAATTTCCCGGTTCCAAGAACAGCAACTGGTCAGTTGGTCTTACTATCTCCCTGAATGTGTTTGACTCGGGACTTACAAAATCCAAGGTGCAACAGGCGAAATCCGGTATTGTCACAACACAGGAGCTGGCCCGACAACAGCGCGACAGCATCTTGCTGGAGGTCCGCCAGTATTTCCTTGGTATGCGCGAAGCGGAAAAAAGAATTGAAACCAGCAAAGTAGCGGTGAATCAGGCGGAGGAAAACCTGAAAATTGCCGAAGCCCGGTACAGTGCCGGTGTCGGCACCAACCTCGATGTTCTTGACGCTGTTTTGTCGCTGAATACAGCCAAGACCAACTTTGTTCAGGCTTTGTATGATTACAACACCAACAAGGCTCAACTGGATAGGTCTATGGGCGTAGCCGCAAAATAACAGATTTGCAATATTAAGAGACCGTCGGAATACAAGAAAGCATCTCATTTACAGCAGTACAAACGGATGCTGTTTAGGAGGCTTACGATGTTTCAAAAACTCCGCCTAAAGCTTACCATGGTCAATGTTTCAATCATACTTACGCTATTTCTGCTTCTTATTACCGGTGTATATTGCTTTATGAGGCTCGACTTTGCAAAACGGGGCGACTTCTTGGCCAAGCAGATTGCCGCCGATATTACAGAAGGCCGAATAACAGACCTGCCGCACAAACGGTCTCCCCCGAACACGATGTTCGATCCGCAGGCCCCCCCTTCAAGTCCTCCACCTATTCCCAATTTCTTTTTTGTCAAAACCTCGCCATCCGGTACAATTACTTTTCGATCATCGGGCCAAACGCTTGATGAGTCCGATTTGGCAGTACTGATCAAAAGAAGTTTAGAGCTGAGTCAACCGCAAGGCTTCGTCAAAATAGGGCAAGTCGAATACGCTTATTTGAAATCCTCTATGGAAACACCTCCTGATATTCTTATCGTCTTTCATGACTTGTCTCAAGAGAAAAATATGCTGCAGACTTTACTTATAGCTTTACTCGGAGTGGGCATGGTGTGCTCGTTGCTATCCTTCGGCGCCAGTTATTATATGGCCAACAGGGCGATGATTCCCATCCTGAGAGCCTGGCAGCAGCGGAAAGATTTTTTATCGGATGCCTCCCACGAATTGCGCACCCCTCTTACCGTTCTTCAGACAAATCTTGAAGTTATTCAGGATAGCTTGGAGGAGACGGTTTCCAGTCAAAGCAAATGGCTGGACAATATCCATGAAGCCACAATACGTATGGCAAAGCTGGTCGATTCTCTACTTTTTCTAACCAAGGCTGATTCTCAATTACCATTACTCGACATGCGGCTGTTTTTGTTTGGTGCTGTTCTGGAGCAATCCGTTACTTTGTTCGAGGCGATCGCCAACGCCAAGGGATTGTCACTGGAAGTCTATGCCGATCTTAATGTTGAAGGTTACGGAGACGAAGATCGGATCAAGCAAGTAATCGCAATACTGTTGGACAACGCGATTCGCCACACCCCTTCAGGCGGCAAAGTAACTGTTTTGCTGTCGCGACAGGGTGATGAAATCCTGCTGACAGTTGCCGACACCGGGGAGGGAATCGAACCGGAATATCTCACCCGTATTTTTGACCGTTTCTACCAGGTGGATAAAACCCGAAACAAGGGCAACTCCGGTTTAGGGCTTTCCATTGCCAAGTGGATCGTCGAGAACCACGGCGGCGACATCAGCGCAGCCAGTGTTCCCGGGGCTGGAGCAACCTTCACTGTGTGCTTGCCCGGCAGCGTAGTCCGCTAATTTCCACCGCATACCGCTTCTTGTACTTGTAAGCTTGTTGTAATTCAAAAGATATTCAAATGATTTAACCCCAAAATAGTTGATGAGAGGATGTATCATAACAACATAGAATACCCATAAAAAAAGAGGAGGAAATGAAATGGATCGAATCGATAGTACCCTTGGAGCGGGTAATGCAACAGGTTCCCTGTATAATTCTCCCACCCAGGCCAAGAAAACACAAAATGAAGATGAGACGGTAGCACAACAGGCTAGCCTAGCCTCCAATTCAGCAAATATTTCATCGACAGACGCCAGTCAAAGCGCTTCTGGTACCACAACAGCAGATGTTTCTCCAGCGTACTCGGTTGAAATCAGTCAAGAGGGGTCCCGCTTGAGTTCATCCAACGCAACGACAGCGAACATCGAATCGTCATCCGCCGGCTCATCCATCAGCGATGCTGCGGGAACCGGTTCTGCCGGCGCGTCATCTCAAACATCGGGCTCAAGCGCTTCCAGTACGACCACAAGCAGTGCCAAAACCGACACTGCGAATTCTAATACCTCCTCCTCGGAATCCATTACGAGTTTATCGCAATACACCGACCAGCAGCTAAAACAACTGGCTGACGACGGCAAAATAACGCGAAATCAATATAATACGGAAATCGCCAAACGGGAAAAAGAAAAGGAAATGAGCGAGTCCACTACTGCCGCTGGTTCGTCGAATGTTGGTGAGATGAGTACTAAATAATTATCGATATAATTCATCGTTGCCCAAGGGAAGCGAGGTTTTGGCTTGGCATATGTAATGAGCTAAAAAACCGGGTGTATCCTATATCCCGATATGAACTACTGGAACATCCACCGAACCTGCAAAGCGCACCTCAGTATGTCCTCGACTGATTATTACTTCGGTACCCTTCGAAACCTCATTGTGGCTTTCCATCACTCCAGCGCTCATTGAAGCAAGCAACACTGCGTTGACAGCACCGCTCCATTCCGGTTTCCTTTCCTCGATCACTTCTAAAGCGGTTTGGTAAAGACTGTCGAATGGAGCAATTATAGTAGTTCTTATATCCATCTAGTTTTCCCCCGCATACGGATATACCAAAGTTCATTTTTTATTAAATTTATCACAAGATTATGTCGCTTGCCAAATCACTTTCTTAACGGCTCGTCTAACCAGTTATTGTATTGGACATTGCCCCTTTTTCGTCCGATAAGACCCCATTATGTAACAGAAGATTGGCACACATTAGTGGCTTCCCTGCTCCCGCAAAGGCCTGCTTTCAACGAAAAACATCAAGCCTGTAAGCTCGGTGTTTTCTCCCCACGTCTGGGGAACATATACGAAATCCATCCAACACACGCCTTACTACCGACTCAATGTGCATGGAGAAGTGTTAAAGGCTGAATAGCGCCTTAACGTCACTCACAAATTCTACTCCGTAATTTTGGCGCTATTTTCAATGCTTTCCCAAACAATTTTATACCCGGTGTCGCTTGCCAGAATTAACTGCTCGGTCGCCCGGGTAACAGCGGTGTATAACCATCTTGCATTATCTCTGAAAGCATCTTGTCGGACAAATACTTTGCGCCATTGGCTCCCCTGGCTCTTGTGGGCGGTAATGGCGTAGCCGTATGTAGCGATAGCCACGTCTTTCGACAGCTCATTTTTGCCTCTGTTCCTGTTTTTGGCGTACCAATCCGGCGGAAAAAACTTTTCCGGGGATAAAAACTGGGCATGATATATCGATGGTCTTTCCACGTCCGGCAGTACGACGATTTTGCGCCAGCCATCCATGATCAGATACGCCACGAGTTGATATGCTCCTTTTGCCGTGCTATCGCGCAGTTCCACCATTTCCGCACTGACAATGTCAACTTCCGAAAGGATCAACCGGTCGCCATTGATCAGGAAGGTGCCGTTGCTGATGCAGACAAGACTGTCTCCCGACCTCGGCTCATTAGTGACCGCATCTCCAAAACGCGCCTGCCGGGCCTTTACATTTAACCCCAAACGGCTGCGGTTGGTACCAACGATATAAACACCGTCTTCAGCCGCCCTGACTGACTGCAGAAAAGCCTGTTCCGCCTGATCGGGACTCAGTATTACCACATCGTCCAGAGACTTATTGGGTATGATCGCTTTTCGGATATTGCGCATGGCGGTCGCTAAAACGAGTATTTTGCTGCCGGCGTTCTGGCGTTTGACCTCAGTCAGCTCAGCATCTTTATTTTTAAGTAATTGCGGGTCGTCCCCCACCGGCTCCAGCTGAAAGCTGTCACCGATAAAAATCACCTTTGCGCCAGTACCGTCGAGTCGGTCCATGAGGTCGCGATAAACGCCGGCTGAGATCATCGAGCCTTCGTCAACAACCATCAGGTCGTAGGCGCTAAATTGGACATTAGGCACCCACGCCCCGGTATCAGGGTCCGGCGCTCCATATAAAACCGAATGGAGAGTCCGAAACTCAGCCTCCACCCCAGCACCAATCTTTTCCCGGAGAACCTTGACAGCCTGGTTGGTAGGGGCGGAAGCAACACAGCTTTTTTGCAAGTCGTTGGCATAGTTGATGATATTTTCAATGATCGTTGTTTTGCCGGTTCCGGCGTAACCGGCAAGTATATACTGACAGCGGGTTTCGTCTGCCAAAAAAAGCGCTATATCTATCAAGGCTTCAGCCTGCTGCACAGTATATTTTATCGGGGTTTTTCTCATGGACAGAATCTGCAGGGGATCTTTTTGCGGTTCGGCGAAGACTTTCGCCTCGATCCGCTTCTCGGCCCCCACCTGAGCGTTGGCGGTACCGACTTTCTCTATCTTTTCGACTTTGACCGCTGTCTCGGCGGTACCAAAAAGGTCGTCCATGATTTCCAAGATTTTCTCTCCTTTATCACGCCATAAAGCACAAGCCCTGAGCCGGTATCTGTTATCTGAGTATATAAAGCATACCCTTACCGCGTCAAGGTAAATCACCATTTCTCATTGCTTGGGAAGAATCGGACCGAAGTTTTTAATAAGCTCCAGGTCCATTAATTTTTACCGGTTAAAAACTTGTCACAACCCCCACTGAAAGACCGCGGGCGTTATAGGAGGGATTATGGGTTTTAAAACCATTGGAAACATGCATTAGCATATAGCCGATATTCACTGAGGAGTTCTCGCTGATTTTATAAATGAATTGAGGCCCGATCCGCCACATAAAATTATAATATTTTCCGCCGGCCGGAAATATTTTATCATATACAATAAGCCCGCCGCTCATATCTACTGCCACTGCCAGCTTGCCAGAGTGGTATTTTTCGTTGCGGATCATATAAACCGGGCCGATGCCGACCGCAGAACTGTCTCGAGTTTGTTGCTGATAAGTTATATCCCCATACGGCCGGGTGACTGTAATACCCATATAGGTAGATCTATTGTTTGTATCAGAAATTTTCTTGAGTATATGTAGCGATACCGTATCAAGATTGCGGTCGATTCCATGTGGGGACAAGAAGTCCCAATCCAGTTCCAGTTTCGAATCGGCCGCATAACAATATGATGCGCCCGACATGCTAATCAGCAAAATACTAATGGCAATTACTAAACAAATGATTTTCCGCACAATGCGACACTCCTTTTTAGTCCAATATGTATTATCAAACAATCGAACCGCCGGATCAAACATTTGAACAGCCGGAATCCGGCAGCCTTAGGATTGTATTTTCACCGAACTGGCATGATTCTTAGGGTAAAATATTCAATACTGCTTTTCTGCCAAAGCTTTTACATTACTATTTTACCATTTTCCTGATGCAGTGTAAGACGAAAGACTAGCAGCGCATTGGACATTCACCCATAGGGAGAAATGATATAATCCGGTGAAAACACTCCGTATTAAAAGTCATCGAAACAGCGTAGTAATTATAAATATATATCCGCTGCCATACCAGCTGCCGACACTAATTTGGCCTTTTGTCCATTGCTTTAACATATTATACAAAACAAGCCCGGAACATTGCAGTTCCGGGCTTTCGTCTTACTTCGCATTCTATCAATGGAATCATGGGCGAAGGTCATTCATTCAACCCTCGCCCATGATTAAGCTGCTTATTAAGTTACGGAAAATGAATCACAATTGCTTAAAAAACAAACTCGATCTGAGCACGGTACCATTCGCCGAAAACAGATTTAGCACCAGTTACGGGATTTCTCGAATCAAAACTACGGGCCAGTTTGAGCATTACATTTTTGGCCAGGGTATCTTCAACCGTAAAGTCCCAAGATTTGATCCCCGACTTAGGAAACAGAGCGGTCGGTTCGTAGTCGCCCCATGTCCCTATCGATGCACGGGCATAGGCTTTGCCATAATCCAGGTGCATACCCCAGCTGTTGGGTTGATCCATTGCCGCGCCACGGTATGACAACCGGTACTGTACATTAGTGTTATATTGATTAAATTCGGTATTTTTCACATAATCCGTCCGGAAAAGCAGATTCTGCGCCACCATAGTCCGCAGGCCAAGCCCGTAGAGCCTTGCCACCGCAGGGCCGTCGGTGTTTCTCAGGCCAAAACCTTCTACGGAAGTTGCCTGGTCAAGCTTCCACGAAGCTTTAACCCAAGCGGCATCCTGGAAATAGAGTCCACTGTAGTCAGCATTGGCTGCCGGGGCTGTCGGGGTATTCAAATAGGTTTTCACATAGCCGCTAAGCGGGTTGCTGAAATCAGCAGCACCAAGCTCGACTTTTAGTTGATTGCCAAAACTGAGTTTTACTCCGTCAATGCCTTGAAGCGCTGCGATAAAGCCTGAAGCACCAAAAGTCTGAAGCATACGCCCGCCAGTCAGTGTGACCCCTGTTTGTTCGAAAGCGTTACGTACGGTAAACTCAGCCTGTACAAGGTTATTCCCTTCATTACTCATAGGAGAAGTGGTTGTATACGCAGGATTGCCGAAGGTATCCTGGCGCTGTATAAACCATTTGAAGTTGGCTGTGATATCGTCGTTTACCTTCGCTTTTGCAAAGAGCGTAAAATAGTTTTGGGTTACGCCGTTTTTGTAAAAATCATAACCCGGTAACGTGGCCTTGTTCCACTTAACCCAACGCATAATATCGCTGCCGCTAAAACTGATCTTGTCTTCCAGGCTGGTCACACGCTGATCAATCTTGTTAACCTTCGCGTCCAACTTATTCAGTTCACTGTTGAACTCAGCCGCAAGCTTGTTGATCAGCGCTTTGTCCTCGGCATTTGCTTTGTCTTCTTTCGTCATGGCGTTTGCGACTATTTGCGCCATTTCATAACGGGTCATCGTTCTGTCACCGCGGAAAGTACTGTCGCCGTAGCCGCTGATGATACCATCTTTGGCTAATTTGCCAATGGCGTCATAGGCCCAGTGTTTTGCCGGGACGTCGCTGAAAGAACTTTGCGGGGCCGCAGCCAGAGCACCAGTTGACATGACTAGCAGCATTGATACCAAGGTTAACAAACATATAAATTTCTTCATGGTTTCTTTCCTCCTAATTTACTTATAACGTCCATTTCAGATGACAGCAGGTGTGGATTCCATCGTTTCCCCCATACGGCTGCCGTCATCCGTTATCTATAGTCTCACAGGGATACTTAGTCTGTTTCCCACCTTTCCTGCAATAAATTCCCTGCTTTGACATATAGCCCACTCCCCCTATTGCCGGCAGACTCGTTTACCAGATCTGATGCTTAGCAGCCGCATCCCGCAGTTCCTTGTGGAAGTCCGGGTGAGCGATGGCAATCAGGTTATCGACCCTTTGCCTTATCGTTCTGGCTTTCATCGGTGCAATCCCAAACTCGGTAACGATGTAATCGATATTGTTTCGAGATAATGTCACCGCCGCCCCCGGCGTTAACCAGGGCTGAATCGTAGACACCGTTCCGTTTTTGGCAGTAGACTTCAACGCGATAATCGATCTTCCGTTCTTGGCATGAATTGCACCCTCTGCCGTATCGTTCTGCCCGCCGGATCCGCTCCAGGTTTTTAAGCCAATACTTTCCGAGCAAATTTGTCCAGTCAAATCAACCTGTATCCCGGTATTAATCGAAACCATATTGTCATTTTTAGCAATGACAAACGGACTGTTTACGTATTCCCCCCGCATCAGTTGCACTGAAGGATTACCGTCCAGGAAATCGTATAACTTCTGTGTTCCCAGTGCGAAACAACTGATGATTTTGCCTTTATGCAGGCTTTTTTTTCTTCCTGTGACAACTCCCGCCTCAGCCAAGTCGGCCATACTGCTTGTAATCATTTCCGTATGTATCCCCAGGTCATGTTTACTCATAAAAGCTGACGCTATCGCGTTAGGGATCCCCCCGATTCCCAGTTGAATCGTATCTCCGTCATTAACGAGACTGGCGACATACCCGGCAATCACCTTATCCGTCTCGGTAATTTCCGCTGACGGAAGAACAGGCACCGGGCGATCGACTTCAACAATGTAGTCGATCTCGTCAATATGCAGCTCGGTGTCCCCGCCAACATTCGGCAGCCGGGGGTTAACCTCCATGATGACCAAATCAGCATGTTCAATCGCTATCTTTTCGTAATATGCACTTAAAGAAGAATTTACGTAGCCGTGCTTGTCCATCGGCGTTACCGTGCCGATAAAGATATTCGCGGGTTTGACTTGCAACTTACGTTCAAAAGAATTGTGAAGATGGGTTGGTTGATAGCTCACCGTTCCAATCTTATGGGCTTCCCTTACCCCGAAACTATAAAACATTGAATTGGTGATAAAATGACCTTTCATCTCCGGCTTGGAAAAGAAATCATATTTACCCATCCCCAGATTGTACCAAACAACTACATTCTCAACTCTGTCTTTAATAGTGTGAAGCTTGCTTAAAATACCCGCGGGCTCAACCCCGCAAAAACCGGGGATAATTTCGTCACCCGACTTAATCAATGACAGCGCTTGTTCTATTGAAATTTTCTTGGCATTATACTTGTCCTGGTATCGATTAGCCATTGATAACCTCCAATAATTCCATTTGCTTTGCAGGTATTTTACAGGCAGGCGACTCAAATCCAAGTCAAAACCGAATCACCCTCAGCAGCCCATTTCTTTTTCCTTGGCGCGTGAGTCGTTGAAATCGGCTATAACATATCTGCTTCCGACAAGATAAAAGAGTATAGCAACCAAACTGATGCCTGCCGCGACAACAAATCCCATCTGCAGATTAGATGCGGCGGAGACATAGCCGGTCAGAACCGGTCCCCACAATCCGCCAAGAACATAGAGGGTAAGTACGTATCCGCCGTAAGCCGTTGCCCGGTTAAACAGCGGCACGATTTCCTGGGTAAAGGCTACCTGGGCGGAGGGAATACAAAATGTGAAAAACATGGCTAATGCGAGTAGAGGGATACTTAGCATCATCACGCCGGCAACAGTAGTCAGGCAAGCGAGCAGCTGCATAATAGCACAAAAGTACATTCTGCCCCGCAAATCCTGCTCTGACCAACGGTCTGCAAGCCAGCCGCTCAGCGGGTAGGAAACGAAACCACAGAACATCATATATCCGTTAATAGTGCCGGCCTGGGCCGGAGTCATGCCCATGAAACGAACAAATAATGATGACGTCCAGTACAGCTGAGTCTGTAATAATACAGCGCCCAGCCCACAAGCGAAGTACATGCAAGCCAGCGACTTATTCGTCAAAACACCCTTAAATGCGCCGAAAAAGCTCAATGCAGCTGCATCCTTGTCCCTGGAAACATTCTCATAATCAGGCATAAACCAGGCCATAATACCCAGGATGATTCCTGGAATACCAACCGCATAAAAAGCAGTGTACCAACCGTATTTGGTGGCGATGATCCCGCCGGCCATGAGACCGAATGCCGCCCCGGCGGTCATCGAGGTATTCCATATTCCGATCATCGTGGCCCGCTTCGTCCTGCTGAACATAGCGCTTATTAAAGCCGCGCCGCCTGATGAAAAGCCGGCTTCTCCGATACCAACAGCGGCCCGCGAAGCAAGGATCTGACCGAATGTCGTGCTGAGCCCTGTGCCCACCGATGCTACACTCCAGGCAACTGCCACAAGGGATAAGGTTCTTGACCTTCTCCAGCGGTCAATAAACGCCGCAAGGGGCATCGATAAAATACAGACTCCCGCAAGGACAACGCTGGTCAGCATGCCTAATTGCGGATCAGTCAGCCCTAAATCCTTTTTTAAATACGGGAACAGGGGGCCAATGACCAAACGGGCGGCATAATCAAAGAAGTAGAGCAAATACAGGATAGACATGCTATACCATATTTTCCATGACGGCAGTTTGAGAAGAACATCGTCCTCGACGGGTTTCTCAACACATTTCCCGGTGGATTCCAACTCGGTCTGAGTACTCATAATCATTCTCCTTTTGCCAATTTAGTCGTTTTTGAAACTGGCAGTACTTGTCCTTGGCAGGACCCTTCACTATGTACAGCCAGTGGCAACCTCCCCTCTAAACTATTGCCTTGTGTCAAGATCACAGCCCTTTGCCTCTGATTAAAAGCTTTCAATCAGAATGTCAGCGGTTGGCTTCCATCTCGAAAACCCCGGCCGCGCCCATGCCTCCGCCAATACACA
Organism: Negativicutes bacterium; assembly: GCA_031292015.1. The sequence continues at coordinate 32,041 of JARLHY010000032.1, read as the reverse complement.
TCGTGACCAGGGCGTATTTTCCCCCGGTGCGCTTTAGTTCGGAAAGGGCCTTGCAGGTCAGCACCGCTCCGGTGGCCCCCATGGGATGCCCCAAAGCCATCGCTCCCCCATTCGGATTCACCTTCTCCACCGGCAGTTTCAGTTCGCGGATACAGGCCAGAGCTTGCGAGGCAAAGGCCTCATTGAGCTCGATGACGTCCATGTCGTTCACGGTCATCCCGATTCGCTTCATAACCTTGGGCACTGCCACAATAGGTCCCAGGCCCATGACTTCAGCCGCACAGCCGCTTACGGCAAAACCCAAGAACCGGGCAACAGGGACAATGCCCAGGGCCTGCGCTTTCTCCCGCGACATCAGTAAAACAAAGCCTGCCCCGTCCGTCATTTGAGATGAGGTAGCCGCGGTCACTACACCATCCTCTTTGAAACAGGGTTTCAGGGCCGCCAAGCTCTCAAGACTGGTTCCTGGCCGCACTCCCTCATCGGCGGATATGTTTACAGGACCATTCTCGGTCAGAGCGGTAATGGGTATAATCTCATCCCTGAATTTATCTGCCGCCTGCGCGGAGGCAGCCTTCCGGTGACTATCCACCGCCATGGCTTCCATTTCGGGCCGGGTAATCCCGTAGCGTGCCGCTACATTTTCGGCAGTAAGGCCCATTGACAGATACGTGCCAGGAATTTGCTCCCTCAGCAGTACATCCTGATATTCCTCTGGGTGCCCCAGGATCATGTCGGTCATCATTTCCACACCACCGGCGACCACCACGTCCATCTCACCGGCCATGATGGCGTTGGCCGCGACAGCGATGGCCTGCAGTCCGGACGAACAGAACCGGTTGACCGTCTGCCCCGGCACCGAGTCAGGCAACCCGGCCCGTTGGGCAATCAGGCGACCTATATTAAAGCCGGTATGCCGCTCAGGCACAGCGCACCCCACAATGACGTCATCAATAAGGGCGGGGTCAAGGCCGGGAACCCGGCTCAGCACTCCCACCAGCGCCTGAGCGCCATATTCCACCGGATGCATTTTCACAAAGGCGCCCTTAAACGCCCTGGCCAGCGGTGTGCGGCCGTAGGCCACGACTACGGCATCTCTTGCATGATTCATATAAACTTCCTCCTGTGCTATCAAATCCCATAAACCTGTCTAGCGTACCAGTTGCTTGATACCCAGTATCTCTCGGGCTTCCGCGGAAGTGGCCAGCTCCTTGCCGAACTCCCTGACGACCCGGACGGCGCGTTCCACCAGCATCACGTTGGACGCTTTGACACCCTTGGCATACATCACATTGTCCTCCAGACCAACCCGGATACCATCTGCCCCCAGAGCCAGTGCGGCAAACATAATGGGCAAGTGGTCTTTACCGATGCCCAAAGCGGACCATTTGGAACCCGCCGGCATATGTCTGACCAGGTATTGGAGGTTATCCACGGTGGCTTCCATACCGCCCAGAACTCCCAGGACGAACTGGCAGTAAAGCGGCGCGTCCAGAACGCCGGTTTTCAGATAGTGCTTGGCATTGCCCAGCATACCCATATCGAAAATCTCTATCTCAGTCTTCACAGCGTATTCCTGATAACACTTTGCCAGCTCCGCCAAAAACTGAGGACTATTTTCAAACACTGCATCGGTGCCCCAATTAAAAGTGCCTACGTCATAGGAACCCATTTCAATTTCCGGAATGGACCTGAAATGGACCATCCGTTCTTCCGAAGTGATAGGGGTTCTGGATCCCGAAGATGTGCAGCAGATAACCACATCGCAGTCTTTATGGGCCCGCAGAAGTTCAATGGTCTTTTTGAACCGAGCCGTCTCCATGGATCCGTTGCCATTGTCGTCTCTCATGTGAAGATGCACGACTGCTGCGCCAGCCTTCCAGCAACGGTATGCGTCAGCTGCAATTTCCTCAGGCGTCATGGGAATATGCTCGTTGATATTTTTGGGGGTAACGGCTCCGGTCAGGGCAGCAGTGATGAAAACTTTATTCGTCATAATAATCATTCCTTTTAAATTCCAATTCGTGTTGCTATCAGTGCAATCCACCAGTTATCTTGATGCACTGGCCGGTGATGTACGCTGCCTCGTTGCTGGCCAGGAAGGCGGCAAGACTGGCCACCTCCGCCGGCTCACCCACCCGATGCATGGGGATGCTCTTTAGAAATTCCTCCATCTGCTTTTCAGGTACAGACTTGATGATGTCGGTGTTTATCAAGCCAGGGGCGACGCAGTTCACTGTGATATGATTGGGCGCCAGTTCCAGGGCTAAGGTCTTTGTCATGCCAATAACACCGGCCTTCGCCGCGGAGTAATTGACCTGGCCTATATTGCCGCCGGCAGCTAAGGAAGACAACGAGATGATACGCCCCCACCCCCGCTCCCGCATTCCGCCAATCACCTGCTGTACGCAGTAAAACGCGCCGTTTAGGCTAACCTGTACCACCGGGTCAAACTGCTCCGCCGTCATCTTGTGAGACATGGAGTCCCGGGTGATGCCGGCATTATTGATGAGGATATCCACACGGCCGAAGCGCTCTCCGATCTGGGCGAAGGCCGCCTCGACGGACCGGTGATCCGCCACATTGCAAGGAACTGACATGGTACGGGTTCCGGCAGGGTCAAGCCTGGCGACAGTCGCCTGTAAACCCTCCCGGTTAAGGTCCAGCAAGGCAACGCCCTGAGCACCCTCCTGCAGAAATCGCTGCGCCATGGCAGCGCCCAGTCCCTGGGCCGCCCCGGTAACTGCCACGATCTTCCCATTGAAGTCATACATAACAGTGATCCTCCTATGATTGTTGGAACGCGTTTATTGTGCTGCGATCATTGCGACAGCGGATCAACAGGTCGTCGAAATATCGTGATATTAGTACTAGATATTATCAAATCTCGACAGATAGCTGAAATCATTTAGTTTTCCGCTTTTTTCCTGCTCTTTGATTAACTCCACGACTTTGTCATTGTATGGCGTGGGGAAACCGGCTTCACGTCCTTTTTTGCAAACAACGCCGTTAATACAATCAACTTCAGTTTTTCTACCCTTTTCCAGATCCTGAATCATGCTTCCCTTTTGGGCTCCCTGGTTATCCCACAATCGTTTGAAGAGAAGAATTTTCTCAGGAATTTCGGCATCGGTTGTTAACTCGAAATTATCAAAGCTTTCGCCTAATACTTCAACCATGCGATATCCTTGTGCATGACAGACTTTTACGGTCTCGTCGGCGATATGGGCAATGTACTCCATGGCTTTAGGACTAGCCAAAACATCGCCAAAAGTACAGTTGAGAGCCGCGGCCATGCCGCTGAAGGTTGCGTTCATAAGCAATTTTGTCCAGCGGACCTCCATCAGATTTGTTATGACTTCTGCTTTGCCGATCGTTTCGAGAATCTCTTTTACTTGCTGCATACGCGGTCGCAAGACCCCGTCCATTTCACCGATTGTAAAGGCAAATCTCCGTGTGTTTTCATAAGGCGATGCCAACCTGGAAACGCCGGGTTTTTCCCAAGTCGCACCGAACATCACCGCCCCGCCTATCGTTCTGTCTTTGCCGACATATGTCGCAACAGACTCTTCCGGAATTCCGTTTTGCAGTGTGCAGACAATGCTGTCTTTATGCAGGTGAGGCAGGAATTGTTTTAGTGCTATATCGTTGTTTGTTTGCTTTGTTAACAGCAAAACAAGATCGTAACACCCTTCCAGTTGGTCGGGCGTCAAAGCCCGCACAGGCACGTTCAGCTCCAAAAAACCAGTTACTGTAGCGCCGTTGGCATTAAGGGCATCAACATTTTCCTTGTAACTGTCAACCAAATCAACCGGATAACCGCCTTTTGCAATCAAAGCACCTATGATAATTCCAAGCGCTCCTGCCCCTAAGACAGCCGTACGCATCGAAGCCACCTCCGAATTATGTCGCATAAAAGGCTCCTCCCTTTCGTGAAATATTACTACGGCACAGTCGCCCGCAACCCAGTTGCCGGCGGACTGTACGTGATGCAACTAATACCTATGGAATCAACTCAGCTATCCTCCTTAGAATTGTTTAATCGGTTGCAACATTTATATAAGCAATGATCATGCCAATCTGAATTCGCCCAATAATCAGGCCTGCGACGCCCCATAGCGTGATAATTTCCTCACACCTTGTCTCGATATTTGGGGGTGCCTGAACCGCGCAACCCGTTCGGTGATGCCGCATAAACAAGCGGCGTGATGATATAATCACACCGTTTGTTTATACACGCAGCCAATTTTCGGGAGATTTTATATTGCCAAAACACCTCTGCCAACAGCAAAATGGCGGTATGGCGCTGGTTTAATGCTGTCTTCTGCGCTGACAACCGTCACATAACACCCCATGAAAGCCGTACGATATAACCTCCCCCAAGCAACACAAAGGCACTTTCACAATAATGAAAGTGCCTTTTCCTATGGTCTTTTTTTAGAATCGGGGTTTAAAACCGGGCAACAAGCCCCGGCTGGCCTTGCCACAGGAATGTGGTCTCCTGCAATTACCGCTACTTGACTAATTCCTCGGCCATTTGATCAAGCCGCCGGGCCATCACGTTGATGTCTTGTGCCGTGCCTGCCACACTGGTGATTGCTTCTGCAATCTGGGAAATGACATCATGTATTTGCAAGATTTGAGCACAAGTATTTCTATTGTCCCCTTGGATATTATTAATGATTGCGCTGATCTTCTTTATTGATTCAGCACTATTGGCCGCCATTTTACGAATCTCATCCGACACTACAGCGAAACCGCGCCCCTGTTCACCAACCCGGGCGGCTTCAATCGCGGCATTAAGGCCTAATAAATTCGTCTGAGCAGCAACTTCCTTATTCAGTTCAATGATCTGATTGGTTTCGCCCATCCGTCCTTCAGCTTCCTGCACCAGTTTAGTTACCGTCTTACTGACAGCAGATACTTCTTGGGTTTGCGCCGATATTTCTTGTGTTGTGCTCGCCAAAATGGAAATAGTGTCTGTCAGCTGCGCCGCCATATTTTTTAACTCATCCTGCCGGTCGGTCGACTCAATAACACAGGCCGCACCGATTATCTCACGGCTGTCATTATAAAGCGGAATAGCGGTAGCTATATACGCCATACCATACAGGGCTTTATCAACTTTAACAACAACCCGGCAACCTTCATGTACTGCCCGGTAAACAGCAGTACCCTCTACAAGCGGTACACCCATTTTGCCTTTAAGCTCAATCTTTTCACCGGATTTATATAATATGACTTTTTCTAAATCAGCTAAAGTTACTGCCACATCACTATTGTATAGTTCATTTAAAAACGGCAATACTTTCGCAAAACATTGTAGCGTATCATCTGAATGCATTTTTATACCCCTCCTTCGGCACCCATCCGGTGACAGGCCCAATCCGGTCCCAAGAACGGTGAAAAGCGGTGTAAGCATACTGTCACCGACGGCTTCATTGCATATCCGGCTCCATATTCCAAGATCGTAATTGGTTGCACCATTTTATTTAAGCAATAATTATGCCAATCTCACTCACCAAAATGGCAGGCCTGCAACGATCCGCAGTGTGATAATTTCCTCACACCTTGTCCGCTATTTGCGGGCGCCTGAACCGCGCAACTCCTTCCTGCTGCTGCACAAAACAAACATTGTGATGTTATACTCACACTGTTTGTTTATACACTCATCTAATTGGGGAGGAACTTTTCGCTGTCAAAACACCTCCGCCAACAGCAAAATAGCGGTATGGCGCTGGTTTAATGTTAGCCTCCGCCCTTTGGCTGCCGCAAGATACCGCAAAAGCGTAATATAAGCCAAAAAGTAGAAGAGCGGCACTTTCACAATAATGAAAGTGCCGTTTCAGAGCCGGGTCAGCAAGCCCAAGTCCGTTATAAAAGGCCTGATCTTCCCGCTATTTGATTCAAAGAGTTGTCGCGATTATTGCCGGTATTTGATGCCAAGGCGACGCATCTTCTGATACAATAATGAACGGTCCATATGGAGCACCTCAGCGGCTTTTGTTATGTTCCCGCCGGTTTCATGCAGTATATTTAAAATAACATTTCTTTCTGCTGCATCTTTAGCTTCTTTAATAGGGTCTTGTGTGTTTGTTATTCTAAATGGTTTTTGAATTTTCGGCATTAACCACTCAAAATGAGATATATCAAGCAGCCCTGTTCTACAAAGACCAACAGCTCTTTCGACGGCATTTTCCAGTTCGCGGATATTTCCCGGCCACCCGTACCCTTGAAGTAGATCCAAGGCTTCAGGCGAAACTTCGACTGGCCCCAACCCGGCCTGCTCCCCATACTTTTCGACAAACTTCTTCACAAGCGCCGGAATGTCGGACATTCTTTCCCTCAGAGGCGGTATCTTTATCGGAACAACGTTTAGACGGTAAAACAAATCCGATCGGAAAGTACCCTGTTTTACCATTGCCTCCAGATCATCATTTGAGGCTGCCACAATCCTGACGTTGACAGAGACCGGTGTTGTGCCTCCGACACGTTCTATTTCTTTTTCCTGCAGCGCGCGAAGCAATTTTGCCTGGGCCGGCATGGTGAGTTGACTTACTTCATCCAGAAAAAGCGTTCCCTTGTTAGCCAGTTCAAACTTACCCTTTTTCCCGGTCTTCCGGGCTCCCGTAAAAGCGCCTTCCTCATACCCGAATAATTCGGATTCAATAAGGTCATAAGGCATGGCCGCGCAATTCAGTTTAATAAAAGGATGGTGAGTCCGGAGACTTTCTTGGTGCAGGGAGTGGGCAACCAATTCCTTGCCTGTTCCTGTCTCTCCCTGGATAAGTACGGTGGAATCAGTACACCCGGCGCGTAATATTGCTTTATGCAGTTCAACGACACCGTCGCTTGTACCTACAATATCCGCCAGAGTATACCGTGCTCCGGAATACATCTTAAGTTTATCCCGATAATAGTCTAATTGACCGCGTAGTTCCTGCAAAGACTCAAATAGATTGTCAGATTCTTTAAGTCTGTCAAATACACTATAGGACACTGCCCCGATAATTTTGCCATCTTTCATCAGCGGCCAACGATTACATATGCTGGTATGCCCCAAGTAACAAAACACATCACCCCAAATGGCCTTCCCCGACTCCAGAACAACAGGAAGTTTACTGTTAGGAATGATTTGCTTCACTGGTAACCCGATAATTTCTTTATCATCATAACCTAATGCATTTGCATATTGTGCGTCAATAAAGACTATATTGGACTCACGATCAACAACCACTAATCCATGCAGCTGGTCTAGGAATTCTTGCAATATCTCAAGTCGTGAATCCATGCTTATGACTCCCTTGCCCAATTCAGGGTTATTTTTTTGCTCCAGGGGCTCCAAATGACTAGCCTTTCTATGTAGACCGCGTCGTATCTGATCTTTGCGCACGCCAGTTTCAAGCCGCTAAATTATTTTATCGTCATCATAATATCATATAAAAATCATATTATCCAAGGTAGATCCTAACAATCCTTTTAGTAAAGAGGATATCGCAAAAACGGCTTGCGCTGCTTAACCAGATTTAATTGGTAATCGACATTCGGACTCGACTGCAATATTTTATCATGCAAATTTTATGCCAGCTTTTTGAGACATTCTCTGTATTACCATAAAACACCGCTAACCCTCCAGCGTAACTTTTAAAAACCGGTCTAGAAGGAACTCGCCTCCCCCCCTATAACAGCTATAATTACAGTAACTATCGGACAAAAAAAATAAGCCCCGAAGGGCCATCAATCATTAGCATTTTGGTGAACTATTCCATTTGCCCTGGCGTCCTCAGACATCGACGGCTCGCCACGGTTGATAGCTTCCCGGACCATGGAACCGACTTCGCCGGTGGCCACGTCGCCCCAATGGGATGTTTGTAAAAAACTGTTTACAAGCTTAACCACTTTCTTCTCCACCATAATCCCACAAGTAGCGAGAAACAGTGTGTTACATGGCTTTTCGGCTTTACTGAATTTACATGGTGGAGGCGAAGCGTGCCGAACCCCTGAGCATTTTACTGGTTATTACTGTTCATCATGGCTGATCTTAACGCAAATGGCACCTTAGAAAATATGCCACCAACGAGATGTATGTAAATAACCTTTTGAGAGTAGACGGTTAGCTCCGAAAAGCTTTTCTCATTCAGCGTTTACCAACCTAGTGAGGTGCAGAACCCGGCCACTCATACCCGCAAGTTGCTCCAAGCGCGCCATTTCATTCGTCATTACCGCCGTGAGCGCCACGGAAAAGAACGCGGCCCCTATTATTTCGACTGTGCGAATAGCCAATCCCGCATTTCCCGATTCGCGTATGCGGCTGTCCATGAGAAATGAGCCATCGGCCAGAACACCGCACCGGCGGGATACAGTGTCGCTTTATATTTTACGCCGGCTTTATCCATCGCTTCATTTGTTGAATAATAGTACTTTTTTACGTTTACAAGGGGATCGTCAACCGCGTGGAACGTCCATATGGCGACTTTGTCTTTCAATGCCGCCACTTTTTCCGGGTCTGCCCCTCCGCAAATCGGTACTATCGCCGCAAAGGTATCCGGATACTGAATTGCAATTGTGTAGGACGCAAACCCGCCGGCAGAAAGGCCTGTGGCATAAATCCTTTTGGTGTCTATCGAGTAATCGTTCTTGACGTTTTCCAAGAGCCGGTACGCTGCATCCAGCCATTCTGTCGCTGTGTACGGCGAATCGGCTTTTTTGTTATTGAACGCTTGCACCGGGGTCCAATTCACCATATCGTCGGCGGATTCACACTGCGGCGCGAGAACAATGCATTGATTGATGCCAGCTTCAGAATCTTCGGCCCAGATGGTCGCCATTTTATAGCGTTTCAGCACCATATCGAGCGATTGCGATCTTTGTCCCGAGCCGTGCAGCGCAAACACAAGCGGATATTTCTTTGCCGGATCATAATTCTTTGGAACATATAAAAGGTACGGAACTGTAAGGCCGGTTTCCTTATCGCTGTACCTGTATTGTCCAAAGAGTGCATACGTATCTTTAGCATTCTTTCTGACGACGTTGACCGTATACGTTTTTGATTCATTGCCCTGGCTCACCGCTATTTTGACTCCCACAGCGTAGTCTACCGCATAAAAGTCATACGACTGTTCCAGTTTGATCAGTGCCGCTTTTCCAGATTCAACACTGTTGCCATTGATTGTGATCTTCGCGCCAGCCGCGGCAAAAGGGGTCAATTTTACACCATAGATGTCTTCTTGAACATTGAGCGTGTATGAGGTAGTACTCGGACTAAACGCCGGAGCAAGACTGGCAGTAAACGAAATTTCTTCGGCTTTCAGGTCTGTAAGCTCAGCCGCAAAAACGATTTGGGTAAAACCGAGAACCGTCAACAAAATGAGGAAACATCGTATTCCTTTCTTCAAACCGCTCGTCAACTTGATCACCCCTCCTGATTATATAGAGTTTAGTCAAGATCATATTATCAGATAAGTACAATCCCGTAAAGTTATGGAAAATCATCGAGGCTCATGTTTCTCCTTTCTTGCTGATGAGCCTTGCATCCGGGATCGGAGTGTCCTTAACCGCACTGGTTATTATGGACTACAGGGATTACAGTTATGCCTTTAAAATTTAATATGCCCGAAACATTGAAGTTCCGGGCATAGATCTTACCTTGGACCTTATTCCGCGTTCTGATGTACCTTCCCATTCGCCCGTGCTTCTTCAGCTATCGACTGTTCACCACGCTTGATGGCTTCCCTGACCATCGAGCCGACTTCACCCGTGGTTACATCATCCCAGTTTCCGTCTTCGACTTTCGCTCCGAAGCCGAGATCATGGGCCAGCTTGTTTTTCGTTTCTTCGGACATCACTTTCGCCATCCTCAGCACCTCCGCGAATTTTTTGGGAGTCTAGGTATACTATTTGCGGTAATGTCATATTCTATACGTTTATGCCGACAAGGTAATTTTGTCTGGGCGCGCCGACAGTGGCGGTGCCGCTTATTTTTCCTTCCGGTATTTTCCGGGACCGGTTCGGGATGGTCGGCTATTTGACCGCATGCTCTAAAGGATTGCCGGCTGCAACACCTTTTCCAAGACTTCACCGACGGCGCGGTTATATAATGAGTATAAGTTATTCCGAATTATTTTTGTCTAATTTTAGCTAATTTTGTCGCCATTTGCAGGGAAGTCAGCCAGGGAAGTGTAATTAAGATAGTAGGCCCAAATCCCAGGGGAAAATTAGCAAAAAACTATTGATCTTTTTCTCGGTGTCTGTTATATTATTTATAGCGATTGTTAGTTAATAATAATTATCTTTTGAGGAGGCTGTATTAATGAAAAAGTTCGTCTGTACTATCTGTGGTTATGTCCATGAAGGTAATTCCGCTCCGGACGCCTGTCCCCAGTGCAAAGCCCCGGCAGGAAAATTCCAGGAGCAGACCGCAACCGGTCTGAACTGGGCCGACCAGCACCGTATTGGCGTCGCCGCCGGCGTAGATGCCGAGATCGTCGAAGGTTTGAAAATGAATTTCATGGGTGAATGCACCGAAATCGGTATGTATCTGGCGATGAGCCGCCAAGCCGACCGGGAAGGCTATCCGGAAGTAGCCGAAGCTTACAAACGAATCGCTTTCGAAGAAGCCGAACATGCCGCCAAATTCGCCGAACTGCTGGGCGAGTGCGTAACACCCTCGACCAAGAAAAATCTCGAACTGCGGGTCGACGCCGAATACGGCGCCTGCCAGGGCAAGCTGGGCATCGCCAAAAAGGCCAAAGAGCTCGGACTTGACGCCATTCACGACACCGTCCACGAGATGTGCAAAGACGAAGCCCGCCACGGCGCAGCCTTCAAAGGCCTGCTGGACAGGTACTTCGGTAAATAGATTTTCATGTCATCAACAAAAAGGGCACTGCAGTATTTGAACTGCAGTGCCCTTTTTAGTATTTGGACACTTAACTTAGGCTGTTCAAAAAGGTCGAGATGCACGTTCTGACTGCATCTGTCGTATCAACGTATCCTGTTCTCTGTCGATAGTCTCACGCGATGTGTACGGGTCGCGCGAGGAAGCGCTCGACGACGGCCTTGGACGGTCTAGTCCCGAGTGCGCCATGGACGGCGATACACTCGGGGCGACAGTACGTTTAGGGGTACGGCGAGAGCGCTCCCGGAGCGGCAAGTGCGCAGTTCTTGCGCTTCAGCGCATAGAAATGCGGCCTGCCCCTTGCGGGTGCAACGCAGATTGACTTTTTTCAACAGCCGTACATCTATTTGTTCACAAAACAGGAAAAGCGGGGATCGAACTTGCCAGGCAAAAACTTGAAGAACTCGTATTCCACGGCCTCGTTGATATAGAACGGATCTTTTTTGACGATCTCCCGGGCCTCGTCCAGGGACAGATCGGCGACGATAATTCCGCCGATACGTGGATCCCGGGCGCCGGCGCAGATAAATTTTTCGGCCTTGAGTCCATCGTCAAGCCATTTACGGTGATCCACCAGCAAAGCGTCGATTTCTTCCAGGGGTTTTAGATATTTTCCCATGATAATAATCATTCCTCTACCTCCTTTCGGTGAGAATTGAACCTTTGTTCAGGCCGGACCCATCAAGCCTGAGTCACCGGAACCGAATCTGTCAATATCTGCTTCAGCTCTTCCAGGCTGGGTTGCCTAAGCGTGTTGGCTATGTTCGGTGTCTTAATGGCGGCGCGGGCGAACTCCTCCACTTCGTGCGAGGTCAGCGTCTCCGGCGCGCCGAGCAGTTCTTTGTTCATCGCCTTGAATTCATCCACTGTCCGCAGGCCCAAGGCGCCGAGAAGGCTTGTGACCTTTGCGGGAACGACAGGCTGCAGGAAGCGCAGATACTCGGCCAGCAGCAGCCCATTGGCCCGGCCGTGGGGAATATCGCGGAAAATGGTCAACGAATAACCCAGAGAGTGAATCATGGTCGTGCCGGTCTGGGCAACGACCATCCCGCCCAACATGGAAGCGTAGAGCAGCTGCTCCCGGTCCTCAAGGCTCAGCGCGCGGCCGGTCAGCGCGGGGACCGTTTTGCTGAAACAGCGTATGGATTCCAGGGCAAGACTGTCGCTCATCAAGCTGGCCTTCTTTGATACATACCCTTCCAGCGAGTGGGACAGCGCGTCCAGCGCGGTGTTGACAGTCACCGGCCAGGGCAGTGAGTTGGTATAACGGGCGTCGAGAAATGCCACTTTGGGGAAAATGCCAGCATGGCTGAGGCTCCTCTTGGTCCGGCGCTCGGTGTCGACCAGAACCGAGTAAGGTGTGACCTCACTGCCGGTACCGGCGGTAATCGGCACAGCAAAAACCGGCAGCGGCTGCACAGGAAAATTTCCGTCAAAAAGACCGCCCACGGCGATATCATTGACCGCCAAAACGGCAACCGCCTTGGCGGCGTCCAGCGGGGAACCGCCGCCGATGCCGATGACCATGTCGGCTTTGGCCTGGCGCGCCAGAAGACATCCTGCCGCCACTGTGGCAAACGTCGGGTTTTCCTCGACCTGGTCAAAGACCGTCCAGCCGATAGCCTGCCGGTCAAGCACCTGCTGAATATCCCCCAGGGCACCACTGACCTGGCCTGACCTGCGGCCGGTGACAATGAGCGCCTGCTTGCCCCAGCGGGAGAATTCGCCGCCGTTTTTGGCGACGCACTCGGTGCCGAAGCAAATTTTCGTGGGCATATGATAGAGAAGCTCCATCCGCAGTTAACCTCCAAACATTACCTGTTATGTTTAGTATTCCTAGCCTGCCGTATTTTTTCCTTCCGCGGTGCCTTGTTCGCGTAACTTTCGGTAGGATTTTTTCCCCGGTCCTGCGAATAGGTATTTATACTAACTTTTGGCGAAAACAAGTGGAGGTGGGAATATTGATTCTGGATGAAGTCGTCCAGGCAATGGCCGGGTTTTTCAAGGATAATCCCCTCAATGTCGTCCCCGCGCTGAACAACCTGCAGCTGTATGATCCGCCGCTGGTGGCGGTGGCCGCCGCCGACGATCCCCTGTTCGAACGGCTCAAAGAAGCGGACGCGGTGGGTCCCCACCATATGTCGCCCCAGGAATGGCTGGACGGGAGCAAAGCCGTCGTCTCCTTTTTCCTGCCGTTTACGCCGGCGGTCCGCAAAGCCAACCGCACCCTGGGCCTGCCTGCCGTCGAATGGCTGTACGGCAGGATCGAAGGCCAAGTGTTCAATGATGCGATGCATAAGTTCTTGGTCGATTACTTCACCGCCGCCGGAGTCCGGGTCGTAGCCCCGAGCATTGACCCAAGGTTCAAAGTGGTCAGCCGCAGAAGCAACTGGTCGGAACGCCACGTGGCTTTCGTAGCCGGTCTGGGAACCTTCAGCCTGAGCCGTTCCCTGATTACAAAAGCCGGCTCGGCCGGCCGGGTCGGCAGTGTCATCGTCGACGCCGATTTGTCGCCCACCTCCCGCTATTACAGCGAACTGGAAGAAAACTGCAGCAAATGCGGCGCCTGCATCCCGCGCTGCCCGCCCCAGGCAATCACTGAAGCCGGTAAAGACAACGCGATTTGCAGCGAATACCTTGACCGGGTAAGAATCCGCTGCGCCCCCCGTTATGGCTGCGGCAAATGCCAGGCGGGCGTGCCCTGCGAAGAACGGATTCCGACAAAAAGAGCCTGATGGCCCCGATCGGCCCACTCTAATCCTAGCCTGAAGAAACTAAAAGGCCTGATCCCTTGTAGCATGGGATCAGGCCTTTTTCAACAGCCGCTTATACTTTCAACTGGCTTGGCAAATACTTTCTGGCGATAGGATCGCTGTTCTGGTTGACTTCCGTTACCGCAAACTGCAGGTTCTCCTGCTGGTTGAGGCGGATGTAGTTCATGATGGCCGGATGCTTGTAGATGTCGCCAGGCTGGAAGACAGGCAGCTCCGGCACTTGGTCGTCGGTAAGCCCCCAGACATATTTCAGGAAGCCCCGGTTTCTGACGGTCCTCATCTTCTGGATGTCCCAGAGGTTGCCGCCGATCACCGGGTCGGACGCGTCTTTCGGGGTCAGGTATTCCCTGCAGTACTGCAGGTAGGCGTAAGCGAAAATTTCGTGGGCCATCAGGTTTTCCGAAGCAAACAACGGCGCCGAATAAGGCTCAAGGATGTAGCCGGCGTCCGGACCGATCAGCGTCATTACCTTGCGTCCGACCGATACGGTCAGTCTGAGCCTGGATTTGATTTCCGGGACTTCATTGATTTCCTCATACATCGCGTAATAATCGGCCCCGCCCTGATGAAACTCGCGGCGGCTGTCTTCCCGCAGGAAGCCGACGCCGATTTTCATGCCGGAGGTGAGGTCGGCAAAGCCGTGGGAGCCTACCCGCGGCAGATAGACGATATGGTCCACTTCGTTGACGAAGGAGGTAATCCGCAGCGGGTTTTTCCAGTGATGCTTGCCCACCGGAAAGGTCTCAATGTACGAATCGTAGCCCCGCTCCTCGAAGAATACCGGCAGAGCGCCATTCTCCTCGATTACGTCCAACAGCCCCGCCGATTTGGCGAAGGCCCGCGACGAGCCGCGCTGCTGACCGGCCGCCGTCCAAAATACATTGCGGACGCCCGACTGGTCACCCACGTAGATTTTGCCGGCGCCGTGAGTCTTCAGCACCTTGAGCAGGCAGTCCAAAGACCAGGGATCGCTGGTTGCCGGATTGGGGTTGCCGGAATTCAGCGCCAGCTTGACCAGAACGCTGTCGCCTTTTTTCAGCCAGGAAAAGTCGGTCGCTTTTTCAATCATGCTGGTAAACAACGGGTAGGACGTCTCGTCCTTGGGCATCCAGGCCGCACTCACCACCGTCTTCTTCGGGTCTGCGAACACCCTCTTGCCGCCATCGAACAGGTTAACTCCTCCCACCGCAGCCATCGCCGACAGACTGCCGATGGTCCACAAAAATTGCCGCCGGTTCATTTCCGTTTTCTCAATCATGATTCCGCCGCCTTTCCTTTGTTCTGGTCCTTAATGATCGCGCGATATTCTCTATAGATTATGGTACTATTTGCCCTGTCGGGAAGTCAATAGCAGGTGTCGGCCAAGCCGAAAAAATTCTTCCCGGCCCCCCATTGGCCTGCTTCCGGGCGCCGGAACAAGCGGTTAATAACCCTCCGCCTCGAATTTCAGGATATTCAGCGGCGATTCCTTGCTGTCGTTCACGGTGATGATTACCGTATCCCCCAGTCTGACCAGCGGCACTTTGGGCGATGCGTTGATGGTACCGATAAATATCCTGGGGTCATTTTCCATCGTGAAGTAGAAATACGATTCGCCGCCTTTCACCACCTGGGAGAAGCGGGTGATTTTCCCTTGCAGATTGACTTGTTTGACCTCGTTGCTTGGTATAAAAGAGTTCCCTTTGCCCACAAGGTTTTGCTGGTAGGCTCTGAGGGCGCTTTCAATATCCGGGCCGACGCCGACGATGTTGTAGTTTTCCACCGAGATGAAGGAGACCAGTTTCAACAGGCCTTCCTTATCCTTAAGGGGAGCGATGTAGGTCGCCACGCCGTTGATATTATACAGCACCGGATAGCCGGCCCGGTACGCCTTTTCCTGCACCTGACCTTCAGCCGATTTTCTGGCGGCATCCTCGGTGGCTCCGGCAACCTTATACCACTTGGCGTCCTTGTTGCGCGAATTGACCAGAATAAACCCGACCGTGCTCTCGTCCCGCCCGGACGACGTTATGCCTGTGTACCAGTAAATATTGTTGTCGTTGCCGTAGATCAGGTTCAGATGGTCGCCGGTGGGTTTCAGGGTTCCGGTTTTGGCGAAAATGGCGTTCCAGAAGCCGTTGATGTACTCGCCCCAGTCCCGGATCTGCCTGAAGATGAACGACTCCGGCTGGATGCGGTCAACCCAGGCCGGCACGTCATTCATGCCGTACTGAGTAATTTCGCCGGTCTGGGCGTTAACCAGCACCGCCCCCACCGAGTCCGATCCGCGGTAACCGATTTTATTCTTGTATAACGTAACCACCCAGTAGGGATTCAAATCGTCATCAACTTCGAAGGAAAAGTCGGTGATGCCGATGTTGATATAGCCATGAAAGTACAGGTACCTTGGCAGGTAATCGAACAAAAAGCCGTTGGTCTGGTACTTCAGATACACGTCCCGCCCGTTAATGTTCTGGATGAGCCTGACATCCTGGGGGTTGGTGGCTGACACCATAATATAGCCTTTGCTGCCCTGGGAGCGGTTGGTCAGCCACTGGAAAAAGCCGCGGTGTTCCAGCGGCGCAACATAGAACAGCTTGTCCTGCACCTTTTGGAGGGTCATTTCGCCCAAACGGGTCGCGCTGCCCAGCGCCGGAACCTCGCCGATCTTTTTGTCAGCCAGCTTGAGCGCCGTTTCCAGGTCGATAATCCTGATCTGCGACAGCTTGATTGGTTCGACGTCGGCGGTGAACGAGCTCTCCGGCACATTGCCGATCAACTCGCGGTAAGACTGGTTAAAAAACAGCGTATTGCTGGTCAGAAATGGGAGAATGGTCGAATTCAGAAGGCCCACCGCCATGAGGATCAGGCCGGCGATGGCGATGCGTTTGAATTTGGCGATGGACTGCTGGGGCGAAATGTTGACCACTTTTGGCTCTTCTTCCGGTATGATTCCGAACAATTTATTGAGCAGCGCCCCCCACACGGTATTGCCAAAGGCGCTGCGGCCCTGGCGCGCCAGCGACCTTACCGCGAACCAGAGGAAAAACAGTCCCCACAAAATCAGCGGGTTGGACCAATCGGTGAACCCGAAGGCCAGTACCGGCATCTCGGTATAAAAATAGAACAGATTTACGATGATGAAAAGCGCTACAAGTGACACAGAACCACCCCTTACCTGTCTGGCTTTTATTATATCCAGTCTTGTCATTTTTTTGCCAGCTTAGCAGACATTCGTTAAATTGCGGCAAAACCCTCTATTACCGGGGGTCGGTTATCATTTTTCCCTCCGGCTGCCGCGACATGTCAATTCGCGGTGCCGGAACCTGCAGGAATTTCCCGGCCTGCTGCGAATGCCATAATTAAAAAGAAAAATCACCTTCCCCCCAACCGAAAAGGAGATGATCCCGATGGAGACACTCGCGCTGAAACAACAGGCCTGTGCGGCAATTCAGGCCCATGCCGAGGAGATAAGAAGCCTGGGCGAGGCCATCCTGCACGAGCCGGAGCTGGGCTTCAAGGAAACCAAGACCGCCGAAAAGGTGGCTGCTGTGCTGAAACAACACGCTATTCCTTACACCACCGGCCACGCCATCACCGGTGTAAAGGCGAGCCTGACCGGCAGCCAGGCCCGCCGGACAGTCGCAGTACTGGGCGAACTTGATGCCGTCACCTGTTTCGAACACCCCCACGCCGACCCTCTGACCGGCGCCGCTCATGCCTGTGGCCACTTTGCCCAGATCGCGGCGATGGTCGGCTGCGGGATCGGCCTGGCCGAGTCGGGGGTCATGGCGGAGCTTTCAGGCAATGTGGTGCTGTTCGCCGTGCCGGCGGAGGAATATGTCGAGATGGATTACCGCAACCGACTGCGCAGTGAGGGGAAAATCGCCTACCTGGGCGGCAAAGCGGAATTGATCCGCCGTGGCGACTTCGATGATGTCGATATGGCGATGATGTTCCATCTCAATACCGACGGCCAGAACCGGCGGGTCGTCAAAGTAGGCGGCACCAGCAACGGCTTCATCGGGAAACTGGCCCGTTTTGTCGGGCGGGAGGCGCACGCCGCCGGGGCGCCCCATCAAGGCATCAACGCCCTCAACGCCGCTCTGCTGGCCATCATGGCCGTTCACGCCCAGCGGGAAACCTTCCGGGATGAGGACTATGTCCGCTTCCACCCCATCATCACCAAAGGCGGCGACCTTGTCAACGTCATCCCCTCGGATGTCCGGATGGAAAGCTATGTGCGGGGCCGGACCCTCGATGCCATCCTCGACGCCAACAAGAAGGTGGACCGGGCTCTCAGGGCCGGTGCCGACGCCATCGGCGCCAGCGTGGAGATAACCGATCTGGCGGGGTATCTGCCGCTGATCAACGATCCGGTCATGTCCGGCCTGTTTGCCGCCAACGCCGCGGCCCTGCTCGGCCCTGATGCGGTGGAAATGCTGGATCATCAGGCCGCCAGTACCGACATGGGTGATCTGGCCCATATCATGCCGGTCATTCACCCCTGGGTCGGCGGCGTCTCCGGCTATGCCCATACCCGCGACTTCCAGGTGGTGGATCAGGAAATGGCCTACATCCTGTCAGCTCAGATCATGGCGATGACGGTGATCGATCTCCTGGCCGACGGCGCGGCCAAAGCCGAGGAGATCCTGGCCGCGTTCCAGCCCAAAATGACCCGGGACAGTTATATCGAGTTCATGGAAAGCATCGGCCGCAAGGAATAATACCGGCCGTTGATAAACCCCCATCTGCTTTGTTGGCCCCACAAACCCATTGCTAGCGTACTTCCCAGTACGCGTCGCTGCTGGGTCCGTGGGGCCGTCGCGCATCTGGGGATTTCTAAGCGGCCTGACGAATAGGCTGTTCAAAAAGGAGAGGGCCGGAAGCTAAGCTTCCGGCCCTCTCCTTTTTTAGATAATGCCCTCGAACTTCAGCATGATCTGGGCGATCATGGTAGCGAACAGGAAGGTTCCGGTGTAGACGCAGAGCGAGACCACCACGATCCGCCAGGAAATCTTTTGGAACGACGCCAGGTCCTTGCCGACCGAGAGGCCCGCGTAGGCCAGGATCGGCGTGGTCAGCGCCAGAAAATCGACTTTTCCCGTATAATAGGTCACCATTTTGGCAATAGGGGAAATCGGCGTGGTCGAAAGAACAGCGATGATCGATATCCAGAAAACCATCGGCAGCTTGATCGGGAACAGGCGGGCCACCACCATGCCGACTACGGCGATGGCGACCATGATGACATAGCCGACGGCCGCTTCGCCGGCAGGCATGTTGTAGCTTAAAGTGTTGCCGACAATGGCCATCACTCCGGCCAACAATAAAATGAGGATGGTTTCTTTCAGTTTCATTTCGCCGCCTCCTCTTTAGCTGCTGCCGGGCGATGCTCGGGACCACGGCCGATAATCGGCGCCAGTTTCTTGTAAAGGTACTCGGTCGCCGGCAGCGAAATGAACAGGCAGAAATAGACGCCGAAGGTGCTTGTCAGCAGGTTGCTGGCACCGGCGTACACCAGGATGTCATTGCCCAGTTGGGGAAATGCCGCCTTGATGGCGCCGGACGAGGCGGCCATCATGCTGCCTGAGCCTACACCGCAGCCCATGGCCAGAGCGTAAGGATGGAAGATATTGAGGGCCGCCAGGTAGCCGGCAAAAAGACCCAGCCATACCGCTCCGAACAGCGTGCCGCAGATGTAAACACCCATGGTGCCGCGGCCTTCCGGGGAATCCAGGCCGAAGCGCTCGGCGATGATCGCGATATTCGGTTCCCGGTCAATGGAATAGGTAGCGCCGATGGTTTCGCGCCCCAGCCCCAGTAGCAGCGCTATCGGCAGTCCCAGGATCACCGTGCCGAAGAAATGCCCCAGCTCCTGGAGCGATAACGCCGCCCCGGAATCCAGCAGTTTCCCGATCGAAGGGCCGATCATCACCCCCAGTTTGGCGATAAGCATGAAGGTCAGCAGACTGAGCACCGAAGAGGCGGCGCTCATCTCGGGCACTTTCAGGACTTTTAGCCGGGGCCAGCTAACGATGGCGCCAAGGACCATCGCGTACAGCATGGGCAGGAAGAGCAGCACCCCGGGTCCCATAGGCACTCTTTTGGTGCCGATGAGTTCGCTGATGACAACGATTACGAGTGCAAAAACATGGATCCGCCAACTTTTTACTACCGTCAACAATATCCCTCCTTGGTTTCATGCCTGACCGCTTTGCCCCGGTCGGCATGTTTACCTGATTAAAACAATTGTACTATTCCCAAATTCGTTAGGCAAGCAGATTTGAGGCCCGACCACAGAGACAAACCAAAAAGAACCTATCGCCGGAAGAGCGACAAGTCCCAGATGTTTGCAAAGCACAGGAAGTCAGCTGAGGATGACCATATAGGCCGGGATGGCGATCATGGCCAGAATGGTGGTCAGGGATACCAGCACGTCGGCGTATTCGGTGTCGGCTTCGTACACCTTGGCCATGATGGTGGTCTGGGTTATGGCCGGCAGCGCCGCCTGAATGACAAAAACCTTTTTCATCAGCAGCGGGATCGGAATGAAGTAAACGACAGCGAGGACCGCGAGCGGCGACACGATGAACCGCCCTGCCAGCGCCGCCACCATATCCCTGGTCAGCTTCAGATTCCTGAGCTTCACGCCGCAGACGACGGTGCCGATGAACAGCATCGACAGGGGAGTGGTCATGCCGCCCAGATATTTGGCTGTGTTGATGATGAAATCAGGCAGCCGAATCCCCAGCAGGATCAGCGCCAGCGCCGTTACAAACCCGATCAGCGGCGGCGAGAATATGTTCTTCAGGGTTTCAAGACTGAAAATCTTCGGCGAGCCTGCCTTCCCGTCCCTGCTGATGCAATAATTGCCGATGGTCCAGAAGAAGAGGGCGTTGGACAAAAAATACAACAGCACATAAGGGACGCTGGTTTCGCCGAACAGGGCCAGATTGACCGGCAAACCGACGAAGATGGAACTTGAGCAACAGAAAACCGCCTGAAAGGTACCCCGGTGGTTGGAAGCCACCCCGATCAAAATCGCCACCGCGAAAGCCGCCGCAAAACACAACGCCATCGACAGCAGCGGTACGGCAAGTCCATAGAGCATATGCTCCAGCGTGCTTTGGTCGAAGGTGCTCATCAGGTTCCAGAGCATGTAAGCCGGCAGGGCAACATAGTTGACCAGCCGGGGCAGCAGCGGAGAGTTGGCCTGATTGAACCAGCCCCTGGCTGCGAGGAAATACCCCACCGAGACCATGATCACGATTGTGAGTACTCCTTCCAGGGCGTGCAGAAATACCATTTCGATCACCACATTCCGTTTCGCTATAAAAACATTATATAGAAATGCTGCTGTCAGGCCAAGCAAAATCGTAGCGGCATCCTGGCAAAAAACAAAGGCCGGCGTCAGCCTGAAGCTTGCCGGCCGTGAAACCATAAAGCACCAAGATTCCTGCTAACCGATAATCGTCATGACCTCATCCACCGGCTTTCGGGCAGGATGGGACCATTTATCGCTGGCAGGAACGCCGAGAGCGGTAAAGGCTGCCAAATAATAGCCCGCCCTGGAAAAGCCAAGGTATTCGGCAATTTCCTCCGCAGCATAGGTTGGTCCGGTCATCCAGCAAGCCCCGTAGCCCAGGCTGGCCGCAGCCAAGTGCAAATTTTCCAGGGCGGCGGCAATGTTCTGAATCTCGGGGTTGGGTCGCGCATAGTTTGCGATCTCTTCGGGCGACAGCTTTCCAGCCGCGGCCAGCTGCCTGGCGACGGTATCGTACGGGCAGGCGTACGCCAACACCAGCACAGGAGCGGCCTTAAAGACAGTATGATAGTTGATCTTACCCCTGAAAGCCCTGCTTTCGGCCTCACTATCCAGGTATGCGGCCAGCTTTTCATTTTTACGCTGAATGATCCGGGCTATTTCGGCGATTTTCGTCTTATCGCGGACAATGACAAAATGCCAGTTCTGTGCGTTGTTGCCTGAAGGTGCGTAGGTAGCAGCCTTGACCATTTCCCGCAGGTGCTCTTCGGGCACCGGTTCATCCTTAAAACTGCGTACGCTGTGGCGCTTGTAAATAAAGTTCAGTGAATCCATGACCATTCCTCCGTCAAATTGCTCTATCATCATTACTTCTTCACTGACCAGTATTTTACCTCTGACTCTTCAGCCTGACCTGGTGAATGATCTCGCCGTCGATCCCGTGAGCGCTCTCCATCACCGTTTCCGACAGGCTGGGATGAGGATGGATGGTGTGGGCGAGGTCCCGGGCCGTCAGTCCGTTCTTCATGGCGATGGCTCCCTCCATGATCAGGTCGCTGGCGTGGGGTCCGAGGATGTGCATCCCCAGCAGCTTGCCATCACCGGCGTCGGCCACAATCTTGACCAGGCCGTCGGCTTCGCCCATGGAAACCGCTTTGCCGTTGGCGGCAAAATTGAATCTGCTGACTTTGATTTCCCGGCCGGCCGCCCGGGCTTCCTGTTCGGTCTGCCCGACCACGGCGATTTCCGGAGAGGTGAAGATGCAGCCAGGTACCGCCGTGTAGTCCATCACCGACTGGCCGCCAAGAGCGTTTTCCGCGGCCACGATGCCTGCCGCCGAGGCGGCGTGAGCCCACATATAGCTGCCGGTAATGTCGCCGACGGCATAGATACCTTCGATATTGGTTTGCATCCCGGCGTCCACGGCGATGCCCTTGCGGCTGTATTTCACCCCAGCGGACTCCAGCCCCAGGCCGGCTGTCGTCGGCTGCCTTCCGGTAGCCACCAGCACCTTCTCCACCTGAATCTCCTGGGCGCCTTTGTCGTTTTCCAGGGATACGACCAGGCCTTCAGCGCCGGTCCGGATGGCGGTCACCTTGGTGCCGACAAGCATTTTCAGGCCCTGTTTGCGCAGCAGCAGCCCCATTCGCTTCACAAGATCCAGATCGATGTTCGGCAGAATCGTCGGCAGCATTTCCACCACCGTCACTTCGCAGCCGAAAGCCTGAAAAATGGCGGCAAACTCGATACCCACCGCGCCGGCGCCAATCACCGCCATGCTACGGGGAACGCCGGTCAGGGCCAGCAGGCCGTCACTGTCGATCACTCCCGGCAGATCGCCGCCAGGCACCGGCAGCCGCTGGGGCGCCGATCCCGCGGCCAGAATAATCCGGCGGGCCTGATAGGTGCGGGTCTCGCCGCCCTGGGTTACCTTCAGGCTGTTTTTGCCGTCAAGAACAGCCTGACCGTAAACGGTTTCGATAGCGTTGCTTTTCACCAGCTGGACCACACCGGCCTGCAGCTGGGCCACCACCTGCTCTTTCCTGGCGACTACCGCCGCGAAGTCGAAGCCGAGGTTGTCGGCCCGCAGGCCGAAATCGGAACAGTGCTTGATATCCGTCCACTTCTCGGCGCTTTTCAGCAGTGTCTTGGTGGGAATGCAGCCGCGATTCAGGCAGACTCCGCCCAGCTTGTCCTGCTCGGCCAACAGCACCCTCGCCCCGAGTTGGGCCGCCCGGATGGCGGCCACATATCCGCCGGGGCCGCCCCCGATTACCGCAACATCATATTCCAAAAAATCATTCCTCCCTGGCTGCGTCAACGCAGCAGATTCCAGCAGTCCTGGCTGTACTTGTCGGCAGCCAGCCGTCTGCTTAAAGCCGATTCTCCTTCACTGAGACCGGAGACCTCTGTTTCCACTCCCAGTGCCGGACCGAAAGCCTGGGCCATGACGCCGCAGACCTCCTGCCAGTCGACCGGCCGCCCCAGAGCCTCCTCCACCGAAGTCGCCCGCCGCCGCAGCATTTCTGTCAGCGGGTCGCGAAGCTGGAGCGACGGCAGTTGCAGGACGGCAACGATATCCTCGGCGGAAAAACGCAGCAGCACCGACCCGTGCTGCAGAATGACCCCGTTTTTTCGCACCTGGGCGCTGCCGACCATTTTACGTCCTGCGACAGTGATCTCATAGTGCGAGGGGGCGTCAAAGCAGGCCGACGACGCCGTCTGTTTTTTACTTTGCCCGTACGCGGCCCGCGGTATGCTCATCCGGGCGTCCAGCCCCAGCTGTCTCAGACTGGCCAGCAACCCTTCGCTGAAATAGCGGTAAGAAGCGGTGATGGTGGACGGAATGGCCGGACTGTCTTCCCGGACGACGATGCTGTAGGTCAGCTCGGCGTCATGCAGCACCGCCCGGCCGCCGGTGAGCCGCCGGACGACATCGATGCCGCGCCCGGCGCACTCGGCCAGGTTGACCTCCGCCGCCTTCTGGAAGTAGCCCAGGCTTATTGCCGCCGGCCGCCAGCCGTAAAACCGCAGGGTAGGCGGCGCCTCGCCGGCGCCGTGAGCCGTCATGATGGCTTCATCGACCGCCATGTTGACGGCGGCGCTGGCAAGGCCGCTGTCAATAACCCGCCATTTCATCGGCATCCCCCTTTGTCAGCCGGCATTCATCCAGAGCCCGGCCGGCCTCCGCCGCCGTCAGCGGCCGCGGATAATTGTACATCACTCCGCCGGGACGTTCATTATAAAAGGGGCGGTTGCAGTCAGGGCAGCCGCTGGTCCGGAAAGCCCGGCCACCGGCCAGCACCTCGCCAAGATCAGGCACGGCGAAGCCGGCGATCCGGCCCTGGCGGCAGATAATTGCCGACGATGCGAACCCGTTTTTCAACAGAAAATGAGCCACCTGGATGCGGCGGTAATGCTCCAGCGCCGGCGGCTGCCGCGTCGCCAGGGCCGTGCCCCGGATCGGGGTGAAGGCAAACAGGCCGACAGTGATGTCTTCGGCGATACAGGAGGCGAGACAGTCAACCATCTCGGCTTCGCTTTCCCCCAGCCCGACGATGAGATGGGTTGTGACCCTGCCCGGCAATGCCTTGGCGCAGTCGCTCAGCAGCAGCCGCTTGGCTTGCCAGTCCCCATCTTTGAACAGGCCGTAAGCCTGCGGCGTTGCCGCATCCAGGGCGATGCAGATCCTCTCGGCCCCGGCGGCGATGAGCTGCCGGGCCTCGCCGACAGAGCTGATGTGGCTGGACACGCACACCGGAACAGGGCTTTGGGCCTTGATCTGCTCCACGGCGGTCAGGGCTGCCGGCAAGCTGCCTTCACCGTCCACCACCTGAAAACAGGCTCTTTGCAGGCGGCCGGCGCCGTGAGCCGAGGCGATGCCGGCCAGGGCTTCCGCCGCAGGAACATCGGGCCAGGTGATCCGCGACAACAGGTCGGACCGGGCCTGGCTGTCGCGGGACTGGGCGCAGAACCGGCAGTTGTTGCGGCACTTCTCGCCCAGCATGATATAGGCAGTGGTGGGCGGCGCCTCATTTTTCACCGTTCTCTTGCCGATAACCCCGGCGGTACCGGCCGACAGTTTCCAAACACTCATAACGCGCAGCACTCCTCACCGCGGACAATGGTCAGCCCGAGGTTTTCCGCCAGCCGCACCGCGGCCGGCACCGGATTGACGATGGTATTGACCCCGGCCCGCACCGCCCACTGGTCGATCTCGCTGCGATAGCGGCCACCGGGCCGCATGCAGCCGAGATGAATCGGAACGGCAGGAAAGCGCCGGCGGGCCTCAACCAGCAATTTCACGGCCTCCTCCAGCGCCGGCGGCTGACAGTCGGCGAAGCGGGTGCCGCGGGTCGGGGTGAAAATGATGAAGGTCAGTCCTTCGCAGCCCAGCTGCTCCAACAGTTCCAGCGCCCGGTACTCGCCCCGGATCTCGCCGCCGTGCAGGCCGATGCAGATATGGGGCATGACCCGGCAGCGTTCCTTCAGCCTGCCGTAACAGCGGACATAGTCCTCGACCGTGCGGTCAAGGCCGAAGACCTCCCGGACGGTGGCGTCGTCGCCGACGAAGTCGAAGGAAATCTGATCGGCGATAGCGGCCAGGCCGGCGATCTCATCGTCGGCCACAAGCCCCACATGGAGGTTGAACCGCCGTCCTTGCTTGAGGGACGTCAGCGCGGCGAGATGGTCGCTGACAGGAACCCGGCCCGCAGAGTTGCAGCCGCCGCTGATCAGGCAGCTGGAACCGAGCTTCGTTGCGCCGCCAGCCTCGGCCAGCGGCGTCATTTGTTTCAGGTAGTGGCCGCCGCAGTGGGCGCAGTTCAGTTCGCAGGCGGCGCCGGTGACGCTGATGGTTTTGGTTTTCAGCGGATAGGCAAAACAAATCAGGGGTGGGAAGTGGGCGCTGCGCACTTCCCATCCCTTAGCTGCGTGCTCTGCTAGGGTGTCCATTTTACCACCGGTTTGCGGGCGGCTGTGGTCTCATCCAGGCGCCCGACCACAGTGGTGGAGGGGGCGCTTTTGATCTGACTGACGTCGCTTGCGGCCTCCCGGGCGATCTGCTGCATGACGGCGATGAATCCGTCCAGCGTTTCCTTGCTCTCGGTTTCGGTAGGTTCGATCATCAGCGCTTCCTCGACGATCAGCGGGAAGTAGATGGTCGGCGGATGATAGCCGTAATCCAGCAGTCTTTTGGCGATATCCAGCGTCCGCACGCCGTACGGTTTTTGCTTGGCGGAGGTCAGAACGCACTCATGCATGCAGAACCGGTCGAAGGGCGAATCAAAATCTTCCTTGAGCCGGCTCAGGCAGTAGTTGGCGTTGAGCACCGCGTCCTCGCTGGCCAGCTTCAGCCCCTCCGGCCCCATGGTCCGGATATAGGCATAGGCCCGGACATTCACCGCGAAATTGCCGTAGAAGGAATGAACCTTGCCGATAGTCAGAGGCCGGTCGAAATCCAGGCCGTAGCTGCCGCCGTTACAGGTTACCAGCGGTACCGGCAGGAAAGGAATCAGCCCGGACTTGACGCCGATCGGTCCGGAGCCCGGACCGCCGCCGCCGTGCGGGGTACTGAACGTCTTGTGAAGATTGAAATGAACCACATCGAACCCCATGTCGCCAGGGCGGACCATACCCATGATGGCGTTGGCGTTGGCGCCGTCGTAATACAGCAGCCCACCGGCATCATGGACGATCTTGGCGATGGCCTCGATATTGCTTTCAAAAAGTCCCAGGGTGCTGGGGTTAGTCAGCATCAGGGCCGCCGTGTCGGGTCCGACCGCCGCCTTAAGAGCCGCCAGGTCGATCGCGCCGTCGGGATGGGACTTGATTTCCACCGTCTCCAGTCCGCAGACCGTCGCCGACGCCGGGTTGGTGCCATGGGCGGAATCAGGCACGATGACCTTGTTTCTGACTTCGCCGCGGTGGCGGTGATAGGCCCGGATAAGTTTGAGTCCGGTAAGTTCGCCGTGGGCCCCGGCCACCGGCTGGAGGGTAACGGCATCCATCCCGGAGATTTCAGCCAGATACCGCTCCATTTCGTACAGCAGCTCCAGCGCGCCCTGGGTTGAAGCCTCGTCCTGCAGCGGGTGCAGCAGGGAAAATCCCGGATAACGGCAGACTTCTTCGTTGATTTTCGGATTGTATTTCATGGTACAGGAACCCAGGGGATAAAAACCCGAGTCCACGCCGAAATTGCGGGTGGACAGAGCGGTATAGTGCCGCATCAGGTCCTGCTGGCTGACCTCAGGCAGTGAGGCCGGATTGCGGCGCAGAAACTTAGCCGGGATGAGTGAGGAAACTTCCCCCACCGGCACGTCACAGGCCGGCAGGTCGGTAGCTACGCGTCCCGCCTTGCCTATTTCAAAAATCAGCGTTTTGGCCTTTCTCATACAACCGCCCCCATTTCGCCAACCAGCCGGTCGATCTCGGATCTGGTCCTATTTTCGGTCACACATAGGAGCAGGCAGTTTTTCAGTTCCGGGTAGTACCGGCCAAGATCAAGGCCGCCGATGATGCTGTGTTTGAGCAGCGCGGCGTTGACTTCGGCCGCCGGCCTGGCGCAGCGCACGACAAACTCTTTGAAAAAGGGCGCGCCGAACACCGCCTGGCAACCGCCGGATTTAGTCAGTTCCTGATAGGCATAGTGGGCTTTGTGCAGGCTGAGCTCAGCGACCCGGCGGAAGCCTTCCTTGCCGAGGGAAGCCAGATACACCGCCGCGGCCAGAGCGCACAGGGCCTCGTTGGAACAGATGTTGGAGGTGGCTTTTTCCCTGCGGATATGCTGTTCCCGGGCCTGCAGGGTCAGGACAAAACCGCGGGTTCCCTCAAAGTCGGTGGTCTGGCCAACGATCCGGCCAGGCATTTTGCGCATCAGTTTCTCGGTGGCGGCGAAAAAGCCCAGGAACGGCCCGCCGAAGGAGGGCGCCAGCCCGAGACTCTGGCCTTCACCAACAACTATGTCAGCCCCCAGGGCGCCAGGGGCTTCAAGAATACCAAGGGAGAGCGGATCGACTGCCGCGATCAGCAGGGCCCCCTGCCCATGGGCAAGGTCGGCCAGGGCCTTCAGGTCTTCCAGACAGCCGAAGAAATTGGGGGACTGAATGATTACCGCCGCGGTGGCCGTGCCGACAAGCGGCCCAAGTCCGGCCAGATCGACTGCGCCGTCGGCGTAACCGGCCTCGGTCACCTGAATATCCTTGTCAACGGCGTAAGTATTCAGTACGGCGCGATAATTCGGATGAACAGTCTTGGCCACAACCACGGTGTTTCGGCCGGTGGCGGCACAGGCCATCATCGCCGCTTCGGCCACGGCCGTACCGCCGTCGTACAGCGAGGCGTTGGCCACAGCCATTCCGGTGATCAGGCAGATCATACTCTGGTATTCCCACAGGGCCTGCAGATAGCCCTGCGAAATCTCGGGCTGATACTGGGTGTAGGCGGTGTAGAATTCCGAGCGGCGGATAACATGCTCGACAACGCTTGGCCGGAAGTGGTCGTACACTCCCGCACCCAAAAAGCAGGCGTAGTCCTTAAAGCTGGCGTTCTTGTCAGCCAGGGCCTGCATATGCCGGGCCAGGTCGGGTTCAGCCATGGCCGGCGGCAAGTCGAGCGGGCGGTTCAGCCTCAGCGCTGCCGGGATGTCGGCAAACAGGCCGTCGACCGAATCCACGCCGATGGCCGCCAGCATCGCCTGCCGGTCACCGTCGGTGTGGGGCAGGTAGCTCCAAGCCATATTAATGGCCTCCCTCCGCCGCGACCTTGGCGTATTCCTCGCTGTCCATAAGGGTGCCGAGCTGAGCCGGGTCGGACATCTCGATAACCGCGATCCAGCCCTGGCCATATGCGTCCTGGTTGATGAGCTCGGGGGCGTCGGTCAGGGCGTCGTTCACCTTGACCACAATCCCGGATACCGGCGCGTAGATGTCAGACACCGCTTTCACCGACTCAACCACCGAGAAAGTCTTGCCGGCTTCCACCGCCGCGCCGACCACCGGCACTTCGACGAATACCACGTCTCCCAGCTGTGACTGCGCGAAATCGGTGATGCCTACCGTAGCCAGTTTACCCTCCGTCTTGATCCACTCATGGTCTTTGGAATACTTCAGTTCCTTGGGAGTGTTCATGCTGCATTACCCCTTCCGTTTATAAAATGGTCTGGAAACGACCTGGGCCGGCACGTTTTTGCCGCGAATTTCGATATCGAACGCTTGGCCGACCTTAGCGAAATCGCTCTCCACCAAAGCGTTGCCGATGTTTTTGTCGAGGGTCGGCGAGTAGGATCCGGTGGTAACCGTGCCGATCTGCCGCCCCTCGTGCATTACCGGGTAGTCGCTGCGAGCGATGCCCCGTCCGGCGACGACGAAGCCGGCGATTTTTCGTCTGGTCCCCTTGGCCTTTTGCGCCGCCAGTACCTCCCGGCCGTTGAACTCACCCTTGTCAAGACTGACAAACCGCGGCAAGCCTGCCTCCAGCGGCGAAATGCCGGCGGACAGCTCATGACCATATAGAGGCAAACTGGCTTCGAACCGCAGGGTATCGCGACAGCCCAGCCCGGCGGGCAAAAGCCCCAGCGGACCGCCGGCCTCGACGATTTTGTCCCAGAGATAAGCCGCGTCAGCGGGCCGGCAATAAATCTCAAACCCGTCTTCGCCGGTATAGCCGGTGCGAGATACCAGCACCGGTCTGCCGGCCACGGTGAGTCCGTCCCAGAACCAGTAGTAGCTCAGCTCATCCAGCGGCCTGTCGGACAGCTGATTCAAAATCGTCTGGGCCAGCGGCCCCTGGAGAGCCATTTCGGCGGTCTCGTCAGAGATATTGGTCAGTTCAACAGCGAAGCCGCCGCGATTTTCCTGCATCCAGGCCCAGTCCTTGTCGATATTGGCGGCGTTGATCACCAGCAGAAAATCCACCGCCGTCCGTCGGTAGATCAGCAGGTCATCCACCGTGCCACCGTCCGGGTAACACATCGGCGTGTACTGGATCTGGCCGTCGGCGATACGGGACACGTCGTTGGTCACCAGCCGCTGCAGAAATGCCAGGGAATCCGTCCCCCTGACCGCCACCTCTCCCATGTGGGACACGTCGAACAATCCGGCTTTCTCCCGTACCGCCCGGTGCTCCTCCAGTATGCCGCTGTACTGCACCGGCAGGAGCCAGCCGCCGAATTCCACGATCTTGCCGCCATACTTGATGTGGGTCTCATATAGCGGCGTTTTTCGGACCAAGCTCACTGAACCATCTCCTCCTTTTCGCGTCAATAAAAAAAGACAAAGGGAACACGCTCCCTTTGTCTCTGTCTCTTGTACCTGAGAGATTGGCCTGTGAACAGGTCCCCTTCGGTGACGTCCAACATGGACGCGCTCTCCAGAGTATGGTCCGGTCATGGTACTTCTGCCTGAGAGTTTAAACAAAGAACTTGCTCCTTCGGCGCCGCACACGTGCGGTCTCTCCCACGACCTTCATCCCCGCTTATTCAGTTTTGTCTCTGAAACCATTGTATTAGACAGTTGTTTCCAGTGTCAATACGTTCCAGGAATAAAAAGCATCCGCGGCAGGGATTTATTTGGGCCGTCACTGTGTATTATGCACCAAAAACCGACGTCAGTATTATCCCGCCGCCAAACCGCTACGCAAAGTCAAGGACAACCACCCCGGCGAAAGAAGCGAGGTTGGCCCCGGTCAGCTCCAGTTCCTGGGCACCGAGTTTTTTCCCGCCGCCCATCTTGGCCAGAAACTCGTCGACCCCCACGATGGGGAACTCGATTACCGGAGTTTTGAAGTGCATCGGAATGATCACCGTTGGCTGCAGCATGTTGACGACACCGGCCGCCTCGGTGGGATCGATGGTGTAAAAGCCGCCCACCGGCACGAGCAGCACATCGACAGGCCCCAATTCCTTGGCCTGCCCGGCGGTTAACGGATGCCCCAGGTCGCCGCAGTGGCAGACATTGATTCCGTCAATGGTATATTTAAAAACGATGTTCTGGCCACGTTTGGCGCCCTTTGCTTCATCGTGAAATGTGGGTATGCCGAGGATCCCGATACCCTTTTCCGAATAGCGGCCAGGCTTGTTGATATGCTTGAATTTGCCCTTGATGGCCTGTATATAGTTGTGATCGAAATGGTCATGGCTGGTTGTGACGATGTCGGCCTCCTCGTCAGGCACCTTGTAGCCCACCGCCTCGTTGAAAGGATCAATGGCGAGCCGCACGCCGTCGGATGAAGTCAACAAAAAGCAGGAGTGTCCGAGCCATTTGATTTTCATCTGTTTTCCTCCTATTTCGTTCTTACTTCCGCCGTGATCACGGCGCCGCTACGGGGCAGGAAGATCAGTCTTCCTCGTCGTAGGCAACGACGCGGCAGATGGACGATTCGCCGCCTTCAAACCGCCAGGGGTAGCAGCCAATGATCAGCCGCTTGCCGAGAACCTTGTCGACGTCGCCGCCGATGTTCTCGATATGGATGATGTTGTGGGGAAAGAGTTCGACATGCATCAGCTGATAGTCCTCGGGTGGGAAAAAGTCGTTGATGCCTTTGCCGT
The DNA here is from genome assembly GCA_031292015.1 of Negativicutes bacterium. The sequence continues at coordinate 581 of JARLHY010000032.1, read as the reverse complement.
ATTTTTTCTGGAGGTATTTTTCACACTCTGCCGCCTGGACCGGGCACCAGTCGCGAATCTTGGTGTTCATCGGATGATCGGCTGAACCGCAGTCGACCGCCAGGTATTTGAATTCCATCTGTTTGCACCATTTGGCGAATTCCAGGGTGGGTCCGGGATGCTTGAGCATGGCTTTCATTTCGTTGGCGCCGGGCTGATCCCAGCCGTATCTGTGATAACCGGTGTAGATGATCAGGATGTCGCCTTTGCGGACGTCGGCCCGCTCCATGATGTCCTTGGAGGTGTAAATGCCGTAGTCTTCACAGATATCCGAGATGTCGACGACGACGCCGGGTCCGATGAGTTCGTTCAGGGGGATGCTGGCGATGTCGCGGCCGTTGGTGCAAAAGTGCAGCGACCCGTCCAGATGGGTGCCGACATGGTTGGAGGTGGTGATGACCTGGCCGTTGGCGCCGTTGGAGCTGAGTCGTTTGAAGAATTTGATCTGCAGCGGCTCGTAAGTGGGCCAGGGCGGGGTGAGATGACTGAGTTTCTGGGTCAGATCGTACATTTTTACTTTGTCCCAATTTTTAACCATGATT
>JARLHY010000031.1 GCA_031292015.1 Negativicutes bacterium | reverse complement strand
CTGGCCGACAACGTCCAGAACAAACCGGCTTTCATCTGTCACTGCTGCGGCTGCTGCTGCGGAGCGCTGCGCTCCATCAACGAACACGGCGTCGCCGCTGTCCAGCCCAGCAATTTTCTCGCCCGGATCGACACCGAAAAATGCTCCGGCTGCGGTCTGTGCGCCGAGCGCTGCCACATCGGCGCCCTGTCACTGCCTGACACGACGGCAACGGCGGCGGTGGAAAGCGATCGCTGCCTGGGCTGCGGCGTCTGCGTCCGGGCCTGCCCCCAGGAGGCGATCACCCTGGAGCGGCGCCGGACAATCCATATCCCGCCCAGGGACAAAACCGAACAGATGCTGAGAATTGCCCGCGAACGCGGCAAAATGTAGCAGCGTTGTTACCGCTCGTCTACTTGGTTTCGCACATCCGGGTCCGCGGTGCGGCGCCTGGCAGCTCGACTTTTTTTGAACAGCCTGCATGGTCTTGAACTTTTTCCGATTTAGGTTGGTGATTTTTTTGAGTCCCTATTACAAGGGCGTGGCCCTGATCTTGCTTTCGGCTCTGGGCTTCGGCCTTATGCCGATTTTCGCCCTGTTCACTTACAGCGAAGGGGTCAACGTCGTCACCCTGCTGCAGCTGCGGTTTGCCTTCGCCGCAGTTGTGCTGTTTGGCTACCTGCGGCTGCGGGGCGAAAAACTCGCCCTGTCCCGGCGGGAACTGGCGACGCTGTTCGTCCTTGGCGGTATGCTCTACGCCTGCCAGGCCTCGCTCTACTTCTCCTCCGTCCGCTACATCCCGGCCTCTCTGGCCGTCCTGCTGCTGTATACCTACCCGGCCTTCGTCGCCCTGCTGTCGGTGGTGGTGGACAAAGAAAAACTGACTGCCGCCACCGCTTTGGCAATGGCGGTTTCCACCGCCGGTCTGACGCTGGTGCTGGGCGCTTCCCCGGCGGGGGTCGAGCCGGCGGGAGTGCTGCTGGCCCTGGGCGCCGCGGTGGTCTATTCCTTTTATCTTGTACTTGGCAACCGGGTGGTGAGACAGCTTTCCCCCATCGTCACCAGTGCCTTCACGGCGGCTTTCGCCGCCCTGGTCCTGTCCGGCTACGGGCTGGCCAGCGGCAGCCTGCAGTATGACCTCACACCGCACGCCTGGCTGGCGCTGCTGGGTATCGTGGCCTTTTCCACCATCATGGCCATGCTGACCCTGTTTCGCGGCCTGGAGCTGATCGGCCCGACCAAGGCCTCCATCCTCAGTACGGTCGAGCCGCTGATCACCTTCGGCTTTTCGGCCCTGTTCTTCGCCGACCGCCTCACTGTCACCCAGTTCGCCGGCGCCCTCGCCGTCCTGGCCGGCGCCGTGCTTGTCATCCGGGCCCGGGACCGAGAGAAGGAAAGCGGGAATTGAGGAATACTATCCCTGCACCTGGTGAAGAGGCGCAAAATTTCCGGACGACGGAGTTCCGAAGAAGGCGCTGTGAGGCTAACAGCGACAACGCCGCCTGATGCCTTTGCGGCCTATACAAAAAAAAGAAGCGTTTTCGCTTCAAGCCTCAACTATATCTTTATCTTTTTTTATTTCCATACATCTAGGCCTTTTTCAACGGCCTACAGCCAGCCTTTGATGGTCAATACGATCGCCGCCACCATCACCGCCTGGGTGACGATAAAGCCCACCAACGCCGACTTAAGCCCCAGCCGGTGGCCGTATACGGCGATGTTACGCGGCAGCGAACCGATAAAAAAATCGTAAATGTTGTGCAACAGCGAGATTGTGAACAGCAGCGGCACCACGCTCTGGGCCGGCAGCGCACCGTCCCGCAGCGCCGCGCCGACAGCCGCCACCCCGCCCAGCATGCTGACAAGGCCGGCCCCGGCCAGGGACAGGATGCTGCCGTCAATGCCCAGCCGGGCCAGCAGGGGAAGCTGCTCGGTAAGCCGGTTGAGATAGCCTGTCTTGATAAACAGCATAACCACGAAGGACATGCCGGCCATCCAGGTCGACACCGCCAACAGCGGCCGCCAGGTTTCCCCCAGCGCCTTGGCCACCGTCCGCCACCCGCCGAAAGAGGCTCCCTCCGCAACGGCTGTTGGCTGGCAGGTTTCGGTGGAGCTGCGTCGGATCAGCAGGGCCCAGCCGATGCCCAGCAGCGATATGAAGGCAAAGGACAGAAAGTAAACCGTCAGAAACCGCACCGCGATGTCTTTGGGATACATCGCCGCCATGATCGGGATGAACGAAAAAAGAAAAAATTGCAGCACCGAGGGAGCCTTGGCCACCAGGTTGGCGGCGATGACCTCCCGGTCGCCGATGACTGCCAGGTTTCTGGCCTGGGCCACGGCAGCCATCCCGGCGGTGCGGTCGCCAAGGGCCAGCACTACCGACAGCGCGCAGGCCGTCGGCAGCCCGGTGATTTTGGTGATCAGGGGAATGAACCGCTGCCCTTTGGCGGCAACGCCGCTGGATGTGGAGATGTTGGCCAGGAAGAGTCCGAGGAGAAGCGAAGGAATGACGTTTTTCATAATATCGAATGTTGCCCAGAATGCTGCAGCGAATAGTTCAGACATGACACCCGTCCTTAGTTCTTCTTTAGTTCGCGGACAATAACCGTCCCGGCGGCAGGCGCATCAGCACTGATAATCCATCTGGCGGCGGATGTCCTCGCGAGCCTCCCGCCCGGCCAGTTTCTCGCACAGGTACAGACCGATATCAATGGCAGCCGTCACTCCGCGGGAAGTGATGACATCGCCGGCGTCCACCACCCGGTCGGGCACGACCTCCCGGCAATAATCCCGCAGATTGTCGTAGGCTCCGGGATGGGTTGTGGCCGGTTTGTCGGCCAGAAAGCCTGCCGCGCCCCACAGCAGCGCCCCGGTGCAGACCGAGACTTTCAGCGGACAGCGGGCCGCTGTCCTGAGCCAGTCGATAAAGGCGGGATCCTTGGCCAGCTTCCGCGAACCGAATCCGCCTGGCAGCACCACCATATCATAGTGCCCGAGGGAATGTCCGACTTTATCGGGCGTAAACCGCAGGCCTGCGCCATCGCGAACCTCGGCGTCGGTATAGGCGCAAATCTCCCAGGTGAGATCATCCATGAACCCCATGGTCTTGAGCCTGGTCAGGGGATCGAAGATTCCGACGAAATCCAGGGCCGTCATATCAGGGTAGATGACAAACGCAATTTTCATATCATTGTCGCCTCGCATCCAGCCAATTTTTCGCCGCAGTAATAGAGCGGCTGTTAAAGATATTCCTCCCGCCAGACCCCTAATCCTGCCGTAAAAACACAAAAAAGGCAATGAAGAATGTCCTGTCCTCATTGCCCCTCGCTATTTGACGGATTAGGGTTTCCTTTTTGCATTAACCGCGTGCGCACAACGGGATAACGATATTTGCGATCAGGCAACTAACCCCGACAACACAGAACATGGCACGGTCCAACACTGCCGACAAATCCTTTTCGTCCTTGCGCACGTATAAAAAATGGGAGACCAGCGACAGCGCAATCGATAGGAAGATGGTAAACAAACCGATGCCGGCAACGTGATCAACCAGTCCGAAGGAACCAGAAGACGGCAGAATCGAATTGACTACATAAGAGTTTGCCACTGCGCCGAAATATGCGCCTGTCGGCAGCGAAAACCGCGGCCCGATATCGGACGGCTTGATAAAGAAACTGGACAGAGTCAGGAGAAGGGCTGCGAACAGAGAAAGAAACAGCTTAATGTAAAGGCCGTAATCAATTCGATTGATTTCCATAGCATAGATATATTGGGAAAATACTTTTTGAGCATTTGGTTCCACTTTAGGGTCGCCGTAGGAGGACCTATAGGTATGAGTCTTGACTACATTGCTGCTCCTGATGATGCGGTACCCGGGAATCGTTATCCTGGAACTGAGATTCGATGAGGAATCGGCTTCAAAACGCAATTTGGTGCCGTCCCGGGCGCCGTCCTCAATGTAGATGTTCAACATCTGGTTTTCGATAGGGACGCGGGTTGTATCATAAAACTTGATTATTTTGGCAGAAATCTTGTAACGCTGATAATTTACACCATTAATGTCATGATAGTCTTCTAAAAGATCTTTCTTGTTGATTACACCATCAACAAGCACCATTTTCCCGCCGGGATCCAAGGTCTTGTCCCCATTCCAGTTAAACCAGACATAGAAATTGGTTGTCCAGTTAGAATCCTTTATGGAAAGACTGTCTACATCATCGATATAGGTCCCAATTTTCACAGTGGCATAATTTCCACCTTCCGGCAGGGGGTCAGGCGGAGTTCTCCCGGGTTCGGCCGCGGTGGGATTCATCCTTGCCACATGGTTTTCACTCGCGTGCATTCTGTTGTTATACATGGTGGATGCGCTGTAAAACGTAACAAGTGAGTAGAGGACCAAGATAGCCAAAGAAAACAGGATAATAAACTGTTTCTTTTTGCCGGAAAGGTTATGCCAAATCAGAAGCATGTAGTTTTCTCCTCTACAAGTAATTATTGCTAATAGATACGTCGCATTCGCCTTTATTTGACAAATACCTTTTAAATACTACAATTTTAACAAAAATTTAACACAATCTTAACAAAACTAATCTTATTACAGTCATTTAAAAATAAATAAAGAAAACGGCACTTTAAAAACATGCCGTAAAGGAGAATTTATGAAGGAAGTCCGCGACATCCTCACCCCCGGTCTTACTGTCGTTTTTGTCGGTTTCAATCCCGGAGCCCGTTCCGCCGAAACCGGCCATCATTTTGCCGGCTATTCCAATAAATTCTGGAAGCTGCTCCACGCCGCCGGCTTCACCCCGCGCCAGCTAAAGGCCGAGGAAGACGGGCAGCTGCCTGAATTCGGCTGCGGCATCACCAACATTGTCGCCCGCCCCAGCCGTACCGCCGCCGAGATCAGCAAAGCCGAATTCCGCGAAGGACGGACGGTCCTAACGGAAAAGCTGACGCGGTTCAGGCCACTGACTGCCTGCTATGCCGGCATCGGTGTCTACAAGGAGTTCGTTGCCAAATCGGCCGTAAACTGCGGCCGCCAGCCGGAAAGCGTCGTCCCCGGCGTGATCGACTTTGTCGTGCCCTCACCCAGCGGCCTGAACCGCCTGCTGTTTTCCGAACAACTGGCCTACTACCAGGAACTGCACGAGCTTTGCCGTTTCCTGAAACATAAACAGGCTGCTCCGGGGGAACAATAGCTGAAACCGATAGCAAGGGAGCGAAATACATGGAAAAGATAAATTTTCCCCAGGTCATCAGCCATTCCGACCTCATCAACCCCCTCGATCCCGGCCGCAGTCGGGCCAGTATCGGCAAACTGCTGGACGAGCTTGAAAAGGAATACGACAAACGGCTTTAAAACGAATTGTTTTACCGCTCTGCACCCCTTATCGGCAACCCGATCAAAAGACTGCCGTCGACTATTTGCCATGTCCGGACTGAATCGCAAAGATCCTTTTCGTTATCAGGCGAAAAGCAACTGACAACAGAATATAAATTGGAAAAGAACAACAGTATGTCCAGTGATATAACCGATAAATACCCAACCAAACAAGCAGCGGTTCAATAACAAAGGAAAAAAGCAGGGAAATTGCTATGGTTACCCATAGAAAGGCTTTCGCTTCAGGATAATATTGGTAAATAAGCATAAAGGTTATCGGTATGCTGGTGAGATTGGCCGACAAATTGAGCCACCATTGCAAAGAAAATAGGGTCGAGTACCAATACAATCTTCTGGCCTCAAACAGATGCGCCTTCATTTGCATAAGAGCTTCAAAGTCTGACGGGATTTGCAGCATGTCTCGTCCTCCCCACAGACAATCTTTTGATCCTTGTAAAGCAAATTCTTTACGAAACGATGAGAACCAATTCGTCTTGGGAGCAGATATACAAAAAAACAAGCTGACGCCAGTCAGCTTGTTTTTTCCTGTCTTATTGCACTTAGACCTTCGTCTGGTTCGCCGTGTTACGCTACTTCCGCCGTCCCGCCAGCTCACCCAGCAGCTCAGTGGGGGTAATGCCGTGGTAGGCCAGCAGCACCAGGCAGTGGTACCAAAGGTCCGCCATCTCGTAAAGGATCTCCTGTTTGCTGTTGTTCTTGGAGGCGATGATGGTTTCGGACGACTCTTCGCCGACCTTCTTCAGGATTTTGTCCTGGCCTTTGTCAAACAGGTAGTTGGTGTATGAGCCTTCCTTCGGATTGACCTTGCGGTCGTTGATGACATGATACAGCTCATGGAGAATGGCCGCTGCCGGTTTGGCGTCAGCCGCCGCATTCCCGGAGACTTCCGCCGGGGCGTCGCTGTCCAGCCTGCGGCTGAAACAGGAGAAGGTGCCCTCATGGCAGGCGGCGCCGCTCTGCTCCACCTTCACCAGAACGGTGTCGCCGTCGCAGTCGTAGTAAAGCTCGCGCACCTTCTGCACATTGCCCGAGGTCTCGCCTTTTTGCCACAGGCAGCGGCGGCTGCGGCTGTAAAACCAGGTCACGCCGGTGGCGGCCGTCTTGCGCAGCGCTTCTTCATTCATATAAGCCAGCATCAGCACCGCTGCACTGGCCACGTCCTGGATGACAGCCGGCACCAGGCCCTGCTCGTTAAATTTGATAACATCAATATTCATAGCCTTACCTCCACTCCCCGGGACCTAAGATATTCTTTAACCTGGCGGACGGTGAACTGCCCATAGTGGAAGACCGATGCCGCCAGTACCGCGTCGGCCCTGCCGGCGGTCAGCACGTCGTAGAAGTGCCCCATTTCGCCGGCACCGCCGGAAGCGATCACCGGCACGTTCACCGCTTCGGACACCGCGCGGGTCAGCGGGATATCATAGCCGTCCTTGGTGCCGTCCTTATCCATACTGGTGAGCAGGATTTCCCCCGCTCCCAGGGCGGTACCCCGCCGGACCCACTCCAGCACGTCGACGCCGGTGGGCGTGCGGCCACCGTTGATGTAGACCTCCCACTTATCCGGGCCGGTCTGCCGCGCGTCCACCGCCAGCACGATGCACTGGCAGCCGAAACGTTTGGCGCCCTCGGCGATCAGCTCCGGTTTCTTGACCGCCGCTGTGTTGAGGGACACCTTGTCGGCGCCGGCTTTGAGCATTTTACGGATATCCTCCACCGAGCGGATGCCACCGCCAACGGTGAAGGGGATAAACACCTGGGCCGCCGTCCGGCGCACCACATCAACCATGGTGTCGCGCTCGTCAGACGAGGCGGTGATGTCGAGAAACACCAGCTCATCGGCTATTTCCTTATCATATACCGACGCCAGTTCCACCGGGTCGCCGGCGTCGCGCAGGCTGACAAAATTGGTTCCTTTCACCACCCGGCCGTCTTTCACGTCCAGGCAGGGTATGATTCGTTTCGTGTACATCTACCGCTCCCCTCCCCGCGCCGCCCGGATGACTTCCGGCAGCTTCACCGCGCCGGTATACAGCGCTTTGCCGATGATCACGCCCTCGACGCCGTCGGTCTGAGCCGCTTTCACGGCAGTGACGTCGTCCAGGCTGCTGACACCGCCGGAGGCGATCACCGGAATGCCTGCGGCCCGGGCCAGGCTTTGGGTAGCCGCCACGTTGACCCCGGTGAGGGTGCCGTCGCGGGCAATGTCGGTGTAAATGATCCGGGCGACACCTGCGGCCGCCATCTTCACAGCCAATTCCTCCGCCGCCACACCGCCGCTCACGCCCCAGCCTTCCACCGCGACCTGGCCGTCACGGGCATCGATGCCCACCACGATCCGGTCGCCATACTTGGTACAGGCCTGCCGCACCAATTCAGGCTGCTTCACCGCCACCGAGCCCAGGATTACCCGGGCCACCCCGGCGTCGAGCAGCACGGCGATACTCTCCAGTGTCCTGATTCCGCCGCCGAGCTGAACCGGAATATCCACCGCTTTGGTAATAGCGGCAATAACCTCGGTATTGACCGGCTTGCCGGCCAGCGCCCCGTCCAGATCGACCACATGCAGATATTCGGCGCCTTCTTGCGCCCAGCGACGGGCCATATCCAGCGGGTTATCGGCAAATACCGTCTCGGCGTCAAAACGCCCTTCGACAAGGCGAACGCAGCGGCCGCCACGGATATCAATGGCCGGGAAAATAATCATGACGCCAGCTCCTTAAAATTTCGCAGTATTTGCAGCCCGACAGTGCCGGATTTTTCGGGATGAAACTGTACGGCCTGGATGTTGGCGCGGCCGACCGCCGCAGTGACGCCTCCGCCGTAGTCGGTGACCGCGGTGATCAGCGCCGGATCGGCCGGAACGGCGTGATAGCTGTGGACGAAGTACACATAAGCCTCGGCCGGCAGGCCGGCAAACAGCGGGCTCGGTCCGCGAAAACTCAGGCTGTTCCAGCCCATATGGGGAATCTTCAGCTCGGGGGCGACGATCTTGCGGACCATTCCCGGCAAAATTCCCAGTCCCGGCACTCCCGGATCTTCCTCACTGCCTTCGAACAGCAGCTGCAGGCCCAGGCAGATGCCGAGAAAAGGCTTATCTTTGGCGACCTGGCGGATTACCTCGACAAGTTTATACTCCCGCAGGTTGTTCATACAGTCACCGAAAGCGCCCACCCCGGGAAGAACGACCTTGCCAGCACCGGCGATAACCATCGGGTCACTCGTGACGACAGCTTCGGCCCCCAGTTGGGCAAAGGCTTTTTCCACGCTATAGAGATTGCCTACCCCGTAATCAATAATTGCTATCATGACTTCATCCTCCGCTATAATACCCCTTTGGTGGACAACACGCCGGTGATCCGCTCGTCCTTGCGGCTGGCCTCGGCCAACGCCCGCCCCAGCGCCTTATATACCGCTTCGGTGATATGGTGGGCATTTTTGCCTGACAGCAGCCGCACATGGACAGTCAGTCCGGCGTTCACCGCCAGCGCCCGCAGAAACTCCTCGGTCAGCTCGCCGTCGTAGTCACCGATCTTTGCGGCTGTGAGATTGAGGTCGCACTGCAGGAAGGGCCGTCCGCTGATGTCGACCACGACCATGGCCAGGGCTTCGTCCATCGGCACGAAAGCCGTACCGTAGCGGCGGATGCCGCTTTTGTCCCCCAGGGCCCGGGCCAGCGCCTGGCCGAGCACGATGCCGGTATCTTCCACGGTGTGATGCCCGTCGACCTGAAGATCGCCCCGGGCCTCGACCGCCAGATCAAACAGTCCGTGTTTGGCCCACAGATTCAACATATGATCGAAAAAGCCGATGCCTGTGCTGACCTCGGCCTGGCCGCAGCCGTCCAGGTTCAGGGAAAGCCTGATGTCGGTCTCATTTGTTTTTCTTGCCACGTCAGCTGTGCGGTTGGTCACTCTTCTCCACCTCGCCTTTATCAGTAAAAATTATTGCCTGAACTTGCGGATTACCGCGAGCAGGGTGTCATTTTCCGCCGCCGTGCCCACCGTGATCCGCAGGCAGTTTTCCAGACCGGGAGCTCTGCTGAAGTCGCGGATGCAGATCCCTGCCGCCGCGAGACTTGTGGCCAGTTCTCCCGCTGCCGCGGTTCTGACCAGCAAAAAGTTGGTCGCCGACGGGAAGACCTCAAAGTCCGGCCATTGCCGGAAAGCCTTTGCCAGGCGCTCCCGTTCGGCCAGCGTCGCGGCGATGGAAGCGGCAAATTCGGCCCGGAATTCATAAACGGTCTCAGCAGCAACCAGCGACAGCATACCGATGTTGTAAGGCAGCAGTACCTTACCCAGGGCCGCCGTGATTTCCCGGCTGGCCAGCGCGTAGCCCATCCGGGCCGACGCCAGGCCGTAGGCCTTGGAAAAGGTCCGGGCCACGATCAGATTCGGATACTTGCCCAATAGTCCCAGCGCCGACTGATCCGAAAATTCCATATAAGCCTCGTCCACCACCACCGGGCACCCGGCGCCGGCGATGACGGCTTCCACCTCCGCCAGCGGCGTCACCGTGCCGGTGGGATTATTGGGATTGCAGAGAATGATCAGGCTGGCCTGTTCGCGGCTGGCTGCGGCCAGCACCTTTTCCGGCGGCAGGCTGAAATCGGGTTCCAGGTCCAGCGGGACCGGCTGGCTGTCAGCCAGGCGGCAGTAGATGCCGTACATTGAAAATGACGGCTGGGGATAAATCAGTTTCCGTCCGCGACCGCCGTAAATAAAGCACAAAGCCTGCAACAGCTGGCTTGAGCCGTTGCCTATCGAAACATTGTCAGGCTCCAGTCCCAGACTGACGGCGATCTGGCGGCGCAGCCCGTACTGGGTGATTTCGGGATACCGGTTAAAGGGCAGCGCCGCCAGTCGCTCGGCCAGCCGCTGCCGCACCAAGGCCGGCAGGTTGTGGGCGCATTCGTTGGCATCCAGTTTGACGGCCCAATCTCCTTCTTCGATACTGTATGTTTTCAGGGTATTGAGCCCTGCTCTAAGTTCCATCATGCTATTTCCCCCTTATCCTCACCGCGTTGGAGTGGGCCTCAAGGCCCTCGGCGTCAGCCAGACGGATGACGTCCTCGCTCACCGCGGCCAGCGCTTCCCTGGTATAGGCGATCACGCTGGTCCTTTTCATAAATGTTTCGACATTCAGCACCGAATAAAAGCGGGCCGTGCCGCCGGTCGGCAGCACATGGTTCGGGCCGGCCAGATAGTCCCCCAGCGGCTCGGGCGAATACGGCCCGAGAAATACCGCGCCGGCGTGGCGCACCAGCGGCAGCAGCCGGAACGGCTCGGCGGTGAGAATCTCCAGATGCTCCGGCGCCGCGAGGTTGGCCAGATCCATCGCCGCAAAAACGCTTGCGGCGATGATGATGAGGCCGTTCCTGTCCAGCGCTGCGGCGGCGGTTTCCCGGCGGGGCAGGCGGGCCAGCTGGCTTTCGGCTTCCTCGGCCACCCGCTCGGCCAGCGCCGGGCTGTCGGTGATGACAATGCAGGAGGCCAGCGGGTCATGCTCGGCCTGGCTGAGCATATCAGCAGCCACATAGGTCGGGTCGGCGGTATCGTCGGCCACGATCAGTATCTCGCTCGGTCCGGCCAGCATGTCGATGCCGCAGTAACCATAGACCGCTTTTTTTGCCAAAGTGACGAAAATATTGCCTGGCCCGGTGATCTTATCCACCTTGGGGATGGTCGCGGTGCCGAAGGCCAGGGCGGCAATGGCCTGAGCCCCGCCCACCTTGAAAATCTTCGACACGCCTGCCTCGCGGGCGGCGGCGAGCACATACGGATTTACCGTCCCGTCCCGGGCCGGCGGCACAACCATGACAATCTCCCCGACCCCGGCCACGGCCGCGGGTACGGCGTTCATGATCACCGAAGAAGGATAGGCGGCGGTGCCGCCGGGGACATAGATGCCGACACGCTCCAGGGGAAGACAGTTCTGGCCGAGGATGGCGCCGTGTTCCCGGTAGCTGAGCCACGACTTGGGCAGCTGCTCCTCATGGTAGCGGCGGACATTGGCCACCGCCTTGCGAAGGGAAGACAACACCAACGGGTCCACGGCTTCCAGGGCGGCGGCGAACTCAGACTCGCCGACCGCCAGGGTATCGGCCGTCAGCTTTACCCCGTCGATCATCTCAGTATATTCCAGTACGGCAGCATCGCCCCGGGTCCGTACACCGCTTACGATTTTCTCTACCACCGCCGCGGCCGACAGCTTCTCGCCAAAGGCCCGCTCGATGCGGGCGGTGGCTGCAGCCCCAAGCTCGACAGCGTCGAAATCCGGTTTTTTCAACAGGGCGGCGACATCACTGCCGGCCATTTGCCGAACATCAACGATCTTCATGCTTTTTCCCCGCCGCTCAGCAAACCGCGCAATTCTTCAGTCATCGTGTTGATCCGGTCGAATTTCATCTTGAAGCTGACCCTGTTGGCGATAAACCGGGCGGTCGCCTGATGAATGGTGGCTACCTCCATCAGCTTGTTCTCCTTGAGGGTCCGGCCGGTTTCCACAAGATCGACGATGATCTCAGCCAAACCAACCATCGGCGCAAGTTCGATCGAACCGTTGAGTTTGATGATTTCCAGCTGGATACCGGCGTCGCGGAAAAACCGCTCGGCGATGTGCGGATATTTGGTGGCCACCCGCATATGGCCGTAGTCAGCGAGCTTATCCTGCACCAACGCCTCCGGTACGGCTACCACCATCCGGCACAGGCCGAATTTCAGATCTAAGAGTTCGTATACATCCTTGCTCTCTTCCAGCAGGACATCCTTGCCGATGATACCGATATCGGCGGCGCCGTACTCCACATAGGTCGGCAGATCCGCGGTCTTGGTGATGATAAAGCGGATTTTTTTCTCTTCGTTGCTGATGACAAGCTTGCGGGAGTCTTCCCGCAGCCCTTCGGCCGAATAGCCCAGCTTCGCCAGCATGGCGGCGGACGGTTCAAACAGCTTCCCTTTGGGCAGGGCAATGGTAAGGTATTTCATGTCACTGGAAGTCATAATTGCCTCCTCTGCTTTAACTAGTTAAAGCAGTAATATGTTAGTATGATAACACCGCGTACCTGATTCGTCAACCCTTATGTAGGAATTCTTAAGTATATGTAGAAGTATTTGACAAAGACTAATCCAAAGGAGGTCTCCTCATGTCGTCCGCACCCGGCATACTTGTCCTCAACCATCTGGCCGCCAGGCACATCGACGCCATCAAGAAGGTGATGCCTGATAGCACTGTTACCTCCACTGACCTGGAACACGCCGGTGAATATATCGCCGATACCGAAATACTTGTGACCTGGGGTTTCATGGATATCCGTCCGTTATACCCGGCTGCCGCCAAACTCAAATGGGTTCACGCCCTGACCGCCGGGGTGGAAAGACTGGTCTTTCCTGAAATCCAGGCTGATGATACGATTCTCACCAATTCCAAAGGCATCCACGGCATCCCGGTATCGGAGCACGTTTTCGCCATGATGCTGGCCTTCAGCCGCGGCCTGAATATTTTCATCCGCCAGCAGACCGCCAAGGAATGGACCCGAAAAAAGGCACCTACCGAAGAAATCCACGAGAAGACTCTCGGCATCGTCGGTCTGGGCAGCATCGGCCGGGAAATCGCCAAAAAAGCCAAAGGCATGGGTATGGACGTGGTAGCCGTCAAGCGGGAAACCACCAACGAAATCTTCGTAAACAAGCTGTTCAAGCCTGAACAGCTTGAGGAAATGCTGGCCATCGCCGACTACGTGGTTGTGGCCTTGCCGCTCACCGAAGAAACCCAGGGACTGTTCGGCCTGAAACAATTCGAGGCCATGAAACGGTCGGCTTATTTCTTCAATATCGCCCGCGGCCCCATCGTTAACGAGCAGGCTCTCGCCACCGCCCTGGAAAAGGGTCTGATTCGCGGCGCCGGGCTTGACGTCTTCCAGGAAGAGCCCCTTCCGGCCACCAGCCCGCTGTGGGAAAGGCCTGATGTGATCATCACACCGCACGTGGCCGCCCTGTCGCCCCACTACCTGGACCGGGCGATCACCCTGTTCGTCGACAACCTGAACCGCTACGGCCAAAACCGGGAAATGTTCAACCTGGTGGACAAGTCAAAAGGATACTAATTTCACAAGGAATCTTTTGGGTAAGCCAAAGGACTGTTCAGGATAGCCTGTTGAACAGTCCTTTTTACGCGATCAGTGCATATCATCCGCCTGGCGCAGGATGGTCAGTTCCACCGGCTCGTCGTCCTGCTGAGCCTCATGATGCCTGCGAACAATACCGATGACGTCCTGGGCCGCATCGATGGAGGCAAGCAGCTCGGCGCTGCGCTCCGGATGATGAAAGTAAATATGAACAGCGTGGCGCAGGTTGGCCAGCTTGGTGCCGCGGCCGTGCCTCCCCCAGCCTTTGGCCCACACCGGGGCCAGTTTGTGGGCGATGACGGTCAGAATCTTATCCAGAGTACTTACGTCGCCCCGCATCTTGCCCACGTCATGGAGCAGGGCGCTTTTCACCAGCAGCTCGGTGTTAACCCCGGATCTGGCTTTGGCCAGGGCCAGCGCGGAATACGTCACATTGAGCGCGTGCCGCTGATCCGGCAGATTCATACCATAGAACAGCGACCGCTCCTCGGCCCTGAGATTCTCCCTGATAAAATCATGGTCAGCAGCGGTAACCCTGGCTGTCAACGCCGCCGCCACCTGTTTGAATCTATTCAGCATGATTGGTGTTGTCGTAAAAGGCGAGCTCGCCGTAACCCCGGGCAGCCCGCTCGGCTTCCGCCGCCTCACGGGACTGGGGTCCAAGGGCCAGTTCCACCGTGCGCCCTTCCCGCCGGACCTGACTGGCTGCCGCGATGGCCTTGTCAAGGGCGCCCTCGGCCCAGCCGACGTATACATCCCTGGCCGCCTGAGGCAGCGAAATCCCCTGGCGCTCAAGGGCGATCAACAGGCGTTCAATGCCAAGGGCGAAGCCGGTGGCCGGACAGTCGGTGCCGAAAGAAGCCACCATGTTGTCGTAGCGGCCGCCGCCGCAAAGGGGAAACCCCAGACCGGGAGTATAGGCTTCAAACACCATCCCGGTGTAATAATCGAAATCGCGGATCAAACCCAGGTCAAAATTAACATAGCGCTCAACACCGTAGCTTGCCAGCAGGCGCCGGATGTCGGCCAGATTGTCCAGAGCCGCCCGGCTGGCGTCGTTTTTGACCAGTCGATAGGCGTCGCTGACAATCTTGTCCCCGCCGTGCAGGAGAGGGATCTGGCGGATCAGGTCCTGAGCCTCGGCCCCGAGGCGACTGGTTGCCAGGATCTCGCCCAGGCCGACCAAATCGCGGCTTACCATCGCGGTTTTGACCCGCTGCCGCTCGGCGGGAGTGAATTCACTCTCATCCATGACGCCGTTGATAAACTCCACCTGGCCGAGTCCGACCTGAAACTGATTCAAACCGGCTTCCAGGAGCGATTCCACCGCCAGAGCAACAATCTCGGCATCGGCGGCCGGGCCCGCGGCGCCCAGAAGTTCCACACCGGCCTGATAAAATTCGCACTGCCGGCCAGCCTGAGCCTGCTCGTGCCGGAACACGTTGGTCAGATAGAACAGCCGCAGGGGCGGACTGCTTTCCTTCAGCCGGGTTGCGGCCACCCGGGCCATAGGGGTCGTCATGTCAGGCCGCAGCGCCAGGATGCAGTTATTTTTGTCGAAGAATTTGAACAGACTCTGGGCCAGAGCATCGTCGGTGCCGACGGTGAGGGTCTCCAGGTACTCAAAGGTGGGGGTCACGACCTCGTCGTAGCCCCAGCGGGCAAATAGCCCGGCCAGGGCATTTTCGACAATTCTCTTCCGTTTGGCTTCTTTCGGTAGAAAGTCTCTGGTTCCATAGGGTGTTTGCGGCAAAAATTGCGGGCGATTCATGTGTTCGTATCACCATCCAACCGAGATAGTATTGTCTTGTATCCGTCGGCACCGTAAAACAGGCAGCGTTTGACCCGGCTGATGGTGGCGGTGCTGGCCCCCGTCCGGGCGACGATCTCGTCGTAAGTATGACGATGCTTCAGCATCCGTGCCACTTCCAACCGTTGGGCCAGCGCCTTGAGTTCACTGATGGTGCAGATATCCTCAAAGAACTGATAACATTCCTCTTCCGTCTCCAGCAGGAGCACTGCCTGGAAAAGGTGATCAGTCAGCGGGTCCTTCAGTTTTGGGTTTGACGGCATATTCATCGCTCCTTTGCACGACCGATTCACTGTCATAAATATATTCGCCTCCCTCTGCCCCATTCCTGCTTCACTGCTTTTATTCTTTAATTTATGAAAATGTTTATTCATCCAAAAGCTCAAACCGGCGAATTAAGCTGCGCCACCTGGCTATTCCCTATATAGAGTCTTACCATTTTCAGCAGCGGAGGTATCAGTTTGAAAAAAATATTCCTGCTACTTGTCATCATCTTCAGTTGGTCGGCTTTGCTCTCAGGCTGCGGCGGTTCGGACGACCCCTTCGGCTACAGGCCGCTGAAGGTCGGGGTTACCGCCGGACCACACGCCGAAATCATGACAGTAGTCAAAAAAGTCGTCGAAGACGACGGGCTGATCATTGAGATCGTCGAATATGGCGATTACATCCAGCCCAATATAGCCCTGAGCCAGGGGACCATCGACGCCAACAGTTTTCAGCCCCAGCCCTACCTTGAGCATATGGCCAAGGACCGCCGGCTGGCCATCGTGGCTGCGGCCAAGACCGTCATTTTCCCGATGGGCATCTACTCAAAGAAGGTCAAAAGCACCGGCGAACTTAATCCCGGGGCCGTCATAGCCATCCCCGACGATCCTGCCAACAGCAGTCGGGCCCTGCACCTGCTGGCAAAACTCGGCCTGATCAGACTCAAACCCGGCACCGGGCTCACGGCAGCCGCGGCCGATATCGAAGACAACCCGCTGAAACTCACCATCCGCGAACTGGATGCGGCCCAGACACCGGCTGCGCTGGTTGACGCGGATCTGGCGGCGATCAACGCCGCTTTCGCGACACCCGCCGGTTTGATACCGGCCCGGGACGCCCTGATCTATGAGGACGCCGCCTCTCCCTACGCCAACGTCATCGCCGTCCGGAGCAAGGACAAGGACCATCCGGCGATCGCCAAACTTGTGAAAGCCTACCAGTCCGACGAGGTAAAACAGTTCATCCGGGAACATTATCAGGGAACGGTGGTGGCTGCCTGGTAAAACCCAAGCCCGTCCATTATTGTATACATGTTTTACCCTTGTATAACAGCGAAAATTGTCGTATAATAAAGACAGAAACCATCCATAGTAAGTGTAATATACTTCGGGGAATGGGGTGAGTCCATTGAAAATCGAAGATGGAACTGAGCCACAGTTCCGACAATCAGTTGACCCACAGGAGGAATCAATGGATTTAACCTGGGACCCACAATTTAACATCGAAAACTGAAGCGTTTGCCAACAAACGTGATACCGTACGATGTGTATCGTACGAAAAGCAGGGAGCACACAAGGTGCTCCCTTTTTGGTTTTCCTATAGTTTTTATCAATGGCCTGGCTTTACTCCATTACTGCCGGGGCGGCGCCCTTACCTCTGGGTTTACCGCCCCGCAGCAGCAGCGCCGGAATCAGCGCAACGGCGCAGATCAGCATCAAAACGAAGAAGGCGTCGTCGAAGGAAAAGATCATCGACTGGCGCTGGACAACATAGCTGATCATAGCCATGGCCTTGTGCTGCAGCAAGCCGGGGGCAAAGCCGGCCTGGGCGTAGAGATTGTCGATATAGGTCATCATGTGTTTGGCCGCGGTCGGCGGAGTGCCGGCGGTCCAAAACAGCTGTTCGAAGCTGCCCAGGACTTGCCTGGCGGGAAGCGAGGCTACGTTGATATGCTCGGCGTTAGAGGCCAGGTGGTAAATCTGCCGGTTCTGGAGCACGGTCGACAACAGGGCGATACCCAGCGAGCCGCTGACCTGGCGGATGGTATTGTTCAGGGACGAAGCCCGGCTGATCTTGGAAAGCGGCACCGAGTTCATTCCCAGCACGGTGACAGGCATCATGAACAGCCCGAGCCCCAGCCCGCGCACGATCATGACTCCTTCGATGGTGCCGTAAGTGGTGTCCATGTCCAGGCTGGCGAAGGGCAGGCAGCTGATGCAAAGAAAAAACACGCCGCACACCACCACCGGCTTGGCGCCAAACCTGTCGGCAAGCTTTGCCGCCACCGGCATCATCAGTCCGGACGCAGCAGCAGCCGGCAGCATCAGGATACCGGTCTGCATCGCCGAATAGTCGCGGATGTTTTCCATGAACAGCGGAATGAGAAAAATGCCGCCGAACAAGCCGATGCAGCCAAGGAAAATAACCAGGCTGCCGCAGGTGAAGTTCCTGTCGCGAAACAAGGTCAGGTCCATGATAGGGTTGTCGTGGCTGAGTTCAATAGCCACAAACAGGGTCAGGCTGGCAAAAGCCACATAAAACAAAGCAAGGATATAGGCCGAAGTCCAGCCGTCATCCACGCCTTTGCTGAGAGCCAGCAGCAGACAAAACAGGCCGAGAGCCGAGGTGATGAACCCACCGAAATCGAACTTGCCCTCAAGATGCAGCGGCGTCTCCCTGAGCACCAGCGCCGCGAAGATATAGCCCAAGATCCCCACCGGGATGTTGATGGTAAAGATCAGCCGCCAGTCCCAGTACTGGACAAGATAACCGCTGAGGGTCGGGCCGACGGCCGGAGCAACCATGGCCGAAATGCCCCAGATTCCCAGCGCCATATTCCTTTCCTTGACAGGAAAGACCTGATATACGATGGTCATGGTCACCGGGATGATGAGACCACCGCCCACGGCCTGGACGATCCGGAAAAAGATCATACTGTCATTGCTCCAGGCGATGCCGCACAACGCCGAACCGGCGGTAAAGGCCGCCAGGCTGAGCAGATACATTTTCCGGGTGCCAAATACATCGCAGAAATAGCCGGTAACCGGCTGCAATACTCCCATGGTTAACATATAGGCGGTCAGAATCCACTGGGCGTCTTCGGTGTCCACAGCGAAAACCGCCATCATCTTGGGAATGGCGATGTTGACGATGCTGGTATCGAGGATGCTCATGAATCCGCCGATAATCGTCGCCCCTAAGGCCCACCAGCGATAGGTTTCATCCGGCAGCGAAATTCGGGGGATATTCACCATATCACCCCCGTTGGTCCAGATGAACCTTGATGATCACCGACATCCCGGGACGAAAAAGGACGTCGCTGTTTTCCGGCAGGGTGATCTTGATCGGAATACGCTGGGTTACTTTGGTGAAGTTGTTCGAGGCATTTTCGGTGGGAATCAGGGCAAAAACCGAAGTGGCCGCGTTGCCGAGGTCGTATATTTTGCCGTAGAAAGTACGGCCCGGATAACCGTCGATGGTGTATTCCACAAGCTGGCCGAGTTTGAGTTTGCCGATGTAGGTTTCTTCGATACGGGCATTGACCCAGATATCATTCCGGTCAATTACGCTGAAAAGCGGCTGGCCATATACTACCACTTCCCCCGGGTTGGCCGACTTTAAAGCGACTATGCCGTCCACCGGTGAAACGATGGTTGTGTCGCCGTAGTTCAGATTCAGCGCGGCAACCGCCGCTTCAGCCTGTTTCACCTGGGCCGCCGCCGCGCGGATGGTTTCCTCACGGGCGCCGACAACCGCCAGATCAAGCCCCTGGGTTGCACTGTTATAGCTTTCCCTGGCCACCTGATAGGCTGTCAGGGCGTTGTCCCGCTGGGATGCGCTGATCGCCCCGTCGTCGAAGAGCTTTTGCATCCGGTCATAGTTTAGAGCCGCATTGTCCAGGTTCGCTTTGGCCTGATCGGCACCGGCTCTGGCTTGCTGAATCTCCTGCGGGCGGGAGCCGTTCATGAGTTGCTCGTAGTTCGCCCTGGCCACTGCCAGACCGGCTTCGGCCTGGGTTTTTTGCGCCACAATGTCCTGGGGATCAATCAGGGCCAGGACTTGACCGGCCTTGACGACGTCCCCCTCCGCCACCAGCAGCTGGCTTACCTTGCCTGAGACCTTGCTGCTTATACTCACGATGGTGCCGCTGATTCTGGCATCATCGGTACTCACATATTTGGTGGTATAATACCAATAATAGCCTCCGCCGGCAGCACCAATCAGCAAAAATGCCACCAGCAGGCCAATAACCATCTTTCGTTTTTTGCCATTGCCGCTTTCACTCATCGGCTAACCTCCTTCATGAATGACCACCCAGTCAGTCAGAGCCACAAAAAATTCCCTCTTACTTAAGTACCATCCCGTGCAGAAAAATATCGGTGATGGCGTCAGCAGTCCCGTCGACATCTTCATCGACGAATTTTTGATAAACCATGGTCAGTATCACAGCGAACAAAGCATAGGCCGCCTTGGTCACATCGTATTCCCGCAGCGCTCCCCGGGCAATGCCTTCGGCGATCACCTTCTCCAGTTTGCCGGCCACCCGTTGGTAAATATCGAAATATTTTTCCCGGGTTTCGGACGTAATGACCGAATGACCAAGCTCAAAACCCCTGACCTCGTGGAGCAAAACCCGCCAAAGGTCGCCATTTTCGAGATAAAAGCGCAGAAAGTGCCTGACAATCGCCTTAATCTTGTCTAAGGGAGGCTGATCGGAAGCCGCAACCTGATCCAGCGCCGTCTCGAACGGACGGTTGCGTTCCTGGATGAGGGTGAAGAACAATTGCTCCTTGTTGACAAAATAGTTATACACCGTACCCTTGCCAGTGTCAGCCAGGGCGATAATCTCGTCGACGGTGGCCCGGTTGTACCCCTTGCGCGAAAATACCTGATAGGCGGCCTCCAGGATGTGCTGACGCTTCGACCTGCAATCCTCCGCGTTCTGGCCATGATGGTAATTGAGCATAACAACCTCCATTACAGATTGACGTTTCCGTGGAAAACACAGCTTGGTTCCGGGCCTGCATTCCCCCCTGTTCCGCCCTGGTGTTATCATTCAAGCCGCCCTGCCCCTGGCAGGCTGTCTCGTCCGGTACGTGCCGCGGGGGCTGCTGCCTTTATCTTAGCGCTCCCGCAGGGTAATTGCAAGCTCTGCCGCCTGCAGCCACACTTTAAGCAATACTGAAACATTGCCTCTATCTTAATTATGCCGTTTTTGCAATGAATGTCAACACAAATTGACTAGACAGTCGGTGTGGGCAGAACCAGACGCAAGCCGGGTTCTGCCCACCTTCTATTTTGTCACCGCAAAGAGCGGCGCCTCGCCGGCCAGAACCCGCACAACCTCCTGGGCGGCGATGACGCTGCACCTGGTTACCGCTTCGGCGGTATAAGCGCCGCAGTGAGGAGTTATGATAACATTGGCCAGCGACAATAACGGATGATCGGCCGCCGGAGGCTCATCTATCAGGGTATCGGCCCCGTAGCCGGCAATAAGGCCGGACTTGAGCGCCGCGAAGAGAGCGGCCTCGTCCACCAGTTCACCCCTGGCGGTATTGATAAGGAAGGCCGTCTTCTTCATGGTGGCGAGACTGCCGGCGTTGATCATACCGGCAGTGCCCTTCGCCGCCGGCACATGCAGGGTAATATAATCGGCTGAGCGGAAGATCTCTGCGCTGTCGGTAAACTCGACGCCATACTGCCGGCTGAGTTCAGGCCTGGGGGCGATATCAAAGGCCAGGACCTTCATACCGAAGGCGTGGGCCCGCTTGATGACTTCAGCACCGATATGGCCGGTGCCGATGACCCCAAGCACCTTCCCGAAAAGCTCGCAGCCCAGAATCCGGCTCCAGCTTCCCTGGTGAACGGTGGCGTCCTGGGCCGGAATCCAGCGGGCCAGGGCTGTCATCAGCCCGAAAACCAGTTCGCAGACCGATATCGTATTGGCGCCGGGGGCGAGAGTCACGACCACCCCGCGGTCGACGGCGGCCCGGATGTCGACGTTGTTATACCCGGCACCGTTCCTGGCGATCACCTTCAAAGACGGCGCCCCGGCGGCGATGACCGCGGCGGTTATGGCGTCAAGGCCAACGATCGCGGCATCCACGCCGCGGATATTTTCCAGCATTTCCGCTTCCGGCCAGGCGCCCGTGCCGACGCACAGTTTAACCTCATGCCCCGCCGCGACCAGGATCGCCTTGCCTTCAGCGCTGGCAGCCACCGAGCGGGCCGTGATCAATACTTTTGCCAAAAGACTCCCTCCTATCGACCTTCGCTGTTCTGGAACGCCGCAATGGCGGAAAACTCCTGCTGCAGATTCCAGTAGACCTTCTCATAAATATCGTAGAGCCGCTTATACTTTTCCGCCGCTTCCGGCGAAGGACGGTAGGCTTTCGCCACAGTGACGAAGCCGGCGGTGTCGGCGATATCCTTCAGCACCCCGGCTGAGACAAACCCCAGCACGGCGGCGCCGAAGGCCGCCCCTTCGTTGACATTGGGCACATTGACCGTCTTGTTGAAGACATCCGCCAGGATTTGCAGCCAGAGCTCAGAACGGGTAAAACTGCCGCTTACCCTGATTTCCCGGGCCGGGCCGGTGACAGCCTCCAGCGCCAGCAGGATGCTGTGCATCCGGTAGCACACTCCCTCCAGGGTTGCCCTGATCAGATGCTTTTTACCATGATTCAAGGTCAGGCCGAACAGTACGCCCCGGGCGTCGGCGTTCCAGTTCGGCGCCCGCTCACCCAGGAAGAACGGCAGAAGAATAAGCCCTTCCGAACCGGGCGGTACCTTTGAGGCATACAGCCCAAGCAACTCATAGGCGTCGAGCCCCAGCTTCTCGGCCACCCGCTGTTCGGTCTCGCCGAACTGGTCCCGGATCCAGCGGAGGGCGATCCCGCCGTTGTTGATAGCACCGCCCACTACCCAGGTGTTTTCGGTAAGATTATAACACCAGGTGCGGCCTTTTTCATCGGTGCGGGGGTCATCAGAAAGCATGCGCACAGCGCCGCTGGTGCCGATGGTCGCACTCATCTGCCCGGCCTGGACGGCGCCGATGCCTACATTTACAAGCACACCGTCCCCGGCGCCGATCACCACCGGAATGCCTGCCGGCAGCCCCACCCGTCCGGCCGCTGCGCTGGTCAGCGGCTGGCTGTAAGTAGTGGGCACCACTTCCGGCAGCGAGTCAGGGGAAATTCGTAAAAGCTTGACCAGTTCCCGGTCCCACTCCCGTTTAAACAGGTTATACAGGCCGGTTCCGCTGGCGATGGAACGGTCCATCACCCACCGGCCGGTGAGAGTCCGGAAGGCGTAGTCTTTGATCGATCCCCACAGCGGCGACTGGTTGCCGATATCGGGCCTTTCCTGCAAAACCCAGGCAATTTTGGTCATCGGGTACATCGGATGAACCGGGCAGCCCACCCGGCGATAGATCGGCAGAAAATCCAGCCCGCCTGTTTTCATTTCCCGCACAATTTCCTGACTGCGGCTGTCAGCCCAGGTCATCAGCTGCGTCAGCGGGCGACCGGCCTTATCGTAGGCCATGAAGCTGTGGAACACCGAACTGAACGCCAGGCCGTCCGGTTTCAGGCCGTGACCGGCAAGTTCGGCGGCAACATCTTTGATAACCTGCTCCATCGCAGCGATGATTTCGTCGGGATCCTGCTCGGCCCAGCCGGGATGAGGCGTATGCAGCGGATATTCGCGGGACGCCGCGCTGAGATGATGGCCGTCCGGCTGATAGGCCACCGCCCGCACCCCGGTTGTCCCAATATCGATCCCGACCCAAATTGGTTTTGTCACTGATCTTCCCCCCGGCCGTTTTTTCCCAGACCAAAAACGACGGCCGCCAACCCGGCGTAAGCCGGACTAACAGCCTGCTGGATCATGGGAAAAATATTTCCATTTATCTACTTTAATTATACCATCAGACCCTGAAACCGCAATTGATTTTTAGCCGTAAACCCCTTGCCCGCGCGGCCCGGCAGCGTCACCCGCCAAAAAACTTATTTTAATCAGTTAAAAAAGAGGTGTAACCGCCGCGCCCTTCGAATAAAACAACTAAAAATCGCTGCTAAGCAGAGGTAACTGGAGAGGATAACATGTCATTACTGCAAATTCACGCCGACGACAACGTCGCGGTTGCGTTGTCAGGCATCACAAAGGGCGAAGTGCTGCAGGTGGGCCAGCGCTCGGTCCGGCTGCTGTCCAACCTGGACAGGGGCCATAAGGTCGCGCTGGTCGACATCCCCCGCGGCAAGACGGTCATCAAGTACGGCTTTCCCATCGGTATCGCCAGCGCCGACATCCAGGCCGGCGAATGGGTTCATACCCACAACCTGACCACCGGACTCGGCGAAATACTCAGTTACTCCTATAAACCCGAGCTGCGCAAGCTGCAGGCGATAAGCCCGAAAACTTTCCAGGGCTATCGTCGGCCGGACGGCAAGACAGGGATACGCAACGAAATCTGGGTCGTTTCCCTGGTGGGCTGCGTCAACCGCACCGCCGAACTGATCGCCGCCGGCGCCGACGAGCAGCTGGGTAAAAAGCCGAATATCGACGGCATATATGCCCTCACTCATCCCTACGGCTGTTCCCAGATGGGTGAGGATCAGCTGGCCACCCAGCACATTCTCGCCAACCTTGTCAACCACCCCAACGCCGGTGCGGTCCTGGTGCTGGGGCTGGGCTGCGAAAACAACAATATCGGCGAATTCAAGAAGATCCTTGGCGCTTATGATCCTGAGCGGGTCAAGTTTCTTGAAGCCCAGGCAGTGGAGGATGAAATAGAGGAAGGCATCAGGCTCATCGGCGAACTCAGTCGCTACGCCGGCAAGTTCAAACGCCAGGAATGCCAGGCGTCCGAACTTGTGGTGGGACTGAAATGCGGCGGTTCGGACGGCTTTTCCGGCATCACCGCCAACCCCCTGGTGGGATCGTTTTCCGACCGCCTGCTGGCCATGGGCGGC
The DNA here is from genome assembly GCA_031292015.1 of Negativicutes bacterium. The sequence goes on along the minus strand of JARLHY010000031.1, from coordinate 20,614 downwards.
AGTTCGGTACTGAGCGAGGTGCCGGAAATGTTCGGCGCCGAGACCATCCTGATGAACCGGGCCGCCGATGAGGAAGTTTTCGGGAAAATCGTCACTTTGATCAATGACTTCAAACAATATTTTCAGTCTTACAATCAGCCGATCTATGACAATCCGTCCCCAGGCAACAAGAAGGGCGGCATATCGACCCTGGAGGAAAAATCCCTCGGCTGCACCCAAAAAGGCGGCACAGGCGACGTGGTGGATGTGCTGGCCTACGGCGAGACGGTGAAGAAAAAGGGCCTCAACCTGCTGAGCGGCCCCGGCAACGACGGCATTGCCGCCACGGTGCTGGCCGCCGCCGGCTGTCAGCTCATCCTGTTCACCACCGGCCGGGGAACGCCGCTGGGAACCGTCGTCCCGGTGGTCAAAGTCGCCACCAACAGCGAGCTGTTTGCCAAAAAGAGCAACTGGATGGATTTTGACGCCGGCCGCCTGCTCCACGGCATCAGCATGCCGGCGCTGACCGACGAATTCGTCGATTTTCTGCTGGAGATCGCCTCCGGCCAAGCGAGCAAAGCAGAGAAAATGGGCTTCCGCGAAGTTTCCATCTTCAAAAACGGCGTTACCCTGTAACTCGTCACGGCCAATAAATCTGCTTTGATACAACAAACAGCCTTGGGAAACCAAGGCTGTTTGTTTTGAACCGCTCAAATACGGCGGGAGGCGATGGCCTGGCGAATTTTGGGCATGTTGACCGTGATCTCCTGCTGGCAGCCGAGGATCACGCCGACGTACAGGGCGTCGACCAGGGCGAGGTGGATGAGGCGTGACGCCAGGGCCTCGGAGCGGTACAAGGTCTCCCGGGCCATGCCGCAGAGCAGGATGTCGGCCACCCGGCTGAGCGGCGATCTCATATGGCTGGTGATAACGATGACCGTGGCTCCGCTCACCTTTGCGGCGTTCACCGACTCCAGCACGTCCCGGTTAGCGCCGGTATGGGAAACGGCGATCACCACGTCGCCGGGTTTCAGCAGCGAGGCCGCGGTAATCTGCATATGGGGGTCGGAGTAAGCCCGCACCGCCTTATCGAGGCGCATGAAACGATGCTCGATATCGGCGGCGACCACTGCCGAGCCGCCTGATCCGTATACATCGATCCGGCGGGCGGCGATGACTGCGGCGATAGCCCGGGTCATCGCCTGATAATCCACGATTTTCAGGGTGTCCTGCAGACCTTCCTGAATACTGCCGAAAACCTTCTGCACCAATACATCCAGCGGATCCTCGGGGCTTACTTCGCTGCAGACCGACTCAAGGGGCGAGTAGAGCTCCTGGGCCAGCATGATTTTAAAGTGCTGGTAGCCCTTGAAACCGGCCTTCTGGCACAGGCGAAACACCGTAGCCTCGGCGCCGCCGGATTCCTCGGCCAGCTCGGTGATCGACATATGAACGATGTTGGCGGGATTGGCCAGGATGTAGTCGACGATCTTCTGTTCGGCCTTGGTCAGGCTGTCACCCATGCTGCGCAGCCTGGGCAGGCAGCCGGTCATCTTTTCCTTGTTGGCTTCCATCGGCTCCTCCCTTCCCGTCCGTCCGTTGATGAATCCGTTCTGCGGCGATATCAGTCCTTGGCCAGCCATTCGGTGTGAAAAATGCCCGGCCGATCGGTCCGCTGATAAGTGTGGGCCCCGAAATAGTCGCGCTGGCCCTGAATCAGGTTCGCCGGCAGAACGGCCCGGCGGTAGCTGTCGAAATAAGCCAGTGAAGCGCTGAACGCCGGGATGGGAACCCCGATCTCCTGGCAGGTGGCCACAACTTTGCGCCAGTTGGCCTGGGTCTTGTTGAGAATGGCGGCGAAGAAAGGATCAATCAGCAGATTGGCAAGCTGGGGATCCCGGGAATAGGCATCGCGGATGCTTTGCAGGAACCGCGCCCGGATGATGCAGCCGCCCCGCCACAGCATGGCGATTTCGCCAAACTGCAGATTCCAGCCGTACTTTTCGCTGGCCGCCTTGAGCAGAGCAAATCCCTGGGCGTAGGAACAAATCTTCGAGGCGTACAGGGCGTCCTGCAGAGCCGCGAGCAAAGCCTCGCGGTCGCCCCGGAAGCCTGCTTCCGGCCCCTTGAGGATGCCGCTGGCCGCGACTCTTTCCTCTTTGTACTCGGACATGCTTCTGGCAAAAACGGCTTCGGTAATGGTGGGAACAGGCACCCCGAGTTCCAGCGAATCCTGGGAGACCCAACGGCCGGTGCCTTTTTGTCCCGCCTTATCCAGGATAACCTCCACGATGGGCCGGCCGGTGACGTCATCCCGTTTGCCGAGAATATCGGCGGTTATTTCGATCAGGTAGGATTCCAGCTGCCCCTGGTTCCACTGCCGGAAAACGGCCTGGAGCCGGTCGTAATCGAGCCCCAGGACCTCTTTCATGATGATGTAGGCTTCGGAGATCAGCTGCATGTCACCGTATTCAATGCCGTTGTGGACCATTTTCACGTAATGGCCGGCTCCGTCCGGACCGACGTAGCCGCAGCAGGACTCTGCCCCAACCTTGGCGGCGATATTGGTCAGGATCGGCGCGACCTGGTCATAAGCGGCACGATCTCCTCCCGGCATGATGCTCGGCCCGGTGAGAGCCCCTTCTTCGCCGCCCGAGATACCCACCCCCAGATAGAGAATCCCCCGGGCCTGCAGCGCTTCATAGCGGCGACGGGTGTCGGCGTAAAAAGAATTTCCGCCGTCGATCAGGATATCGCCCGGCTCCAGGTGGGGCTCAAGCTGGGCGATCATCTTGTCCACCGCCTCGCCGGCCTTGACCATCAGCAGCACTTTGCGCGGCCTGGCAAGCATTCCGGTCAGCTCGGCCACAGAAAAGGCGCCGCAGATAGGAAAACCCTTGGCCCGCCCTTCCACCAATCCCTTGACCTTGTCGGTGCTGCGGTTATACACCGCCACCCGGTAACCCCTGCCGGCAATGTTGAGAGCCAAATTCTCCCCCATCACCGCCAGCCCGATCAAACCGATGTCGCACTTCTTTTCCACTGCCACTCCTCCTATTTACTATGAAATCCTTTTCCAACCCTTTCACTTTGAGAAAACTGCAGCTTGCTGGCAGATTTTTTTCCTTATGGGTTATATTCTTACCCTCGCGACGCCACACCTGCCTTCCTGAAATTTATTTCTAATTATTGCTATTATTTTGGGTATTCTTTTCTCGCAGTCGAAAACACTGCCCCGTTCAACAGTCCTGACAAGCTAGAGAAAGAGGCTTTACTAAGCGTAAAGCCTCCTTCCCTGTTTATAATTTTATTTTCAGCACAACCTTGCGGACCGTCACTCCCGGCTTGGTCATACAGCCCGGACGGTGAATGTCCCAGGGGAAAAATATGGCGTACATCCCCGGCCCGGCTTTGATATCGGTCTCATCACCCAGGTTCTTGTAGAAAATGGCGTCCTTGTCGGCCAGCCGGTCTTCGGCCACCTCGGCGGCGCCGGTGAGGTTGGCGTACCCCATGATCTCTTCCCCGGACACGATATACTGAATGTCGATATACTTGGCGTGGGTCTCGGCTTTGCGGTTTTCCCGCACATCCGGCTGGTATTCCTGAACCAGGGCGAACATCTTATCGCCGTCGATCTCGTTTCGGCCGACCGGCGCTTTGACGAAATCGGTCTCTTTCAGGAACCGCAGTCCCTTCATCAGCAACGGCGGATACAGCTCTTTCTCTAGGTTGTCGATATGGCCGACGATCATTTTGGTCACTCCTTTACTGTGGCTTTATGAGGATATTCCCCATTCTCCCGGAGTTCTCCTTGAAAAATCTCTCCCAAGCTAATTACACCAAGTAAATCTTTTTCAGTTTCCCGGTATTTGCGTCTTGCCTAGCCTTCCCTGAACTTTGTGATAATATAGGCCGGTCAGCATCGGGGTGAGAATGGCGGTGACAAGAACACAGGTGGCAATCAGCGCTGTAGCAGCGGGAGCCACGGGAACAAACTTGGGATCGATCGCCGCAATGACCGCAGGGACCGTTACCGCCGCCCCGGCGGTGGAAGCAGCGGCAATACCGCACCTGCCGTTTCCGTTAGTCAGGAAATCGGCGATAAGCAGCACCGGCATGGAGAAAACAATAACTCCAAGACCCATACACAGGCCGAGCAACCCGGTGTTGGCGATGATCTTAAAATTGAGTCCATTCCCCAGGGCAAAAGCAAAAAACGGAATGAAGACCGGAACTGCCGCCCCCAGGAATTTACGTATATCATGATCGAGATTGCCGAAGATAAATCCGAGTAAAAATGGAAGAATGGCACCCAGCATTGCCTGCCAGGGGAAATTACCCAAGCCGGCCACGCCCAGCGTGACCATAGTCAGGAAGGGGCCGGACTCAAGAGTCATCAGGGCATAGGCGCTGGCCTCCTCCTTCGTCCCGTACTGGTTCATCAGAGCCATATACAAGCCGCCGTTGGTATCGTTCATAGAGGCAACAATAGCCAACACCGAAATGCCGGCGAAAAACCCTTCCGTGATACCGGAATCGGGAATGAACTTGGCGGCGATCACGCCCAGCAAAGCAGCCCAGAGAACCTTCGATCCGACCAAAGCCCCGCTTTTTTTCAAAACCCACAAAGATTGCTTGACGTCAACGGTTGCTCCCATACAAAAAAAGAAAACAGCGAGAATCGGCAATATTCCGGTCATAAGTGCAGCGGTGAAGGAGCCAAAGAATTTAGCAGTATCCGGTGCAAAAGTGTTGACAGTGGCTCCCAGCAACAAAGGAACAATCATCATTCCACCAGGAATTTTTTGCACGGTTGCCATTATTTTCATTTGATAAAATCCTCTCTTTAAATAAATGGGATACGTAGTGCTGCGCAATCATCAGTTAAATCTGACACTCTGCTATCTTTTTTGAGCAACCCTCCCTTCTTGTGTTGTTTAGAAGAAGCAGGAAACCGGGATAAAAGAGTCCTCGATCCGGGTTTCCTCTTCGCCTTTTCATTCCTTAGCAAATCTGTCTCTTGTGGTATCTTTCAGCAAGATCGCCAAACAATTCCCTGGCACTCTGCTGAACTCTGCGGCTGGACTATCGATAGTTGTGGCAACTACTTGATCTGGCTCATAGCCACATGGTCCATGTCATCGAAGTTCTGATTTTCACCGGCCATGCCCCAGATAAAGGTGTAGCTCCTGGTGCCGACACCGGAATGGATGGACCAGCTGGGCGAAATCACCGCCTCTTCGTTGCGCATCACGATATGCCTGGTTTCATCAGGCTCACCCATCATATGGAAAACCACCCCGTCCTCAGGCAAATCGAAGTAAAAATAGACTTCCATTCTGCGCTCGTGGGTGTGGCAAGGCATCGAGTTCCACATGTTGCCCGCCTTCAGGACAGTCATCCCCATCACCAGCTGGCAGCTCGCCACCCGTCCGGGGATGATGTACTGATAGATACTCCGCTCGTTGGACTGATCGATGGAGCCAAGGTTCCTTGGGGTAATATCCTTCTGAAGGATCTTGGTTGTCGGGTAAGTCTTGTGAGCCGGAGCGCTGACGAAATAGAACTTGGCCGGCTTGCCGGGATCCGCGCTCTGGAAGCTTACATTCCTGGCCCCCATGCCGATATACAGTCCGTCCGACTTGGCAAGCTCGTATTGGGCGCCGTCCACCAGGACTTTACCGATTGGGCCGACGTTGATCACACCCATTTCCCGTCTTTCCAGAAAATAATCTACGCCGAAATCCTTGCTGGCTTCCAGTGCCAGCGACTCAACCGGGCACACCCCGCCGGTCACGACTCTGTCCACATGACTGTAAACCAGCTTTACTTTGCCGGGAACGAACAGTTCCTGGATCAGAAAATCCCTGCGCAGTCGCTCGGTGGTATAATTTTTTGCATCTTCAGGATTTGCCGGATGTCTGATATCAATCATTGTTCTTCATCCTTTCGTCTGCTTGTTAGATTTGCGGCTTTTCGCCGGTATCTACTTTTATCCCGCTGGCCGCCAGTTGGGTGCGGTCATCCTCGCTGATCCGGTTATCGGTTATCAGCATCCCGACTTTTTCCAGCGGGCAAAACGAGACAAGGGCCACGTTGTGAAATTTGCTGTGATCCACAAGACAAATGATCTCCCGGGCCGACCGGACCATCGCCTTCTTTGTTTCTGCTTCGTCCAGGGAAAATACGGACAGACCGTGCTGGAAATCGAGAGCGCTGGTCCCGAGAAAGACTTTCTGAACCTGATACTTTTCCAGGAATTTTTCCGTATCCCGCCCGTAGAGGGTGTAGGCGCCCTCCCGTCTCAGCCTGCCGCCAGTCACCAGGAGATTCACGTTTTCCTTATAGATCAGCTCTGTGACAATCCGCAGGTCGTTGGTAACCACTGTCACCCGTTTGTCGCCAAGCAGTCTGGCCAGTTCGAGGGTAGTGGTCCCGCCGTCGAGAATAACGGTATCGCCTTCTTCCACATACCGGAGAGCCGCGGCACTGATCGCCCGCTTTTCCTCCAGATGCTGGCGCTTGCGTTCTTCGATCGGGAAAATGCTGCTGCCGCTATTCTTCAGGACGGCCCCGCCGTGAACCCGTTCGAGCAGGCCCACAGCCTCCAATTTGTCGAAATCCTTGCGGATGGTTTTGGCGCTGACCCCCAGGCATTCGCCGAGCAGAGCAGCATCCGCCGAGCCTTCTTCAGTCAGTATTCTCATGATTTCTTCGTGCCTTTTCGCTGCTAACATCTTTCACCATCCTTAGTCTTCGACCTCAGTATAGCAAATCGATATGAACATTAACATACCACCACGTACCACATCATGAACCTTTTACCTGCATGTTACGACAAGAAACGAACGAAAGCAAACCGATCCAGACAACCACTCACCGTCTGCAAAAATGAGTAATTCTCCTGGTCCGGCTTACAGGACTTTTCGGTTTTTTGTTAAAACATATACAGTGTCCAAATTATTTTTTACCGGTATCTGTTCTTCTTTCCCGTCCGTGTTGCAGCTACAGAAAAAAGGGGGATCGGCTATGAGTTTTTTCAAAAAGTATGGTTTGATCATCGGATTCATCGCCCTGCTTATCGTCCTGGCCTTGCCGACACCGGCCGGACTGCCGGCGGCAGGCAAAATGATGCTGGCTATTCTGGTCTTCTCGGTGGTCGTCTGGATGAGCGACTGCGTCTCCTATCCTGTCAGCGCCTCGATTGTCATTGCTCTCATGTCATTTTTACTTGGTACCGCCCCCAGCATGGCCAATCCCAAAGTGGTTCTCGGAACCGCCAAGGGACTGGATATGGCCTTGTCCGGCTTCAGCAACGGCGCTTTCGCCCTGGTGGGCGGCGCGCTGTTCATCGCCGCAGCCATGATGTACACCGGCCTGGACAAACGTATTGCCCTGTTCGTCCTGTCCAAGATCGGCGCCAAAACCAACCGTATCCTGATGGGTGTAATCGTCGTCGGCTTCCTGCTCAGCTTCATCGTGCCAAGCACCACCGCCCGCGTCTCCTGTCTGGTTCCAATCGTCATGGGCATCATCGTCGCCCTTGATGTTCCCAAGAAAAGCCGGTTTGCCGCGGTGATGATGATTGCCACCGCCCAGGCCGACAGCATCTGGAATGTCGGCATCAAAACCGCCGCCGCCCAGAACATGGTCGCCGTCGGCTTTATCAAACAACAGCTGGGGGTAGACATCTCCTGGGGGTACTGGTTTATGGCCGCCGCTCCCTTCGCCGCCCTCATGTCGGTTGCCCTGTATTATGTGCTGATGAAAGTCATGCCGCCGGAAATCAAAGAAGTCCCCGGCGGCAAGGAAACCATCGCCCGTTCCCTGGCCGAGCTCGGTCCGATGCGGCCGGAAGAAAAGAAACTGCTGACCACCTCGCTGATTCTGCTGTGTTTCTGGGCCACTGAAGGGAAACTGCACCCCTTTGACACCTCTTCCACCACCCTGGCGGCCATCGCCTACATGCTGCTGCCTGGCATCGGGGTCATGAGCTGGAAGGACGCCCAGGCCAGAATCCCCTGGGGGACGCTGATCCTCTTCGGGGTCGGCATCAGCCTCGGCACCGCCCTTCTGAATACCAAGGCCGCTGCCTGGCTGGCCACAGCCATTGTATCCCTGTTCGGACTACAGGCTTCGCCGGTGGTGGTCATCCTGGCCGTCCTCGCCGCCTTCCTGATCGTCATCCATCTGGGCTTTGCCAGCGCCACCGCCCTGGCCTCGGCGATGATCCCGATCATCATCTCGGTGCTGCAGAGCGTCCAGACCCCCGGCATCAATATTATGGGCATGACCATGATCCTGCAGTACGTCGTAAGCTTCGGTTTCATCCTGCCGGTCAACGCCCCTCAGAACATGGTGGCCTACAGCACCGAGACCTTCGAAGTCAAGGACTTCATCAAAACCGGCATACCCCTGACCATCATCGCCTACCTCCTTATCGTCCTGTTGGGCGCCACCTACTGGCAGTGGTTCGGAATCATGACCATGTAGAAGAAGACACAAAAAGAAGCGGCTTGCGCTGCTTCTTTTTTTATGCTCTGCATAAACTACTTTTTTATTTGTTCCATAACGCTATGTTCCGTTAATCCGGAAAGGATCGCGATTTTTTCATTCACCATACTTTTGAAACAATTGGGAAGATGCTCGCGGTGCGCTCGGTGTATCGCAACACATTCCACACATTGGCCATGGTGCTTGCACGCCTTTTCGCAGGTGCAGTGGTCTTGCGTTCCAAGACTTTCTCGTAACTCTGCCACAAATTCATCCTGGAGCTGATACCCCAGGGTGCGCTCGCCTTTATGAAAGGCTTGCATAGCTTCTTTCTCTTTTGGGTGATTATCGATAATCATTTTTCGTTTATATACCTCCCGAAACGGCATACCTAGCGTAAAGATGCGGTTTGGTTTCACTCATCGGATGAAGTGGAGTAATTCCTGACGGCATTGTATCGGCTGCAATTTCAGGTGATACAATTATTTTTTCAGCCTGGCGACTACCCGATGGGCGATGTCCCGGCGGTAGTGCATGCCGGGGAAGCCGATCTTGCCGATGGCGGCGTAAGCCTTGTCAATCGCCTTCAGCACGTCGCGGTCCAGCGCCGTCACGCCGAGCACTCTCCCGCCGCTTGTCACTACATGGCCCTGGCTAAAGGCGGTACCGGCGTGGAACACCAGCGCTCCGTCCGCTTCAGCCTGCTTCAGGCCACTGATGGCATCCCCTTTCGGGTAATCGCCAGGATATCCGCCGGCGGCCAGAACGACGCAAACCGCCGCTTCGTCCTTCCATTTGACCTCGGTGTCAGCCAGCCGCCCGTCGACACAGGCTTCAAGAACGGCGACAAGGTCGCTGTCCAAGAGCGGCAGCACCACCTGGGTCTCCGGATCGCCGAAACGGGCGTTAAACTCCACTACCTTCGGCCCCTCGGCGGTAATCATCAGGCCGGCGTAAAGGCAGCCGCGATAGAGGATGCCTTCGGCCCGCATGGCATCCACCGTCGGCTGGAGAATCTCCCGCATTACCTGGTCCAGGAGGCCGGGCGTCACCACCGGAGCCGGGGCGTAAGCCCCCATGCCGCCGGTGTTGGGGCCGGCATCGCCGTCGAATACCCGCTTGTGATCCTGGGCCGAAACCATGGGCACCACGGTATAACCGTCGGTAAAGGTCAGCAGCGAGGCTTCCTCGCCGACCATGCATTCTTCGATCACGACCCGGGCTCCGGCCTGGCCGAAAGCCTGATCGCACATGATCATATCCACCGCCGCCAGCGCTTCAGCCACCGTGGCGGCTACCACGACACCCTTGCCGGCTGCCAGCCCGTCGGCCTTAACCACTAACGGGGCACCCTGCTGCCGGATGTAGTCCTTGGCGGCTTCGGCTTCGGTGAATACAGCGAAGTAGGCGGTGGGGATGTTGTATTTTTGCATCAGATTTTTGGCAAAAGCCTTGGAACCTTCGATTTGCGCCGCTGCCCGGCTGGGCCCGAAGATCTTCAGCCCATTGGCAACGAACAGGTCGACAATACCGTTTGCCAACGGCAGCTCCGGCCCGACCACCGTCAGGCCGACCTTGTTGTCGACAGCAAACTTCAGCAGTGCCTCGTTGTCCTTGACATCGATGGCGACGCACTGGGCCAGTTGTCCGATACCGGGATTGCCTGGAGCGCAGTAAATCTTTTCTACCTGCGGGCTGGCCGCCAGTTTCCAGACCAGAGCGTGCTCGCGGCCGCCGCCGCCTACCACTAAAATCCGCAAAATATCACCCCAATCCCTGACTCAGTGTTTGAAATGCCGTACACCGGTAAAAATCATGGCAATGCCGTTCTCGTCGGCCGCCTGGATGGATTCGTCGTCCCTGACCGAGCCCCCTGGCTGAATGATCGCGGTGATGCCGGCCTTGGCGGCGGCGTCCACCGTATCCCGGAAGGGGAAGAAGGCATCCGAGGCCAGTACCGCTCCTTTGGCCTTGTCGCCGGCCTGGCCCAAAGCGATGGCCGCGGCTCCCACCCGGTTCATCTGCCCAGCGCCGACACCGAGGGTCGTATCACCCGACGCCACTACGATGGCGTTGGATTTGACGTGCTTGGCGACCTTCCAGGCGAACAGGAGCTGTTCCTGCTCAGCCGGGCTCGGTGCCCGCCGGGTCACGACCTTGAGATCGGCCGGGGCAGAGTCAACGGCATCGGTGTCCTGCAGCAGTATACCGCCGGAGACCCGCTTGATATCAACGGCGTGCTCACTCTTGCCGAAAGCGGCGGTAAGCAGGCGGACGTTTTTCTTCTGGGTCAGAACCGCCAGAGCATCATCGTCATAAGCGGGAGCGATCACCGCTTCAGCGAACAGGTCGGCGATCTGCCCGGCAGTTGCTTTATCCACCGTCCGGTTCAGCCCGATAATACCGCCGAAGGCCGAAACCGGGTCGGCGGCGAAAGCCTTGGCGTAAGCCGCGGCCAGATCGGCTCCGATCCCGGTGCCGCAAGGGTTGGTATGCTTGATGATCGTCGCCGCAGGCTGGGAGAACTCGTTGACAATGGCGTACGCGGCTTCCAGGTCGACGATATTATTGAAAGAAAGCTCCTTGCCGTGAAGCTGGCTGGCGCTGGCCACTCCCGGGCCGGCGAAATATTTTTCGCGGTAAAACGCCGCTTTTTGATGCGGATTTTCACCATAGCGCAAATCCTGCACCTTATCATAAACCGTATGCAAAACCTGCGGGAACTGCCCCTGGCCCAGTTGCCGGGCGAGATAGCCGGCTATGTAAGCGTCGTACTCGGCGGTATGGCTATAGGCTTCCCAGGCTAATTCCATTCTCATTTCCCGGGAAATTTCGCCATCCTTCGCGAGTTGATCGGCGATTATCGGATATTTTGCCGGATTAACCACCACCGCGACATATTCGAAATTTTTTGCCGCCGCCCGGATCATCGCCGGTCCGCCGATGTCGATATTCTCCACCGCTTCGGCCAAGGTAACATCCGGCTTGGCCACCGTCTTACGGAACGGGTAGAGGTTGACCGCAACAAGGTCAATGCCGCGGATATTATGCTCACGCATCGCCTTGACATGGGCTTCGTTCTCGCGGATGGCCAATATTCCGCCATGAATATACGGATTCAGGGTCTTGACCCGGCCATCCATGATTTCGGGAAATCCAGTCAACTCGCTGACATAGATCACCGGGATTCCCGCTTCCTTCAGTGTTTTCATCGTGCCGCCGGTGGAGATAATCTCGACCCCCGCCTGATGCAGCGCCCGGGCGAATTCCACCACCCCGGTCTTGTCTGAGACACTAATCAGCGCACGTTTAATCTTCACTCTAAACCCCACCTATCACTTTTCGGTTACGACCCGGCGGCCTTCGATCCGCAGCCGTCCGTCGCAATACAGGCCGATGGCCCGGGGATACAGGAGATGTTCGATATGCAGGATGCGTTCAGCCAGCGTCTGCTCGGTATCGCCGTCATTTACAGGCACCGCCTCCTGCAAAATAATCGGTCCGGTATCCACACCTTCGTCCACGAAATGAACGGTACAGCCGGAAACCTTGACGCCGTATTCGATTGCCTGGGCCTGGGCATCCAGCCCGGGAAAAGCCGGCAGCAGCGCCGGATGGATATTTACGATCCGTCCGGGAAAGAGCCTGATAAACTCAGGACTCAAAATCCGCATAAAGCCGGCGAGAACGACCAGTTCCACGTGATGCAGCGCAAGTTCAGCGGCGATGGCCAACTCGAAGTTACGGCGGCTGGCGAAATTTTTCCGTTCAAGGACCGCCGTGGTAATCCCGAAGCCGGCGATCCGCTTCAGCGCCATGGCGTCAGGGTTGTCGCTGATCACAACGCCGATTTTGGCCTTGATCCGTTCGGCCTGAATGGCGTCGAAAATGGCGTGCAGGTTGCTGCCCCGACCTGAGACCAGCACCCCCAGCACCTTTCTATTCACCGAAAACGCCCCCCTCTATCACCACATTTCCAGTCCCGGCCGTGACCTTGCCGATGATATAGGACGCCTCCCCCTGTTCCGTCAGTTGCTGCCGAACAGCATCGGCCTCATTGCCCGGCACCGCCAGGATCATTCCGATACCCATGTTAAAGGTCCGGTACATTTCCGGCCAGGCGACGCCGCCCCACTTCTGCAGCAGGTCAAAAATCACCGGCCGTGGCCAGGCGGCGGAGTCCACCTCAGCCGAGCACCCCGTCGGAAGCATGCGGGGAATATTGTCATAGAAGCCGCCGCCGGTAACGTGAACCATCCCGTGAACAGCGAACCGCTCCAGCACCGGCAGACAAACCTTCGGGTACAGCCTGGTAGGAACAAGCAATTCCTCGCCCAAAGTCCGGCCGAGTTCAGGCACATAGTGGTCAACGGTGAGCTTGCTGCGGTCAAAGCAGATCTTTCGCACCAGGGAATAGCCGTTGGAGTGCAGCCCCGACGACGGCAGCCCGATCAGCACATCGCCGGCGGCCACTTTTTCACCGGTGATCAGGCGGTCCCGGTCGACCATGCCGACAGCGAAACCGGCGATATCGTACTCGCCGTCCGGATAAAAACCGGCCATTTCGGCCGTTTCCCCGCCGATCAGAGCGCAGCCTGACTCGCTGCAGGCTCTGGCCACGCCGCTGACGATGGCGGCGACCTTCTCCGGCTCCAGTTTGCCGACAGCCAGATAGTCGAGGAAAAACAGCGGCTCGGCCCCCTGCACCAAAATATCGTTGACACACATCGCCACCGCATCCTGGCCAATGGTGTCGTGTCTATCCATCATAAAAGCGACCCGCAGCTTAGTGCCAACTCCGTCGGTGCCGCTTACCAGCACAGGCTGTTTGTATTTGGTGAGATTCAGGGCGAACAACCCGCCGAATCCGCCGATGTCGCCAAGCACCTCCGGACGATATGTGGCCCGGACATGCCGCTTCATCATTTCCACTGCCCGGTTGCCGGCATCGATATCGACGCCGGCCTCGCGGTAGGTTAACCCGTCACTCATGATACCGCCTCGCCTCCCTTGCCCCGCCGATTCGACTCAAACATGTACTTGCTGCCGCACTCGGCGCCGCAGGGTACATGGGCCGGGTAGCAGGAATTGAAGCAGGCGTAACACATCTTGTCGTTCTTGATGTGCGGGATCGAGCTGTACAGGCCGTCCAGCGAGAGATAGTACAGCGAGTCGGCCCCGATTAACTGCCTGATTTCGTCCACCTGCTTGCTGGCGGCGACCAGGTCCTTGCGCACCGCGGTGTCAATGCCGTAGTAACAGGGATAGCCGATAGGCGGCGAACTCACGCACATATGCACCGCCGTCGCGCCGGCGTCCTTCAGCATCCGCACAATCTTGCCGCTGGTGGTGCCCCGCACGATCGAGTCGTCGACCATGATCACCGACTTGCCGGCAATCACGGCTTTGTTGGGATTGAGCTTGATCCGCACCCCCAGGTCGCGGGTCTTCTGCTCAGGCTGGATGAAAGTCCGGCCGATATAGCGGTTCTTCATCAACCCTTCGGCAAAAGGAATGCCTGATTCGTAGCTTAAACCGAGGGCCGCCACGGTACCCGAGTCAGGCACCGAGATAACCAGATCGGCCTTAAAGCCGCTTTCTCTCGCCAGCTGACGCCCCATGGCAAACCTGGCCTCGTAAACGCTCTGACCATCGATAACGCTGTCCGGCCGGGCGAAGTAGATATACTCGAACACACACAGCGCCCGCCCGTCGCTTTGACCGAACTTGCGCGAAGTAAGGCCATTGTCGTCAATGATTACCATTTCGCCGGGTTCGACGTCTCTTATCAGCTCCGCGCCGACCGTATCCAGGGCGCAGGATTCGGAGGCCAGAACCCAGCCGCCGTTCAGCTTGCCGATACAGAGCGGGCGGAACCCGTGCGGGTCCCGGATACCAATCAGCTTGTCGTCGGTCATGACCACCAGACAGTAGGCGCCTTCGATTTGGGACAAGCTGTCAATAATTTTTTCCTCGATGGTCTTTTTCGTCGACCTTGCGATCAGATGAACAATGACCTCGCTGTCAACCGTCGTCTGGAACACGCTGCCCTTTTTCTCCAGGGCGGCTCTGACTTCAGACGCATTGGTCAGATTGCCGTTATGAGCCAGGCTGATGTGGCCGCCAGAAAAATTCACCAAAAGCGGCTGAGTGTTGATAAGCAGACTGGAACCAGTCGTGGAATAACGAACATGCCCGATGGCGATATGGGCCTGAGGCATATTCGGCACGCTCTTGCGAAAGACTTCGCCCACCAGTCCCATGCCGCGCTGGATATCCATCGAGCAGCCGTCGGTCAGGGCGATGCCGGCGCTTTCCTGGCCCCGATGCTGCAGGGCATAAAGACCCCAGTAGGTATTTAAGGCAACATCGTCGTGACGGGAGAATATGCCGAATATACCGCATTCCTCATGGAATTTGTCACTGTCCATTTCTAAATACACGCCAGTACGCTCCTCCCATATGGGCAATTAATACGCGTCTCTTCAGACCACTTCGCCAGTCAGGCGCTGCAGAACTTCCTTGTACGCTTCCTCGACATTGCCGAGATCGCGGCGGAACCGATCCTTGTCAAGCTTCTCGTTGGTTTCGCTGTCCCAGAAGCGGCAGGTATCGGGGGAAATCTCGTCGCCGAGCAGTACTTCCCCTTTATGAAGGCCGAATTCCAGTTTAAAATCGATCAGCTCCAGTTTTTTGTCTTTCAGGAAGTTGCTCAGTATTTCGTTGATTTTCAGACCATACTCCTGAATAAGTTTCAATTGCTCAGCAGTGGCCAGTCCCATGGCTCTGGCGTGATACTCGTTGATCAGCGGGTCGCCCAGATCGTCGTTCTTGTAGTAAAGCTCCACCACCGGCGTAGGCAGTTTGCGTCCTTCGTCCCAGCCGATCCGTTTGGCCAGGCTGCCGGCTGTGATGTTGCGCATTACCACTTCAATCAGCAGGATGTCGAGTTTCTTGACAAGCATTTCGCGATCGCTCACCCGGCGGATAAAATGGTGCGGAATGCCGTGTTTGCCCAGCAGTTCGAAAAAGAAGGCCGATATCCGGTTGTTGAGAATTCCCTTGTCGGCGATGGTCCCTTTTTTGACCCCGTTGAAAGCGGTGGCGTCATCTTTAAAATATACCAGAAATTCATCCGGATTATCGGTGGCGTATACTTTTTTTGCCTTCCCCTCATACAGTTGCTTCATTGTTGAGTCCTCCTGTCACATTTGCAATTGATTATGAGCAAAAACTTCGTCTGGTCACCCCTGCAAGTCGGCCTGCACCTTAGCGGCCTTTTTCTCCACCTCGGCCGCCAGGTTCTGACGAAAGCTTTGGAGCTTTTCCCTCAGCTCCGGCTGAGCCGCGGCGATGACCTGGGCCGCAAAGATGGCGGCGTTTTTCGCCCCGTTGATGGCCATAGTCGCCACCGGGATACCGGACGGCATCTGGACGATGCTGAGCAAAGCGTCAATTCCGGCCAGCGAAGTGCTGTTCACCGGAACACCGATTACCGGCAAATTCGTAAAGCTTGCCACCACTCCCGGCAGGTGGGCTGCCGCGCCGGCTGCGGCGATGATGACACCGACGCCGCGGTCTGCGGCTGTGGATGCGAAATCATGAACCTTGTCCGGCGTCCGGTGGGCCGAAGCCACCACTACCTCATACGGGATACCGAAATCGGCCAGGGTCTTGATCGCCGGCTGCATCA
This sequence comes from Negativicutes bacterium, assembly GCA_031292015.1. The sequence continues at coordinate 4,446 of JARLHY010000031.1, read as the reverse complement.
CCGGCAGATCTGAATCACTGCCCATGATAATGGCTACTTTCATGGTTGTCCTCCTTTACTTGCGAAATGCAGTATTGATTTTATTGCTGCAAAACTTTTGCTTAGGCTGTTCAAAAAGGCCGACAAGGAGACAGGCCCGGACCGGCCTTTTTCAGCAGCCTCAGTCTGGCATACCGGGTTTGGTGAACAGCCCGGATACCGCCCGGAACGGGCGGTATCCGGGCCTATTATCACTCGGACAGGAACAGGAACCGCAGCACAACCAGGACAGCCAGAACATACACGATCCAGTGCACTTCCTTGCCGCGGCCGCTGATCAGTTTCAGCAGCGGGTAGAAGACCAGTCCCGCCGAAACGCCGTTGGCGATGCTGTAGGTAAAGGGCATGAGAGCAATGGTGAGAAACGCCGGCAGGCTCTCGGTGAAATCGTTGAAATCAATGTGTCGCACCGATTCCATCATCAGCGCCCCGACGACGATCAGGGCCGGTGCGGTGGCAGCGTCGGGAATCAGGCCGGCCAGCGGCGTGAAGAACAACGCCAGCAAAAACATAATCCCGCAGGTAACGGCCGTGAGGCCGGTGCGACCGCCGGCGCCGATACCGGCGGCGCTTTCGATGTACGCGGTGATGGTGCTGGTGCCGATCAGGGCGCCGAAGCTTACCCCGGTGGCGTCAACCAGCATGGCTTTGCCGATGCCGGGAAATTTGCCGCTCTTATCCATCAGACCGGCTTTGGTCGCCGTTCCGACCAGCGTTCCCATGGTGTCGAACAGTTCCACAAAGGTAAAGGTGAAAATAATCGTAAGCAACCCCATGTTCAGCGCACCCTTAATATCCAGGGCGAAAAAGGCGTTGCTGGAGAAATTGGGCATCGCCACCGGGCTGAAGCCGGCGGGAATATGAACAACGCCCATGATAATGCCCAGAACCGTAGTAGTAACAATGCCGATAAGAATCGAACCCTTAATGTTCTTGGCCATCAGCACGGCGATCAGGATCAGGCCGAAAACGGCCAGCAGAACTTCCTTGTCCGCCAGTTTCCCCATTTCAATAATGGTTTCGAAAAACATGGGTGTGGCGTTGCCTTTGGCGGCGATCAATTTTTCCATGGTCGGCGGAATGAGGGACAGCCGGATGGTCATGATTCCGGACAGTTTCAAACCGATGATGGTGATGAACAGGCCGATACCTACCGTGATGGCATACTTCAGCGACGCCGGCATACCCTCCACAAGCAATTGTCGGACCTGGGTAACGGTGAGCAGGATAAAAATCAGGCCGGAAATAAATACCGCGCCCAGTGCGACCTGCCAGGAAACCCCCATGCCGATGACTACCGTGAAAGCGTAAAAGGCGTTCAGACCCATGCCGGGAGCAAGCGCTATCGGATAATTAACAACAAGGCCCATTACCATCGTGACAATGCCGGCGCCGATTGCGGTAGCAAGCAGAACGGCGTTTTTGTCCATGCCCGCTGCGCCAAGAATACTGGGGTTGACAAATAATATGTAGGCCATGGTCATGAAGGTGGTGATGCCGGCGACGACCTCCGTCTTGACATCAGTCTTGCGTGCCGATAGTGCGAATAACTTGTCCAACATTTTTCTTCTCCCTTTCCAATATTTAGTCTGAAACTTTTCCCCAGTATACCCTCCACCGTGTTTTTTAGTCACCTCCGAAACAAGAAATAGCCCATCAGCACCGGCGGAAGCATCAGTCATGCTTTCGGCCGGAGGAGCGGCTGGCCTGCTCAGAAAAGAATAAACCCCGGCAGGGAATGTCTTCTCGTCATGAGCGAAACCTCCCCGCCCGGGCTTTTATCCCATCGGTGTAGTGTTACTGGGGTAACACCTGTACCACTCGGTCCTGCCACGAACAAACGCATGAACGGCGCTGGCCATGCGGAACCCTAGGTACACTTTCACCCGTAGTCAGGTAATTTACGGTTACCTGGTAGAAACATTTGAGCCATATTCTCAAAATTATACGAGCAATATTCTGTTGTCATCTTTATTGTAACAGTCCTGAACAAACACTGTCAACGAGAAAGAATGAACTATTCTTGCAAAAAGCTTTTTAACGTTCGACTTTTCTGTCAATTCGTCGTCACTGCTGCTATCGACTTTGCCGACCTGCCTGCTTACAATTACTGCTAATTTTTTGCCGGATTCAACAGGATATCCGGCAATGTTGTGGAAATAAACATTAAGATTAGCATTTATGGTTAGGAGTGACTGTCATGAAAAAAATTGCAGCTGCGGCTCTTATCACCTGTCTGATACTAACCTGCCTCTCCGGATTGACTCTGGCCCGGGGCGCTACCGTCAGCAGCGGCGTGACCGCAGGCAACGCCTACGTCCCGCAGGGAACGCTGATCGATACCGAGCTCATCACCGCGGCTAATTCCCGCGACTTCGACGTCAATGATGTCGTCTATTTCAGGACCCTGCAGACCCTCGCGGTTGACGGGGTAGTCATCGTCCCAAGCGGTTCGGTAGGCCAGGCCGTGGTGACGGCAGTCCGACCGGCGGGATTTTTCGGTCAGGGCGGCGGCATCGAAATCCGGGCCAAATACGTCCAGGCTCTGAATGGGGCTATCATACCGCTGACGCTGGATGTCAAACAGGAAGGCCGGTCCAATCTCCTGTTCGTGCCATTCGCGGCGATGGTCCTGCGCCATTATGAAGGCTTCACCTTCAAGGAGTCAGTCGGCGGCGCAGGTTTGATCCACGGCGCCGAGGCCGACGTTCCTTCAGGCACCAAGCTCCAGGTGGCGGTGCAAACCGACGCCGACCTGGGCTGCACCAACAGCCAGTTGCCCTATGTGATGGTAAAAGCACTTCGATAGTTCCCAGGACGTAAACAAAAACTCGTTGCTCAGGTTCGCGCCTGACAACGAGTTTTTTTATGCCAATTTCAATTGACCTGAATTCGCAGCGAACCCTAATGACAAACGCCTCTAACTCACCAGCTTGCCGCGCAGCGGCGCTGTCAGGGGCACGATAGTCAGCACGACCACCGCGACGACAATAAGGGTGGCCTGAATACCGATCATGTCGCTGATAAAGCCGTAAACGAACGGAGATACGGCTCCGGCGCCGATGCCGGCGGTGTAGAATATCGCGAAGGCCTGGTTGCGGCGTTCTTCGCTGACCAGCTCCGGCACGCTGCCGTACAGCACCGAGGAGGTGCCGTTGAGGGCCACCCCCAGGAGGGGCGACAGGAGCAGCGAGACCTGAGGCGAAAGGACCAATATACCCCAGATGCACAGAGCCGTGACTACCTCGGTGACGATAACCGTCCGCAAAATCCCAAAACGGGTGGCCGCAATCCCGCAGACGAATTTTCCGGTGGCCCCGCCGGCGAAGATCAGGGAAAGGGCCAGGCCGATCATCGCCACATCGGCGCCCTTAGCCCTCAGCAAAAAGGGGAAAAAGGTAAGGAAACCCATCCGAGTCGCGCTGTCCACTATCCCGATGATCACCAGCGACCAGAAAGCATGCTCACCGTCCTTCACCGCCCGCGACCCAACAGCCTGCAGGCAGTTTTCGGCCTGTTCGGCAGCAAGGGAGTCAGTATCAGGCCGCCGGGTGATGACAAAGATCACCAGCAGGACGACCAGTCCGAACAGCCCGAGCACATGGGTGGCGGTCGGCCAATCGAAGCGGGTGATGAGAAAGGCGGCAGCGGCAGGAAAGAACAGTTTGCCGATATCGCCGGTAAAATTATAGGTGCCAAGAGCGGCCCGCCGCAGCCCTTTTTCCTGGTAAGCGTTAGAAATAATGGCTGAAGAAAGCGGGTGTTGTACACTTTCGCCGATGCCGCCGATGATAAGCAAAGAGCCCAGGGCCAGCGGCGTCGCGGCCCAGCCGTAGGCAGCAACCGCACAGCAAACCACTGCGGTGCCGATCAGCAGCAGTCTGACCTCGCCGACACGCCGGGCCAGCATCCCGGCCGGCACCTGAAAAGCGGCCATCGAACCCGACCATACGGTTTTACAGAAGCCAACCTCGGCGAAGGTCAGCCCAAACTGGGCCTGCCACAACGGAAAAAGCACGTACAGCATGTCGGCAAAACCGTCGTGGGTAAAATGGGCCAGTCCCCCGGCCAGAAGCACCCGCCAGTGCTGCCAGGTTTTACGGAGATTCTCCCTGATCGATCCTTGTGTATTGCCAGACAATTCATGCCCTCCTGACGTCTACCTGTCTAGATAGCTCTTCGGCGCCTGCTGATAAATTCCTACCACAATAAGCAAAACCGGCGCTGATGCAGCACGCGGCAGAACTCGGCGGAACGCTGGCTGAGCAAAAACGCAACCCCGGCCCTCGGCCGGGGTTGCTTTGCTTTATTCCCACTCAATGGTGCTGGGGGGCTTGGAAGTGATGTCGTACACCACCCGGTTGACTCCTTTGACCTCTATCCCTGGACCATCACCATTGCCATCGG
>JARLHY010000030.1 GCA_031292015.1 Negativicutes bacterium | reverse complement strand
GGCCTTGTGGCCATCATGGCGGTTCCGGCGGCGCTGCTGTGGGGCAAATTGTCCGACCGTTACGGACGTTGGCCGCTGGCCCTGGTGGTGCTGCCGGCCTCCGCGGCAGTGCTGCTGTGCCTGTCGCAGGTGACGGACTATACCGCTATTTTGGCCACGCTGCTGGCCTTCGGCCTGTTCAGCAACTCGGCTTTTGTGCCGATCATGGTCGCCTGGACGGCCGATATCGCCGGAACCCGTTACCCCGGACTGATGGGGGCCGCTGTCGGGGTCTTTAACTGTGCAACCATGTCCTCGGCTATTTTCGCGCCGGTGGTCTCCGGATACCTGCGTGATGTCACCGGCTCGCTGGTGCCGGCCATCATCGCCGGCAGCGCGGTCATGCTGCTGGGCAGCTCTCTGATCCTGCTGCTGCCGCGTACGGCTAAGGTAGAGACAGAAAAAAGGCAGGCGTAAGCGCCTGCCTCTTTATTACGGTTTATCTGGGGCCGCATTCCCTGGCGACCGCCTGCATCAGGGCCTGATGCAGCTTGCGGGCCACCGGGCCGACTTTTCCGTCGCCCACCGGCGCGCCGTCCAGCTGGATGAAGGGCATGATTTCGGTGGTAGTACCGGTGACGAAAGCTTCTTCGGCTTTTTTGACGAAAGCGACGTCGAAGGCCTTTTCCACCAGGGTCAGACCGAGCTGCTGAACAAGCCGCTCGACGATGACGGTCCGGGTGATGCCCCGGAGAATCAGGTTGCTCAAGGGGTGGGTCCACAGGACGCCATCTTTGACAACAAAGAAGTTGCTGCTGGAACCCTCGGTCACGATACCGTCGCGCACCTGGATGCCTTCAAAAACCCCCGCGTCTTTGGCCTGTTGCTTAGCCAGCAGGTTGCCCAGCAGGTTGATGGACTTGATATCGCAGCGCAGCCAGCGCACGTCGGGAACGAATATCCCGGTGGCGCCGGATTCGCGCAAGGCGCTGTTGGGATTGGCCGGCCTGATGCTCATGGTCAGCTTGGGAACGACGCTGTCGGGGAAACCGTGGGCCCGGGGCGCCACGCCACGGGTGATCTGCAGATAGATGCCGGCTTCTTTGATGCCGCTCTCTTCGATAAGCCGCTGGTGAAATTCGGCAAGTTCGTCGACGGTGTAGGTCGCCGGGATCCTAAGTTCCCGCAGTGAGCGGAACAGTCTGTCCATATGGAGTTGGAAGGCAAAACAGCGGCCGTTGTATACTCTGGTGACTTCGTACACGCCGTCGCCGAATTGATAGCCCCGGTCCTCAAGATTTATCACATTCTCATTCAGGTCAATGATCTGACCGTCGATCAATCCTATCGGTCCCATGAAAATCTTCCTTTCCAAAATTTGTTTTCCGATGTCTTCCAGCCCTGGCGCCGATATTCCTGCCCAGTCCGAAACTTTCGGCAGGAAAAGAGGGCGTCGGCAGGGAATTTGCATCAGGTGACCCTTTGTTATGGGCTAACGTTCAGGCCGGCTGCAGTGCAGCCAGAACCGCTCCGGCATGCCCTGCGGCTTTCACTTTCCTAAACGCCTGTTCGATGCGGCCCTCGGCGTCGATGATAAAGGTCGACCGTTCCACTCCCAGCACTTTTTTGCCGTACATGTTTTTCTCTTTCAGCACGCCGTAGAGCCGGCAGACCAAGCCGTTGGCATCGCTCAGGAGCGGATAGGGCAGCTGGAGTTTGGCGCTGAATTTTTCGTGGGTGGCAAGGCTGTCCCGGCTGACACCGAAAACTAACGCGCCGGCAGCGGCGATCTCATTGTAAAGGTCGCCAAACTCGTGAACCTCGGCGGTGCAGCCGGAGGTATTGTCTTTGGAATAAAAAAACAACACGATTCTTTGGCCGCGGTAACTGCTCAGGCTGACCGGTTTGCCGCCGGTGGCCGGCAGGGTAAAGTCCGGGGCCGGCTGCCCGGAGCTGACTTCGTCCATTGTCATCTCTCCCTTGTCTGTTTCGTTCCTTGAAATCCAGTATAGCACGAAGCGTTGGCTACATCTACCAGACCACGGAGGCTTTCATGCAGCAAACTTCATCACTGCCGTTATACGCGGCGCTGCTCAGCGTATCCTTCCTGTGGGGAACGTCCTTCGCCGCCGCCAAAATCGGCATGTACGAGCTGGCTCCCCTGAATCTTGTCATCCTGCGGTTTGTCATCGCCGCAGCGGTCTTCACCGCTATATTGCTCGCAAGACGCACCGACAATACCATCGAACGGCGGGACATTCCCCGGTTCATCCTGCTCGGCTTTACGGCTATCACCTCGTACTTTTATATTCAGTACACCGGCCTGCAGTATACCACAACCATCCACGCCGCGCTGATCATAGCGACCAGCCCCCTGTGCGCGGCCCTCGGCGGGGTGCTGCTCGGCTGGGAACGAGTGTCGCTGCCGGGAGCTGTCGGCATCCTCACCGCCTTTGGCGGCGTCAGCGTCATCATTACCAACGGCCAATTCCGGGGAATCTTTGCGTCCCAAACCCTGCCCGGGGACCTTATGCTGCTGGTCAACGCCATCGTCTGGGCCGGCTTTACGATTTACGGCAAGTCGATCCTCAAAAAATACAGCCCGTTTGTGGCTATGGCCTATATCCATATTTTCGGCACCCTGATGCTGCTGCCCTTCGCTTTTTTCGCCAGCCCCATCACGCCGGTGCCGCTCACCGTCCAGGTGTTCGCCGTTTCCTGGCCTACGGTGGCCAGCGCCTTTTACCTGGCGCTGCTTTGTTCGATATTCGCCTACTATGTCTGGTATATTGGTGTTGAGAGGATCGGAGCCGTCCGAACCGCGGCTTTCGCCTACTTCAACCCGCTTTTCGCCGCCGTCATCGGAATACTGCTGCTGCACGAGCCTGTGACGGCCTTTACGCTGGCCGGCGGCGTCATGATCGTCGGCGGAGTGTATCTTGCCAACAAAACCACCGCGGTCCGCGAGGAAACCCGCCAAAAGGAGTAGTTATGTCCAAACGCGTTCCAGCCATCGAATATATCCGGGGCGTGGCCATGCTGGGGGTGGTGGGCATCCATACAGGGGCTTATTCTCTCGCCAACCCGGATGTCAACATCCACCTTTTTGCTTTGCTTGAGATTTTCACCAGGTTTACTGTGCCGATATTTTTCTTTGTCTCGGCTTTCGGACTGTTCTGTCAGCACAGCTCGGACGAACCGCTGGACTATGGCCGGTATTTTTGGCGGCGCTGCCGCACCGTCCTGGTTCCGTACGTTGTCTGGTCGCTGCTGTACATGCTGCACTCGGGCTGGCTCAGCGGCGATTACTGGCAGTTTTCGTCTCCCTACATTTTTGAAGCTTTCCTGTTCGGCCTGGCGTCGTATCAGCTCTATTTCCTGGTGATTCTGATCTGGTTCTATCTGCTGATGCCCCTGTGGCGGGCG
>JARLHY010000178.1 GCA_031292015.1 Negativicutes bacterium | reverse complement strand
TCTTTCGGCTGGGAACCACGCTCAGCCGAGACATATAGAATTTCATTTTTTCCTGAATGCATAGTGTACTTTTCTACCACAACGGCTCCGCCTTTTTTGAACTCCCCCGCATAGCGGGGGGTATTCGCTGACGCAAAAAAATCCGCCAGGGGCGATTACCCCTGGCGGAAGATAGACTAGTCAGTGAAAGCCGGCTTAGAACTTAACGCTTGCAGTGGCCCGGAGATTCTTGCCATGGTCCTTGATGTCCTGGTACAAAATGTCCAGGTTGACGTTCTTGGCGATATCCTTGTTATACTGGTATTCCATGCCTTTGACATGAGCCGCAGGAGATCCGGCGGTTCCGGAGGACAGAGCGTAGAAGTCGTTCAGTTCGCTCGGACCTTTGGCCTTGAGGTTGTACATCGATTCGAACGGCACGGCGTTTGCTTCCACATCATTGTAAGCGACACTCAGGCCGGTGCTGCCGAAACCAAGGCCCACCCGGTAAGCCCGTGCTTTTTGGGTCTGATTACGGCCGTACTCGCCGAAAAGATTGATGCCAGAAAACAGTTCGAAGTTGGTGCTTGCCGCATAGTAGTTCTTCGTACCCAGACGGAGATAGTCTACTGTAATCGGAGCGCCCAGCCTAAAGCTGAACTGGCCGCCGTAGTTTTTCGCATAGCTGTTATCGCTGTCCAGTTCTTTGCCGGCGAAAACCATCGTGTCGCCGTCACGCATGGTGACACCGTTCATGATCGCCACCGAAGCGGGTGAAGCCAGCATACCGCGGCCGAGGTTGTAGTCCTGACGCCCGATTTTGGTGCTCATGCCCAAAAAGTTGGTGGCTACGTAAGCATTTTCCACGGCCGGAGCCACGTTGCCGGAAGCGCTGTTTTTGGCCGCAGCGGTGGAAGCGGGGATACCTTCGTCGATAGCATTCGAGTTGGAAGTGATCCTGGCATAGATGCCCATGTCGTCATTGATCTTGGCGGTTGCTCCCAGGCGGAAACGGTATTCCACCCTGTCGCCGACCGAACCGGTTTGGGTTTTTGCTTCATAGTAACGGGCCCGGGCATCGCCGCTGAACTTGACCATATTGTCCATCTGGTCCTGCATTCCGGCCACTTTGACGCCGAGATTATTCAGTTCGGCGGCGTATTCTCTGGCCAGTTTGTCAATCATGGCCTTTTGCTCGGAGTTCATGTTCTTGTTCATGGCCTTGGCCACAATCTGGGCCATTTCATATCGGGTCAGGGTTTTGTCGCCACGGAAGGTTCCGTCGCCGTAACCGTCGACTATACCGGCCTGGGCCAATTTGTTCACAGCGTCATACGCCCAATGTTTGGCAGGCACGTCCGAAAAAGGATTGGCGAATGCCGGTACGGCAAAAGCCACGGTGAGGGCAGTAGCGATAGCTACTTTCAGCAGTCTTTTTTTCACTTGGAAGACCTCCTTGAGTTGAATTTACCGCGGGTGCCTGGCACCGACAGCGACCGCGAACCGCCAGGAGCGCTTCCATGAGTGGCCGTGTTTCCTCATGCCGCCTTCTCCTGCTATCTCATCGGCCTTTCTGCCCTTGTCGCTTCTGACAAGCTTATGTTTACATAAATTCTATACATAATTAAATTCTCCTGCTAAAATTCATATGAAATTTATGCAAACTCCTTGTTATTAAAGAGTTTCTCTCCGAAGTAATGGTGGCCGAAATTTTCTTTTTGTTTACATAATATATTATTGATTATTCTCTTAAACCCCAAAAAAATCCTGCCCCCAAGGGGCAGGATTTTCCTCGCTATGCGGAGCGTTAATGGAGGCTGCGAACCCGAATTTCGATCCGCAGCGGTCCGGCGGTGTACATGTCGGCTCTGGTGACCGCCGTAAGTTCGACCAGGCCGCCGTAATGTTTGACCTTATTGATGGTATCGAACAGCTGCGAGCCGCTCATCACCCCGACCGTCCCCTGGAGAGGGTCGGCCAGAATACCACGGTTGTTGGCCAGCGTATTGACTTTCTGCAAAAAGACCAGCACCGCTTCTTCCGCCTTGTCGCCGCTTACCTCGATAGTCTGGGAATAAATCACTTCGCCGGCGGCGTAAACCAGCCGGTTGGGGAATAGGGCGAGTTGGCCGATGACAGGTTCGCCGTAGATCGTATTGCCGGAGGAAGAAATGCGGATAATGACGTTCTCGGGCGAAGTGGCAATCAGCGCCGCCGCCTGATCAAAATCGGCCTGAGATATCCACAGCACATCCAGGTCTTTGTCAGCGACGTTCAGTTTATTCAAAATGGCCTCGTTGGTTCGGCCGATCACCGCGGCCAGAGCATTTTGGGTATCCGCCAGCGATTGCCCGTTCTTGAGCACCGAGGTGGACAGCACTTCACCGGCCCGGTAAATGACAATACCCTCCCGAACGGTCTGGATGCCTTGCTTTAGCCTGGACGTGAGATCATCAAGCCGGTCCACGTCCGACTGCAGCTGGGTTTTGGACTCGTTGAGCGAGGCGACCCTGGAATCAAGTTCGTCTTTGGTTGCCTGCAGAGTCTGGATATCCTGCCGGGCCTGGTTAAGATCGCCCTTAGCCATGGCGAAATCAGCCTGAACCGCCACCAGCGCGGCCGCTGTACGATCCCGCTGGGCCATTACTTCACTGAGCTCGCCTGTGACTTTGGCCAGGTTTGTCGCGGTCTCGTTGACTTTCGCGGTAAGAGCGCTGTATTCTTGGGTTTTGACCTCCAGTTCCTTTCGGCTGGAGTCAAGCTCCACGTTTCTCGCGGCGACTTCCTGCGACAGGGAATAAAGCTCGGCTTTGAGCGCCTCCATACCGAACAGGGCCGTGCGGACATCTTTCGACGCCAAAGCCATGACCCCCAGTGTGGCGGCAGCAATAGTAATCCCGGTGATAATCGTCACCACGATCGACGTATGTTTGGGCCGAAGACCGAACAACGTCAGCTTACGTTTGCCGACTTTGCTGCCAAGCTTGTCGCCGATATAGGCGATAATCCCGCCCATGATGGCCAGAACCGCGATCAATACCAGACCGTACATGATTCCCCTCCTCTGCCCCAGACTCCCTCAAAACGCTACATGGAAGCTTTTCGCACCAGGAAGAACCCGGCGACGATTCCGACGATATTCGGTATCCAGGCCGCCAGGACGGCAGGTATGGCCCCACCCTGCCCGAGCGCCGTGGTTATCGTCATGATCGTGTAGTAAATGAAGATAATGATGATACTGATCCCCAGGCCGATGGATGAACTGGAGCGATGTGGCTGCAGGCCCAACGGCGTGCCGATCAGCGCAAAGACAAAGCTCGCCATGGGAATGGATAATCGTTGCTGCAATTCCACCTCATAAACACTGGTCTTGACATATTCCCGCTGCAGCGTCCGGATATGAACCTTGAGCTCCTGGATCGACATTTCCTCAGGTTTTTTTTGCTCCCGGGCGATAGTCGACGGATTTTTGTCGATCGGCATGACCTGCTGCTCAAAATGCATATAACGGTCGATCTGGCCCTGGGGGTCCAGGTCGTAAATGATGCCGTTGTGCATCATCCACTTATCCTTGTCCCAGACCGCTTTTTCGGCGTTTTCGACCCGGACCAGCTGATCGTTTTCAAAATCCTCGATGGTAACACCCTGCATAAGACTGGTATCTTCATCAAACTTGCGGGCGTAGGTCAGACGTTCAATCGACCCTCCCTTGACATCCTTGATGACGATATGCTCCTGCGAACGGGGCCGGGAATTCTTTTCGATCTCGTAGCGCACCACGTTATTGTAAGCCGTGTTGGCCGCAGGCACCACCGCTTCGTTGAAGTAGGTGGCGAAAATACTGACAAAGAACGCTGCGATGAAAACCGGGGTGGCCAATCGGTAGAAGCTGAGCCCGCCCGACTTCATTGCCGTTATCTCGCTGGAGCCGGAAAGCCGGCCGAAAGACAGCAGCGACGCCAGCAGCATCGACATCGGAAACGTCAGCACGATGATACTCGGCAGACTATAAATGAACAGCTTTACCACCGAGCTGGTGGAAGCGCCGTATTTTGTGATATACTGCGCGATCCTAAACAGCGTGCTTGTACCGATAAAGACGCTGGAAAAAGCGCAGATACCGAAAATAAACGGACCTAAGAGTTCGTTGAGGATATATTTATCCAGTATACGCATGAATTACTCCTAGCGGCCGCTCCTTGCCGGTGGGCAACGGCCCGTATTTGGCTACAGCTGAAATTTATCGCCAAGATAGAACTTGCGGGCTATTTCACTGGCCGCGATGGTGGTACTGTCACCGGAAATGAGAATATGGCCTTCATTGAGAATATAGGCTTTATCGACAATACTGAGCGTTTCGCGGACATTATGGTCGGTGATCAGCACGCCGATGCCGCGGTCGCGCAAAAAACCGATGATGCCCTGAATATCGGCGACGGCGATGGGGTCGATGCCGGCAAACGGCTCATCCAGCAAAATAAACGCCGGCTCACTGGCCAGGGCGCGGGCAATCTCCACCCGGCGGCGTTCACCGCCGGAAAGCTGAGAACCCTTACGGTGCCGGACATGGGTTACCCCTAGTTCTACCAGCAGTTCTTCCATCTTTTCCTTCCGCTCGGCAGGAGTAAGTTTATCCCTGATCTCCAGAATGGCCAAAAGATTTTCCTCTACCGACAACTTGCGGAAGATGGAAGCCTCCTGGGGCAGATAGCCCAGGCCAAAACGGGAGCGGCGATACATCGGCATGTCGGTGACATCCTCGCCATTAATGAAAATTTGTCCGCCATTCGGTCTTTCGATGCCGACAATCATATAAAACGTGGTGGTCTTTCCCGCACCGTTCGGCCCCAGGAGGCCGACCACCTGGCCCTGTTCCACCCTGAGGCTGACGCCGTCGACCACGTTGCGGTCTTTGTAAGTTTTCACCAACTGTTGTGTCTCAATATACATACGTTTCTCCGTTCTGACCAAACCTTTTATTGCGGTTTCACGACCAGCTTCGGCCGGCCCTGAGCGTCCATGGCTTTGTCATCAAGGTAGATCGTCAACGTGTTGCCTGTGAGAATATTGCCGTCCTGTACAGCATGAGCGTTGCCGGTAAGCACGGCTTTACCCTGCTGTCCGGTCTTGGCTCCATAGTATACCGCCTGGTCGGATGTCGCATCAAGCTTGCGGGCATCGCTGACAATATGGACGTCACCGGTACCCACCGCCCGGTCCTCGGTGTGGAAAGCCTCCACCTTGTTGGCGGTCATCCAGCCGTCTGGCATTGTCATCCGGGCGCCGCCGGTAACCAGCGAATACTGCTTGTCAGTCCAATGTTCGATCTTCGGTCCGGCCAGGGTGCTATCACCCTTGACCAGCACCGCGTTGCCGGTCGCCACCAGGTAGTTGTTTTCATAAGAACGCACTTCTGCGGAGGTCAGGGTCGTATCTTCCCGCACCACTTTGACGCCTCCGGTCACAAGGCCTTCCTTGGTCTTGGTGTTGTACTGGGCGCTGGGCCCTGTCATCACCGCCTTGTCCCGGGTCATCTTGACCGATCCCTGGGCGGTCATGATTCCTTGCACCGAATCATATTCAATGGTATCGGCACTCAAATCCACCGGGCTGTTATTCGTCTCGGCGCAAATCGCTGCGCCGGTCCCCAGCGACAGCAGAGCAGCCAGAACAAAAATTTTCAACTTACGGCTCATTGCGGTGTTCCTCCTTTGACTGCATGGGCGTTGCCCTGCACTTTCACTTTCTCCATATTGGCGTCACTGTCAATGTTGTCGCCGGTAATCACGGTATCCTCCCGGGTCAGGACAATGCCCCCGCTGCCGTAGATGTGCTGTTCGTTTGCCGACCAGCGGGCCAGCGGCGCCGTAAACACCGCCCCATCGCTGGAAACGGCCTTGATATCCCCCTCCAGGAAGATATCCCGGGTTTTGGTGTCAAGTAAAGCCTTCCGGGCCACCAGATCAATCCTGCCTCCATTTTCGCGGTAAAAGACCCCTTTTAGATTGTTCAGCCGGACCTGGTTGTTGTCAGGGTCGGCCTGAGCGGTTTCGGAAGTCAGTTCCCAGACCTTTTTGCCGTTGATCTGCTCGACGATCGAACTGCCGGCAAAAGTGATATCAGTGGGGCTTTTTTCTGCCACTACCGGAGGTGGAGCAGCAGGCTCTTCTTTGAAAAAATAATAGAGCCCTCCTGCCAGCATAAGCAGTGCACAGGCCACCGCCAAATATAGATTTTTCTTCAAGCCTGTTCACCTGCCTGTTTCGTATTCCAGCGTTTTTGAAACCACAGCCACTCCTGTGGATGCTGTCTGATGACATCTTCGATAATCTTCGTCGCCTCAGCGGTAAACCGATGAATGTCGGCATCCGCATCAGCGGTTTTGACAAAGGAAAGCGGCGGACTGACCATGATCCGGTGCCCGCCTTCCGGGCGGCGAACCATAAAGACCGGAACCACCGGGATGGCGAATCTCCTGGCGAAAACCGCCAGGCCAACCGGCGTGGAAGCCATTTTGCCCAGAAAATCAATAAAAATACCGTCTACTCCGGCGTCCTGATCGCTGAAGAAACCGAGCACCCTGCCCTGTTTCAGCGCCTTGGCCGCAGCCACCAGTTCAGTGGTGCCGCGGCTGAAGACCTCGATGCCCACCATTTTCCTGTATTCATTCAAAATCTGAGTGTGCTGATCATTGGGTTGGCGTTTCACAATACTGGCCACCGGATATCCGAATAAGGCCAGAGCCGCTCCGAGCCATTCCCAGTTCCCGACATGGGCGGTAAGAACCGCAACCCCTTTTCCCGCCGCCACAGCCTCATCCAGATACTGACGGTTTTCCATCGTTACATACTGCCTCATCCGGGCCGGGGACAAAGCCGGGATATACATGACTTCAAGAAAAGTCTGGCCAAGATTGCAAAACAAGTTGCGGACGATCCGCTCCGCCTCGCAGGGCGAAACCCCCAGGCTTTGTTGGATCTGAGCCAGCGCGCGGTCCCGCTGGCGGGATGCGATATGATAATATAAACGGCCAAGCAGTTTACCCAGCCGAAGAAGAAGAGGGTATGACAGGAGACATACCAGCCGGCTGGCCAGTTTTATCGTATAATATTGCCAGCTGTTGGTCACCTTTTTTCCTCCTACCCCGCCGGACCTGACTTTCGTTGGCTTATTCCTGTACTATGCCGGCCCCCGGCGATCACTGCCGGGCGGCAAAACCACCCGGGCGGGCGTAGGCTGCTACCACTTTGTCCCACTTGCCCTGGGCTTTGAGTATCAGTTCGATGACTTCCCGCACCGCACCGTCACCGCCTGAGCGGCTGGCGATGTAATGCGCGACGGCCTTGACTTCAGTAACCGCGTTGGCCACTGCGCAAGCCAGGCCCACCTGGGTCATAATCGCCAGATCGTTGAGGTCGTCGCCGACATAGGCCATCTCTTCACAACTGATGCCATGCTTGTCTGCCAGTTCAGCCAAAATGCCGGCCTTATCCTGGGCTCCCTGGTAAAGGTCGCCGATGGCCAGTTCGGCGCAGCGACATGCCACCATTTTGGTATCCCGGCCGGTTATAATGGCTGTTTTCAGACCGGCCCGGTGCGCCGTCGAAATACCCAGGCCGTCCTGGGTATGAAAGACCTTGATTACTTCGCCCTCAGACCCGAAGAGGATCTGTCCGCTGGTGAGAACGCCGTCGACATCCATGATTAACAGTCGAATTTTCGCGGCCCGAGTTTCAGCTATCATTATACCACTCCTTGGCGCAATAAGTCAGTAAGGTGAATCATTCCAATCGGCCGGCTGGCTTGATCCACCACTGGCAGTACCGTAATTGGCCGCGGCTTGTTCTTTTCCATCAAATTGAGCGCCTGGGCCGCCAACTTGTCCTTGGTTATGGTCCGGGGCGTTTTCGTCATCAGCATTTCTACCGGCTCATTAAGGAAATCAAATCCTTTTTCCAGGCCGCGTCGGATGTCTCCATCGGTAATAATTCCCGCCAGCCGTCCGGCTTCGTCGATCACCGACGTCGCGCCGAGCCCCTTGGCGGTGATAACGAACAATGCTTCCTTTACACTTCGGCCCACCATGACAGTCGGGTTGTCCTCGCCGCCATGCATGACATTCTCCACTGTGAGCAGCAGCTTGCGGCCCAGCGTCCCGCCTGGATGGTACAGCGCAAAGTCTTCGGGGGTGAACCGCCGCATCGAAAGCAGCGCCACCGCCAGCGCGTCGCCCATCGCCAACGTCGCCGTGGTACTGGCGGTCGGCGCCAGTCCAAGCGGACAGGCTTCCCTTTCCACCGCCACATCAAGAAAAACATCGGCGTTTTTCGCCAACGTCGAATCTTCCCGCCCGGTCATTGCGATGATCCTGGCTCCGATCCGCCGCAGAACCGGCAGGATGCTGATCACCTCGGCGGTCTCGCCGCTGTAGGACAAAGCAATGACAATATCATCAGTGGTAACCATCCCCAAATCCCCGTGAATCCCCTCCGCCGGATGGAGAAAAAAAGACGGAGTGCCGGTACTGGAAAGGGTGGCGGCGATTTTTGTGCCGACAAGGCCCGACTTACCGATACCGGTGACGATCACTCGCCCCGAGCAAGCCAAAATCATGTTGACTGCGGCCGAAAACTGGCCGTTGATCCTGGGTATCAGCGCCTCTATCGCCGCAGCCTCGATAGCCAGAACCTGTTTTGCCTGTTCGATAATCATCGGCGCATCCCCCCTCTACTTATACTTCCTGACAATGGCATCGATGGCCAAGACGTCTTTCAGCAGCGGCTCAAGCTGCTCGATATATAGCATATTCGGCCCGTCGGACAGCGCCTCGGCCGGGTTGTCGTGCACTTCCATAAACAGCGCGTCGATCCCTGCCGCCGCTGCGGCCCGGCTCAGATACTCCACGAATTCGCGCTGGCCGCTCGAACATGTCCCGCCGCCGCCGGGGAGCTGAACGCTGTGGGTGGCGTCAAATACCACCGGATAGCCAAGCGATCGCATGATCGGCAGTGAGCGCATATCGACAACCAGGTTATTATAACCAAAAGTCGCCCCGCGCTCGGTCAGCAGTATATTTTCGTTTCCGGCCTCACGGATTTTGTTCACAACATTCTTCATATCCGCCGGTGCCAGAAACTGTCCTTTTTTCACATTGACGGCCTTGCCGGTAACGGCGGCCTGATACACCAGGTCTGTCTGCCTGCACAAAAAGGCCGGAATCTGCAGAATATCCAGCACTTCGGCCGCCGGGCCAAGCTGTTCCACGCCGTGGACATCGCTGAGGACCGGGACAGACAACTCCTGCTTGATGCCGGCAAGAACGGCGAGGCCGGCCTCCAGGCCCGGACCCCGGAACGAATGAAACGCCGACCTGTTGGCCTTATCGAACGAGGCTTTAAAAATATAAGGAATCCCGAGCCGGTCGGCGACAGCCTTCACATCCCTGCCAATACGAAGGGTGCGTTCTGCGCTTTCGATTACGCACGGCCCGGCTATAAGCACCAGCGGATTCTTGCCGCCGATAGCGATATCCCGTACTTGCACTGCTTTCATTACATTCATCCTCCTGCCGCGGCAAAGATTTCGTTTACCCGCGCTAAATCTTCCGGGGTATCAACACCCACCGCCTTGAAATCGGTTGCCAGCACCTTGATCCGGTAGCCATACTCCAGTGCCCTGAGCTGTTCGAGGCTTTCCGTCTTTTCCAGCGGTGTCGGCGCCAAACTGGCAAAAGTAAGCAGAAACTCACGGCGGTAAGCGTAGATGCCGAGATGCTTGTAAACCTTCCCGCCGCCAGAAATTCGCGGGTAGGGAATCAGCGAGCGGGAAAAATAGAGGGCGTAGCCTGCCGCATCTGTCACAACTTTGACAGCCGCGGGGTTGTGATGTTCTTCCTCCAGGGCTTCGGTCATCAGGGTCGCCATCACCAGCTCAGGCGCCGCGCCGTCAAACACGCCCGCCAGAGAGTCGATGACCTCGGGAGCGATCAGCGGCTCATCCCCCTGAACATTGATGATCACATCCACATCCGGGTATAGTCCGGCCACTTCCGCCAGCCGGTCGGTGCCTGTGGGATGATCCGGCGAGGTCATGACCGCCTTGCCGCCAAAACCTTCCACTGTTTTAAAGACCAACTCATGATCGGTGGCCACAAGAACCTCATCAGGCCTCCGGGCCAGCCTGGCCTGTTCATAAACCCGCTGAATCATCGGCTTGCCGGCGATATCGGCCAGCGGTTTTCCCGGCAGGCGGCTGGAAGAAAAGCGGGCCGGAATTACGCAAAGAACCTTCATGCCTCTCCCCCTCGCCGGGCTACCTGCCTGATCATTTCCATCAGATCCTGGTAGCCGCCGTCGATGAACTTTACCTCCATGGTCAGGACATACACAGGCAGCGGTCGATCGGAGTGGATGAACTCGGAAGGAATTTTCACCGCGTCCTTTTCGGTGGTAACCAGCGCACAAAGCTCCTTATCCAGTGCTTTTTGCATGATGTTCTGCATTTCAGCCATGGTATAGTCGTGATGGTCCGGGAACCGTACCGAGTCCAGTAGCTCCACCCCGATATCGGTAAGACTCTGTTCAAAGGAAGAAGGGTTTCCGATAGCCGAGAACGCCAGGACTCCTTTGTCCTTTACCGCATCCAGGGCCACCGTCTCCGGCCGCACGCCCTTGTACCAATCCTCAATTTCGATGAAACAGCGCGGACTGTGGACGCTTTCCACCACCAGCGCCTTGTCGTTATAGCGGCCCAACGTATCGCGGATGACATCACGGACATCGTCGGTCGACTGGTCGACCTTGGTCAGAATAACGGCATCGGCCCTGTCCAGGTTGGCCAGCGGCTCCCGCAGCGTTCCCCGCGGCAAGAGAAAATGATTGCCGAAAACATTGAGAGTGTCGATCAGAACAATATCAAGATCCCGGGCCAACTGCCAGTGTTGGTAGCCGTCGTCCAGGATAATCACTTCTGCCTTTAGATTGCTTACGGCGTAATCACCGGTAATCGTCCTGTTTTTGCCGATTACCACCGCCACTCCCGGAAGATTTTTGGCCAGCAGATACGCTTCGTCCCCGGCCTCGTGCACCGACATGTAAATGCGGCGCCCGTCGGAGACAAGACCGACTTGCCCGCGCCAACCGGCGCGATAACCGCGGTTCAGAATTACCACCCGGAAACCCAGATCCCGGATAATAGCGGCCAGTCGCTGGGCCGTTGGGGTCTTGCCAGTGCCTCCGACCGTGATATTTCCCAGACTGATGACTCGGCAGGGCAGTTTATGTTGCTCTAAAATCCCATGCTTATAAAGACCGAGTTTGATCCAGACTCCCAGCCCATAGACAAACGACATAAACCGCAGCAGCCACAGCAGAATCTCCGCCGTGATACCGCGTTTTTCGCCATGTACCAATTGATACAGATAGACTTGCATTGCTTCCCGTCGGCGCATATCCAACCGCCCTTACAGAGATTTTTCTAAGCTTTGACTATATTGAGCACATGCTTTATGTGTTGTACGCTTTTCCGTGCGGCCCCGCGATTCTCGCGGATAATGGTCAGAGCTTTCTCGCCCATCTCCTTGCGCACCTGGTCACTGCCTAGAATATATAACAGCTTTTCCCCCAGTTCGCCGCCGTCGTAGACGGTGTCACAAGCGCCTTGACTGCTGAATAAAGCGTAGCTGTCTTTGAAATTAAACATGTTGGGTCCCACCACAATCGGCTTGCCGTGGGCGGCGGGTTCAAGGATATTATGCCCGCCCTGGGCCACCAGACTGCCGCCGACGAAAATGATCTCGCCGACGCTGTATACCTTCCCGAGTTCACCGATCGTGTCCAGCACCACCACGGCATAACCGGCCTCCGCCTTATCGGCGCTTGTGCGGCGAACCGCCCGCAGGCCCGCTTTGGCGGCAAGAGTCACAAGCTCATCGGCCCGGAGAATTTCCCGCGGGGCTATCACCAGACAGGCCTCAGGATGAACCTCCCGCACCCGGTTTAAAGCGGCGTATAACAATTCTTCCTCGCCCCGGTGGGTACTTCCTGCCACCAGGATTGGCCGCCGGCCTGCAAAACCCAGTTCGCCGATCAGGCTTTCCTGTTCCTTTTCGCTGACATCGGTATAAGTCTGATCAAACTTGGTGTTGCCGGTCACAAAGACCCGGCGGGGAGCGGCGCCCAGCCTGATAATATACTGGGCATCAATCATCGACTGCATGCAGAACCTGCCGACGGTGGCCAGCATGTCCTGGAGAATACCGCGCAGGTAACGGTAGCGGATAACGCTTTTATCGCTGATTCGTCCGTTCACCATAATCACCGGTAACCCATGCGCCCGGGCGGCATACAGGAAATTAGGCCACAGTTCCGTCTCCACCGGCAGAAAAATCCGGGGATTGATCCTGGCGATCACCCGGTTGCTGAGCCAAGGCAGGTCCAGCGGAAAAAAGATAATACTGTCAGCCTCGGGAATAATCCGTTTGGCCATCGCATAGCCGCTGGCCGTAACCACCGAGATCAGCACCGGTATCCCCGGCAGTTCCCGGCGAATCTCCTTGACAATCGGGCTTGTCGCAACAATCTCGCCCACTGACGCGGCATGCAGCCAAATGCACTGCTTGTCCGCGACCGGAGCCAGCGCTTCAGCCGGCAAAAAACCAAAACTCTGCCGCAGGCGCTTTCCGAAACCTTCCTCCCGAAACAGCCGGAAAATAAAAACCGGAACGGCCGCCAGCACCAAAACAATTGTCAGGATGTCGTAAAGAAACTTCATAAGCTACCTCAATTGCTTATCGCATACTATCTATACAGACTGTTCTTTTCTGGCGTCGAACTGGACCTGGTACAATTTGCTGTACAGGCCTCCTGCCTTAATCAGCTGGGCGTGGCCACCACGTTCGACGATTCTGCCTCGATCCATCACCAGGATAATATCCGCCCGCTGAACGGTGGACAGGCGATGGGCGATGACGAAGGCCGTCCGGCCCAGCATCAGCTTGTCCAGCGCTTCCTGAACCAGAGCTTCGCTTTCGCTGTCCAGCGCCGATGTCGCTTCATCCAAAATCAGCACCTGGGGGCTCTTTAAGATCGCCCGGGCAATCGCTATCCTTTGACGCTGGCCGCCTGACAGCTTTGTGCCGCGCTCCCCGATGTGGGTATCGTATCCCTCAGGCATCTCGCTGATAAACTGATCGGCGTTGGCCGCTCTGGCGGCGGCAACCACCGCCTCGCGGGAAGCGTCCAAGTCGCCGTATAATATATTCTCGTAAACCGTGCCGTTGAACAGCATCGTTTCCTGCGGCACAATGCCGATTTGCCGGCGAAGCGAATTCAGCGTCACTTTCCTGATGTCATAGCCGTCAATCCTGATAGCGCCGCTCACCGGATCATAAAAGCGGGGAATCAAATTGGCAACAGTCGTCTTGCCGGCACCGCTCGGTCCGACAATTGCCACAACCTGGCCGGGTTTCGCCTCAAGGAAAATATTGCGGAGCGCCAGTTCCCCCGGCTTATATTCGAAACAAATATCCTCGAAAACGACCTCGCCCCGGACATCCGGCAGGTCCACCGCGTCAGGCGCATCCTGGACTTCCGGTACGGTGTCCAGTACGTCGAAAATCCGCTGCGCCGCGGCCAGGGCGCCCTGGATACTGCCATACACCCGGCTGAGCCGTTTCACCGGGTTGGACAGATTGACCACATAAATCAAAAAGGCGATCAGCGAGCCGGACGTCAGATAGCCGCTGATGACTTCCCGCCCCCCGTACCATATGATAACCGTTACTCCGATGGCCGAAAGAAACTCGATGACCGGCGTCAATGTGGCCATGAGCTGCGCCGTTTTCATCTGGGCCCGGAAATTATGGTAGTTTTCCCGATCAAAACGCTCTATTTCATAATCTTCCCGAACGAAGGACTTGACGACCCTGACCGCCAGGACCGATTCCTGAAGCACGGCGGTAATGTCGGCCGTCCGTTCCAATTGCACCCGCCCGGCTGTCCGCAGTTTTTTGCCGAACACATTGATAGCTTGCGCTACCAAAGGCATCGTTATCATTGTCAGCAGCGCCAGCTTCCAGTGAATATAGAACATGAACCCGACCGACCCTATCAGAACCGTCCCTTCGGTGAAAAAATCGACGACACTTTGCGCCAGGGCGGCCTGCAAGGCACCGACATCGTTGGTGATATAGCTCATGATCGCCCCGGTACGGCGGCTTTCAAAATAGGCCAGCGACAGGCGCTGCAGATGGCGGTAAACGGCCGCCCGGATATCGACAATCACCTTCTGGGCCACAAAAGACATCAGATAAGTCTGGCCGTAGAAAAAAATACCCCGCAGCAAAAAAACCACTACGATTCCAATGGCGATCGTATTGAGCATCGTCATATTCTTGGTGGTCAGCACGTCATCGATGACGTCCTTGATAATCCAGGGGACATAAAGGTTGGCGGCGGTAGCCAGCAAAGTGCAGACAATCGCCACACTCACCCGGAAAAGATACGGTCTGACGTATTTCAACAGTCGCAGGTACAATGTCATGTAATGCCTCCACGGTCAACCCTGGCTACTTCCAGAATCATCTGGGCAACCCTCTCGACCGCCCCGCCTTCTCCTAATCTTCGTTTCATCTCGCCAATATCCTGCAGGATGCGTCCCCGGATAACGTCATCGGTGAGAATCGCCAAAGCCTCTCGGGCGATATTGTCGGAAGTTACCGCGTCCTGCAGAAGCTCCGGCACGATCCTTCGGCCGGCAACAATATTCGGTAACCCGATATCAGGGATTTTGATCAAAATCTTCCCGAAAAGATAGGTAATCGGCGCAACTTTATAAATAATCACCGTGGGAACGCCCAAAAGGGACGTTTCCAGTGTCGCGGTGCCGGACGCCGCAATGGCGACATCCGCGATCTGCATCAAGTCGTAAGTGCGGTCGGAAGTTAATCTCACCGGCACACGGCAGCCACTAATACTATTTTGCAATACTTCCCTGGATATTGTCGAGGCTATTGGCAAAAAAAATTGGCTGTCCGGCACTTTTTCGGCAATTATTTCCGCAGCCCCCAGCATGGCAGGCAGCAAACCTTTGATTTCCTGTATGCGGCTCCCCGGCAGCAGCAAAACCAGCGGCTTGGCCGGATCGGCCCCAAAATGGCGGTAAGCCTCCTCTTTGGAAAGAGACGGCTTGGCGATATCAAGAAGTGGATTGCCGACAAAGGTGACATTGGCGCCGGCCTCACGATAGACTTCAGCCTCGAAGGGAAAGATCGCCGCGACCCGCTCCACAGCGTCCGCCACGTCCTTGGCCCGTCCACGCCAGTAGAGCCAAGCCTTTGGGGGAATATAGTAAACCACCGGGATGCCTCTCGCTTTTGCGGCTTTGGCCAGCGGAATATGAAAGCCGCCGTAATCGACCACCACCAGCACGTCAGGCCGTTCTTTCTCCATCATATCGGCCAGAAGGCGGCGCAGGCGAATCTGTTTCGGCAGTTTTTTTAAGATCTCCACCACACCGAATACTCCCAGTTCGGCGATATCATAGACAATTTCCACCCCGGCGGCCCGCATCGCCTCGCCGCCCATACCGAATATCCGGACATCGGGCCGAGCCTGCATCAGGGCCCGGGCGACGCTGGCCCCCTGCATGTCCCCCGACGCTTCACCCACCGACATCATTACCTTGACCATGACCCAGCCCCCAAGAATCTTCTATCGACAATCATACCCCACAAAAAGATAAACCACAAAGATAGAGGCACAGAGATAGTTTCCCTCTTTTCTCAGTGTCTCTATGCCTTGTGGTGAAAAATCATCTGACAATAATCGTTATATTGTGCTCATCGGCTAGAGCGAGGCTATTCCTTCGATCCACCATCAGCGTCTTGCCGGCCTCGATAACCAAGGCGGCTGCGCCGCCTTCCACCATCGCCCGGATGGTGTCGGGACCGACGCTGGGCACGTCGAACCTAAGATCCTGGTTGGGTTTTGCCACCTTGGCGACCGTAACGCCGCCGCGGCCCAGTGCCGCGCCTCGCCTGATACAGGCGTCAGTCCCCTCGATGGCTTCCACCGCCATGACCGCCCGGTTCTTGACCACCACCGTCTGGCCGATATCCAGCGCTCCGATCTGTTTGGCCATGGCGACACCGAATTCCATGTCAGCCAACTCAGCCTCGGTCGGCTGCCGGCGGCTGAGCACCCCCGGCCCCGGCATCAGTTGGCGGATCAGCGCCGTCTGGTCCAGGACCCCGATTCCCGCCGCCGCCAATTCTTTGACAACTCCGAGCATAATCGTGTCGTCAGAGCGATCAGGCAGTCCGGCAAGAAGACGTTGCATCCGGTTATCCAAAACAACGGCGCCGCCGAACATCAATTCCTTGGTTACCTTGCCGATCATGGCGACCTCGGCCACGCCTTCTTCTACCAGCGTCGCGATGATCTTATCAAGCTCACCGGCACCGATACTGTACATCTTAGCTGCCGTCTCAGCCAGTTCAGCTTCAACTCCCGGCACAACCCCGACGGCAATCACGGTAATGCCCATGCCGCTCGCGGCACGGGCAAACTCTACCGGCAGTCGTCCGACTCCGGCCAACAAACCAATTTTTTTCATCGTCAAACCCCTATTCGCCTTCGTCTCTGCGGCCGCGGCAGATACCGCGTTCGGCGTTACGCAGGAAGCGCAGGAAATGTTCGACTTCTTCGCATGATTCAAGTTCCTGTTCCATCACGGCGATCGCCTGAGCCAGGGTCAGACCGGACCGGAACAGTATTTTATAGGCCTTTTTCAGGTTGCGGCGCGCGATCTCGCCGATGCCAGCCCGGGCCATTCCGACATTATTCAGGCCGGCAACCTTGGCAGGATGCCCGTCCACAATAACGAACGGCGGCACGTCTTGGACAACCTTGGAAGCTCCGCCGATCATGGCGTTGCGGCCAATCTTCACGAACTGGTGAACACCCGCAAGTCCGCCGATGATGACCCGGTCCTCAATAATCACATGTCCGGCAAGGGTAGCCGCGTTGGACATAATGACATGATTGCCGACGATACAGTTGTGAGCCACATGGGTATAAGCCATTAAGAGACAATTGGAACCGACGCGGGTTTCCTCCCCTTCACCGGTGGCCCGGTTAACGGTGGCAAACTCCCGGATCCTGGTATTGTCGCCAATAAACACATAGCTCTTCTCACCGCGGAATTTAAGATCCTGGGGTTCGGTGCCAATCGACGCACTGGGGTAAATAACACAATTTTTACCGATACTCGTCCAACCATCTATGACAACATGGGCGCCAATTTTCGTGCCGTCGCCGATGAGTACATTCTCACCGATCACGGCGTAGGGCCCCACTTCAACCTCTTTTCCCAGGCGAGCACCAGGATGGATAACTGCTGTTTCGTGTATTTTTCGAATCGGAATTACGACAGGTTCCGGCTTCATCAGCACATCAACTCCTTACTATTCTGGCCATCTTGGTTCGCTGCCAACCGTTACAATTATAATCCGACTAACCAGTCTAACCGCGGCAAGCTCACACGGCCCAAATTTCAGCTAAAAAAGCCAATAATCAAAATTACGTTGATCTTTCTTATGAATTATGCCTGTTTAAGACATCTGGCGCCTAACTTTGCGTCAGAGCAAACAGGAATTCCCCTTCAGCCACCAGTTCGCCGTCGACAAACGCCTCGGCCCAGATTTTTCCCATTGTACCGCGGACCTTGATGATTTCGGCTACCATCCGCAGCTGATCTCCCGGCACCACCGGCCGGCGGAATTTCACCCGGTCCATACCGGCAAAGAACGCCAGCTTGCCGCGATATTCCTCCGCGCAAAGCATAGCTACGCCGCCTACCTGAGCCATGGCTTCCAGCAAAAGTACCCCCGGCATAATCGGTTTCCCCGGAAAATGGCCCTGGAAAAATTGTTCATTGGCGGTCACGTTTTTTATGCCGACCGCCCGTTTCATGGGCTCTAGTTCCAATATACGGTCCACCAGCAGCATAGGGTAGCGGTGCGGGATAATAGCCTGAATCTGATTCACGGTCAACATGGTTCAGTCCTCCTCGTTACTTTTGCGCGCTTGCCAGAATCTGTCTTGCCAAGGCGGTATTCAGCGCATGTCCGGATTGCACCGCGATGACATGACCGCGGACCCGTCCGGCCAGAGCCAAATCACCGATTACGTCGAGAATCTTGTGTCTTACCAATTCATCGGGAAAGCGAAGGGGCGTAAGCAGCTTATCGTCATCATACACCACTGCGTTTTCCAGGCTCCCGCCCAGGGCCAGCCCCTGTTTTTGCAAGGCGGCCACTTCATGCATAAACCCGATGGTACGGGCCGGAGCAATTTCCCTGAGGAAAATTTCGCTGCTGATATCATAGTCGCCAAACTGGGTGCCAATAAGCGGATGAGGATTGACGGAGGTAAAACTGATCCTGAGCCCGTCATACGGCAAGATCGCAATAAATTTATCCGGCATCCTCACCGTCACGGCCTCTGCGATCGTTAGATCGATCCGCGGCGTCGGCTGCTCGACGATTCCGGCTTCCAGGATAAGCTGGGCAAACGGCAGCGCGCTGCCGTCAGCCACCGGCGGTTCCACCGACGTTATTTCCACCAGACAGTTGTCGACACCTAAAGCCGAAAAAGCGGCCAGCAAGTGTTCCACCGTAAAAACCTTGGCGGCACCATCCTCCAGGGTAGTTGCCCGCATCGTGGCGGTGACGTTGGCGGCCATGGCTTTCACCCGCGGCGAATCCGGCAGATCGACCCGGACAAAGGTGATGCCGCTACCGGCGGGAGCCGGCCGCAACGTAATGGTAACATCGCGGCCGGAATGCAGACCAACCCCGGTATACTTCGCTGCCTTAGCGATCGTTTTCTGAAGTGGCATAATATCCTCCCGATAAGAACTATCACTAATTCTACAAAACTTTGGCATTTCCTGCAAGACAAGCTTTTCCATATTTTCAAGCGCTTCGTTTCCCGGCGAGAGTCAGAGCGCTGGTGTTCATCTGATATTCGATCAATTCCTTGTAGCGCTGTCCCACCGTCGAAGCCGGAGTCACAAACACCCTGCTGGGGACGCCCTCTTCGACAATCCGGCCGTTATCCATCAGCACGATGCGGTCGGCGACATGAAGGGCAAAGGGCAGTTCGTGAGTCACCACCAGCATGGTGCTGGCCCGATACTTGGCCAGTTCTTCCATAACCACAAGTACCTCGCGGACCAATATCGGGTCAAGCGAAGCCGTGGGTTCGTCCCAGAGCATCAGCTCAGGTTCAAAAGCCAGGGCCCGGGCAATCCCGACCCTTTGCTGCTGGCCCCCGGACAACTCCGCCGGTTTCTGGCCGCTGCGACTGTCCAGGCCCACCTTGGTCATGGCCGCCATGGCTTTCTCCCGGGCAAAATCCCGCGGCATACCGCTCATCACCAGCCCCAGCATGACATTCTCCAACGCCGTCAGCCGGCCGATCAGATTAAAATGCTGGAAAACAAAGCCGATCCGCTTGCGGACCGCCCGCAGTTCCTCGGAACGAAGGGCGGTGATATCCTTGCCGGCAAACACAATCCGGCCGCTGTCCGGTTCAATCAAACGGTTGACGGTACGGATCGTAGTCGATTTGCCGCAGCCCGAAGGCCCCATAAGCACCACCGTTTCCCCCCGTCCGACCTTCAGGCTTAAGTCATCCACAGCCACAGTCCTGCCAAATTTCTTCGTCAAATTATTAATGGCAAGCATCTTGGTCTCACCTCACTTTCTTCCCGTTTGGGTCACTTAAACTTTACTTTACGACTGTTCAGTTTTTGTAGTATCCCCGGACGGGCACCAGGGATAACAATCTCCCGCATAATCTCGTCGAAAGACAGTCCCAGCGCTTCACCGGCCGCAATCTCATCCACTGAGACCGGACTGATTTTCTCACAATAGCCGGCTGCCATCGTTCCAAGCAGCGCCCCCACCACCGGTACCCCGATCCAGGGCAGGTAAGGTATTCCGCCGCCGGAAATCACGAACATCGCGGTAAGCATCACTGCTCCGACTATGATCCCGTAACGCCTTTCCGGAGCCGTGAAGGCGGCCGTCATCCGGCCCAGCGCCCCGCGCCAGCCGGTAAGCTTGACAGCGGTGGCCAGCCGTTTGCGGCGGATCACCGCCATTACCGCGGTGTGGTCGAACAGCAGGAACAGTCCGGTAGCCACCATAGCCGTTATCCCGGCAAGGATAGCCTTTACTTCGCTCAGCACCCGATATAGCTCACCCCGGGGATTAGGTTCGATTACCCCCAGCGAGGTCGGGTAGAGCGCTACATTGTTGTGGCCAACCACCTTGTAAACGACAGGCGCCACCGCGTCGGTACTGACGTTGCTGGTGGTAAGAATCTGAATCCGCTCGCCGGGAATTACCTGCCCGGCGATAAATTTATCGAGAATTTGCAGCGTATGGCTGATATCCTCATCTTTAAAATTCGGCGCGCTTGCCGCCATATATTGCAATTCGGTGGTCACCAGCGGCACATTGATCTGCTGCACCTGAGCAAGACGATTATCGATATCCGTCAGATTGCTCCTGGCTCCGTCAGTGTCAAACGCTTTCAAAGTCGCCAGCGTGTTGTTGGCGCCTGCAACCACATTGTCGATGGTCGCTTTCGCCTGACGGGCGTTGGCAGCCACATTGTCAAGCGCCCCCAGCGCGCCGCGCAGGGCGTTGAGATTGTGCTGGGTACCGGTAAGATTCTCGATGGCGCCGCCGGTATCGGCCTGAACCAGTTTCAGTACCTGCAACGTCCCGATCAGTCCGCCGATCGCCTTGGCCGAATTGTCGATCTGACTTTGAGCCGACGTTGTGTCGATATTGGCAAGGCCGCTGGTCGCGGCCTGAATGGTCGCACTGGCGGACTGGACATTGTCCAGCGTCTGCTCGATAGCTCTCACGCTGGTGCCGTAATTGTCCAGCGCCCCGGTGGCAATCCTGCTCACATTCTGGGCGTCTTGGGCAAAGCCGGGAATCTGGCCCACCAGCTTGGAAGACTCGGTCAGGGCATTGCCCAGTTCCTGGCGCGGATTACGGTAGGCGGCACTGCCGACATAAACTCCCACCATGTTTTTCTCCAGCTTATACCCCCCTTGCGATCCGGCAAGCTGGCTGGCATCCCCTTGGATGATCCGGCCTTCGGCTGCTCCGTCGGACCTGAGACCGCTGACCTGAACCTCCACATTTCCTTTATCCGGAGCCTGACCGGCCGAGAGGGCGCTTGGCGAGGCACCCTGAAAAACCACCACATCGCCTTTTACCAGCTTCACCCCGGCCGCCGGAGAAATAGTCACCTGGGAAGCATACGCCGTCAGAAAACGCCGCAATTCCATCATCGTGCTCACGGCATAAGTCATATCGTCGTTTTTGCCGTCGATTGAAACATTCTGGGCGTAAGCCAGCTTCAACTGATTCTTCATATCATCGGCAATAGCTTCACCGGTGCGGACCGGATTGGACGGTTCACTCCCCACCGGGAAACTGATCTCTATAACCTGGTACTGCTTCAGGATCTTGTTGATCTGATCGCTGACCGCGCCGGACTTGTCAATCGACGTCAAAACCACGCCGATCGCCGCGCCGTCCCGGAAGGCGAACCGAACGCCATCCATCTGCGAAATCTCACCGATCAACATCTTCTTGGCTCCTTCCGGCACTCCCCGGATGGTCAGCCGCGGGTCGGTCATTACCCCCGCCCCGGCCCCGCCTGGAATACTGCCGAAAGTTTTCCCCAGATTGTCGTAAACCTTTTCGGTTTTAAACTGGTCCGGGAGAGCTATAAAAAAGTTAGTTTTCCCGGTGATAGTAGGACCCTCTTTCAGCTTGGCCCCCGGAAAAACGTCGTCAATGATCTTTTGGATTTGTTGCCCGGCGTCATCTTTCATCTCTTCCCGAACCGAAATCACAAGGTCGAATTCACCGTAATCTCCGACCAGATTTGACAGCGTCCTGGAAAAATAAGAATTCGCCGCCAGCGACACTGCTGCAGCCAACATCGAGCCTACCAGCACACTGACAATAATCAAAATCACAATATCCCTTTGAAATGAATCTCTTAGTAGTTTTGCTGTAAAAATCACGGTAATTCACCTCTTTTCCATCAGGTATTATACCACGTATATCATTTTACTGTCCATAAGTATATACTTCTTATCGTATTTGTATATACTGGCAAGAACCCGAATGCGCATAATTAGAGAGCCACAGCTCGCAATAGGTAGTCATTTCCAAAACACAAAAAAGCCATCCGCAACACGGATGGTCTTGTTGACAAACTTATCTCCCAGGCCGCTTGCACCACCGCAGAATGCGCGACAGCCCCGCAGAACCGGTAGCGGAGCGTACTGGTAGGTGAGCCGGCAATGGGTTGGTGGGGCTGGATGCCAAATGCGCAGTTCTTGCGCGTTAAGCAGACACACAGCGCTTCAGCGTGATGTGATCGCTTATGCCTGTAAGGCGAAGCGTTTAAAAATGCGGCCTGAGCTTCTCGGTATAAAGCAGTTAGCGGTTTATCAACGGCCTGGCGGATTAGTCTTCCAGCGATTATGCAGCCAGAACCACTCCGCGGGATGCTCCCGCACATGCTGCTCGATCATGGTGGTAAGCTGTTGGGTAGTTGCCTGAATATCATGTTCGCGGTCAGCGGTTTTCTCCACCCAGACCGGAGGATGAATGATAGCGGTATGGGTGCCGTCGGCGTTTTCGGTGATGAAGGTGGGAACAATCGGCGCGTCTTTCATCCTGGCCAGAGCCGCCGCTCCGGACGGTGTCGATGCCGGACGGCCAAAAAAGTTGACAAATACGCCCCGTTCCGAAGCGTCCTGGTCCATGATCAGGCCGATGATCTTTCCTTCGCTCAGCAGGCTGATCATCTCCCGCACCCCCGACTTATACGTGATATGCATCCCGGACAGGCTGCGGTATTCGTTGATAAACTTGTCCATGGCGGCGTTGGTCTGCTTCTGGGCGACGCCGACGATAGGAAAGCCGTATAGGGCAAGAGCCGCGCCGAGCACTTCCCAGTTGCCGCTGTGGGCGGTGGCCAACACCGCGCCCCGGCCATGGGCCAGAGCATCCGTCATATGCTGTTGCCCGATCATTTTCACATGGCTGCGGATATTCTCACGGTTGAGCCTGGGAAAACAAAGCACTTCCATAAACATCCGGCCGAACCGGACGGAACTCAGTTTGACAAGCTTTTCAGCCTCTTCCCTGTCCCGCCCCAAGGAAGCGATGACATTACCTATTGCCATCTCCCTCCGCTTGCGCGGAACGAAGGGCCAGCAAATGGCTCCGATCACGTCGCCTATTCGGTTACGAATGCCATCCGGTAGCCAACAGACCACCCGGCTGAGCCATTTTACAAAAAAATATTGCATATGGCCTCCTGATAGGCATATTTTTCCCGCTTAATTAGTAAAACTCAGACCGAAGTAAACCTGATGGTCTCGCCAGCCGCCGTCCAGTTTCAACCCGGGAACGATGGACATCCTGGCGCCGTAATTCATCCTTTTGCCGTCATACTCGGCGATCAGCGTCGTGGCCGGAAAAGCGTTGCTGCCTGTAATAACGCTGATTGGATTGATGGTTTTTTCCACCGCGGCAAAAAATCCGTCATAACGTCCGCTGCCTACCCCGGCGTGAATCCTAAGCCCAAAGGGCAGGGCCTTGCTGGCCACGGCGTAAGCGGTTCGCTGCTGCTGGTTGCCGATATCTTCGACCCCCACCGCCACTCCCGGGGTCAGGATGCTTTCAGGCAGAACGCTCCACTTGGCGTTGACAAAAGTGCCGTTTTTGCTGCTGTCGTCGTAACGAAAGCCACTGGCCCCTATCTCTAGGTTGGCCGCAATGTTGGCGTTGAATACACCGACACCGCCGTCTTTCAGATGATAATAACCTGCCGCAAATTGTCCTTCCCGTAGTACGTCGGCGGTCGGATCGTTGATAAGCCCGGTCGACCCGTTCACCGAAGGAGCGGCTGTGGCGGTGGTTACGGAAAGAAACAAAAGGCACAACATGCCGAAAAGTGCTTTTTTCATGTAGTCCTCCTCGAATTTTCTCGCTTTAATACAGACTACTATTAATTCCACACGCAGTCCGCCAATCCTTCCGCTTATGACCAGGTAATAAGTGACTCATTTGGTGCTCCGGCCCCTTCCCCAGAGCGTCGGCAGACAAATACCAAACCCCCTCGGCGCTTAAGCAGCGCGAGGGGGCAATCAGATACCGCATTGGCATCACCAGGCCTGATCAGCCTTTACTGCTTCCTTTTTCCACTTCAGCCAGACGTTTTTCCAGCTCGTGAACCTTTTTCATCAAGTCCGGAACCCTGCGCTGCGCGCCCTCGCTCCGGAGCCATTCCCGGTGAGGCCTGGCAGGAAATCCGGCATAAAAAGAATTGGCCGGCACATTGCCGATGACGCCCGACTTGGCGGCAAATACGCAGTTGTCGCCAATGGTCAGGTGTCCGGCACTGCCGCTCTGCCCGGCGAAAGTCACGTTGTTGCCGATATGCGCGCTGCCGGAAATTCCGGTAAAAGCCACCAGAAAGCAGTTCTCGCCGATAACGACATTATGGGCCAGATGGACCAGATTATCGATCTTGGTGCCGTTGCCGACTGTGGTCGAACCGGTCGTACCCCGGTCGATGGTGACATTGGCCCCTATTTCCACATCATCCCCGATGCTCACATGACCTACGTGGGGAACCTTGTGATGCTTGCCGCCGACAGTGACAAACCCGAACCCGTCACTGCCGATGACCGCCCCGGCCTGGATGATGACCCGCGAACCGATAACGCAGCGCCGATAGACCGTAACATGCGGATAGATGATGGTGTCGGCGCCGACCGCCGCTTCTTCTCCCAAAGACACAAGCGGATAAATAACCGTGTTGTCGCCGACGGAGGCGTTGTCGCCAATGACGGCATGAGCCATAACAGCGACATTGCGGCCTAAGCGCACATTTGCGCCTACTACGGCCGTGGGATGAACTCCCCTCTCCACCACTGTAGGCGGTGTAAACAGCTCCAGCAGCTTTATGAAGGCTACCCGGGGATTAGGCACCCGGATCGCCGGCTTGGCAAACTCGGTCACACTGTCAGGGATAATCACCGCTGCGGCGGCACAGGCAGCCGCTTTATCCAAGTGTGGCGGCACGGCGAATGTGATCTGCCCCGGGCCGGCGTCTTCGATATTCGTTATCCCGCTGATCGCGGGGTCGGTTTCGGCCATAACCGTTCCGCCCACGAGTTCAGCAATCTCTTGCAATGTTTTAACCAACGAAAAACACTCCTATAAGGTTTTATCAACCTTACCAGCCTGCCGAAAAGTTTAAGCTGAAAATACCGGCGGCTGGTGAGAAAGTAACTTTGCCAGACGGCACGGTTGCTTGCCTGCGTACTGTCTAAGTATGCAGGCAAGCAACCGTGGAACCAAGTGCGCAGTTTCTGCGCGCAGTGCTTAGAAATGCGGCCCATCCCTTGCTGATATAGCAGATGAGCCTTTGTCGACAGCCTGATACAGTTATTGCATCTTTTGGATAACGGCGTCGGTCACATCGGTGCCGCCTTGGGCCACACCATTTTTATAGAGAATGACGCCCAGCTTTTTCTCCTTCGCCACCTGGTCCAGCGCCTGCTTGATGGAGGCATCTACCTGGGCTTCCAGATCCTGCTTGGATTTCAGGAAGTCGCCGTAGGCCGCCTCCTGGCGTTTTTGAAACTCTTCTGGGCTAAGGCCGGCCTTCTCTTTCTCCAGCTTTTCGCTCAGGTCTTTCCCCTGGGTATTCAGTTGCTCTTGGAATTGTTTGACTTTAGGACTGTCAGTCATTACTTTATTGACATCCAGAACTCCCACTCCGCCGGTATTGGCTCCACATCCTGCCAGCAGCAAAGCGGCAGAAAAAATCACGATCAGTCCTACAGCCAACCCCCATTTTTGTCGCATAGTATAGCCTCCAATCATGAATCTTGTTCGAATTTATTATGCTCCAGGCGGTTATTTCTTAAACTCGGCAATCACCGCAGCAGTCAGATCAACGGCGCTGACATTCACTCCGACGTCGGCGAGTACCGCCCCCAGGCCCTTCTCTGCCGCCAGTTTACCTGATTTGTCCCGGATATCGCTGCTGATGAAATCCTGCAGCGACTTTATTTCCTGCTGCTTCATCGCCAGCTGCTGCTCAAGGTCGGACTGCCCGCCCCTGTCAGGCTGGGCTGCAGCGGCCTGCCCGGCCAGTTCAGCCTGCTTTGCCGTCAGATCGCCGGCGATAGCCACATTAAGCTGTTGTTTGTAAGCGTCAAGTCTGCGCTCGGCGTCAGCTTGCTTAGCAGTCATTGTCTGGTCCATCTTCTTGGCCAGTTCTTGTTGTCTTGCGGCGATTTTAGCCGACCGTTCGCCCTGGATGCGCTCCAGATCGGCCTGAAGAGCAGCCCCCTCTTCTTTGGATAACTGAACCGTTTTCAGCTTGAGCTGAATGCTGAAAATCTGCGGCTGATAAACTTTGTCCAGTTCGCCGACATAAGCGTCCAGCGCGGTTTGTGCCGACTGGCGTTCCTGCTCTTCAGCCGAGCCCAGCTCGGTTTTCAGTTCCTTCTCCTTGGCTGCCATTTTGGCGCCAAATTCCCGCTCGGCAGCCTCATTCATCCCGGCGGGCAAGGATTCGGGCAGATTGGTCCCGGCCTGTCCCCCGGCAGCTTGAACCTGGGCGGCAAGAACCGCGTATTCCTGGCGCAGCCGCTGCAGGTCACCGAACTTGGGGTGGTTTTTGATCACGGTCTGAGTATCAACAATCCCCACCTGGGGCAGGTCCGGGGTCTTGGTGTCTTGAGCCGGCTTGGTACCACAACCGGCAGCGAGCATGACAAGAGCGGCTAGTACGATTAGAAAACAGAATTCGGTACGATTCCTCAACACCAATCACCCTCCTTCTGCTAATAAAGAACCGAGCACAGTTAGACCGGCTCGGCAAAACTTGCTGTAAATTATTTACCGGTAATCTTCTTCGTCACTTCGTCAGTAATGTCCTGTCCACCGTAAATCACCGCGCCTTTGTCGACAACCACCGACAGGCCTTTGGCTTCAGCCACTGTCTTGACAGCCGCTTTCACTTTTTCCTGGATGGCTCCCCCAAGCTCCTGCTGCCTGGCGTCCAAGCGCTGCCTTAGCTGCATATAGTATTCCTGTTTTTCCTTGTCGCTGGTCATTGTCGCCGATTTGGTGTCGAAATCTTTCTGGGCCTGAGCGAATTCAGCCTTCATCGTTTCCTGAGCCGCAGCAGTGTCAGGATGCTGACCCATTAACGCCTGAAAATCCACAACCCCGATGTTCGAAGTCGGAGCCGCATACGTTTTGCCGCTCTGCGAAAGAGCGATGCCTACTATTCCCAGAAGAAAGAAAGCTGCAATAACGACTGATACGATCTTGACTTGTTTCTTTTCAATTTTAAGCACTTACTTACCCCTCTTTCCGCCAAAAGCAGAATTTATACTTCTTCATTATAGCAGGGACTTCCCCCATGTTCAAGGACATTTATTCTACAAATTGCCCACCAGGCGAAGCCACCGGTCGTTGTTGGAAAATACATACTCGACGCTTAGAAAATCGTGGAGTTTGTAGCGGATACCCAGTTCGTTGTAACCCGTGCCGGGGGTGCGCTCCAGCCTCAGCATCCAGCGCTTGCCCAGATCCTGGTACAGCCACAGGACATCGTGCTTGTCCCTGATCTGGTATTTAATCCCCACCGTGGTGTCCTCCGACAGCCGGTGACCCCAGCCTGGGGCGAAAATCCACGAAACCGACCCGGGGATAAAGGTGGTTTCCAAAAACAGTTCATCACGGTTGCCCATATACTCGCCGATATGCAGTCTGGCCCAGGTGTTGTCGGTCTGCTTGCCGATATCCAGATAACCCTGCAGGGTCACATTATACTTGGTTGTCTCAACATTGACCACCACTTCTGTTTCCGAACCGGTGTTGAGCTGCGAGCTGAGCTTCAGTCCGTAGCGTTTGACAATCGGCCGGTCGGCAACAGGGCTGGTCAGCGTGCTGTTGAAATAGTCGGCGTGCCGCTCGACAAAAGCCACCGGCAGGCCCCGCAGAACCGCGGCCGCGTCTTGCAGCGGCGCCTCGGCTTCCAGCAGCAGAACATTGGGAATGGTGTGGGAACGCAGCGAAACCTTAACATCGCGGACAACCGGTCCGGCCGGCAGAAGCGAGAGCTTGACTACTGTCGTCTGCCCCCCCACAATATCCAGATTGGCGCGGAATTCCGGCAGTTGGGCTGTCAATATCTCCCTGATGACCGACTTGGAAACCCCGCCGGCCCAGTCCACAGCATCCACCGGCATGCCCAGCAGCACACTGTTGATCTTGTCGGCGATATTGCCCATGTCCTGCTGAATCAGGGCGACCGCCCCCGGCGAGAGGTTGCCGAAATCGGTCTCCAGACGGACGCTCTTCACCACATCGCCCCAGGGCGAAAGAAACACCTCGACCTGCGTGGCCACTCCGGGAGTAATGGTTACCTGCTGGACCGAATAGCCCACCAGGACCCGGTCGAAAACCTCTTTGATCAGTTTCTCGTAGGACGCCTTATTTTCCGCGACATCAGCGATACGGCGGCCGACCAGAACCTGGTCTCCCACCGTCGCCACGCTGGACTCCATCCGCCGGAGAATTCGCGGCGGCGGCGGCGCGTCGCTGGACTTGATCGCGACAGAAACCGTCTCCACCGACGCCTCCTCGGCGCCGGCCATTCCGGAAAGCAGGGCCAGGCTAAGCGCGGTCAATACGAAGGCGCGAAATAGTTTGGCTATGGTAATGGCCCGTCACCTCCCGCCCGTCGGGTATGATAGAAGCAGAGTCAGGTACAAGACCTGACTCTTTTTTAATGCATGTTAGAATTGACCGCCGAATCCGAACTCCACTTTGCCGCCCTGGTCGCCCCGGGCGTAATCCAGGCGGATCGGGCCGAGCGGGGTGTTGACATTGACCCCGACACCAACACTCGATTTCAGGTGCATCTGATTGTTGGAGGCATTATCGTCCCAGGCGTTACCGATGTCGGTGAATACCACACCCTGGACTTTCTTAACAATCGGGAAACGGTACTCCGCCGTAGCGGTCACCATCTTGCTGCCCTTGAATTCCAGGTCATCGTAACCGCGCAGGGAGTCGATGCCGCCGACGGCAAACTTGCTGGCGTCAGGCAGATCGCCTGTGCCGTAGCCGCCCTGCAGGCGCAACGCCACCACATGCTGGTTGCCGACCTTGAGGTACTGGCTGGCATCAAAGGTATACTTGTTGTAGTTGAAATCTCCGCCGATAAAGCGGCCGGCAAATTCGGTAGTCAGGCCGATTCGCCTGCCCTCTGTCGGTGCGAAGACATTGTCGCGGGTGTCATAGACCCTCTGCAGGGTCACGCTCTGAGTCAGGCCAAAGTTTTGCTTCAGCCAATCCGGGTGCATTGTCATAAAATTGGCACCCTGACTATTAGTGGCGGGATCTCCAGTGTAACCAGTTTGTCCGCTGGCCGGCAGCAGGTAATTTACCGGACCAGAAACATAGTCCACATCGGTGTCTTTCTCGCGTTTGAAGATAATGTTGTTTTGGATCGTGTCGCCCTGCGGCCGTCCGAGGCTGACGGTGAAACCCCGGGCCTGGCGGTCGTAGGTCGACCGGATATCCGAGTTCTTGCCGCCCACTTCAGCCAAACCGTAGTCGTTGTACTGGTACGTAGTGTTGAAAACACTAAAGCCGACGGAGGTCTGCTTGTCGTCCAGCCACGGCTTGTTGTAGCTGAGAATATAGTTGTGGGCGCTGTCCTTGCCGCCGAATTCGTAGTGAACTTTGACCTTGTCGCCGGTACCCTTGTAGTTGGTGTCACCCAATTCGATGATACCGATCAGTCCGTCGGCCTGGCTGTAACCGCCGCCGACGGTAAAGGTCCCGGTCTTTTGCTCGACCACGTCGGCTTCAAGCACAACGCCGTTGGGCTCCCGTCCGGGATTCAGCTTCATGTTGACATCTTCAAAGTAACCGGTGTTGTAAACCTTCTGCATGCTGCGCTTGGCGTCCTTTACGTTGAAGGGCTCGCCGGGCTTCAGCTTGATTTCGCGGGTGATGACATTGGTCCTGGTCTTTTGGTTGCCCTTGATCAGGACCCCTTCGAGGGTGCCTTCATTGACAGTCACTGTCAGTACGCCGCCGGGGCTCATCCCCACGTCGCTCACCCGGGCCAGGATATAGCCCTGGTCGTGGTAGTACTGTTCCATCGCCCTAGCGTCATCGTTAAGGGTTTTGCTGTTCAGCACAGCCCCCGGTTTCGCCGTAATCATGCTTTTCAGCTTGTCGGTCGATACCTTGGTGTTGCCCTTGATGACAACATCCTTCAAGGCTGGGTTCTCCATCACCGTGTAGATGACTTTGACCCCCTCGGGAACTTCACTGAAATTGGCCACCACATCAAAAAAACTGCCAAGTTCATAGACGGACCGCATATCCTGCTGAATCTTTTCAGCATCGAAGGTGTCTCCTGGCTTGACTTTCACTACCGCCATGATCTGGTTTTCCGGCACTGTGGCATTGCCGGTAACGCTGACAGCGGTGATCTTTTTGCCGGTATAGTCTGCTGCATATATCGGAGCGCCGGCGCTAAGCAAGATGCCTAGGGTGAAGACTGCTACGACGAGTAAGTGTCCAAAGCGTCTTGTCGCTTTCATGCATTACCTCCTTATGAGAATTTATTGACCGCGAAGTGACTTTCCGGCCGCCCGGATGACTTTTTGCATTTCATCAGGCGGCAGAAGATTGTCCTTTTCAGGCGGGCGCGGACGCTCAACCCTTTCCGCCCGTTCCACAGGTGGCAAAGCCGCCTGGACGGGCGTCACGCTGGCCGGCGTTATAGCCGGCTGGGCGCTTTCGGCCCGGACCGGGCTGACGACGGGCTCGCTGCCGAGACTTACTGCCGGCATGCTCTTGGTCTCTTGAGCTACCGGCACAACAGGAACGGCTAGATTGCTTCCGCTTGTCCACAAGTAAGCTCCGAAACCGACAGCAACAACAGTGATCGCCGCAATCAGCGACAAAGCGTGACGAAATACCGGATACGTATAACGCCACTGCCGGGACTGGGTTGTTTCCCGGGCGCGCTGCAGCTCGGCCTGCGCCAAAAACAGGTCGAGCTCTCCGCGGATATTGCTGTCTTTGTCGAAAGACTCCTCGGCCTTGTTCAGCCATTGTTTGGCTGAAACAAGATGCCGGGACATGTGACGTTTAAAATCCGCCATTTCCAACACTCCTATTATAACCGCAATATATAGTCATGGAAAGAGGCCAGATTATGGTCATGCTTATAAAGTCAAATCCGGGCAATTCTCGGGTTTAGTGGCGGCCTTTGCCTGCCATTCGCCGTTTTTTAGCCAGTTTGCTTGCTACCACGTGTTTTTCATATCCTGCATCAGCCTGGACAGCATCCCGCGTACCCGGCGTATCCCCTGCTTCTGCAGCCGATATATGTGGGACAGGCTCATATCGAGGGCCTCTGCCAGTTGCTTTGGTTCGCGCTCTTCAAGGAACATGCCGGAGAGCACAAGCTGTTCGTTGGCCGGCAACCGGCCCATGGCTGTTTTAACCTGCTCCACAAGGAAATTTTGTTCGGCCTGGACGGCAACCGCTGCGGCCCCGTCCACCAAAACATCGGCCAGCGTAAACGCGCCGTCCTCTTCCGCCAC
The DNA here is from genome assembly GCA_031292015.1 of Negativicutes bacterium. Next base: position 44,517 of record JARLHY010000178.1, on the reverse strand, counting down.
CGGGCTGTCCATATACACCCAGTTGAGCTTGCCCTCCCGGGTGCTGAAATTCATCATCCGGCCGCGGATCCGGTGAAAAGCGTACAGGCTGAAAGCCACCCCCCGGGTATGATCGTAACTTTCCACAGCTTCGATCAGCCCCACGGTCCCTTCCTGAATCAGATCCAGGAGGGCCGGCTCGTCAATCCGCCAGCGCAACGCCACCTTGAATACCAGAGGCTGATAGTGCTCAATAAGCTTCTGGCGGCTGTCCAGGTCGCCGGTTTCTTTATAAGCCAGCCACAGCCGTTTTTCCTCCTCGATGTCGAGCAGCTTTATTTTTTTCAGTTCGGCCAGATACTGCCTTAGTGCCATTGCTATCATCCCCGGTTTAAAAATGGAACCTCGTCTCCACACCAAGCCGGATTCGGTTCTGCTCATCCTGCAGACCGGTAAAACTGACCCGCCGGCTCAGATCGTAGCGGAAGGACACGGTATGACCCTGATGATCGACCCCTGTGGTATAGGTCAGCATCAATCGTTCGTTGATATACTTGCTGAAGGACAGGCTGTAGGCCTGCTGGTCGGTGATACTGAGATCCTGCATCGGAACCAGGATGTCGGCCGGCGTGGTGCCCCGCACCAGACGAAAATCGTCCAGCCCGAAAGCGTTGCGGAAAACGCTTTCCGCTTCGGTCAGGAATCGCATCTGCATCCCGGCGTCCAGCAGTCCGACGAGTTGATCGCGGCCCAGGCCGCTGTCCCGCGGATTTACCGAAGCGCTCGTTTTCTCGAAATACCTGCTGCGCAGGGTCAGAAGCGTCAATATCTCTTGTTTGCTCATCGCCGGCTCGGAAGACAGCCGAAAATCCATGGCGTTGGCCGGACCGTCGACATTCAGGGTAATCTTGGTATTCTCCAGCGTGGTTTCGGCGTTCAGCCTGATCACCGGCACCAGTGAGCCGAACTGGATAAATTCGGCGCTGCCGCTGTCTACTTTAAACTGGGTCCGAAGATAACTGACCGTGCCCCGGATGGCGCTGATCCTGCCGGATACCGCCGGCGCCTGGGTCGAACCGGCGAATTTTACCCGCCCTTCAACCATCAGGTCATACATATAAGGATTGAACAGACGGACCTTGTTTCGCAGCAGCAGTTCAAAGTCCAGGCCTACATCCAGACCCGTGGCCTTGAATTCGGGAATGAACGGAATATTGGCTGTAGTGTTCTCCACTATCATTTTGCCACTTAGGGTAGGTTTTCCTGCATTGGTGGATAAAACCAGCGTTCCATTTAGCGGACCTTTGAAATATTTGTGATTGATCGCCAGCTTGTCCAGCACCAGCAGTAGGTTATAGTCCTCCAGCGTCAGCCCGTGCAGGGTCGCGCCGCCGGTAAGGCGGTAGTTCCCTGCGCCCAACTGACCGTCGAAGGTTTTAACAGTAATTTTATCACCTTCGAATTGAATATCAACCCCCACATTCTGGATGGGGTCGGCCAGGGAGGCCAGCTTGACCGTACCGTTCTTGACGGCGAATCCGCCCCGCAGGAGCGGCTGAGCCAGGGTTCCGCTGATCGTGATCTCGCCGGTGGTTTCACCGGCAGCCCAAGACACCTCTTTGGTCAGGAGCGGCAGTATGCTCAGATTGGCCTGATCCAGCTTTACTTTCAGGTCCATCTGATCGGCGGTAGTCGCCGCAGCCCGGCCTGTCTTGGTAAGGGCGGCCAGGGGAACGGTCCCGTAGACACTGGCCCGGTAGGGGCCTTTGATGAACATCAGCTGATTGACGGCTATGCTGTCATTGTCCAGGACAAATAGCCCGTACAGGGAATCAAAGGTGGCATTGCCAACACCGCCTCCGCTGATCTCCAGCGACACCGCGGCATGAGGACTCGCGGCACTGCCGGTGACTTGGGCGGCGAAGTTCAGTTTACCTTTGGTATCAATCGAGGAATCAAACCAGGTGGTTAAAAGTCCGGCGTCGATGCCCCGGCCGCCGATCTCCAGATTCAGCGGTCCATGCAGCGCGGCCGAGCCCTGAACCGCCAGCACTCCGCTGCCTTGCTTGGCATAAAACCGGTTGATGGTTAGAACATCATTTTCCAGGGCGATATCCACATCAATATGATCCAGCGGGTAATTTTTTATTTTTCCTTTGGTCAGCGTCCCGGTCAGTCCGATGCTCGGTTTGGCCAAAGTGCCCCGCACCACGACCTGCCCGTCAAGACGCCCGTCCACATCCTGAGCCGGAATATTCAGCATATCCAGCACCGCCGCCACGCTGCCGTTCTCGGCGTTCAGGCTGCCGTAAATCTCTTGCGAGCCGGTGTTGATCCCGCCGGCAAAGCTGAATTGTCCGCCTCTTTGCGAAAAAGCGAAAACCGGTACGTCGATCTGCTGGCCATCAATGGCGATTTTGCCGGTGACGGCCTGCAGCTCCTGGTTGTTCAGCCTGAGGCTGCCGGCGCTAACTTCGCCGTTAAATACCGGGTTGACTGTGGTGCCTTTCAACTGGCCGGAAAAATTCACCTTTCCGGCGACAGGATAGGGATAGCTGAAACTCAGGGCAGCGATATCGATATCTTTAGCCGTCACGTCAAAATCCAGGCCCCCGTCGGCGGCGATGGTGCCGGCGAGTTTGATCTGGGTATTCAGGGAGTTCACCGTGAAATCCTTCAGTTCGGTGACGCCGTCATGGCGGCGGTATGATCCTTCGGCCCGGGCGATGAGCTGGCCGCGGAAACTGCCTTCGGTCAGTTTGACCCGCCCCTCGGCGGTAAGGCGCGCCGCCGGTCCGCTGATTCTGACCTCGTTGTCGACATTGCCGGTAAGCCGTTCGCCAGGGAGAATCAGTTTGACAATGTCCTCCGCCCTGGCCCTGCTGCTGACGATCGTCACATCGGTCAGGTGTTCCCCCGTCAGTCCGATACTACCTCTGACCTGATGTCGGGAAACCCCGTTGGTCACGTTCATCTCTGCCAGCTCCAGTCTTTCTTTGCTGGCGAGAATCCGCCCCTGAGCCAGGGTAAACGGCTGATAGAAAGCTTGGCCGTTGTAAGCGGTGACCTTGGCGGTCAGCCGCGGATCGGCGGCAGGGCCGGAGACGGTGCCCTCAAAATCCGCCGTCCCTTCCAGAATCAGGCCCGGCGCTGCAGCCGCCAGATTGGCCAGCGGCACTCCCTGGCCGAACACAGTCAGATTCACCTGATCATTATCGATCGTCCCCCGGCCGGTCAGGACCCCTGACCCGAAGCCTAAGGTGAGGTAGTTCACGTCTATATGGCCACCGGTCTTGGAAATCCCGGCGGTGAGACTCGTGAAAGATATCCCGGCCAACGTTCCGGAACCCATCTTGGCATTGACGCTGGCGTCCGCTCCGGCCAAGGCGCCGGTACCGTCGAAAACGACGTCAACATCGCCGCGGCCGCTTATTTGGCCGGCCAGCTGCGGCACCTGGTCCACATCCACGCCGCGGCCCCGCCCGTCAAGGTGAAAATGCTGAGTCCGGGTATCGACAGTGCCGGCCAGTGCAACCCGGCCGCCGAACATATCGGCGTCGAAACGGCTGATATTCAGGACACTGTCGCTGTAATCGAAGCGGGCCACGGCGCCGTGGGCGGCGTAACCGGCGATTTCTCCCTGCTCCAGGCGGACTTCGCCATAAACCGCCGGTTTACTAAACGTACCGGTCACTGTGGCGGTAAAGCTCACCGGACCGGCAACCGGCGCGGCGGGAACCGCCTCCGACACATCGACCTGACTGCCTGAAACAGTCAGGCTGAGCACTGGTTCGAGGGTATCGGTCCTGATCTGGCCGCGCAGCTGAACAGGCTGATTGTACACCTTGGCCGCGCTGCCGAAAAAATAAACGCCTTTATCCGTAAAGGTAACAAGTCCCCGGCCTTCGCGGACCGGTACAGCGGCTACATCCATAGCCACATCGTCGAACCTGGCCTCGCCGGCGTAAGTTACATTGCCGTGGTCGCGCCTGAGAGTCAGCTCAAGATTGCTGATTTTCCCCTCCGCCAGTTGAATCCCCGACTGAACCGGGATAAGCGGCTTAAGGTCGGCCAGGGCGAAGCCGGCCATTTTCAAATCAAACCCGCTTGATCCTTCTTGGCTGAACCTGCCGGACAGCTCGCCCGGCGCACCATTATACGCTGCAGTCATTTTGATCAGAATATCCGGTTTGGCGGCGAAATCAAAACCGCCGTTGATCGCCGTAAGCACCCATTGTCCTTCCGGCGTTTTTACCGTGACAGCACCGTCTCGCACCGCGATTTTGCCGTTGAAGGTCGACTCACCCGACCGGGTATGGTCCAAAAGATCATCGATATTCCACCGCCCGTCGGACTGGCGCGTCAGGTAAATCTCGGGAGCTTCCAGTGTCAGTTCCTTCACCGCCGCCGAAGATACCGTGCCTGACAGCAGCGCCAACGGATCAAAAACTGCCGTAATTTTGGAGCTTGCAGCCAAAAGATCGCCATGGCTGTCCCTGACAGCTACATGATAAAGCACAATTTTATTTACAGACGCCAGTTCCAAGTTTCCCACGACGACCTCGCTGCCGAGGGCCTTGGTTAGCTCTTCGGTCAATCTCCCCTGCATGCCGGACAGCGCGGTTTGGCTCTTGTTGTACCAAAAAGCGCCGGCAAAACCAATAACTACAAAAGCCACTAGAACTAAGGAAATGGCTTTTTGCCGCATAATGAGCCTCCCGCTTTAGAATCATTATTACTTCGACGCGGGACAAAAACCTTCCTTTGTTTTAGATCCTTCCGAATGCTATTCTTTCCGGAAAATCCTGGCCTATACGTTAAAACCAGGGACAAAAGGCTAAATATTCATACAGCCTGAATATGCAAAAGCCGGGGGCCATACCCCGGCTGCTGCTTTTGCGAAACTTATTTCACCGTGATGCCCATGGCTTTATCCAGCAGAGCTTTACCGGTGTTGTAATCATACAGCGCCTGAATATAGTTGGTCTTAGCCTGGGTCAGCGCCAGTTCGGCGTCGACGACGTCAAGGTTCGTGCCTACCCCGGCGGTATAACGGACTTCGGCGATCCGGAAGTTCTCTTCGGCCTGATCCACCGCCACCTTACTTGTATCGATCCGTTTTTCCGCTTCTTTCATGCTGAGAAATGCGTTACGGACCTCCAGCGCGATATTGTCCTTGGTTTGTCGGGCCGTCTCCTGAGCCGAGGTCATGCCGTACTCGGCCTGCTTGACCTGCGATCTGGTGAGCCCTGAGTCAAACACATTCAGGCCCAGATTGAGCGACACCATCCAGTTGCTGTTTTTTGCCCCGGGAAAATCCGTGTCATACCAGCCGTTGGTCCCGGCAAAGGATAACGTCGGCAGGCTGCCGCTCTGAGCGACCTTAATCTGATCCTTGGCGATGGAAACATTCGCCTGGGCCTGATAGATCTCCGGACGGTTGGTCAGGGCGTATTTGACGCTGTCGTCAAGAGTCAGCGGGTACTGCTGGTATTTGAGGTTTTCTTTCAGTCTCAGATCTGTGCTCAGCGGCAGACCGGCAACATTGTTGAGGTTGGCCACCGCCAGGTTGTAGTTGTTTTCCGCCTTCAGCAGGCTGTCCTGGGCGTTGGCCAGCTGCACCTGGGTCTGCAGCACGTCGGACCGGGCCACCGTGCCCACATCGTACTGGGCCTGGACATTTTTCAGGTGAGCGGCAAAGTCGTCCACCTGCTGTTTGGCCACATCCAGAAGATTGCGGGTCGCCAGCACATTGAAATAGTAAGTGGTGGCGTTCAGCTTGAGTTGCTGCTTGGTGGCGTCGACATTGAGATCAGACACTTTGTAGCTCAGCTTGGCCTGATCGATAAGCCCCTCCAGTTTACCGCCGGTGTAGATAGGCAAGCTGAGCGACAGCTGATTGTTGAAAAGATTCGTGTAGGTATATGTGGACGATCCATTCGGACTGGGCGGCGTATCATAACGCTTGTCGACATGGTTGTAATTAAGGACAAAGCCCTTGCCGGCCTCGGCCTGATCGATCCCCCACAATGATTTCTGCTTGCCGGCTTCGGCAATTTTAATTGTCGGATTGTTCTTCAACGTCAAAGCAATGCTGTCATCCAGCGATAGCTCGACAGGTGCTGCCAGCACACAGGCGCTGTTGGCCAGAAAAATCCCGCCGGCCACTACTGCTGCCAAGCGTTTTTTCCAGGTGTGTCGTTCTGCCATGCCTAATTCCTCCTGACAAGTTTGAGCCACGGTTGTCGCAGCTATGATGAATTCGTTCTGACTGACCAGTCAATTATGTTTTAATTATAGGGCGAAACGCCGGGGGTGTCAATAAAATCCTTAAAAACTGCGGCGAATCCCGACATAGGTGCCCTGGTCGGGATGCTTGTTAATAGCGTCAGCCTCGCCGACCAGAAAGGTATCCGGCGCGATCTTGAACTGGGTCCTGAGTTTTACCCTGACATCGTTGGGATCGTAAACATCAAGGGAAAGTCGCATCTGACTGCCGATCTGGGCGTCCGCCCCAACTCCGGCCTTGCCTTCGATCAGCCCGGCCCGGCCCGCGAACTGACCGTCCCCCCTGCCGATCTGGAAATTGGCGAGATTGCTGTTGTCCCGCCCACCGATGTTGCTCACCCCTAGCAGCGCGAAATCCTTGGGCGAAGTGTTGATCCGGATATCGGCGTCGCTCCGGTACTGACCGTCATGGGTATTGTAAAGTACTTCAAATCCGGTTTTCACGCTCACCGAATCGACCTTTGTCAGCATTTTGTTCGCTTTCTCGCTGACCTCGCGGCTGTTCCTCAGCGTGTCCTTTATATTCTTCGCCGTCTCGGGATCGGTGGCGATTCCTTCCAGCGACGCTGCGATCTTTTCCACCCGGTTGCTGGTGACTTTAAGATTCTGGATCATCTCCCGCAAATCCTGCGCCGTCTGGCCGTTATTATCCACCGCCGCGACCATTCTGTCGACCCGGTCGGTGACATCGCGCAGACTGCCGGACATCATCCGCAGGTTACCCACCATCATGTTGACGTCCTGCTCATTGTTTTGCGCCATTCTCGCCAGGCTCTCGCTGAACACTTTGAGTCTTTCGGTGATATCCCTGGCGTTCAGCGCGCTGGCTTTCATCGCCGCTCTGACATTGTCGTCGCCCAGAACGTCGTTCAGCGACTGAATAAGCTTTTGCAGGTCAAGCAGCGTTTTGTCGGCGGTACTGACCAACTGATCCAGTCCCTGAGGATCTTCCCCCTGTACTTCGCTGCCTGGCTTCAGATAGCTGGAAAGGGTTCGGGGCGGAGTAATGTTGATGAATTTCTCGCCCAGCAGTCCGTCGGTGCCGATGGCGAACCTCGACCCCTCGGGAATTTTGACCCCCGGATTGATGTGCATAACCACTTCAACCCCCTCGGGGGTGGTTCTCACTGTAGTAACCCGGCCCACATCCACTCCGGCATAGCGGACAACATTTCCTTCCTTGAGACCGCTGACCTGACTGAACACCGCCTTGAGCGGATAGCCCTTTTCACCAAAACTGAAGTCGCCAAGATGAATGATCATATACGCCAAGAGCAGAATACCAACCAGCGTTACGGCGCCGACCTTGGCCTCGGTGCTTAATTTCATGCTTTCGACCTCCTTTTGGTGAACTGCTCAGGTCTGGTCCAGCCGTGGATGAACTGCTGAACAACCGGATTGGCTGATTTCTTGATTTCCGACACTGTTCCCACTTCGATAATCCGTCCTTGATAGATCATGGCGATACGGTCAGCGATATTGAAGGCACTGGACATGTGATGAGTCACCACCACCGATGTCACCCCGAGAAGACGGCGGGTACTGCAGATCAGTCGATCAATGGTTGTCGACATAATAGGATCCAGACCGGCGGTAGGTTCGTCATAGAGAACGATTTGCGGATTCAGGGCTATCGCTCTGGCCAGACTCACCCGTTTTTTCATGCCGCCGGACAGTTGGCTTGGCATGACGCCCTCCTGTCCGGTCAGGCCGACCATCCGCAGTTTGCGGCGGACTACCTGCGCTATCTCCTCTTCGCCGAGAGTCGTATGCTGCCGCAGCCCGAAGGCAACGTTTTCCCCTACTGTCATCGAATCGAACAGCGCCGAGTACTGGAAGACCATACCCATATCCCGGCGGATCACGTTAAGATCATCTTCAGCCAGACCCGACACATCGCGGTTGTTGATCCATATCTTCCCGCTGGTAGGCTTCAGCAGGCCGATCATCAGCCGCAAAATCGTGCTTTTGCCTGAGCCGCTGGGTCCGATAATAACCATAATTTCCCCGTGAGACACTTCAAGGTTTATGGAATCCAGCACCTTTTTGTCGCGAAAATCGATACTGACATTCTCAAGCTTAATCATTGCCCACCTCTAGCGGTACAGAATCAGCGACAAAAAGTAGTTGCTGATAAAAACAAAAATCATCGACGTGACCACCGAACTGGTAGTGGCTTTACCCACGCCCTCGGCACCCTCAGCAGTCGTCAGTCCCTTATAACACCCGATAATGGCGATGATCGCCCCAAAGAACATACTTTTCACCAGTCCGCCGGTCACGTCGTTGACCACCGCGAAAACTTTGATTGAATGCAAATAGGTGAAGGAACCGATCCCGGCGTACAGAGTGGCCACCAAATAGCCGCCGATCGTACCGATGACGTCGCCAAAGGTAACCAGTATCGGCATCATGAACACGCAGGCGATCAGCCTCGGCACCACCAGGTAAGCCACAGGGTTGGTGGCCATCACCCGCAGAGCGTCGATTTGCTCGGTGACTTTCATCGTGCCGATCTCGGCCGTGATCGCCGCCCCAACCCGGCCGGCAACCACCACCCCGGTCAGAACCGGTGCCAGTTCCCGCCCCATGGCAACCGCCACAACCCCGCCAACCGAAGACTGGGCACCGTATTTAATGAACTCCTGGGCTGACTGCACCGTCATGACCATACCGGTAAAGAGCAGTGTCAGCAGCACGATAGGCAGCGAGTCAACCCCCAGATGGGCCATCTGCAGCAAAACATGCCGCATATTTGGGGCGCGGCGCAGATGAAACAAGGTGTCAACAGCCAGGAGGACGATTTGCCCCCCCAGTTCCAGTTGGACAATAACCCTGCTGCCCAGCCTTTCCAAGAATGCGATGATCATTGCACCAACCTCACCAAAACCAGGCCGTTTCCCAGCCCGGGATTGTTCTAGCCCTCGTGACGGCTTGCCGGTATCGGGCGCCATCAGTGCGGCAAACCGTTTCCTGTCGTCCCTGCGCCGATGAGAACCATTCAATAAGAATCCAACATCTCTACCTTCTATTCAATGCCTCAGGCTTTTTTCCCTGCTGTCCCGGGCCAAATTCGTCGGCCGGAGGGCCTGCATCTGTTGGCAATCTGTTAATTTTTTAGTAATATTGGCATTTTGGCGATGATCCGGCATAAAAAGGCCTGCGATTCTGTCCATAAAAAATCCTCAGGCCGAAGCCTGAGGATTTCAAGACTATATTCTGATCAGAGCCAAGGCCGGTTGCCTGCCGGAGCTCCCTTTTGGCCCATCTTGCCCGCCGCCCCTTTGCTGACAACACTGCCATCGGCTTTGGTCACTTCAATCACGATCTGGGTGTCACTGTCGACAATGAAGTCGGTACTCACTATACTCTTGCCGCTGTCTTCCGGCTTTTTGCCATCGCCGGGCAGCTTGCCCCCGCGCCCTGACTTCTTGCTTGCATCGACGTTAGGGGTGGGACCCGGTTCCAGCTTCGCCTCCGGCATTTTCAGCTTGCCGGCGTCACCGAAGCCGTCGCTCAAATCGGTATCCAGAACCTCGACAACAATATCATTGTTATGATCGCGCTCACCAAGCTCTTTGAGCATATCATCAAACGTCTGGGTTTTTCGTTTATCGATAAGCTTCATAATGTCACCGCCCGTTATCTGCTGCTTGAGCAGCTGGATAAGCGGAACTGTGCCGCCGCCGCGGACTTCCAGGGAAAGCGGCCCGGGGGCCTGCGTCTTGGGAACCGTAAACGGCACAGTGCGGGTTATGGTCTCACCGCGATACGGCTTCAGGCTTACGGTAATATCCACCTTATCGCCGGGTTTGGCGGTCAGAGCGGCCGGGCGGGCCTCCATGATGGTCGCGGTGCGCCTTACAGCATCGACAGAGACATTCACTTTGACATCCAGGACATCCACCGCCTTAAACTGGTTGGACGCCAGAAGAGAAAGCAGTTCATTGATTTCGGACACAGCCATCTCGCTGATATTCTCCGGGCTGTAGAACATATTCTCGCGTTTGAAGACATCCCCCGGCATATTCCGGGCTGAGAGCTCGAAGCCCACTTGGGCCGTGCCCGGCCCTGTCCGGTCCATCGTTTTTTCAATCACCGAAAGAACGGAAGCCGCAGCAAGGATCGGCGACAGTTGTTCGTCTTGAACCACCTGGACCTCGGCATCGCGGCTCTGACCCAAAGTAGAATCCTTCACCGAGATTCGCATCGGAATGGTGTTGGGAAACCGGTCGATCTCCCCGGCGATTCCGGCGCCCCGGTCCTGGTTGATTACTCCGATGGCGGCGCCGGTGGTACCCACTTTAAACGAGTTTTCCATCCCGTTAACCGTGGTAAAAACATAGCCGTTGGTCAGAAAGTAGCCGCTGTAGCCCTTCTTCAGAAAAGGATGGCCGAAAGCCAGCACTTTGTTTCCTTCAACATAAGTAACAGTGCCCAGAGCTCCCAGGCTGACGTCACCGCGGACCAGTTGAGCCCCCACGGCGCTGCCGGGCTCAAGGGGTCCGAACTGCGCGTCATCCGGAGCGTCCCCCACGGCATAAGGCATCAGATTCAGCGGTTCAAGCTTGGCTTTGAGCATATTGAGCGCCCCCGGACTGAACCCTGCCGCCATAAGCGGGGTGGCCTCGCTGACCAGTCCTTCGCCGGAGTTCGCACCCGCATCAGTAGCGGTGTTGCTGCTGGAAATATCCCACAGCTTCAGCATGTCGGCAATTGGCGTTACCATCCCCACTTTGTGGTCAGCGAACGACCATCCATAGGCAATTGCCCCTGCCAATCTGCCGTCGATATACACCGGGCTGCCGCTCATCCCCTGGGCGATCCCGCCGGTGCGATCAATCAGATCGCCGGAGGTGCGCACAAGAATCAGGTCGCCGGACGGCCCCTTTTTCTTCATGATCCCAAGTACTTCTACATCGAAATCTTCAATCTTGGTTCCCGCTACCACCGTCTTGCCAATACCATGCATGCCAGGTTTGATCTGGTCCAGGGGCATGATGTCTGGTGCCGCGTCCGCGAGCGCCGCCGGCAGAACCAGCAGAGCCGCAAAGATGGCGACTCGGCAGAACCTGACAACGAAAGACATTTGATCATTCCTTTCCTATTTACGCGCCGGTTCGATCCTTGCGACAACATCCCCTGTCCGGACAGTGTCTCCCGGTTTTACTAATACTTCCTTCACTTTACCGTCGGTATTCGCCCTTACTGCCGGCACCGGTCCGGTAATGGTATCAACAACCACGACAATATCTCCTTCACGGACATTGTCGCCGGCTTTGGCCAGGCCGTCCGCCAGCACCCGGCCGGAAAGAACGCTTTTTTGATCGACCGCAGATCCGTTGGCAGTCGCCCAGGCGACGGCAACAAATAGCAGTATCAGTACCATCACGGCAATATTTCTGGGTCGGAGCATAGCTGCCACCTCCATCTGTAATCAACTTGTTTCAGGGTAAACTTTGGCATTTCAGTCGGGACATCAGGTTTCTGACTGAGTAGTCCGTTACCTCTGATACATCTATTATACAGCATTATTGTCCATTGGCAAGCGGGGCGGCTATGACCGCCAAAGCGTCTCCCACCAAGCGTTCGTGGCCGTCCGACGGCTTATTGATTACCTTGTTGGCAATCACCATTTCGCTTGACCCGCCGCCGTCCAGATTCAGAGCGTCCACCGCCCCCAGTTCCTGCATGAGCATCGCCAGTTCCAAAAGCGTCAGTCCGGCGCTTGTTGCCTGACGGCCGTCGACGACCACCAGCAGCAAATTGCCTTCCTTGGTAAGTCCCAGCGCTGTTCGCGGCGCCCGTCCGCCGGCCACGTCGGAGCCGAATTCCTCGGTCTTGGTGGTCAGATAAATACTGCCGTCCTTGACAAGCATCGGGCCGGCCCCCAGGGCGTGAAGCGTTGTATCCCAGACAGGCCCCAGCGTCTCATTCACAACCACGAAGTCGCCGACTTTCAAGCCCCGCAAGGTTTTGGCGGCTTCCCCGTGGGCCGACAGAACCGTCATCCCCGGTCCAAGGGCCGTATTGCCCTGGGATATCGATAGAATCGTTCCGTCTTCCCTCAGTAAGTATTCAACGCCATAACCGTTAGTTCCTGTCCTGGGGCCGTAGGCCCCGTTATAGAGAATAAGTTCGTTGGGACCACGCTCGCGGTTGACCCCGTCAATGTCGATAGCTTTGCCGTCAGCCATAGTTACGCTGCCCTGGTAAGCTACCTGGTCGATTATCATCCTGCCGTCAGGCATGATCCCCACTGCCGAACGCGGAAGCGTAGGCGTACTGACAATCTGGCCGTCGATTTTCAGCAACCCGATAATCTCGCCGCTGGGGGCGAAATAGGAGCCGTTAACCGCCGCCACCGCCTTGCTCCGAAAGCTCATGGCCGCTACCGATTCAATCCCGTTTATGGCCCCGTTGGACAGCACCGGCCGCAGGATAAAGCCCTGCTTCAGGTCGATAGACAGAATATTGGCCTGCACCGGTCCGAAAGCCTGGCTGCGCAGCCAGCTGATCCGCTTTATGCCGGGCCGGATCACTTCTTCGCTCTTTTGGTCGTACGCTTTTACCAGGTCGATGACCAGGCGATCCGGTCCCTGCAGGCTAAATACATTATGCATTACAGCCTGCTTCAGATCAATGATCAATTTTATCCTGCCCGGCTCGTTCTCCTGGATCTGCAGGCCGCCGACAAATGGATCATTGAACGCGGTTTGGGCCGGAACCGCCTTATCAAGGACTGCCGTCAGCTCCACAATCAGGCGCAGCGGCTCCTGTTCGAGAATAACGTTATACCCCGGGACACTGTCCAGATCAAACACGATCCGTACCTTTTCCGGTGTCTGGCTAAAGCGTACCTTTTGCAGCGTGCCTGCGGCCGGTCCGGCCCAAGCCCTGCAAAAGACCGCCACCAGCAGCACGAGAAGCAGTACGCTGACTTGGCGACAATACCTGGACATACGCTACCTCCCCATTCTTTCGGCATAGTAGGAAAGACCAGGCACTAGCGGGGTGCCTGGCCTTTAGTGGTAATATTTGTGGAACTGTCCGTGAGCTTCAGTTGGCGGTAGAGCATGTCCGCCAGCCCGATTCCGCCGGCGTGGGACATGTTTTTCGTCATTTCGGTGTCAAGCATCGATTGCATGATATCCTGCCCGGAGGACTGGGGCAAAAGTGCGTCCTTCGGCACGGTTTTGCGCATCTGACTCAGCATGAGATTGATGAAAACCGCTTCAAATTCGGTACAGGTGGCTTTCAGTTTGGCATCGTCGGTCTTGGCCTGCTGCCCGGCATTTGCCGTCTTGGTTTCCGGGGCCACCGGACTGACAGCAGCTAGTTGGCTGTTTATGACTGGCATCCTTATCACCCCTAAATCAGCTGCAGATCGCCGTGCAGTGCGCCGGACGCCTTGATCGCCTGCAGGATCGAGATGACATCCCGCGGACTTGCGCCGACAGCGTTAAGCGCGTTCACTACGTCGCTGACGTTGGCGGAAGCTGGCAACACGATAAGACCTGCTGGCTGTTCCTGGACATTGACGCTTGTATTACTGGTCACGGCCGTCGATCCGCCGGAAAACGGCGGAGGTTGAGACGCTTCGGTGGACTTTTGGATCTTGATGGTCAGCCCGCCTTGGGCCACCGCCACCGTGTCAATAGTCACATTGCCGCCCATAACCACCGTGCCGGTCCGTTCATTGATGACCACCTTGGCAATACTGTCCGGCGTGACCGGCAATTCCTCAATGGCAGCAATAAAACTGACCAGGTTGCTCCCATATTCCCCCGGCACCCTGACAACTACCGTCCCTGCGTCACGGGGTGAAGCGATCGAGCCGAACTGCCGGCCGATAGCCTCGGCAATCCGGGTTGCGGTGGTAAAATCAGGCTGGCTCAGGGCCAGGGAGATAGTACCGTTGTCGTCAACCTTGACGGCAACGTCCCTCTCAACAATAGCACCACCCGGAATCGATCCGGCGGTGGGGAAATTCTTCTGTTGGCTGCTGCCGCCGCCGCCTGCGGAAAACCCGCCCACGGACATCGGCCCCTGGCCGACGGCGTAAACCGCGCCATTGCCGGCTTTAAGCGGAGTCTGCAGCAGCGTCCCGCCTGTCAGGCTCTTGGCATCACCCATCGAAGACACCGTGATGTCGATGGTATCACCAGGCTTCACGAACGGCGGAAGCTGAGCGGTCACCATGACCGCCGCCACGTTCTTCGGCTGCAGCTGCGCGGAAGGAACCGTCACGCCAAAGCTTCTGAGCATATTCACAATCGAGTCGATGGTATAGATAATCTTGTTGGAATCGCCTGTACCGGCGAGCCCTACCACCAGCCCGTATCCAACCAGCTGATTGGCGCGCACTCCCTGGACTTTGGCCACATCCTTGATCCGGGTGCTGGCCGAGTAGGCTAGGCAGGCAGACGTACTCAGAACTATCATGATAGCTGTCAGACAAACCGCAATGGTCTTACGCATAACGTCCCTTTCCTTATCCGATTCCGGACCGGAAGGTCCAGAGCCGGTGATTGCCTTAGAATTAGAATAGGAAGTTGAATAACTGGGTGAGTATGCCCTGGCGCTGTTTTTCCGACAGCGGCCCCTTGCCTGCAATGTTGATCTGGGCGTTGGCAACATAGGATGACAAAATGGTGTTGTCCGAACCGATATCATCAGGGCGAACCTCGCCGGAAACGATGATCTTCTGCTCTTCGTTGTTCTGCTTTATCGTCTGAGTCCCGGTAATGATCAAATTGCCGTTGGGTTTGATGTCACTGACCATAACCGTCATCCGGCCGGTCATGGTATTGGAATTGGTCAAAGACCCCGAACTCTTGAAGCTGTCGCTGTATTTGGTCGTTCCTGGCATAAGGCCGCGGAAAATTCCGGTTCCGGCGTCGAGGCTGTTACTGGTATCTTTGCTATTTTTGGCGTCCCCGGACTTCGAAGCCGAGAAATTCTCATTGATGACAATCGTCAAAATATCGCCCACAGCCCGGGCCCGATGATCGGCAAAAAGGCTGGCCCCCGGCCCGGAATCGCTCCAGAGCGAAGCCGCGGCAGTCACGCCAGCCAGCGGCTGAACCAACAGAAACACGGCAATAACCAATACCATGATGGACCGCAGGTTTACGTAACTATTAGACACAAAGGTCACCTTCACCTTCCGTTGTAAATAATTACCTGAACCGTAGCCCCGTCAATCACCCGGGCATTGACAATCTTATTCGAATTCAGGTTTTGCACCCGGATCACGGAGCCAACGCTCCCCTCTTGAAGTGCCTGTCCGTTGGCTGAGACAATGATCCCGCCCATCTCGGCCAGAATAGTCACCGCGCTGCCGTGCCGGACAACCGGCGGCCGCTCCACCGCCGCCTCGCTGAACGGCACTCCCGCGGGAACCGGGCGGCGGGTCCTCAGGCCGACAAGCTTATCAGCGTCGGTAATATAGCCGGTCAGGTGTCCGATATCCCAGCGCTCCAGGCGCAGACTGTCGGAAGTAATCGGCTCGTAAGGCGCGAGGTTCCGCGCCGCGACCACCACGTTGCGATAAGCCTTTACCGTCAACTTGACACTGACGGTGGCATAAGGGTGTCCGTCGGTGCAGACAATCACGTTTGCTGTTGTCGGAGTTACGAAGCGGATGCCGTAAGGCAGTTCCACCTTGTAGGAAAGCTGTCCCGCCGGAACAATGACCCCGTGTCCCGCTCCGAGCTCGCTGACAACCACGTCGGCGGAATCCGAAGTCGCCAGGCGCTGTTTAACGGCTTCCGCCGCCATAGCCAGCAGGGTCTGGCTCTCGACAGTCTGTCCGGTGGTACTGATGGTAACCATCGGCGGAATCTGCCACACGCCGCTATTCAGGTCGGCGCCGGCGGTCGTCAGCCTCGCCGCCAGCATATCAGCGGTAAGAGCCAGGCGGGTGCCGGGCAGAGGGGCGTTTCCTAGTTTCAGCTCGCGCAAGGCTTTGACCCTGTCGGCGTCATCGCCGGAAATCACGGCCAGGTCGCCAAGGCTCATTTGCCCGCTCATCAGCATGGTCTCAGGGTTAACGGTCACCGTCACTCCCGCGGCCAGCGCCTGACCCACCAGCAGCCACAGAACCAGCAGCGTCAGCATCAGAGCATTGCGCATTACAATCACCTATCGTTTAAGGCTGGCAGCCGTGCTCAGCATGTCGTCACAGGTTTGGACAGCCTTTGAATTCATTTCGTACGCCCTTTGGGCGACAATCATGTTCACCATTTCGGTAACCACCTGGACATTGGACATCTCCAGGTACTGGTTAACTACAGTGCCGGCTCCGTCGGTCCCCGGATTGCTCAGGGTAGGCGGACCGGAAGCAGAAGTTTCCTGTAGCATGTTGCGCCCGAGGGCGCTTAGACCCGCCGGATTGATAAACCTTGCAAGCTGGAGCTGCCCCAGATCCTGCGCGGCGGTCTGACTCGGGATTGTTGCCGATATCCGTCCGTCGGCCGAAATACTGATCTCGGTCGCGTTCGAAGGAATAGTTATCTGGGGTTCCAGGGGATAGCCGTCGGAAGTCACGATCCGCCCCTGATCGTCCCTTTTAAAAGTGCCGTCCCGGGTATAGCCGATGGTGCCGTCCGGCAGAGTAATCTGGAAAAAACCGTCGCCCTCGATCGCCATATCAAGCTGATTGCCGGTCTGCTGGAGGTTGCCCTCGGTGTACATCTTCTGCGTCGAAACCAGGCGCGCGCCATGGCCGATCTGGATGCCGGTGGGCGCTTTGTTGTCAGGTCCGGTTGTCGCGCCCGGCTGTTGGAGGGTCTGGTACATCAGGTCTTCAAAATCCGGCCGGCTTGATTTGAAGCCGGTAGTGCTGACGTTGGCCAGATTATTGGCAATAACGTCAACGTTAGTCTGCTGGGCTGCCATACCTGTCCCCGCAGTCCATAATGCACGCATCATAGTAGATTTCCTCCCGGTTTTCGATTGTAGCCGCTTCAGTCGGTCAGCGGCCCCGGAGCCTCTTAAAAAAGTCCAGCCCCATAAATATTGTCCTGGTCACCAGTCGGTCAGAAACGACCGGTTATAACTTGCCTACCTCGTTGACAGCCTTGTCCAGCAATTCATCGTGGGACTGCACCACCTTGGCATTAAACTCATAGGCCCGATAACCGGTAATCATGTTGACCATCTCGGAAACCACGTTGACATTCGATTGTTCCAGAGTCCTTCCCCTTACAGGCACATTGGCCGGTGCCTGCTGCGCACCCGGATTTGCCCTATAAAGCGAGTTCCCTTCCTTGACCAGTTGCTTTTCATCAGCGAATGATACCACCTGCAGCGTGCCTGCTTCGGTATCGCCGGCCGAGCTCTGAAGATCTTCCTTGATCATGACCCGTCCGTCTTCGGCGATCGACACCTGTTTGGCATCAGCCAGATTGATCGGTCCGCCGGTGCCAAGCACGGTATAGCCATCCTTGGTGACCAGATCGCCTTGGGCGCTTAGGCTGAAAGAACCGTTGCGGGTATAGCGCACTCCATTCGGCGTCTGAACCGCGAAAAAGCCGTTTCCTTCGATAGCCACATCCAGATCGTTTCCTGTGGGATGCATCGAACCGGTGGTTTGGATAGTAGCCACTTCATCAACCATCACGCCGGTACCCAGGCTGCCGATAGTCGGCTGGTCCTGACCGTCGTTGATCCGTCTGATGAGTAAGCTCTGAAAATCTTTAGTGACAGCGACATCTTTCTTATAACCGGCAGTGTCGGCGTTAGCCAGATTGTTTGCAGTAACGTCGGTACGAAGTGATTCAGCGAGCATTCCCGATCCTGCGGTATAAATTCCCCGTATCATCGATTCACCTCCTACAGATAATTATCGTATTTTCCCCGCCATTTCTTAAGGAAAAAATCATAAAACCAGACAGGTTTTTCCGCAAAAATCAGCGGATTTTTTTCCGTACTGCCTGCTATTATGCACAGACGCCTCACGTATGACAAATGTCGTGAAGCGTCAATGATTGCCTTATTGGCGGCCGTTAGGCGATACCGCCTTTTTTTATCGTTGTCAGTGAATCCTGAATAGCCTCCAAAGATTCCAGGGCTTTTCCGGTTCCAAGCGCCACACAGGACAACGGGTCCTCCGCCAGATACGTGGGAATACCTGTTTCCTGGCTGATCAATCTGTCCAGTCCGTGCAGCATGGAGCCGCCGCCCGTCATCACAATGCCCCGGTCGACGATATCTGCCGCCAGCTCCGGCGGAGTCTTTTCCAGCACCGTCTTTACGCACTCCACAATCAGTGAAATCGGTTCCGCCAGCGCTTCGCGGGTTTCGGTCGAACCGATCCGCATCGTTTTGGGCAAACCGGAAACCAGGTCCCGGCCGCGGATTTCCATCGATTCGTTACGGCCCGACGGGAAAGCGGTGCCCACATTTACCTTGATTTCCTCGGCAGTGCGCTCACCAATCATAATGTTGTACTCTTTCTTGATATAGCGGACCATGGCCTCATCGAACTTATCCCCGCCAACCCGCAGCGACTCACTTACCACGATGCCGCCCAGGCTGAGCACGGCCACATCGGTCGTACCGCCGCCGATGTCAACCACCATTGAGCCGCAGGGCTCGGAAATGACCAGTCCGGCGCCAAGCGCCGCCGCCAGAGGTTCTTCAATCAGATACGTCTTCCGGGCCCCGGCCTGCATGGCTGCTTCCAGCACAGCCCTTTTCTCCACCGTAGTCACCCCGGAAGGGATACAAACCATAATCCTCGGCTTAAAAAACATGCTGCGGCCGGCCACTTTCTGAATGAAATGGCGCAACATGCTCTCGGTTGTATCATAATCGGCTATAACGCCTTCCCTCAGCGGACGAATCGCGACAATATTGCCAGGGGTGCGGCCCAGCATACGGCGGGCTTCTTCCCCGATTGCCAGTATCCGGTTGGTATCACGGTCGATGGCTACCACCGACGGTTCGCGCAGTACGATACCCCTGCCTTTTATATACACTAAAACGTTCGCTGTCCCTAGGTCCACCCCGATATCCATCGACATTCCAAACATGCCCAGTCTGTCCTCCTCAAGTCTATTGTGCTTGTCCATTGCTGCAGCAAAAAAAGAAACCGCAAATGGAAAGATTATGTCAGCTAGAATGTTATTATCTATTCTACCCTATGGTTGAAATTCCTCTATTTTTCGCCATTTTCTTTGTTGTCTTTATATTTCTTCCTGGTCGCTTCCCCGCCGCGGATATGCCGCTCGGCCTTATTGACCTCCAATACGTTCCTCACCTTGTTAGCCAGCCGTTTATTTATTGTCGGCAGCCGTTCGATCATATCCTTATGTACCGTGCTTTTACTCACCCCGAACACCGAGGCTGCCTGCCTGACCGTATGTTTACTTTCAAGAATATGGTTGCAGATGTCCAATACCCGCTTGCGGATATAATCCTTCATCTTACCGTTTCCCCCTCGCCCTCCGTTTGCTACCATATATATGCGGACAAAAACAAAAAATGCGTGACTTCTCACGCATTTTTAACACCGCCGGCGGCCTTTTCTCCAAGGTCCGCCGGCACCTATATTCTCCTTTTGCCGCTCATTTCGCCCGGATGAGCAGTTCCTCCGGGTTGATATACTTGTCCCCGCTCTTCACCGCCAGATGCAAATGGAAAAAAGGCTCGTTCGGCAACGAGCCGACGGTGCCGATCTTTGCCCCTCCCGCGACCTTGTCACCCTTGGCCAAAGCCGTCGCAGCCAAAGAACCGTAATAGACGGTATAGGCACCGCTGTTCACCGCCACCGTCAAACCCGTATTCTTATCCTCATATATCGAGCTGACTTCTCCGCCGTACAGGGCCCGAACCGGGTCATTTTCCTGCGCCTTGATATCAACCCCGGTATGGTAGCGCCAGTCCTGGAAAACAGGGTGCCGCTGCCAACCGAACCCAAGCACTGTTTCACCGGCGAGCGGCCGATACCCGGCGTCGTCGACGCGAACCGCCGGTCGCTCCGGTTGGGCCGGAGCCGTGACCTGCGTCGCCGCTGGAGTTTCATTCGCGATTTTCGCTGCAGCCGCCGGAGCCCCGGCCTGCTCGGTTGTCGCCGCGGGAGCTTGCCGGTCCGGCTTGGCTCCCGGCCCTTCTCCGACATATTTCACCCCGCCGACGACCGCCAGCATCAAAACCGACGCCACCAGGACCATCGCGGTTGCCGCATAAACCGGAGCCGGCGCCAGCCAGCGCAGCTCGCTCCCGAGTTTGCCCAGCTCCTTCAGCCATAAAAACGTCGGCCTCAATCTGTCAGGCATACTGTCACCCCCGTGACCATTATGCCCAAACCCGGCAGATTTAAGACCCAAAAATATTTTTGATCGCCACCCCGCTATAATAGTAAGTCAATATCCGCCGGAAATCCGTCCCCTCCTTGGCCATGCCGTTGGCGCCGTATTGGCACAGTCCGACGCCGTGCCCATAACCGGTGGTCTTGAAAATTGCTTTTTCCCCTTTGAAATCCACCGAAAAATTTGCGGACCGCAGCTCCAGCTTCTGCCGCAGATCAATCCCGGAATAAGTCCTGCTGCCAAGACGGATTTTATCCACTCGCCCGGATTCAGTGCGGTCGATGATCTGCCCCACGGCGCTGCCGCCGCCCTGGGCCGCCGCGACCACCCCCGCCTCAGGGCCAAGCCGCTGTTCCAGCTCAGTCAGAGTATATTCCTTACTGTCGCTGTAGCGCGGCGACTTTTTATCCCAGGTACAGACCACGCTCTGCAAATACGGATAATCAAACCCCCATACCTCCTTGGCGCTGGCTGTCCGCTCGCCGCTGGTGGAATGGAATACCGCGTTGATCGGCTCACCCTTGTAAACCACGATCAGGCCCCGGGTTTCCTCCACCGCCCGGCTCACCTTCCCCCAGTAGCGCTCGTAATTGAACGCTCCCCAGCGATTCCTCAGCTGCGTGGTGCTGGTCCAGGCCTGCCCCTGGTGCGGATCGGTCGACACATCGGCCTCAGGTCTGTCGGCGAGGCCGCTGCCGCCGAACATTGCCATATTTTTCGCGGCATAGGTCCGGGCTGCCACCGCCTGGGCCTTGAGAGCCTCCAATTCAAACTCCGCCGGCATCTCCGCCGCCACCACCCCTTTTACGTATTCCTCCAGGTTCATCTCCACCGTTCTGTTTTCTTCATGAAGATATACCCGAATCGGTATATCTTCACCGCCGAAAATCTGGGCCGGCCGCGTTCCGGCCGGTCCACCCAGGCTGAATAACGTCACCGCAGGCAGTATGATCACCGCCATGACAACAAAAATCACCGTAAGCGCCAGCACCTTTTTCACGCCTGTCCCCCCTACGCCTGTCTCCCTAAAAAGATATGCCGTCCCCTTATTGTCTATGACAGGCGAGCGGCAAACGCCCTGCATTTGCCGGACCATCCTGCGCAAAAAGGGCAGGCGCTTTTATCGCGCCTGCCTGAAAAGACAGTAGAATTCAATTGGCGTTTGTGACAGCTAAATCCCTGATCTGACCGCCGTCAGTCGTTTCCCGGCGACGCCGGGCGTTGTTGGTGCCGACCATTGCGAGTTGACGGCTGGCGGCGTTGATGGCGGCGGCGATTTCGCGGGTATAACCGGTGCTGCCGCTGATGATGTCCAGCAGGGTTTCGCGCTTGAACTTCATCATATCCAGCCGGGAACTCATGCCGATGGCCTCGGTCATCATCAGGTATTCATCCGAAATGTCGGTGGGAATGCCGATCCCGGCGGCGTAAGCCCGCAGTCGGCCGGTTTCTTTCAGCAGCGCCTTGACGTCTTGTCCCTGGAGAGTAAACCCCAGATCAGGCCAAAGCTCGGCCGGTTTATAGATCGAGTACTCGTACTGCATCATCCTCTTTGCCAAACCCTCCGGCCCATCAGCGAAGCGAAAACCAAACTTGTCCGCTTCGTCGAACCACCTCGTGGCCGGGAAGGGTCCGGGCGGATTGACAATAACCGTGTCAGGCAGCGTCGCGTCAATGAGCGCCGTATTCGCCCGGTAAACCTCGTCCAGCGTCACGTCAGCCGGCAGCGGGCAGGGATAGATCAGGGAAAGCCCCACTCGGCAGGGCAGCCCTAAGGCATCCGACGCCAGCCGGATGGTGGCGATGGTGTCGATGATCTCCTTTCGCCCTACGCCCTTGTTCATAATAGTTGTGTTGACGCCGTCGTGGCCTGTCTCGCCCCCCATGAAGACCGCCCTCAGTCCTGCCCGGATCATCACACGGTAGTCTTCCAGCGTCTGCGCCGTGGGCTTCACGGCCCGGACGAACATCGAGAACCGGATATCGAGTCCCCGGGCCAGGATGGCCTCGGCGATTTTTCGGCCCTGGGCGAGGCTGGTTTCCGAACTGCTGAAACGGAAAAAGGCGATTCCCCGACGCAGCATAACCGAGATCTCATCCACGATGTCACCAGCCGGCCGGAAAGCAGGGGCGACTGAACAACGGGTGTGTGAGCAGAAATTGCAGCTGTTCCAGCTGCAGCCCACGCCGTCGACGATGGTGTGAAAGAGAATCTTGTCCCTGATATCGACATCCCGGTAGACAGGAACGGTCTGCGCCGCCATCTGTCTGGCGACAGTTTCCCGGTTCCCGCTGAACCCGCCGGCTTCAATGAATCGGCCGCCATAAATCTCGCCGACCTTCTCCAGCAAAAGCTGCTTCGTACCCACCTGCCGATGCAGCAGCGCAACTTTCTCCAGAATCTCTTCGCCCGGTCCCATAATCGCCAGATCGAAGCCGTCCCCCAGAACGATGTCGCCGTAAACCTTCACCTGCGGACCGCCGGCGATGACGACCGTGCCCGGGCAGCGCCGTCTGACCTCAGCCGCCAGTTCGCGGCCCCAGACATAGGCATCGCCGTACCATAGCTTGATCCCCACAATCGGGACATTCTGCCGCTGAACCTCATCGACAATTTCGCCGATCCGCCGGCGCATATACTTCCGCCGCCGGTATAGCGCCAGGGCGTGGAGCGGCCAGGCCGTCAGGAACAACAAACCTGCCAGGGTCTTGTGCTGCAGAACCTTGAGTTGCAGCTTAGTGATGTTTTTCAGCAGGCCCTGGCACCAGCGGGGAATGCCATTTTCCAGGGCCCCGATCCGCTGGTCGTCGATGACTTCCACGCCTATATCCCGGGCTTCCAGATAAGTACGCAGGACCGCCAGGCTGTTTTCCAGGGCGGTGTCGGAAATCACCCTCTGTCGGGGCGGATAGCTGTTGATCAATAATATCGCAGTCTTCCTTTTCATACGCTGCCCTCCCCTGTTTGCCTACTGCCGAAACAGAGTTTTTCCGCCAGGTCGGGCTGAGACCGGAGCAGTTTTTCAAACGCAAACCGGGATATCGCCAGAATTTCGCAGTCGCTGACGGCAGTTGCGTCCACCTTGTGATGGGTCTGGTCAAACAGCCCTAGCGCCCCCACAGCGTCCCCTGGGCCGGCCAGCCAAGACCGGCCGGCATCATCGCTAACCTTCATTTCGCCGGCAATAAGCAAATTGAGTTCGTTGCAGACATCGCCGGTCCGGATAAACTCCTGCCCCTTATTGCATTCGAAAGGTGCCGCTATTTGAAGGAACTGGCGGCTTTCCTCCATCGTAAGCCGCTGCAGGATTGGCGCAATATCAGATAGATTCCCGACACGCCGTGTCACATAACCCCATTTGGCCTGCGCATCCGTGACAACGCTGACCGGAACTGCAAAGACCTCTGGGACATTGACCTGCAGCCATTCTCTGGCAGCTGAAGAATTGGGATATTTTCTGGCAATACGCAGGAAAGGAGAACCCAGGGCGATCAGATGCTGCAAATCTTCCAACAATATTACCTGGGGAACGACAAAACCATAGCCCGGATCTTGGAATCCGGCGGTAAAACTCCGATAACCCAATTGCTCATACATGGGGATAAGATAAGGGTTACACCCGCCGAAGCTGAACTGAACATTATTGTTCCGGGCAATTTTATAGGACATAGCCATAAGCCTGAACATAACTGGCGTGCTGCGAAATTCAGAGACAACCATAAGTTTTGTCCCTAAACATAGATTGGGGGATGACGGGGCAAATTCTTGAAACCTCTTCAACTGAAAGATCTGAGTCAGATCGTTGGGAAAGTCCTCCGCCAGACCGATAGTGAGCCGGACAGTGCAGACAATGCGCCCGTTTTGCTCAGCATAAAGCAAGTAGCTCCAGTCATCTAATTCGTCGGTGATCGTTTTTCTTAAATGATTGGCCCCAGGGATCATCCGCCCCATTTCTTCCACCTGTACCTGATAGCGCAGACGGTAAATAGCTTGTTTCTCCTTTTGAGAATGGGCTTCGATCAATTCGATGTGGTCCCAGTCAGAAATTGGCTCCTTGGGAACTAATTGACGATTCGGCATTTCTTTCATCCCTTCTTTTTTTATTTGTCGTTAAAAGTCGGATCAGTGATTCATTGGACTCCCCTCCTTCCCGTCGGATACAGACAAACTGTAAAACCGCCTCTGAAAATACAAAAAAAGGCCTTTCGGCCCTTTCTCGGACTAGCTATTCCGAAACTTGACGTACACTATTGTTCCGGTCGGTCCTGTCTCGATATCCTGTTTAGCGTCGTTCGGAAGCTTCTTGATACAAGCCGGTTCTACGGACAATTTTTTTCACATAGAAATAAGCCTTGTTGCCGCGGATATCCCCCTGCATTGGCCAACGACTCCTCCCGACAGAATCCACCCAGATTCCTTGTTGCTTTGACGATTCCATGGATTTATTAGGATATTTAGTAATATTATGGATGATGTTGTCACACTCCTTGAGACTTTAGTACCGAAACTATAGGTCTTAAGTCCTGCTTTTTTTCGTCAAACGCCTATTTCCGACCATTAAAAAAATCTCTCCCTTTACGGGAGAGATTGGACCGATTTTCCGGCCGTATCTTCAGGACCAGCTATTCTGGAATATGACGGATACTGTCGTTCCGGCCGGACCTGTCTCGATATCCAGTTTGGCGTGATGTCGTCCGGCAATCCGGTAACAGATCGCCATACCCAGCCCGGTGCCGCTTTCCTTGGTGGTAAAAAAGGGTTTCCCGAGATTGTTCAGCACCTGTTGAGAAATTCCCTTGCCTTGGTCTTTGATGCTCAAGACCGTTGCCTCGTCCATTGCCCGGGTCATGATTTCCAGGCGTCCTCCTTCCGGCATGGCCTCCACGGCGTTGCGGCACAGGTTGAGCACCAGTTGCTTGATCTCCTTGTCATCCAGATAAAGCTCAGGGATTTCCTCCAACCGCACCTGAACTTCGATGTTGGAGGCAATTGCGTCGGTCTGCAGCAATGGGTAAATCGACTGAATAATTGCGTTGAGGCTGCATTGCTTCATGTCTACCATCTTATCCTTGCTCAGGGCCAGATATTCGGTAATGATGTGGTTGGTCCGGTCAAGTTCTTCCAGCAGCATCCCCAGTTGGTCCTTATAATGCGCAAATTCGCTCTTGTTGCCTAAAAGCTGCAGATAGCCCCGGATAGTGGTCAACGGATTTCGGACCTCATGGGCCAGGTTGGCGGCCATCTGCCCGGCGACATTCAGCCGGTCGAGGCGCGCCATATCCTGCTCCAGTCGCATCCGCTTTGTTACATTACGCACAATTCCTTCCACCGCTACAGGCCTGCAGTCCGTATCGGTAATCTTCGAATGTTTCTGTTCCGCCCATAAGATATCGCCGTTTTTATGTATAATCCGAAAAGCGGTAAGAACATCAAATTCCGTTGCTCCCCGCAGAAACACTTTGAATTTGGCTCGGTCATCAGGATGCACGACATGAATAACCTGTCGGATCGTCCTGAAATAGTCCGGATCATAACCGGTAAACTCTTTCACTGCCGGACTGACATATTCAAAACCGGCGGATTTGTCCATCCGGTAACGATAAATAACATCCATCGCGTTTTCGGTCATCAGTCGGAAATACTTTCCTTGGACATCAAGATCGTAACGGACTTTTTCAAAGTAAACAAGGATGATGCCTATGGCTATCGCGAATTTGAGCAAACCGTCAAGCAAAAACCCCCAGGGAGTAAACCATGGAAGAGGGAACAGAATTGGCATGTCAAAATGATGTAGCCCCAGCATCATAAATGCACCGGCAGTGACATATTTACCCAGGCCCGGCACATTGATCTTCCAGAAGATTCTTCCGATAGCGATATAAGTCGTTCCAGTAAAAGCTATTCCGGGTAATATATAGTAGGTAAAGGGAATATGCATCCAATACCCGGCTGAAGCTGCGATAAAAGCGATCACACCGGCAAGCGGCCATATCCGGGACAACCGCCGCCCGGCAAACTCGACAGTCCCGGCAATCATGAGGAGACTATAAGCAACAGTTAGTACACTATACAAGATTGCAAAATGCATTGGCAATGTCTGTTCCACAAAAGATTGTTCTAAAAACAACTGCCTGCACAAATACAGCACCCAGGCTAGTACCCATTTTGTCAAATAGGTTTGGCGATACTGAAAGTACAGATAACTGTACGTGAGGAACATTAGCGAAGTGGCAATGATGCTTGTTGTTACAGCCGTTTCTATCGACATGGGGCAACCATCCCATCATCATTTTGCCTCGAATTACTATATTTCGTATTTTATGAGAAAATCCTCCATTTTTATCTAAATATTGGGGAAAGAGCAAACAACAAAGAGGCAACCAGCCTTTGGTTGCCTCTGTACGAAACATATGAGTGCCTGTGCGCTAGCCGACCCGCGTAATCTCGGCTCCCAGACCGCAGAACTTGGCGACGATCCCCTCATAACCTCGGTCGATGTGATGGATGCAGCCGATTTCGGTCTGACCCTGAGCCACAAGTCCGGCCAGAATAAGCGCCGCTCCTGCCCGCAGGTCGGTAGCCTTCACCTGGCAGCCGGCCAGTTTGCCGACTCCTTCCACCACTGCGCTGCGTCCCTCGATCTTGATATTGGCGCCCATCCGTTTGAGCTCGTCCACATGCATGAAACGATTTTCAAAAACCGTCTCGGTAATCACGCTGGTTCCGGTGGCCACCGTCATCAGAGCCATAAACTGGGCCTGCATATCGGTGGGAAAACCCGGATACGGAAGAGTCTTGATATCCACAGCCTTCAAGGCGCCGGTGCCGCGCACCCGAACCCCGTCAATCTTCTCTTCGATATAAACCCCGGCTTCTTTGAGCTTGGCGATAACCGGCTTGAGATGCTCAGTCAGCGCGTTTTCAATCCAGACATCGCCGCCGGTGATCGCCGCCGCCACCATATAAGTGCCGGCCTCGATCCGGTCGGGAATAACCGTGTAAGTGGTGCCTGTCAACTCTTTTACTCCTTCGACGCGGATAACGTTGGTCCCGGCGCCGCGCACCCGGGCGCCCATTGAGTTTAAGTAGTTGGCCAGGTCGACAATTTCCGGCTCCTCAGCCGGGTTTTCCAAAATGGTCTGCCCCTTGGCAAGGCTGGCAGCCATCATAATATTCTCCGTTGCCCCAACACTGGGAAAGTCAAGGTAAATTCTGGCGCCGCGAAGTCCCTGCGGCGCTTTGGCCTCAATATAGCCATGCCCCAGTACGATTTCCGCCCCCAAGGCTTCGAAGCCTTTCAGGTGCAGATCGATCGGCCGGGTTCCGATGGCGCAGCCCCCGGGCAGCGAGATCCGAGCCTGGCCCCGCCGCGCCAAGAGCGGCCCCAGTACGGTGAAAGAAGCCCGCATTTTCCGGGTAAGCTCATAAGGAACCTCGCTGCTGGTAATATCCGTGCTGTCCACCAGCAGTGTCCCCGGCTCTTCGTATGCGACCTTCGCCCCCAGAAACCCGAGCACCTCGGAAATGGTACGGACATCATCCAGATCGGGGATTTCTTCCAGCCTGCTTGGCGTTACACCCAGCAGCGACGCCGCGATAATCGGCAATACGGCATTTTTGGCGCCGCTCACTTTTACGGTGCCGGATAATCTCCGTCCGCCGCTGACGATCAGTTTTTCCACATGAGTTCCTCCCACATTACTGCTTGCTGCTAATATTCACCAATAATAACCGGTGAACCTGCTACGACATATGTACGGTTATCGTACGGGCTGAAACGGACGGCCATATTAAGGTTGACCTGCTTGTCCCCCGCCCTGACCCAGCCGGGCAAGAGAGGCGAAAAACAAGTCACGCTCACATAGTCCGGCCCAACCAGCCTGTCATGCGTAACGGCCCTGAGAGCCCCGCTGGAGCTTTCCAGTCGTTCCAGCCATTGATCCTTCTCTAGTTTACCACCAAGCCAGCCAACCAGGCAAGTGGTTATCTGTGGAGAATCCCCACCCCTGGATAAGACGGCCGTTATCTTGTCGTTCCAGTCCCCTGACGCCGGATTTTCCCCCGTCAGCCGCAGCGTTATTACCAGATAAGCCTCCCGGTCCTCACCTGCCCCGACTTTCGACGACCGGGCAGTCACCGCCAGATAAAAATCACCCTCCGCCGCTTCAGCCCGGACCGAGCGTCCCTGTCTATCCAGGCCGTAAGAAAGCTTATAACGGCCGGAATCGATCCCCAGCCCGGCCATACCGGCCTCAGCCAGCGCCAAAATTTCACTGTCGTCCAAGTTCGCGTCCGGCAGCCGGCTCCAGCCGCTGATCCGCAGCTCACTCGCCACAGCACCGCTGGCCCGCATGGCCCGTGCCAGCCCCTGGGCCGTTGTCAGCCGCTCGCTCCGGCTCCAGACAAACAGCAGCGCGACAATCGTTATTCCGATCCCGATGAGCAGATATTCCTTCTTGCGCATAGCACTCCCCATGACTTGACTCTAAGTTCATTGTTGCCAGTTTTTAGGGGTGCTATGCAAAGAAATATTACCCACCTTGATGGGAAATCGGCCACTATAGAATATATCGATCAAAATGTCCTTTTTGATAATATCTGATTTAACTTCAGGCTATTCACCTCTTTTTTCAACAGCCTGCAAACAAAAAACGGCCGGATTTTCTCCGGCCGCTTCACGTTTATTCCCGATATTTCACCTGATCGGCGACCCTCAGCCGGACCAGTGCCCGGCGAAGAGCGGCCTCAGCCCGTTCGACGTCGATCTCGGGCGCCACTTCCCGCAGGCGGCTTTCAGCCCTTTCCTTAGCGGCTTCGGCCCGCTTGACATCGATTTCTTCCGGCAGTTCGGCGCAGCCGGCCAGAATCGTTACCTTCTCCGGCCGCACTTCGATAAAACCGCTGCAAAGCGAGATATGGATCTCGCTTTCCTCGGTCAGCACCCGTAGCGGCCAGATGTCAAGACCGGCAACCAGCGGGGCATGCCCCGGCAGAACACCGATATCGCCGTCCGTGGCCCGGGCGATGACCATGTTCACATCCTCGGAATAGACAATGCGCTCAGGGGTGACAATATCCAGCCTGATCTGATTGGCCATACGCTATTCCCCCTTTATCTGGCGCGCCTTTTCCACTGCTTCTTCAATAGTACCCACCATATAGAACGCCGTTTCCGGCAAATCGTCATACTTGCCGCTCAAGATCTCCTTGAATCCGCGGATCGTTTCCTTCAGCGGAACATATTTGCCCGGAGTTCCGGTAAACGCTTCGGCCACAAAGAACGGCTGGCTGAGGAAACGCTGAATCTTCCGGGCCCGGGTCACTGTCAGCTTGTCGTCGTCTGACAGTTCTTCCATCCCCAAAATGGCGATGATATCCTGCAGTTCCTTGTAGCGCTGCAGCACTTCCTGCACGCCGCGGGCCACCTCGTAGTGATCCTGGCCGATGACGTTGGGGTCCATGATCCGGGAAGTCGAATCCAGCGGGTCCACCGCCGGGTAAATGCCCAGCTCGGCGATCTGCCGCGACAGAACCGTAGTGGCGTCCAGATGGGCAAAAGTCGCCGCCGGTGCGGGGTCGGTAAGATCGTCGGCCGGCACATACACCGCCTGAACCGAAGTGATCGACCCATTCTTGGTGGACGTAATCCGTTCCTGCAGGGCGCCGACGTCGGTGCCCAGAGTCGGCTGATAGCCAACCGCGGACGGCATCCGGCCCAGCAGCGCCGAAACCTCGGAACCGGCCTGGATAAACCGGAAAATGTTGTCAATGAACAGCAGCACGTCCTGGCCGCCCTTATCACGGAAATATTCGGCCACAGTCAGCCCGGTCAGGCCCACGCGCATCCTGGCTCCAGGCGGTTCATTCATCTGCCCGTAAACCAGCGCCGTCTTGTCGATAACACCCGATTCCTTCATTTCAGACCACAGGTCATTGCCTTCGCGAGTCCGCTCACCCACCCCGGCAAAAACCGAAAAACCGCCGTGTTCGGTAGCAATATTGCGGATAAGCTCCATAATAATAACCGTCTTGCCGACCCCAGCTCCGCCGAACAGACCGATCTTACCGCCTTTGGAGTAAGGCGCGATCAGGTCGACGACCTTGATCCCCGTCTCCAGAATGGTGGTATCTGTTTCCTGATCTTCGAACGACGGCGCCGGCCGGTGAATCGGCCAATAGTCGTCGACGATGAGCGGCTCCGGATTGTTGTCAACAGGTTCACCTAAAACATTCAGTACCCGGCCCAGCGTACCCTTGCCCACAGGAATCTTGATCGGCGCCCCGGTATCCTCGGCTTTCATGCCGCGGGTCAGCCCGTCGGTAGAAGACATGGCCACCGTGCGAACCTTATTGTCGCCAAGATGCTGCATGACTTCCACTGTAAGGTTGATTTTAACCTCGCCAACCTGTTCTTCTATTTTGATGGCGTTATATATCGCGGGCAACTGTTCCGGGGGGAATTCGATGTCAACAACAGGACCGATGACTTGGATTACCCTACCTATACTCACTGTTTCCCCTCCTTTGCGTTATTTCAACGCCTCGGCACCGCCCACGATCTCGGATATCTCGCGGGTGATATTCGCCTGGCGAACCTTGTTGTAGTTGAGCACCAGCTTGGAAATCAGTTCCTGGGCGTTTTCGGTGGCCGACCCCATGGCCGTCATCCTGGCGCCCAGTTCGCTGGCCGCCGCCTGCAGCAGCGCTCCGTAGATCACTGTCTCCAGGTATTTCGGGAGCAGCAGGCCCAGCACTTCCTCCGCCGAAGGCTCGAAGATATAATCGTGGGCTTCGCCCTCCGCCTGGCCGATATTGGTATCCACAGGCAACAGCCTGATTACCGTGGGTTTTATATTCACCGGCGAAAAGAACCGGCTGTAAACCATATAAACCTCGTCGTACTCGCCGGCGGCATAGGCAGTCGCAATATCCTGGGCGATATCAGCGGCGTGCTGATAGGTCGGTTTCTCCGAAAAGCCGCTGTAAGACTTGTCGATCTTGTAGTTGCGCCGCCGGAAATAGTCGCGGGCCTTGCGTCCGACTGTCAAGAGATGCGCCGAATCCTTGCCCTGAACATGCGGCAGCGCTTCTTTGATCAGGTTGGAAGTATAGGCTCCGGCCAAACCTTTGTCGGCGCCAAGAATCAGATGGCAGGTCCGCTCCACTTCCCTCACCGCCAACAGCGGATGACTCACGTCCCGGGCGCCGGCGGCAACACCGGCCAGCATCTCGCGGATCTTGTCGGTGTAAGGGCGGGAGGATATGGCCCGTTCCTGGGCCCTGCGCAGGCGGGCCGCAGCCACCATCTTCATGGCCTTGGTAATCTGCTGGATGTTTTTTACGCTCTTGATGCGGCGGCGTATATCCCGTGCACTAGGCATCAGTCATCACCTCGCCGCTTGCAGGCCGGTTTTGTCGTAGGCCGCGAAAGTGTCCTTAAACTCCTTGATGGCGTTTTTCAGCGACGCTTCCGTTTCGCTGTCGAGGGACTTCTTCTCGCGGATCGCCTTGGGAATCTCGGCGTAATTGGATTTCACGAACTTGATCAGATCCCGTTCGAAATGATCGACTTCATGGGTCGGAATCTCATCAAGATAGCCGTTGACTCCGGCATAAATGGCGATAATCTGCTCTTCGACCAGCATGGGCTGATACTGCGGCTGCTTCAACAGCTCAACCATCTTTTGGCCGCGGTCAAGCTGAGCCTTGGTCACCTTGTCAAGGTCCGAGCCGAACTGGGCAAACGCCGCCAGCTCACGATACTGGGCCAGGTCGAGACGAAGACGTCCGGCAACCTGCTTCATCCCTTTAATCTGGGCTGAACCGCCTACCCGTGATACCGAAATACCGGCGTTGATGGCCGGGCGGATACCGGAATAAAACAGCTCGCTCTCCAGGAAGATCTGACCGTCGGTGATTGAAATGACGTTGGTGGGTATGTAAGCCGACACGTCGCCAGCCAGAGTTTCGATAACCGGCAGAGCGGTGATCGAGCCCCCGCCAAGCTCGTCCGACAGCTTGGCCGCCCTTTCCAGGAGGCGGGAATGTAAATAGAAAACGTCGCCAGGATAAGCTTCGCGTCCCGGCGGCCGGCGAAGAAGCAGTGACATGGCCCGGTACGCAGTGGCGTGCTTGGACAGATCATCG
Source organism: Negativicutes bacterium (assembly GCA_031292015.1). The sequence continues at coordinate 11,784 of JARLHY010000178.1, read as the reverse complement.
TACACGCACAGCACATGGCCGCTCTTGTACATGAAATATTCGCCCATCGATACCCCGGCGTAAGGCGCCAGATATTGCAGCGGCGCACTGTCCGACGCCGTCGCGGCCACAACGATGGTATACTCCATCGCCCCGGCTTCTTCCAGGATGTGTACCACCCGGGCGACAGTGGAAGATTTCTGGCCGATGGCCACATAGATGCAGATAACGCCCTGACCCTTCTGGTTGATGATGGTATCGACCGCGATAGCCGTCTTGCCTGTGCCGCGGTCGCCGATGATCAGTTCCCGCTGGCCGCGGCCAATGGGAATCATGGCGTCGATGGCTTTTATACCCGTCTGGAGCGGCTCCTTGACCGACTGGCGGTCGGCAATACCGGGAGCGCGAAACTCGACCGGGCGAAACTCGGTAGTGTTGATCGGCCCCTTGCCGTCGATCGGCTGGCCGATAGCGTTGACAACCCGGCCGACCATGGCCTCACCTACCGGCACCTGCATGATCCTGCCGGTGCGGCGCACCGTGTCGCCTTCTTTGATCAAGAGCTCGCCGCCCAGCAGCACAGCTCCGACGTTGTCTTCTTCAAGATTGAGCACCATTCCGTATACTTCGTTGGGAAACTCCAGCAGTTCGCCGGCCATGGCCTTCTCCAGGCCGTGAATCCTGGCGATGCCGTCACCCACCTCGATAACGGTGCCGATGTCGTCAACATTGAGGTCGACCTGGTAATGCTCTATCTGCTGTTTGATGATAGCCGTAATTTCCTCTGGCCTCATTTTCATACTCAGTAAGTCACCCCAATCTTAGTCACTTCGGTTTTGCGCAGCGCGGCCTCCAGCGTTGCCAGCTGGCGGGTGACGCTGCCGTCGATCAGCTTGTCTCCCAACTTCACGATGACCCCGCCGACAATACGTCCGTCGACTTTCGTCTGCAGAATGACGCGCTTGCCGGTCACTGCACTCAGTTTGGCGGCCAGGGCCTGTCGTTCGCTGTCGCTGAGCGGCATGGCGGTTGTAACTTCAGCCTCGGTAATATTCCGCGCTTCATTGGCCAGCACCTTATATTCCCTGACAATCGCCGGCAAAGCGGTCTCGCGCCGTTTGTCGATCAAAAGCAGCAAAAAATTGCGGACATGGGCGCCCAGCTGCGGCCCGAACACTTTGTCAACCGTGTCTTTTTTCGCCTCCACCGGCACCTGGGGATGGTAAAGCAGCGAAGCCAGTTCCGGGACACTGCTTAAGGTCTGCTCGATCTGGCCAAGCTGCTCTTCCACCGCATCCAGTTCCTGTTTTTCGGCGGCCAGCTCGTAAAGCGCCTGGGCGTACCTTGAAGCTAACTGGCTGGTCAGCATTTCAGACCACCTGTTTTCGTCTCGTCCAGCTTGTCGATGAAATCGGTCACCAACTTGGCGTTGGCGGCGGCATCGATATTATGGCCGATAATCTTCGTGGCGGCGGCTATTGACAGCGAAACCACTTCGTTCTTCAGCTCGGCAATGGCCCGCTGCTGCTCCCGGGCGATTTCTTCGCGCGCTTCCTTTAACAGCCGGGCGTGCTCCGTCCGGGCTTCCTGCATGATCTCGTCCCTGGTCTGCTCAGCCAGCTTGGTGGCCTTGTCGACAATAGCCTGAGCCTGAGTCCGGGCCTGGGCCAGCTGTTCCTGGTACTCCCGTTTCAGCTGCTCGGCAGCAGCCCTCTCTTTGTCCGCCGTCTCCAGGCTTTCGGCAATCCGGGCCTGGCGGTCGGCCAGCGCTTTCATCAGCGGCTTGTAGGCTACTTTTGTCAAGATCGCGACCAGGATGAGAAAATTTATAATTTGCGCTATAAGCGTCGCATTCAAATCAACCAATCAGGGCCCCTCCTATCGCTAACTTAAGGGAGGCGACGGGAAAAAATACCCGTCGCCCTATACGCACTACCAATTACTTGAGAAACGGATTGGCGAAAACCAGCACGATGGCGATAACGGCGGCGATGATGGGGATTGACTCGATCAGGCCTACCGAAATCAGCATATTGACCAAGATCGTCCCTTTCGCTTCCGGTTGTCTGGCCATACCCTCGATTGCTTTGGCGGTTACCGCTCCGTCACCGATACCGGCGCCGATCGCAGCCAGACCGATGGCCAAACCGGCACCGATGGCTGAAGCTGCTACCATAATAGCGTGTTCCACAATTAGTCCTCCTTTCTAGATGTTAAAATGATTAGTTTTCTATCTGGTCAATCAGTGATGATCCTTCAGGGAATTCGCCAGGTACGACATCGACAGCATCGTGAAGATGAAGGCCTGGACCACACCGACGAAAACGCTGAACCCCAGCCAGATGATGTTCGGGATTGGAATCCACATTGGCACCAGGATACCCAAAATGATGATCAGGATCTCCCCTGCCAGAATATTGCCGAAGAGCCGGAAAGCCAGCGTAATCGGCTTGGAAAGCTCCTCGATGATGTTGATGATCACAAAGGGAATGAATGGCTCGAAAAAGTGCTTGAAATACGCTTTGATCCCCTTGTTCATGATGCCCAGGATCTGCACCAGCCCGATGACCATCAGCGCGAAACCGAGGGTTGTGTTGATGTCGTTCGTCGGCGAAGTCAGTCCGGGAACAAGCCCAAGCCAATTGGCTGTCAGCAAGAACAAAAACAGGGTGATGATAAGCGGCGCTAATTTTTTGCCTTGGGGCCCCATTGTGGCATCAATCTGCTCCATCAGCGCGGCTATGACCATCTCCACCATATTCTGCCATCCGGTGGGCACCAGCGCGAGCCTCCTGGTCGCCATGTACGCGATCAGGATGACAATAGCCATAGCCAGCCAGGTCATATACAGAGTATCAATGTTAAACGTCAAGCCGGCTAAGTGGGCCAACTTGTGTCCGCCGATTTCGTGTCCTCCTCCATGTTCCATAATTTCACCCCTTTCTTGTCTGTATTGCGATTATTTGCGGAAAAAGGACCGTGCCACAATAAGGATGGCATTGAAAACAACAACAATCTGAAGCGAGAACAGTCCCGCCACCGCCGCGGCAAAATTGATCTGGGGAATCTTCAGCGACAGTATCAGGATAAGAACAATGAAACTCAGCCGCACCATCCAGCCGGACCGCATGTAAGCCACGGCCTTCGCCGGCGGCAAAGCGGCGCTCCGCCGGATCCGGTAGCTCATCAGCAGAAAGTAAACAGCGCTGGCCGCCCCTCCCAAGAATAGTCCCGGTATCGCCGCCGCGTGGCCCATCAGCCAGGAGCAGCCGGCCAGCAGGGCCAGCAGTGCAGCAATCTGCCCCAGCGTTCGTTTGACTTCGATGGTAAACTCTTGCATCACTTATCTCTTTCGACTTCGGTAACCCGTTTATATGTAGCCCACAGGCCGGATATCATCCCCAGCACGATGCCGGCGATAGTGGCCCAGGGAGAACTGTCAAGCCAGCCGTCGATGGCCCGGCCGCCGAACAGGCCAACCGCCACCGAGGCCACCATACTGATTCCGATGGTGCCCACCAGTGAAAAAGCGTCAAGCATCTGCCGCTTATCCTGCCTCTTCACCAAGCCCACCCCACTCTGCCTCTTTATCAGTAGGTAACCTTATTCATCTCTTAATATTAGAAAACCCGGCTTGCGCCGAGCCTTGGCGACAAAGCAAGCCGCTGGTTGCACTTATGTCGAACCGCTCTTTGTTCGACGCAGAAAACCCGGCTTGCGCCGAGCCTTGGCGACAAAACAAGCCGCTGGTTGCACTTAGGGCAAACAGACAACGGTATAACCATACCTTGTACACCCATAACCATGTTTTCTGGTTTTCACAACTATATCTTTTATACGCAGCCCGGAAAATTCCTGCAAAGTCCGGCTTTTTTGCCTGAGCTGATGCCGTAAAGAGTCGCAGAACGCCAGTCAGCCTGCCGCGTTAAAGCATGCAGGCGTAGGGCTCGGGCCGCGTGGTGGCCAACCCGTGTTTCCACAGGATGAAATCAACGATCCGCTTGGCAGCCTTGCCGTCCCCGTAAGGGTTGCAGGCGGTGGACATCTGCTGATATTCTGTCTGGCTGGTAAGCAGCCGGCGGGTTTCGCTATACACCCGCTCCCGGTCGGTGCCGATCAGTTTTACCGTCCCGGCGTCGATGGCTTCAGGGCGCTCGGTGGTGTCCCTGAGCACCAGTACCGGCTTGCCCAGCGACGGCGCCTCCTCCTGGATACCCCCGGAGTCGGTGAGCATCAGGTAAGACCGGGCCAAAAGGTTGGCAAACGGCTGATAATCCAGCGGATCGACAAGATGCACCCTCTCGAGTCCGCCGAGTTCGTCCTTTACGACTTCCCGCACCCGCGGATTTCTATGTACCGGAAAAACAATTTCCACATCGGCGAATTCTGTGACAATGTCCCTGAGCGCCTGATAGACGTGCCGCATCGGCTCGCCGAGATTCTCCCGCCGGTGGGTGGTTACAAGAATTATCTTCTTATCGTCGCTGAAACCGATATCGGCCAGCGGCGGCTCGCTGAAACGATAATCCTTCCCCACCGTGGCAATCAGGGCGTCAATCACCGTGTTGCCTGTGACAAAAATCGACGCCGCCTCCACCCCTTCGGCCAGCAGGTTGTCCCTGGCGCTGGGTGTCGGGGCAAAATGGATATCGGTCAGCGCCCCGGTGAGCTTGCGATTCATTTCCTCCGGGAAGGGCGAGAATTTGTTCTGGGTCCTGAGACCGGCCTCAACATGCCCTACCGCGATCTGGTGGTAAAAAGCCGCCAGCGCTCCGGCGAACGTCGTGGTTGTGTCGCCATGGACAAGAACAACATCGGGCTTTTCCTTACCCAGCACTTCGTTCAGACCCTGCATAGCCCGGCAGGTGATATCGAACAGGGTCTGGCCTTTGGCCATGATTCCCAGGTCGTGATCCGGAACGATCCTGAACAGTTGCAGCACCTGGTCCAACATTTCCCGGTGCTGGGCCGTAACCGTAACAACCGGTGTGATGAGCGCAGGGTATTTCTTGAGTTCCAGCACCACCGGCGCCATCTTGATGGCTTCCGGGCGAGTACCGAAAATCGTCATAACCTTGATGCGGGACATGCCACCACACTCCTAGCGACAAAATGCCAAACGGGCAGGCCCAAGGCCTGCCCCCTTAATGACTCTCCACCGAACCGGTGTCTTTCAGCACGCCGACTTTCTTGGCCCCGAAATAGGCCGCGGCCAGCAACAGCAGGATAATCACCGCGCCGTATCCTTTATTCACTTCCGTCAGCGCAATGGCGCTGAGACCCAGACAGCCGCTGATCACATACATCAGAAGCACGGCCTGTTTTTGGGACAGGCCCATTTCCAGCAGACGGTGATGCAGATGACCCTTATCCGGTTTAAAAATAGGACGGCCACTGGAATAACGGCGAATAATTGCAAAAGCGGTATCCATGATCGGCAGTCCCAGCGCAACGATCGGCACTACCAGGGCAATGGTCGCGGCACTCTTCACTGTCCCGAGAATCGATATTGCCGCCAGCGTATAGCCGAGGAACATGCTGCCTGTATCGCCCATAAAAATTTTGGCGGGATTGAAATTATGCTGCAAAAAGCCCAGCGCACTGCCGGCGAGAGCAGCGGTCAAAATGGCCACCATCCAGAAATTCTGTTGCAGCGCCACCATCCAGATGGTGACTGACGCAATGGTCGACACCCCTGCTGCCAGACCGTCCAGGCCATCGATCAGGTTGACCGTGTTGGTCAGGCTGACCACCCACAATATCGTAAGCGGAATCGAAAAATAGTCGAGATAAATCATATCGCCAAAGGGATTTGTCAGCCACTCGATCCGGACATTGAACATGACCAGCACCAGCGCGGCGGCAATCTGTCCCAGCAGCTTGACTTTCGGCGACAACTGCCGTAGGTCGTCCGTGATCCCGACAATCAGGATCACCGTAGCTCCCAGCAGCACCCCTAATATTTCGTGGTTAACGTGAAGACTGGCCAGTACCGCAATGATAAAGGCCAAATACATTGCCAGACCGCCCATTCGCGGGATTGGTCTGGTATGAACTTTTCGGGCGTCAGGCGCATCCAGCGCTCCTGCTTTTATCGCAATGTCCTTGACATGCGGTGTTATGAAATAAGCCACAGCAAGAGCTACAGTGAATGCGACCAAATATGTTTGCAACACGAACACCTCATTTCCGGACAACGTCAATACTCGACACTATATCCAGACGTCACTAGCTATTTTACAGCACCTGCAAGAGGTTGTCAAACAAAGTTTGGCAGACAAAACCACCTGATATCCCTAGTATTTTCATCACCAACAACTATATGCATCAAAATCGCCAATATGTCCAATCTTTGCCCCTTTAGACGCAGTAACCTTTGCGCCTCAGTTTGGCGATATGACTGTCCAGCAGCTCCGGAATGTTTACAGCGTATTTTTCCGCCAGGATATACATCATCGTAAAACAGCACTGCGCCACATCCAGCAGCTCAAGCGCGCAGCCCCGCATCACGGCGTCGGCGCTTATGTCGCGCCCCTCGCCCGAAGCCCCGGCCCGCTTGCCAAGAAACTGAGTCAACTCACCCAGCTCCTCCTGGATCTTGCAGACCGTGGTCAGCAGCGTCACCTGATGCAAAGCCAGGCGGGGCAGATTGAGATACTTGAATGCTCCGTCGGTGGCAATGCGGTAGGTCCGGCCGCGGTCATAACAGTAACCCTTGGCGGTGAGCTTGTCAAGATGGATGTTGATAAGGCCGTCGGCCTGAATCCCGCAGGCGTCCTCCATGACGAAAATCATCGTGACGCAGGTCTGAGCCACATCCAGCAGCTCACCGGCCACGTCGGCCAGCAGTCTTTCGGCGGCGCGCGGCTCGGCCGCAGCCAGCGCGGGGGAGTCATCGTACGGCAGGAATTTAAGCACCGCCCTGGCCAATTCACCGGCCTCCTCCACCGCCTTCAGCAGTGTCGACTCCAGGGTCGGAGTCAGTTTATTCAGTCTGGGCAGATAGATACTCTCAAGCGCCATTACCAACCTCGCTGCAATCATCAGATGAACCCCTGAATATATTCGCTCCTGCCGCCCGCTTTCCTTTAAGACAAAGGAGAAATAGCACCCTGTTCCCCAGCGGACCTTCCCGCCCGATCCGGGCAATTACCGTTCCTCCCTGCACTGGCAGCGTCCGTCGTACTAAAAAAATTCTGTCTGTCTGAACTATTGACAATCGAACCAGATTGTTTTATTCTTTTGTTGATAATGGTTTTCATTATCATGTTTGTGAGAGGAAAATGCCTTTATGTCGAAAACCCTCGATCAGCTGCTTCCCGGGCAAACCGCCGTTGTAACTGCAGTGACAGGCAGCGGCCCTGTCAAGCGCCGGATCATCGACATGGGTCTTGTCGCCGGCACCCCGGTTAAAGTACAGAAATTTGCCCCGCTGGGCGATCCGATGGAGATCAAGGTTAAAAACTTCAATCTTTCTCTGCGCAAAACCGAAGCCGCCCTGATCCAGGTCCAGCCTGGATGACGCCCCGGGCCGGCAACAAAAGATACTTAGCGTGCGTAAAGGAGGCTATCGAATGACATCAGCTGCTGGTCTCACAGTAGCCCTGGCCGGCAACCCCAACTCCGGCAAAACCACTATTTTCAACAATATCACCGGGTCACGCCAGCATGTGGGCAACTACGCCGGGGTGACGGTGGAAAGGCGCGAAGGGTTTCGCCGTTTTCGCGGCAACGACCTGCTGGTTGTCGACCTGCCTGGTACTTACAGCCTTACGGCCCATTCCCTGGATGAAGTCGTGGCCCGCAACGTCATCATCGACGAAAAACCCGATATTATTGTTAATATTTTGGATACCTCCAACCTGGAGCGCAACCTTTATCTTGCTGTACAGCTGCTGGAACTGGAACGCCCGCTGGTACTGGCGCTGAACATGACCGATGTGGCCGAAACCATGGGCCTGAGGGTCGATGATGCCGCCCTCGGCCGGAAGCTCGGCATCCCTGTTGTCCGCACGGTGGGTAACCGCAACCGCGGCACCGACGACCTGCTCGGCACCGTTGCCGACGCCGCCTCGGCCGCCAAACACAGGCCCTTCGCCCTGGATTACGGCCCGGAAATCGAAGCCCGCATCCAGCAAGTCACCGAAGCCCTTGCTGCCATTACCGCGATAAAATATCCCCTGCGCTGGCTGGCCGTCAAGCTGCTGGAAAACGATCAGGACGTGAACAAGGCGGTTCAAGCCCTGCCGGGCTGGGGTGAGCTTTGCACCCTGGTGGAAAGAGCGCGGACCGAACTGAAGGCCAGCCTCGGCGACGACCCGGAAATCGCCTTTGCCGAGATTCGGTACCGCTTTGTCGGTGAAATCTACCGGGAAGTGGTCATCGCCGACGGCGGCTGGTCCCGCACCGTGTCCGACAGAATCGATTCGGTCCTGACCCACCGCCTCTATGGTCTGCCCATCTTCTTCGGTGTCATGTGGCTGCTGTTCAACATTGTGTTCACCCTCGGCCACTATCCCCAGGATTGGCTGCAAAGCGGCGTCAAAGCTCTGAGCGACCTTCTCGCCGCTCACCTTGCCGACAGTAACCTCAAGGAGCTGCTGGTGGACGCAATCCTCGGCGGTGTGGGCAGTGTTATCACTTTCCTGCCCAACATCCTGCTCCTCTTTTTGGGCATCGCTCTGCTGGAAGGGACAGGTTACATGGCCCGGGCCGCCTTTGTCATGGACCGGGTTATGCGGGCGGCAGGCCTCCACGGCAAGTCGTTCATCCCGCTCCTCCTGGGCTTTGGCTGCAACGTGCCGGCCATCATGGGAACCCGAACGCTGGAAAACCCCCGCGACCGGATGGTGACCATCCTTGTCTCGCCCCTTATGAGCTGCAGCGCCCGCCTGCCTGTCTACACCCTGCTTACCGCGGCCTTCTTCCCTGAGCAGTTGGCCGGCACCGTGTTATTTTCGGTGTACCTTTTCGGCATCATGCTGGCGGTGGTGATGGCCCTCATCTTCCGCAAAACGCTCTTCCCCGGGGCTTCCGAAGCCTTTGTCATGGAAATGCCGCCCTATCACCTGCCGACATTGCGCAGCATCGCCACCCAGATGTGGGAACGCAGCGTTCTCTATCTGAAAAAAGCCGGAACACTGATTCTGGCGGCGTCAATTCTGGTCTGGTTCCTGACCAATTATCCCAGCGAAGTTCCTTACAGCAAAGACTACGACCAGGCTAAGGCCCAGATTGAGGAAACCTTCGCCGCCGATTCTGGCGGCGAAGAAACCGCCCCTTTGCTCCAGGAAGCCCTGGATCAGCTGGACAAAGATCAGGCGGCTGAGAAACTGGCCGGCAGCTACGCCGGACGTTTCGGCAAAGCCATCGAACCCACCCTCCGGCCGCTGGGCTTTGACTGGAAAATCGGCGTCGGGCTGGTGTCGGCGGTGGCGGCCAAAGAGGTCCTTGTCAGTACTCTCGGCACCATCTACAGCGTCGGCGAAGCCAAGGAAAACCCGAACTCGCTCCAGGGTGCCCTGGCCGCCGACCCGGCCTTCCGTCCGCTGGTCGCTTTCACCCTGATGCTCTTTACCCTGATCTACTCGCCCTGCCTGGCCGCTCTGGCCGTCATCCGCCGTGAGACCAACTCCTGGAAATGGACGGCCTTCAGCTTCACTTATTCCACCGCCCTGGCCTGGCTTGTCGCCTTCACCGTATATCAGGCCGGAACCTACCTGGGATTCTAACCGAATACGGCCCGGGAACCCGGGCCGACAGAACCTGTTTTTGGAGGCTCAGCCATGTTACCGCGTAAAATAACTGTTAACGATCTGCACGACATTTCCGAAGCTCTGTCTACTGCGCTGGACGCCAAGAGTTCGTGCATGTGCGGCCATTCCGAGCGAGTAGCCGCTCTTTCCCTTATTTTGGCCCGGGAAATAGGGCTGTCCCAGGCCGAACAGACCAGGATCCATATCGGCGCCCATTTGCATGACGTGGGAAAAATCGGCATTCCCGACGCCATTCTCAACAAGCCCGGCCGCCTGACCGAAACCGAGTTCGCCATCATCCGGCAGCACCCGGCCATCGGCGACAATATCATCGGCAAAATCAAAGTTCTCCGCTCCATCTCGGACATCGTGCGCTATCATCACGAACGGTATGACGGCGCAGGCTATCCTGACGGCCTCTGCGATGAGGAAATACCGCTGGGAGCCAGAATTGTCGCCGTCGCCGACGCCTTCGACGCCATGACCACCCTGAGAAGCTACCGCCTGGTGCTGGATTTCGAGGCCGCTCTGGAAGAAATGAAACGCTGCCGGGGCACCCAGTTTGATCCGGATATCGTCGACCTGCTGGTCCTTTTGTCCGAAAACCGGAAACTGCCGGTACCCGGGCAGGACTACGGCCTGCAGACAGGCGGGGGAGTCAGTCGTCTGAGCCTGGCCCTGAACTGATCGATTTTCCCAGCTACACGAAGGAGGCATCATCATGGAAACCGCCATTTTAACCGGAATCGGCGTCGCCGCACTGGGCTATGTCGCCCGTACCATCTGGCGCGGCATCAACGGCAAAGAGGTCTGCAACTGCTCTTCCGCCGGCTCCTGCGCCAACTGCCACTGCCCCAGCGCCAAATTGCCCAAGTAAGGGCGTAATACTTCGCATTTTACTGACAGAAAGGGCGCGTAATATTGCGCACCCTTTCTGATTGATGCTGAACTCCGATATAGTATTTCCTTTAGTCTGCGCCCTTACATAAATGGCTTTCGCCACCGACTAAATATCGGTATTGCAATAACCAGCAGGAACAGAGCCATAATGATATCAGTAAAAATGACAAAGAGTTGAAATATGGATGACCATTGCAAGTAAGAGTAATATGCCGCGTGATGAAATTGTAATCTAACTCTCGTTTGCACGGCTGAGAATTGTGGTGTATCGTCTTTAATATGCAAAATAAGCCTATAATCTCCCGGGGATAGTTGCACAGTCTTTATATCCCGTTCGATGTAATCGCGGGAAAATGATGCCGCCTGTTTTGTGTTCGTTTCTTCCTGATAAATGCATTGTTGACTGGGAAGTGAATCGATCTCCCACCATACCGGTATGGCAACGCCTTTGTTTAAAGACCCATAACCAGTGAGTTTGATCAGATCATCAATCGGGTATTCGTCTTTCCTGAACTGAAATACAAGTTCATATAAGTTATTGGAGTGTATCTGAAAAGGAATAACGAGGCTGCCCGGAGGAGATGTTGAAATAGCTGCCCCTGAAATCGGAGGCCCAGTCAGGTATGGAAATCCGAAAGGAAGAATAACACCAAAGATTAGAATATTTAAGACCAAGGTACCGCCCAAAGAATATTTTGCGATACGGTCTTTGTTTTTCATCATAGATTCTCCTTCAGTCACTATTCACATTTCTTCTCATTATCACAATATAATTCCATAAATTCCCCTTTTTACCTTTTTCATCAAGGTCATAAGAACGCGTCCAAATTAATTGTTTCTCAAGATTATCCTTCCGGCCGCAAAATTGCCGGACAGACGAAGTTCCTGATTGTATTTACCTAACCTTGAATTTTAAAGTAAAAAAGGAAGTGCCCATGCACTTCCTTTTTCGTTTATTATAAAACCCAAAGCTGTTCAATAAGGTCGAGATGCTAGGCGCATCGGAAGAGCGCGCCGCATGCCGAGGGACGTACGGCAAGCGCTCTCCCGGAGCACCAAGTGCGCATTTCTAAGCGCTGCAGCGCTTAGAAATGCGCACTTGGTGCTCCGGGAGAGCGCTTGCCGTACGTCCCTCGGCATGCGGCGCGCT